>NZ_QKZK01000022.1:4274-57227 GCF_003254275.1 Breznakibacter xylanolyticus | reverse complement strand
ACCGCGATGGACATACCGCTGGTGTATCTGTTGTTCCGCCAGGGGCAGCGCAGAGTAGCTATGTGTGGAAGGGATAAGTGCTGAAAGCATCTAAGCACGAAGCCCATCTCAAGATGAGATCTCCTTGAGGGACGTTAAAGACGATGACGTTGATAGGCTGTAGGTGTAAAGGTGGTAACATCAAAGCCGAGCAGTACTAATTACCCGAAGCTTCTGCATGGACTGTATGTTGGATGTCGTTGATTTTGAATTTGCTAGTGTCAATAAAAAGACAAGAAAGAGAAGAAGACAAAGAGACAGACAGATATAGATGTCTGAGATCTAAATGTCTGAAGTCTGAAAGTCTAAAAAAATATTAAGGTGGTTATAGCGCAGGGGTTCCACCTCTTCCCATTCCGAACAGAGAAGTTAAGCCCTGCCGCGCCGATGGTACTGCATAGAAGTGGGAGAGTAGGTCGCCGCCGATTTTTAGAAAAGCCAGTTGAGTAATCAGCTGGCTTTTTTGCGTTGTAGACTTTTTTATCCGCGAAGTGCACGAGGGGATCAGGTAGAAAAAGTTTTTTTAACCGCGAATTACACGAATTACACGAATTATACGAATTCTTTGCTTCGCAATGCGTCGAAGACAACAATAACTATGCTTCGCAAAGCGACTGCGTCGATTAGTACTAATGGAACGAATTGTTGCTCTGTGGATCTTAGTGCCTTCTCGGTGGGCTCTGTGTAATGGTGGGTGACACAGAGTTGCACAGAGGTGACATGGAGGGGCACGGAGTTTTTTATTGAGTTGGATTGGGGGCTTGATGTGAAGCCTGTTTGTAGATGGGGTGCTATTGGGTATTAGGCGTTAGGGATTGGAGCGGAAAGCCCGAGCCGAAGGGGAACGTTCAGAAGAGGGTTTAGGGGGATTAAGATTTAAGTGATAATACTTACGGGGTGAGGTTGTTGTGTGTGATTTTATGCCTGAAATAAGTGACTTGCTCTCTGAAAATGGGAGTGTATATGTTTTAAAACAGCCATTTTTATTGTTTTTATTGCTGCATATCCGTGTAAAATCATCTACTTTTGTAGCGTTCAGATTAAGTATAAATTTCTTTAATTATTTACACATGAAACCGACGCATATTGAGCACATTGGTATTGCCGTGAAGAGTTTAGATGAGGCCATTCCTTTTTATGAAAGAGTATTGGGCTTAACCTGCTATGCCGTAGAGGAGGTAGTTGATCAGAAGGTAAAAACAGCTTTTTTCAAAGTCGGGCAAACGAAAATTGAATTGCTGGAGTCGACTGATTCGGAAGGGCCTATTGGTAAGTTTATTGAGAAAAAGGGTGAAGGGATTCATCATTTGGCTTTTGCGGTTGATGGCTTGGCAGATAAGCTGAAATTGGCTGAAGAGCGAGGGGTGAAGTTGATTGATGCGACACCTCGCAAAGGTGCTGAAGGTTTGAACATTGGTTTTCTACATCCTAAGTCAACGTTTGGTGTGTTGACCGAATTGTGTGAAGATCCAAAAAAGTAATATTTCATCGAAACAGTATAAACACTCATCATAAAGGGATTGACGTATGTTGAACCAAGAAAAGATTAAACAGCTGATAGAGTTGCGGGCCAAAGCCAAGCTGGGTGGCGGTCAAAAACGCATTGATGCACAGCATGCAAAAGGAAAAATGACCGCTCGTGAACGCATTGAGATGTTGTTGGACGAGGGTAGTTTTGAGGAATTTGACATGTTTGTGACACACCGCTGTACCAATTTTGGTATGGAAGAAACCAAGTTTTTAGGTGATGGTGTGGTCACAGGCCACGGTACTATTGATGGTCGTGTGGTTTATGTTTTTGCGCAGGACTTCACCGTATTTGGTGGATCGTTGTCTGAGACTTATGCGCAAAAGATTTGCAAAGTGATGGATATCGCCATGAAGGTGGGAGCCCCTGTGATTGGGTTAAATGACTCGGGGGGAGCTCGAATTCAGGAAGGTGTGACCAGTTTGGCCGGTTATACTGAGATTTTCCAGCGGAATATTATGGCTTCGGGCGTGATCCCACAGTTGTCTGCTATTTTTGGTCCCTGTGCCGGTGGTGCCGTTTATTCTCCCGCTTTGACCGATTTTATCGTGATGAGTAAGGAGAACAGTTACATGTTCTTGACAGGTCCTAAGGTTGTAAAAGGCGTGACGGGTGAGGTGGTCACCGATGCTGAATTAGGAGGTGCTGTGGTTCATGGTTCTAAATCAGGTGTTTCGCATTTTATTGCGGAAGACGAGAAAGAAGGTATTTTATTGTTGCGCAAATTATTGAGTTATTTGCCTCAGAATAATCTTGAAGATGCGCCTTTGGTTCCTTGTGATGACCCGATTGATCGTTTGGAGGAGTCGTTGAATACAATTATTCCCGATAATCCGAACAAGCCTTACGATGTGAAGGATGTGATTCACGCCATTGTGGATAATCACGAGTTTTTGGAAGTGCATCGTAATTATGCCCCTAACATTGTGGTCGGTTTTGCTCGCTTTGATGGCGTGTCAGTGGGTATTATTGCCAACCAGCCTGCTTATTTGGCAGGGGTGTTAGATATTAATGCATCGCGTAAGGCGGCTCGTTTTGTGCGTTTTTGTGATGCATTCAATATTCCTTTGGTGACGCTGGAAGATGTTCCAGGATTTTTGCCCGGTACGGCTCAGGAATATGGCGGAATTATTATTCATGGTGCCAAATTGCTCTATGCGTATGGAGAGGCCACTGTTCCTAAGATTACAATCGTATTGCGTAAGGCATACGGAGGTGCATATTGCGTGATGAGTTCGAAACATTTGCGTGGAGACATTAATTACGCTTGGCCTACTGCTGAAATAGCGGTGATGGGGCCTAAAGGAGCTATTGAAGTGTTGCAAAGCAAAAAAATCAGTAGTATTGAAGATCCTGCTGAACGTGAGGAGTTTGTGAAGAAATCGGAAGATGAGTATAAAGATCAATTCGCAAATCCATATAATGCTGCTAAATATGGTTATATTGACGATGTGATTGAGCCTCGTAATACGCGTTTCCGCATTATTCGTGCTTTGAAATCGTTGGCTACCAAAAAAGAGGTGAACCCACCCAAAAAGCACTCAAATATTCCATTATAATATATTACGGTATGCGTTACATTCAAGTATGTTTGATAACCGCCTGTATGATGCTGACAGGGCTGGCCGGTGTGGCCACCCTGAATGCTCAAAGTACATTGGATTTGCGGATTAACGAGTTGTTGGTTCACAACGATTCCAATTATGTTGATGATTATGGTCGTCATGGTTCCTGGATTGAGATTTTTAATTCAGCCTATAACACCGTTGACATGGGAGGAATGTATTTGACCAACGATTTGCAACAACCTACCAAATATCGGATTCCCAAAGGACAGATGATTACACAAATTCCTTCGAGAAGTTTTTTGGTGTTTTGGGCAGATAATCGCCCCACCAACGGAATTCTTCATTTGAATTTTGAGTTGAAGGATGGTGGTGTATTGGCGCTATATGATGCCAGTGGAAAAACATTGGTTGATAGTGTCAAAATTCCTGACCAATCGCAACATGATGTGACCTGGGGACGCTTAGAAGATGGGGGAACTCAATGGACATATTTGAAGCAAACGACACCCGGTAGTAGTAATTTAACCGCTTCGCCCATTACAGGAGGCGAGCGGTTTGTTAAAGTAGATCCTAAAGGTTTCGGTATGACAATGATAGCAATGGGAGTGGTTTTTTTAGCACTCATCGTATTATTTTTATTTTTCAAGTTCATGGGATGGAGCCTGAACCGTCAGGGGGCAGGAGCCAAGCATGCGGTGCCGCAGTCGGATATGCCCGAGAAAGCAACCACTTCTGGCGAAATTAATGCTGCAATTGCCATGGCTTTGTACATGCACAAGAATCAATTGCACGACCATGAGAACACGGTTTTGACAATTAATCAGGTGTCAAGAACCTATTCGCCATGGAGTTCAAAAATCTATGGGTTGCGTCGTAATCCTCGATGAATTTGTGTGTGATCGTTTGTTGATTAATATTTGGTGTTGTAAATAGCACCCGGTGATAATTATTTATTAAAATAGTCATGAGAAAGTTTAAGTTTAAAATAAATGGCAATCAGTATGATGCTCATATTGTGAGCATGGAGGATAATGTGGCAGAGGTAGAGATTAACGGAACTGTATATCAGGTAGAAGTTGATCAGGCGATGCAGATGACCAAAACACCTAAGTTGGTGCGAAGTGTATCTGTTCCTTCAACCGACTCACACCCATCGGTTGCAAAAACAAGTAGTCCTTCTGGTCCCAAAGGGGGAGGAACCATTAAATCGCCACTTCCGGGTGTTGTGATTGATGTGTTTGTAAAAGAGGGTGATACAGTCTCTATTGGTCAGAAATTACTGGTGCTTGAGGCTATGAAAATGGAAAACAACATTGAAGCTGACAAAGGCGGAAAAGTTGTTTCTGTGAAGAAAGCCAAAGGTGATTCAGTGATGGAAGGTGATGTGTTAGTAGTGATCGAATAATTACTTAAAGTCTTGACCTTATGGAGCAGGCAACGAGTTTTATCGGGTTTGTGATTGAAAATTTGTTTCATTTTTTGGCGTTTACTGCATTCGCTAATTTAACGGTGGGACATTTGATCATGATCCTGATTGGTTTGGTATTTATATATCTGGCCATTGCAAAGGAGTATGAACCCATGTTGTTGGTTCCCATTGGGTTTGGGATTTTAATGGGTAATATCGCTTTTGTTCCCGGTTTTAAAATTGGGATTTACGAGAGTGGCAGTGTGTTGAATTATCTCTACTTTGGGGTCTCTCAAGGGATTTATCCTCCGTTGATATTTTTGGGGATTGGTGCAATGACCGATTTCTCGGCCTTGATATCCAACCCCAAATTGATATTAATTGGAGCAGCAGCTCAATTAGGAATTTTTGGTGCTTATTGCATTGCCTTGATGTTGGGCTTCTCGCCCATGGAGGCCGGTGCCATTGGGATTATTGGCGGAGCTGATGGCCCAACGGCAATCTTTCTGTCATCTAAGTTAGCACCCGATTTGATGGGAGCCATTGCCATTTCTGCTTATTCATACATGGCCTTGGTCCCAGTGATACAGCCGCCCATTATGCGTTTGCTGACCAACTCAAAGGAGCGTGTCATTCGAATGAGACCTCCACGCACGGTATCGAAGTTGGAAAAAATCATGTTTCCAATTGTGGGGTTATTACTGACATGTTTTTTGGTACCTAGTGGTTTGCCATTGTTGGGGATGTTGTTTTTTGGAAACTTGCTCAAGGAGAGTACGGTGACCAAGCGTTTGGCTGATACGGCAAAAGGTCCACTGATTGACATTGTGACCATTTTGATTGGGTTGACAGTGGGAGCATCTACTCAGGCAACCAGCTTTTTAACGCCTAAATCAATTGGTATTTTCTTGTTGGGGGCTCTTTCTTTTGTGATTGCAACTACGGGAGGGGTATTATTTGTGAAGTTTTTTAATCTGTTTCTCAAAGACGGAAATAAGATTAATCCATTGATAGGCAATGCCGGAGTATCGGCTGTGCCTGACAGTGCCAGAGTGTCACAAGTGGTTGGTCAAGAGTATGATAAGACGAATCATTTGTTGATGCATGCCATGGGGCCTAATGTGGCCGGCGTGATTGGGAGTGCAGTGGCAGCCGGTATTTTGCTGAGTTTCTTGATGTAAGAGATATTTTTAATTCTTTATTCCGCAATAGCACTAGGGACAGTTTATGGCTTTCCGTTAGTGCTATGGCGGATTTTTAGTTTAAAACAGTTTGAGCTGGGTGATGGGTCTTTGTTTGATTTGACTGGTTACAATTTCGTTCACAATGGTTCGGCATCGACCACAACGTGTGCCTGCTCCCGTAATGAGTTGAACATCCTCAATGTTTGAGTCGATTTTTTTGTTAATAATGGTTCTGATTTCCAGTTCTGTTACCTGATTGCACTGGCATATATAATGACTTGGCATGAGATGAATTTTTTTGTAAAAATATTGGAATCCAAGAAATGGCAATCAGGAGGCAAGGTTAAATTCTGTTTCCATCGGAAGAAAGATGTTCTAAGTTGGCAAAAAATGCTAATTTTGAAGAGTTTAATTAATGACTGAAATGATTCGATGGTGGAGCGTTTGGGTAATCTTATTTGTGATGTTTGGATGCCGTGATGGGCAACGAATCAGTAAGATACAGCAGGGAGTTGTTGAGTATTCAATTGATTATCCCGAAAATTTTAAAAGCCGTTCTGTCAGTCATATTCTTCCTGATAAGTTACAAGTTTATTTTGCTGATGACCGGATGAAATTGGTCATCAAGGGTGATATGAACCTCTTTTCGTTAGATTTTTTGAGTTTAGCAGGTGGCGATAGTTGTTTCACCGTGTTCAGGTTGTTAAATCGCCGGATGCTATATCCTTTAAAAACAGATGAACGATGGTTTTTATTTGGTCAAGGCGCACCTTATCAAACTCTGATTTATCGTGACTCTATCGCGATCATTGCCGGGTTTAAATGTTATAAAGTGGCAGTCTCTCGTAGTGATAATCCGAAGGTGAGATATGATGCCTGGTTCACTGATCAACTAGTATTAAACTCAAAAATGATGCGTTCCCCATTTGAAGGGATCGATGGAGTCCCAATGGCTTTTACCATTAATTATAATCGACACGAATTTCGTTTTAGGGCAACGTCATTTTCGTGTGATGTTCAAACGGAACCTATCGCACTTCCCACTCAATATGAGATAGTTTCACGCCAGGAGGTGAGGGATATGGTTGATATGATTATCAAGTGAGTCATTTGTTCCGTTTTCTTTATTCTCTTGATGATACAGAGATGTTAATGTGAATCCATTGTTTTATATGTAATTTGCATGGATTCATGTTGGGTGTTTATAACTCTTGGATAAAAATTCCGTCAAAAGACATCCGCAATCCATGTAACTGCCTTATTTTTGCCTTCAAAATAATCAACCATTTATAATGGCTAAGAAGCAAACGTCCAAACAAACCGGTTCGGTGCAGAATCTTTTTCGCGAATGGCTGCATTCATTCAAGGATGTTAAATTTCAATTTGTAACAGGAGTATTGTCTGTGGCATTGTCAGTGATGATGTTCGTGGCTTATTTATCATTTTTCTTTACCGGCGCTGCGGATAAAAGTAGGTTCGATATTCCTTTTGGAGAATTTTTCACCGATTCAGAAGTGAAAGTTGAAAATTGGATGGGTAAGTTGGGGGCATTCATGGCTGATGTCATGTTTAATCGTTGGTTTGGTGTGGCTTCTGTTGGTATGGTGTTTATCTTGTTTTTGGGGGGGATGCGTTTACTTGGTGCTCGTTTCTTGCCGTTGCGCAAGTCGTTGATTCACACCTTTGTATTGATGTTGTGGCTTAGTATTTCACTTGCTTTTGTTTTTGTTAGCAGGGTGGATGATCAGTATTTAATGCTGGGGGGGGCGCATGGTTATTATGTAAGCAATTGGATGATCGCATTGATGGGGTATACCGGGTTGACCATATTTTTACTGGTATCGCTGATTATTTATTTGGCTGTTTCTTTTGATGGGTTTATTAACTGGTTCAAAGGATTATTTCGTCGAAAAATGGCAAATGAGTCATTGGTTTCGAATTCAGTTCCTGAAAAGCACGATGAAAGTGTGCTTGTTGAGGAGGGTGAACCGGACGATTATGATGAGGAGTCGGCAAGTGAGCCTGACATGTCATCATTAGTTGCGAATGAACCGGAGATTGATCAACAGTTTTTCTCGTACACCCGTTCGGTGACGCCTGAGATTCCCGTTGAACACCGAGATGAATTCGAAAATCGTTTGGGTGATGATAATTTCAGAGTCGAAGTGGCTCCATTGATGGATGCTGATGTTGATTTGGGAGATGTTAATGCCGGAGAACCACTGTCTGATTATGACGAAACACAGGAATTGTCGTCGTATCGTTTTCCCGAATTAGAATTATTGGATGAGCATCACAGTGATTCGGGCGAAGTGAGCAATGAGGAGCTTTTAGCCAATAAGGAACGAATTGTTCGTACGCTTGAAGACTATAAGATTAGTATTGCCAGCATTAAGGCAACCATTGGTCCAACGGTGACGCTGTACGAAATTGTTCCGGCTCCGGGAGTTCGTATCTCAAAGATTAAGAATCTGGAAGATGACATTGCCTTGAGTCTTTCGGCCTTAGGGATTCGTATTATTGCACCCATTCCGGGAAAAGGAACCATTGGTATTGAAGTTCCAAATTCGGAACCGATGGTGGTGTCGATGCGTGATATCATTGCTTCCAAAAAATACCAAACTGCCAAGTACGATTTGCCCATTGCTTTTGGGAAAACCATTTCGAATGAGACTTTTGTGCTTGATTTGGCCAAAGCTCCACACATGTTGGTGGCCGGAGCCACAGGGCAAGGTAAATCGGTGGGTTTAAATGCGATTATCACATCTTTGTTATACAAGAAGCATCCTTCGCAATTGAAGTTTGTGCTGGTTGACCCCAAAAAGGTTGAGTTGAATATTTACTCACAATTAGAACGTCACTTTTTGGCAAAGATGCCCGACGAAGAAGAGCCTATTATCACCGATGTGCAGCGCGTGGTGAGTACCCTCAATTCGTTGACTGTCGAGATGGATTCTCGCTACGATTTGCTTAAGCAGGCACAGGTTCGCAATATTAAGGAGTATAATCATAAGTTTGTGAAGCGGCAATTGAATCCCGAGCGGGGGCATCGATTCTTACCTTATATTGTGGTCATTATTGATGAGTTTGCTGACTTGATTATGACAGCCGGCAAAGAAGTGGAACTTCCCATTGCCCGTATTGCACAGTTAGCTCGTGCTGTGGGTATTCACATGATTATTGCTACGCAGCGCCCATCCACCAATATCATTACCGGAGTTATCAAGGCCAACTTTCCCACGCGTGTGGCCTTTAAGGTGGCTTCGATGATTGATTCGCGCACCATTCTCGATTCGCCCGGGGCTAACCAGTTGATTGGGCGAGGTGATATGTTGATTTCGCAGGGTAGTGACTTAGTGAGGGTACAATGTGCGTTTGTTGATACACCTGAGGTTGAAAAAATTGTAGAATTTATTGGTTCGCAACGAGCTTATCCATCAGCCATGCTCTTGCCTGAATACGTGGGAGCCAGCAGCGAGGGAAGCGAACCGGGTGAAGTGGACTTGAGTAAACGCGACTCAATGTTTGAAGAAGCAGCTCGCATTGTTGTGGCCAATCAGTCGGGATCCACCTCGTTAATTCAACGTCGTTTCTCTATTGGTTATAATCGTGCCGGACGAATCATGGATCAGTTGGAGGCTGCCGGGGTGGTCGGTCCCTTTGAGGGAAGTAAGGCTCGGCAGGTTTTGGTGCAGGACGAAGCTCATTTGGAACGCCTTTTTAGCGCAATGCGATAATTTTTGGAACGATTCTTGATTCTTCAATTGTCGTTCTTCTAACGAAGAAATGTAATATAAAATGAGTCTTAAAGCCTTCGGGCATAAATGAAACAAACATGAAGTATTTATTTTCTCTTCTTTCACTGGCTTTGATGAGTACGATGCTGACAGCACAAAACACTCAAAAAGCCAAAGAAATTCTGGATCAGGTGTCGGCCAAAACTAAAACTTATACCACTATATCGGCCGATTTTTCCTTTTCGTTAGAAAATCAACAAGAAAAAATCAATGAGGTACATCAAGGCAGTATTAAAGTTAAAGGCAATAAGTATGCTGTGAAACTGATGGGGGTTGAGACCTTTTTTGACGGAAAAAATCAGTGGACTTATATGAAAGATGCCGGTGAAGTGCAAGTGATTGTGCCAGATGCCGCTGATGAGAGTGTGTTGAATCCTGCAAAAATTTTCACCATGTACGAGAAAGGGTTCAAATTCTCGTACATTGGAGAAAAAACAGAAGGAGGGAAGGTATTGTACGAAATTGATTTGTTTCCCGAAAACCGCGACAAGCCTTTCTCGCGCATCAAGTTGCTCATTCAAAAAGATAACCTTCAGCTTTATTCTTTTAAGCAGATTGGAAAGGATGGGAATCATTATACCGTGAAAGTTAGTAAAATGCAAACCAATCAGTCGTTTGCCGATACTGATTTCACTTTCAATAAATTGGCCAATCCCAATGTGGATGTGATTGATTTGCGTTAAGAACGATGGTAATGTAACTTTATTTAGAATCCCTCTTTTGAGGGATTTTTTTTTGTTTATCTCGAATCGCCATTAATTACGAACTTTTTGAAAACAATTCCTGCATTGCTGCATTTTTATATCTTTGCCACCACAAGGTGCCATGCTTAATAGGGAATCCGGTGTGTAATCCGGAGCTGTCCCCGCAGCCGTAAACCTTTCCCATGGATGTTGTGATGGGAAGTCTTCGTATAATGCCACTGCCTATTTCGGGTGGGAAGGTGCGAAATCTGGGTGAGCCGGAAGACCTGCCTTGGTGATGTATTTATGATTTTTTGCTTCGGGGCAAAGCTTAATCAGTCTTTTCCAAACAAGGCTATAACGGTTTTGGGGAGTTGTGCTGATTTTTCCTGCCTCGTGGTTTCATCTTTTTATAATAGTTTGATCATGCAGGAATTTATCATTGAGCCCCTTGCTACCGATTTGGACGATGCCATTGCCCAAAAAATTGACTTGAAAACAAAGCCTCAAGGAGCATTGGGGCGACTCGAGAAAGTAGCGTCACAAATTTGCCGTATTCAGCAAACTCTTGAGCCCCAGCTTAAATTACCTTCTTTTTTTGTGTGTGCTGCCGATCATGGAGTGGTGGCCGAAGGAGTGAGTCCTTATCCGCAGGATGTGACCTGGCAAATGGTGTATAACTTTTTATCGGGAGGTGCGGCCATTAATGTCTTTGCTCGTCAGCATGGCATTGCGCTTAAGGTTGTCGACTGCGGTGTAAAACACGATTTTGCTCCCCATTCTGATTTAATTGCCATGAAAATCGATTATGGTACGAAAAATATGGCCACAGACCCGGCGATGTCAGTGGAGCAGTGTAAGCAGGCATTGGGCAATGGAGCCAAACTGGTTGATGGCGTGCATGCGTCAGGCTCTAATGTGATTGGTTTGGGCGAAATGGGGATTGGCAATACCACCGCAGCATCGGCGTTGTTGTGTAAATTGGCCGAAGTTGATCCTGCTAAGGCCACCGGAGCTGGAACCGGGCTTTCGCTCGATGGCATACTACACAAGCAGCAGGTCATTGCTCGGGCTCTCGACACCCATCTTCATTTGACCTCGCCCATTGAAATTCTGGCTGCACTGGGTGGTTTTGAAATCATCACCATGGCCGGAGCCATTTTACAGGCTGCTCACCATCGTATGGTAGTGCTTATAGATGGGTTTATTGCCACATCGGCACTTTTAGCCGCTCATGCCTTGCACCCCGATGTGCTCGATTATTGCATTTCTTGCCATCAGTCCAATGAAAATGCACATCGTCTTATGCTTGAAATCTTGGGTGTTGAACCATTGATGAAACTCGATATGCGTCTTGGAGAAGGCACCGGTGCAGCCGTTGCTTATCCATTGATTTTGTCGGCTGTTAATTTTGTTAATGAAATGAGCAGTTTCGAGGGAGCCGGCGTTAGTCAGCAGTAATTTCACACGTAACATTTAATGTGACCTGATGAATATGATTCGCAACCAGTGGGCATTGTTTGCTACGGCCCTTATGTTTTTTACCCGCATTCCGGTATCGGTTCCCTATTCGCAGGAGTTGCTCAACCGGTGTAATCGTTATTTCCCTTTGGTGGGGATGCTGGTGGGGGGCATTGGTGCCGGGGTCTTTTGGGGTGCTTCGCTGATATTGCCTTCGTCGGTGGCGGTGTTGTTGTCGATGGTAGCCACTGTGTTGGTTACGGGGGCTTTTCACGAAGACGGTTTTGCCGATGTGTGCGATGGTTTTGGCGGGGGATGGACCAAAGCGCGAGTGCTCGAAATTATGAAGGATTCGCGTGTGGGAGCCTATGGCGTCATTGGAATGTTTTTTTTGTTGGGAGTGAAGTTTGTTGCTTTGCGTGAAATTCCCGATAAAATCATTCCTGCTACTTTAATCGCAGGTCACACGCTGAGCCGCTTAATGGCGGTGATGACCATGCACGGTCTCGAATATGTGAGGGAGGATGAGTCGAGTAAGTCGAAACCGGTTACCAAAAACATTCAGGGGGGTGATCTCCTGATTGCCATTATCTCTGCATTGTTGGTACTGTTTCTTTTTTACTCATGGTGGTTTGCGCTTTTACCGTTTGTGATGCTGATATCAAAATTTTTTGTTGATGCTTGGTTTAAGCGTCGAATTGGCGGTTACACGGGCGATTGCCTTGGTACTGTGCAGCAAATCACTGAAGTGGTGGCTTACCTCGCAGTGTTAGTGATTCTTGAATTTTCATAAGACATTTATTCGCCATCTGATAAATTGCGTTCTCTATCGATGACATTAGCCGAAAAGAAAGAGGATGAAATTTAGATGTTGGTTGAGTGTTTGATTTGCATTTAGAAATACTGATGTGGCGATGTTTAAACATCAATAAGATTTTCATTCATGATTCTTCAACTAGTGCGACATACGCCTCCAGAGGTGGATGCCGGTGTGTGTTATGGCTTTACTGATTTGGATGTTGATGCACGGTTTGATCAACATTTAGAACGCATCCGAACTTGCTTGAATGAACGTGGTTTAGAACGCATTTATTCAAGTCCGTTGAAGCGGTGTGCCCGTTTGGCTGATGCTTTACGGGAGCATCGATCGGTCGTATGGGACGATCGATTGAAGGAGATGAATTTTGGTGCATGGGAAATGTTGCCCTGGTCAGCGATTCCTGTGGAGGTGCTCACACATTGGGCTGATGATTTATGGCATTACGCCCCACCGGGAGGTGAATCTTTTGGGGATTTTCATGAGCGGGTCATGCCCTTTTTTAACGATTTGTTTTCGAATCCAACTGACGATTCATTGGTTGTGGTTACCCATTCCGGGGTCATCAGGTGTGTGTTGATGCATTGTCTTCAAGTTCCGGCCTCACATATTTTTAACCTTGATTTGCCTTATGGTTGTGTGGTTGAAGTGGTGTTGAATGGAGATAATTTTCGAGTGAGGTTTGTCAAAATTTAAAGGAAGATGTTTGTATTAATTACCGGAGGGCAGCGTTCGGGAAAGAGTGCTTTTGCCCAAAATTTGGCCTTGAAATTATCGGATACACCTGTCTATTTGGCTACATCGCGTATTTGGGATGAAGATCATCGCCAACGCATCCTGCGTCATCAGCAGGATCGGGATGCCCGATGGACCAATCTGGAGGAGGAGAAATATCTGTATCGCCATGATTTTTCTCAAAAGGTGGTGCTGCTCGATTGCATTACGTTGTGGCTGACGAATATATTTTTTGATCTGCAAAGCGATGTTGATCAGTCTTTAGTGATGGCCAAAGAGATTATTGATCGTCTGTTGGAACAGGATTTTACACTTATTGCTGTTACCAACGAAATAGGCATGGGGGGGCATGGCGCGAATGATGTACAACGCAAGTTCACCGACTTGCAGGGATGGTGCAACCAATATCTGGCATCGCGAGCCGACAATGTGTTGCTGATGGTTTCCGGGTTACCATTGGAGGTAAAGGGAAACTTGTTGCAGTAGTAAAGGCTACACAAGTTAAATGTATAAAATAAATCCCCTGAATGAGTAATTCAGGGGAAGGTGCGGCCATTTTTTGTCTTGTGTTTGTTTATGACGGTTGATTGATGTGATTAAATGCGTCGCTCAACACCATTTTCATGTCACTGCGCAACCAAGGCTTAAGCATGTAGCGAAAAACTTTTCCTTCGTTGGTGGCACGAATCATGACTTCGGGATCGGAAAAGGCAGTCAGTAAGATGCAAATCTTGTTGGGGTCGCTTCTTTTTATTTGCTCAATCAAATCCATGCCGTTCATTTTAGGCATTTTCCAGTCGGTTACAACCACATCGACCGGTTTTTCTTTCATCATTTGTAAAGCTTCTTCGCCCCCGGATGCAATCATTACATCGAAGTCGTTGCGAAACGTTGCTTTAAAGAGTTCCAGATTAACTGGTTCATCGTCAACGTATAGTACGGTGTAGTTTTGAGCGTTCATGGTCGCAATGTTTTTATATGATGATTATAAATATACAATGTTTTCAACCCAAGTCAAATTTTTTGAAGCTGAAAAATCTGTTCTAAATCGATGATTTTTCGGTACCCCGGGGGATGAATCATTACAATAGGGCTTGTTTTTTGGCTTCTTCCCACAATTGATCCATTTCAGCCAAGGTCATTTCGTGCAGGGAGCGCCCTTGCTTGATGGTTTTTTCTTCCAGATAGTTGAAGCGGCTGATGAATTTTCGATTGGTCCGTTCCAGTGCGTTTTCAGGGTTGATGTTGAAAAGACGAGCTGCGTTAATCATCGAAAAGAGCAGGTCGCCAAATTCGGCCTCCATTTTATCCTGATCCAGTGCATTAATTTCGGCTTTGAGTTCGTTGAGTTCTTCGGTGACTTTGTCCCATACCTGATTCCGATTGTCCCAGTCGAAGCCTACGCCGCGCGCCTTGTCCTGAATGCGGTTGGCCTTAATGATGGCCGGCAGCGAATCGGGTACGCCACCTAATACTGTTTTGTTACCCCCTTTTTCCTTTAGTTTCAGTTGTTCCCAGTTTTGCTCTACCTGACGGGCATCGGCCACCTGGGTGTTTCCAAAAATGTGCGGGTGACGATAGATGAGCTTTTCGTTGAGATGGTCGATGACTGTTTTAATGTTGAATTGACCTTTCTCTTCGCCGATAAGGGCGTAGAATACGATGTGCAACAAGATATCTCCCAGTTCTTTTTCTATGTGATTGGCATCATTTTTAACAATGGCATCGGCCAGTTCGTAAGTCTCTTCGATGGTAAGGGTGCGCAACGATTCGTTGGTTTGCTCCTTGTCCCAAGGACATTTTATGCGAAGCTCGCTCAGAATGTCGAGCAGATTACCAAAGGCGGCCAAGCGTTCCTCGCGACTGGGGTTCTGGTTTTCCATGGTGATGTAAAGTTTGAAGATGTGTGAAACAATGGGCACGAATGTACTGTTAATCTTTAAAGGCACAAATATCGGTTAACGTCCTTTAATCACCGCCTTGAATTCGGCCTGCGTGCGTGGGTAGATTGAAATTTTTATTGTTACTTTGTGGCACCCATTATAAAAGGGGATGGCTTAAAAATATGATTGAAAAGTTGATTTATCTCGAAGCGGTGGATCTGGTGGAGTTCATGGGAGTAAAGAACTGTAAACTCGAAATCATTCGCAATCGTTTTCCTAAATTGCGCATCGTGGGACGGGGCAACTGGCTCAAGGCCATGGGCGATGTGGAGGAGGTGGCCGCTTTTGAAGAAAAAATTAATCAACTGCTTGATCATTTTAACGAGTACAACACCCTCAACGAATCGTCTATCAACGAAATATTAGCCGGCGATTCGCCTGTGCAGCCGCGACTGGTTGATACAGATGCCATTGTTTACGGCATCAACGGTAAGCCCATTAAGGCACGCACTGAGAACCAGCGCGTCATGGTAGATGCCTCCAATGGCAACGATATGATTTTTGCCATCGGCCCTGCCGGGTCGGGAAAGACTTATGTGGCCATTGCTTTGGCTGTTAGAGCGTTGAAGGCTCGAATGGTGAAGCGCATTATATTGAGCCGTCCGGCCGTAGAGGCAGGCGAGAAGCTTGGTTTCCTTCCCGGGGATCTTAAAGACAAAATCGACCCTTATTTACAGCCCTTGTATGATGCCTTGATGGACATGATTCCCGCTGCCAAACTCAAAGAATACATGGAGACAGGCGTGATTCAAATTGCCCCGCTGGCTTTTATGCGCGGGCGCACGCTTAACAATGCTTACGTGATTTTGGATGAGGCGCAGAACACCACCACGGCTCAAATGAAGATGTTCCTCACTCGCATGGGCAATAATGCTCGTTTTATCATTACCGGCGATGTCACACAGGTCGATTTACCTTTGAACCAGCAATCGGGGTTGATTGAAGCTGTTCGTTTGCTCGATAATATCAAGGGCATTGCACAAATTCGTTTTACAGTGAAGGACATTGTGCGCCATCGCCTGGTGCAGGACATTGTAGAGGCATACGATCGGGATGGCAAGAAAGCTAAAAAAAGTCATCTCCCAAAAGCAGAGAACAAATAAACACGATAAATTATGGAGCAAGCAATTGTAAAAACCGATTACTGTTTTCCCGGTCAAACCAGTGTTTACAAAGGGAAAGTGCGCGATGTGTACGGCATTGGCAACGACTACCTGGTGATGGTGGTGAGTGATCGCATTTCGGCTTTTGATGTGGTGTTGCCCAAGGGGATTCCCTACAAAGGGCAGGTGTTGAACCAAATTGCCTCGAAGTTTTTGGATGCCACATCCGACATTGTTCCCAACTGGAAGGTTGCAACGCCAGACCCAATGGTGACCATTGGCCATTTGTGTGAGCCATTTAAAGTGGAGATGGTGATACGCGGATACCTAACCGGACATGCCTGGCGCGAATACAAGTCAGGGAAACGTATGCTTTGTGGGATGCCCATGCCCGATGGCATGAAGGAGAACCAACAGTTTGCCCAACCCATCATCACCCCCACTACCAAAGCATCCGAAGGTCACGATGAGGACATCTCCCGTGAAGAAATCATCAAACAAGGTTTAGTGTCGGAAGCTGATTATCTTATGCTCGAGGAATACACCCGTCGCTTGTTTGAACGAGGCAGCCAAATGGCCGCCGAAAAGGGACTGATATTGGTAGATACTAAATATGAGTTCGGCAAAAAGGATGGTAAGATTTATCTCATCGATGAGATTCACACGCCTGATTCATCGCGTTATTTCTATGCCGATGGATACGAGGAGCGTTTGGCCAATGGACAGGAGCAAAAGCAGCTCTCCAAAGAATTCGTGCGTCAGTGGCTCATCGAAAATGGGTTTCAGGGCAAAGAAGGCCAACAGGTGCCCGAGATGACCGATGCATTCATTGCCAGCGTGTCGGAGCGTTACATTGAGTTGTATGAAAACATCACCGGCGACAAATTTGTCAAGGCTGATGCATCCAGCGTAGCGACCCGCATCGAAGCCAATGTGAATAAGGCATTGGAAACACTTCGCAAATAATAGACGAACGCGTTGTTGATATTTCAATCCGGCAGAGTTTTTTTGCCGGATTTTTTATGCGATCAACGCAAAAAGGATATGAATAAAATGAGATATTAGACAGATAGATGAGATTCAGGAGATGGATGCAGCTAGTTTCTTGCTTTATCTCATCATCTGCCTGAACGTCTAATGTCTTCTTCTATTAACGACATTATTATTTATCCATTTCAAATGAACAAGCTGCAACTGATCAAACAACTGATTCCGGGTTTACTGCCATTGCTGATTTACATGGTGGCCGAAGATATATGGGGAACCACCACGGGTTTGATTGTGGCCATCGTTTTTGGGGTGGGAGAACTGGCATGGGGAATGATCAGAAAACAAAAGCCCGACCGATTTTTGTTGATTGATATGGGGTTGATTGTGGTGATGGGGAGTGTGTCAGTTTGGCTCGACAACGATGTGTTTTTCCGCTTAAAGCCGGTGGTCATTGGTGCGGTGATGGTGGTGATGCTGGCCGTGGTGGCCTGGGGACGTCAACAATTAATGGAGTCGATGACTCATCGGTACATGAACCACATGACCGTGAACCCTTGGCAAATGTGGGAGATGCAACTGTCGTTTCGCCGCATGGTGGTGGCGTTGGGGGTATACACATTGTTGACCCTGGCGGTGGCACTGTGGGGATCATTGCGCTGGTGGGGCATCGTGAGTGGTCCGGGCATGTTTGTGGTGATGGGCGTTTATTTTTGCATCGAATTTATATTCAAACGTCATCAGCAAAAAAAATATGCAACCCAAGAGTGGCTGCCCCTGACCAATGCTCAAGGTGAAGTGTTGGGCAAAGCGCCTCGTAGTGTGGTGCATGGGGGTTCGCGGTTATTGCATCCTGTGGTGCATTTGCATGTCGTGAACCACAAGGGAGTTTATCTGCAAAAGCGACCACTTCATAAGCAGATACAACCCGGGAAGTGGGATACAGCCGTGGGCGGACACGTGGATGTGGGGGAATCTATCGACAAGGCACTGGCACGCGAGACGGTTGAGGAGATTGGATTGACGAGCTTTAGAGCGCGTTTGCTTGGGCAGTACGTGTGGGAGAGCTCTGTGGAACGAGAACTGGTATATAGCTTCATCACTGCCGACGACCACGGAATTAGTTTTAATCCCGGTGAACTCGATGATGCCCGATTTTGGTCGATGGAAGAGATTCGAGCCAATCTGAGGAGAGGGGTATTTACGCCTAATTTCGAGCGCGAGTTTGATGAGTACTTGGGGGGATGTTTTCTCTGAATTTATTCATTCGCTTCAGGTTTTGGTTTTGAGGCTTTAAAAATTGAAGAGAAGATATATGTCTTTAATTCTCCAGCAGTGTAGTAAAACCGGCAGTTGGTCAAAATGTTGCGAATGCGTTATTAAAAGTTAATTAATTTTGAAACAGAGTTTTCCGATGACGCATTATTTGATGGCATGTTATTGTTAATATCTTACGGTTATGAATAGTAAAATCGTTTGTTTTTTTATGCTCTCTCTTTTTTTTGTCGCCTGTGGAAAGGATGATGATGATGGGGGAGGAGGTGGTGATTTATCCGTTTCTCAGGCGCTTATTCAATTTTCTTCAGGCAAAGATGCCAGTTTGGTCAAGGTGATCTCTGACAAGAGTTGGAAGGCCTCTTGCGATGCCGATTGGATGTCGTTATCGGCCAATTCCGGAGACCAATCCACTGCCTTTTTAATTGGAGCTTCTCCCAACCCTCTCTTTGAGCGAACTGCAAAGGTGATTATTTCTTCCGGAAACGCCACACAGACCATTGAGGTGGTACAAAAAGGGGTCTCAAAAATTGAATTTCAAATTAACGGTGTTCCCTTTACGTTTTTGCCGGTGGAGGCCGATACCACTTTCTTTCTTCAAGGCGAAACTTACTTCTCCTCCCGGAGTGTCTTTCTCAGCAGTTACTTCATTTCCCAAACCGAAATCACCAATGCACAATGGCAAGCCGTGTTGGGATCTTTGCCTTACGTCGACGAAAGCAGTAAGCCACAAATGCCCGTTGTGGTCAATTACAACACCATCGCCAATGTGTTTTTACCCAAAATAAATGCCCTTGCGGACTATCGCTTCCGATTACCCACCGAACACGAATGGGAGGTGGCTGCCATGGGGGGGATGCTAAGCAAGCAAACCAGCTTTGCCGGCAGCATCTATATCGACGAAGTGGCCTGGCATTATTTGAATTCTGAAGGACGAAAACACGTCGTTGCTTCCAAAAAACCCAATGAGCTGGGGTTGTACGATATGAGCGGCAATGTGAGTGAATGGTGCAGCGATTGGTATGTGCTGTGGACCGAGCAAGCACCGCCGCCATCTACTTTAACCAATCCTGCAGGGCCAACAACAGGAACTTTAAAGGTGATTAAGGGGGGCGATTTCAGTGCTGAACGGTTTGAGTATGACCGTAACAACTGCCGCATCTCATCCCGAAATTTTCTTCCTCCCGACATTAGCACCGAAGCCTTCCTTTATGATGGTTACAATCACCATACCGGCTTTCGATTGATTATTTATAAATAATTGCTTATGAGAAATTTATATATATTGTGGCTCCTCTGTTTTGTTGCCTATGCGGGTGTCTCGGCTCAAACAGTGATAAAAATGGACATGCCCAGGCAAGCCGACAAAGCCTTAAAGGTCGTTTCTCTTTTTGATGACGAAATTCCTCAGGGCGTGCCTGTGGTACTCGGTCTGATGGGTTATGACATTGAGGGGGGGGCAGCACCTTATCAGTTCGAATGGCTTTTAAACAATCAGGTGATATCGACCACTGATGTGGCTGTGTTTACCGCCAATAAAGGGGATCAGCTGGTGCTAAAAGTCATCGACAACACCCAGTGCCAGGCTTCTACCGCTTTTAACCTCAAGTTCGCTCACCTGGAGTCCGTAAAATCTTATGCGCTATGCATTTATCCAACCCTGGTAATCGATCACATTCAAGTTGATCTCCCTGATGAGTGGTGGGGTGAAGAGACTTGGGTGAGGATTTTTGACTTGAAAGGAAAGGTGGTTGCGTCACAATTCATTCTTCAAAGTCAAAGTATCCCCGTGAACCTGGTGCCTGGATCTTACTTTGTCTCCGCTAAATCTAAGTGGGAGCATCGGGTTGAGAAAATTATTGTGCGTTAATGGTGTTCCTATGCTTCGAAGTTTTATATTTTTTTGGTTTAAACAGTGTCTTATGAAGGGGAAGTTGAAATTTATACCCGTTGTTTGCTTATTATTGGTCAATGCTGTTGCAATGTCACAAAGCAGGGATGCGAGTGGCGCCAGGCAACTGGCAACCGAATTTTTTAAAAATCGCCGGGTGATTGGCGCTGAGGGCAATACCGTTTCATCCCTTAAGTCTGCGAGTTCCATTGCTAAAGTCTATCAATCGCCCGACCATGTCAAAACACCTCTGTTTGTGTTTGATAATGGCAATGGCGGATATGCCATGGTTGCTCAATGCAACAATGCTTATCGGGTGGTTGGATATTCTGATGATGGGCGTTTTGATACGGCCAATATTCCTCCTCAGCTAGGAGAGTTGATGAATTTGTACCAGGATTCATTGGTGTTTTATGCCTCTTCTCCTCTCAAAAGCGCCAGTGCTGCGGTGGTGACTCCCTTGTTGGGCAATTACAATATTCGGCTTAATCAGTTTTCGCATGGCGAAGTTGGCGGGTGTCCCACCGGATGTGTGGCCACGGCCGTTACCCAAATCATGTTGTATCATGCAGCCCGACGAGGCAAACCCATAAATGGGTATGGCGCTCATTGTTATCAGGATGCCTCACATGGCGAGATTTGTGCCAATTTTGAAGGAAACACCTATGATTCTCATGAATTGTTATCCTTTCATGTGGGTAACTCAATGGAGATGCAATATTGCGGAAGCCCTTACGGAAGCATTCCGAACAAGGATTTTCCCGCCGGATTGGAGAAATATTTTCATTATTATACGGCTCAAGCCGATGTGACCCATGAGTATATCATCAATGAGTTAGAACAACTGCGCCCTGTTTATATCTCACTCTCGGGTGAACCCGTAGGGCATGCCTTTGTTGTTGATGGCTGCGACAGCCGTGGTTTTTATCACGTCGATTTTGGATGGGGAGGGAGTTTCAATGGCTATTATCTGTTAAACTCAAATGAGTTTTTTGGTATCAATAATCTGAAGTTTTTCAATAATATTCGCACCCCTCTGGTCATCACTCCTGAACCTAAAAAGGCAAATGTGCAGGATTCTCTCGCGCTGGTGGCCATTCATCATGCCTTGGGGGGTACGCCGGCCACCAAATGGGATTTGTCAATGCCTGTATATAAATGGCCCGGTGTGTTGTTGTTCAACGACAGGGTGATAAAATTATCCATTTCATCTGCCATCCCTCCCGCAAGTGATCAAAGTATCTCTCCAGAAATCGGTAAACTTACGGCCTTGAGGGAATTATCTTTCTATGGATGTTTGAATGGTAACATTCCTGCATCCATCTCTAACCTGACGGAGTTGCAGAGTCTCGATATTGTCAATACTTCCATTTACATTGAGCCGAATTTTTATAAAGGCAACCTGATGGGGCAACTGCCCAATGATATTGACCGACTTCAAAAACTCAAATCTTTAAACATTTCAAATGGGCTGGGGGGTACGCTGCCTGCTGCAATTGGCAATTTAAGCAACCTCGAAATGTTACGATTGACTCAGATTGTCTCCGAATTTGGCCGGGGGAATCTCTCGGGTAGCATTCCGGCAACCATTGGTAATTTAAGTAAACTCAGGGTGCTCAATATTTCTAATCAAAATTTGTCTGGAACAATCCCCGCGTCTCTCAACGGGCTCTTGCAATTGTATGATCTGGATTTGTCGG
The DNA here is from genome assembly GCF_003254275.1 of Breznakibacter xylanolyticus. GTDB lineage: Bacteria > Bacteroidota > Bacteroidia > Bacteroidales > Marinilabiliaceae > Breznakibacter > Breznakibacter xylanolyticus. The sequence continues at coordinate 35,108 of NZ_QKZK01000022.1, read as the reverse complement.
GAAACCTGTTGACCGGCAATGTGCCGATGATAAACCTCCCCAATCTTGAGTATTTGAATTTGAGTGAAAATTTATTGACGGGTTTTGAAGAAGGAGACAGCCATTGCCCTGTGTTAAAACGTTTGGATTTGCATCAAAACCAATTAGCCGGCGATTTGCCCTCATACATTGGGAATTTTGGCGACCTTGAATTCCTGGGACTGTCCGATAACTTGTTGTCATCCATCCCTGAATCCATTGGCAATTTAATCCTTCTCGAGAAAATTGAACTCAACAACAACCGTTTAACGGCTTTACCTTATGGTGTGGCTTTGTGCGTGAGTCTTCATTCGCTTTCTGCAAACCATAACCTTATCACTTCGGTTCCCGATAATTTGGGGCAGTCTGGTAATTTGGTGTTGTTGGACTTAGCGTTTAATAATTTGACAACCATTCCGGACGATTTGGGGAATTGTCCCTCTTTGTCTCAGTTATTTCTCAACGACAATCAAATTACAGCCATTCCGGCTTCGTTAGGAAACATCAACGACAATGCGACTGTGCTGCTCGAGAACAACGATTTGCAGGGCTCCATTCCCCTCAGGCTCATGCAAACCGAACTTAATAAATTTGTGCGTCTCAATAATAATCGCTTTGTGTTTGATGATATTCCCCAGGCCGACAACCTCAAGTTTGGGGTGCGCGATCAAAAAACGGTTGCTTTAAATAAACAGGTGTTTAATGTCCAATTGGGCGACACGGTCATTATTGATATTCGTGATATTAGTAGAATGAAGCTTCCGACCAATGAATATTACTGGTTGGCATATCCTGAATTTCAGTCTCTCATCATTAAAGATGCGCGACTCGAGGGCGTGGGCGAAGGTCCTGTTTTAACTCTCGTTATCAACGAGCAAAATATCAACAATAAATATTACTGCAAGGTCTTTAACCCCGCTTCACCTTCTTTTGAATTTGCTTATGGGGGATCTTCCGATTCTTATCCCTGCATGTTCAATTTAAATACCGAACCCATCAGTTTTCGATTGGCTTCTGATGAGGAAATATTAGCCGAAAGTTATACCGAAGGACATGTGGGAGCACAGAGTAATTTAGTCAATCAATCTGTCAGTGACCGAACCGTCACCCTGGTACCTCCCTTGCACGTGAAACGGGGCAACATTTATTGGGAGGCATCTTCTGATGGCACGACTTGGGAGAAGGTGTCCGATAAAATGACGAGGATCGATTTGAAAAGTAACGTGAAAAGCATCAGTGAGCAGGCTTTACTGCTTGAGCCTAAGAATAATGCCTACTACCGTTGCTGTCTGGATGAGCAGGGATGTGACCCAAAGTACAGCGATCAGTTGTTGGTTAAAGCCTTGGGAACAGTATTGTTTGATGAGGTCATCAATGTGACTCAAAACCTGAAAACAATCTCTGTCGATAGCATCGAAGTGGTGGTTCCTGTTAACTTTCATGATGCTGACTTTAGGCTCACAATCACCAAGCTCGAAAATGGCCCTGCATCACCCAAAGGCGTGGTGGCGGGTATGGGATACGATGTGTCGGTCAGTTTTGCCGATTCCTTTGATATCCCGTTGTTGATTAAGCTGAAGAATATTGACAAGTTGAAGGTTAACGAAAAGGAGATCAATCGTTTTGAAGCCGTTTATTATGATGACAAGAATCAGTTGTGGAAACCTTTTGAAAATGCCCGCTTGAGCTTGAAAGACAGCACGCTGAACATTCTTACCCATCATTTGACCAAAATGAAATGGTGGTGGTATGCCGAAGAGTATCGCAGGGGATATACCGATGTATATGACAGAAATAATATCCTGGTATTTTACAATGAGTTTCAAGAAGAATTTTTGAATGCAATATATGGTCGTAAAAAGCCTAAGCAGCCTTGGCATGTTGCCGGTGTTCCGTTGATGGTGCAGGACATAACAGAGTATCTGCCCATGGTCATTAATAAGTATAAGTCTTTGGGATTGACCGTACCTGAAGGCAAGTTTAAAGTGTATGTCCATAATTTTTCAGGGGAAGCCGATGGTGAAGTGAGCATTTTGGGAATGCTTCAGGGCTACCTTACCATCTCGCAGGATATATTAAAAACACCCCAATTGCAGCAAGCCTTGGCGCATGAATTCATGCATTACACACAGGATTACTATATTTCGGCCAATGGTGGTAATCTTTTTTGGATGGAAGCCCATGCCACTTTGTCCGACCGGATTGTTTGGGACGACAAAGCCATTCCCGAAGCGGAGTCTGAAGAGTTTCTCAAGAAGAGTTTGGAATCCTCCAAATTTCCTTTTGCAAACTATATTTCAAATTCGTGGGATCACTGGGATAGTTCTATGTTAACCGCTTGGATGTCGGGAACTCGTGAATATGGCTATTTGGCAGGTACCTTCATGCATTACATGCGCAGTTGGAGACCGGGGGTCGAAAAGCTAGAGCCGGCAACCCTTTTGAAAGAAACCAGTTGGTTTGGTGGTTGGCGAACCTATTTGGGCAATTACGTCAGCAAGTATTTAAATTCGAATTTGGGCGATGAGTATGAGGCGTATGTAAAGTATCTGCTATCGGGTGAAAACGATCAGTTTACCATCATCAACAAAAAGGGTAATCCTTTTGCATATATACAAAATTATAGAAGCAAAAAGGTGTTTGCCCACCCGGTGACTTATCGATTTGCTAATGGCGACGATAAAGTTCAAATCGATCAAGTGGAAGTGAATGTTCCTTACATGGCTTCTAAAATCATCATGCTCGATAATATCAATCCAGATACCATGGTGATGGTCAGCTATAAACGGAAACATGAGCTCGATCAAGATCACAAGGTGTATCATGTGACTTACGATGCTGAGAAATTGAAAATGAACTTTGTTGATATCAGCGACTCGCTTCAGTACAGCTTTTTGTTAGAGAGCCGTAATAAAGATAACGCACGCACTAAATTTAAAAATACCAGCTTCTTGCTTTTAATCAATAAGGAATACATCGAAGCCAAAGATTTTGATGCATCCATTGAATTGACTGCAATGCCCATTATGAATATCGAAAACATAGCCATGTTAGATATCTACAATGGCAGTTGGCCATATAAACATACTTTTACAAATGCTTCCGACTATCTCTCCATCGGGACTCCTGGTGCCAAATGGTTGAGCCAAGTCACCGGTTTCAGGGTCGAAAACCATCATCAGTCCGTGAGCCGGCAACTTCTAAATAGTCATACTTATCGTACTATTGCTACTTTCACTAGGGTTATCGATCAGGGTTTTATTCTGGGCATGCCTTCCATGAAGGATAGTACCATTTATACCCAAACCATCGATCACGATGTTGTTGCCGGTACGCTTTTGATCACCGAAAAGGAGCTGTGTTATCACAAGCAACACACCTTTATTGAATTTGTTTACGGAATAGATGGAAACGTTGAAGAGCGGTTGGTTTACAAAGGGTATGTTGATTACATCAAAGAACGAGAGGAGACCTATGGGTTAGATGATTTCATCGGCTTTATACAGCCTGCTGCTTCTACTGGTTATGATGAGGTTTATGGGGATAATATCCAGGAGTTTAAAACCGGCAATACTTCAGATACCAAACAGGTCGTAAGCAAGTTGAATGCTGTTGTTCGCAAAACCAACTACGATAAGTTGGGTGGTGTTGTTTCAGTTGAAGAGAACTCTTATGTTGCAACGGATTTTTCCAACCCCAATCTGGTTCTTTATTTTATCATCAAAACCAAGGCCGATTGATTTGATCATTGTCATTGGAGGAGGGCAACTTATTTATGCTTGGTGTTGCCGAGGCTTTTTATCGTGTCTGGGGGCGCGGCTAGCTCCATCTGATTATGGAGGAGTGTTTTATAACCCTGTCAGGTTTTCAAATCCTGACAGGGTTTTTTTTGTGCGCCCGGCATGGGTGATAACTCCGGGTGTAAGTCCTGAACACGCTCGGTCGTAAGAAGTTTTGTGATGCATTTGGGTGTCACATGTCTCTGGCAGGGCAGGGGGATATAATGTAGAAGTAATTGTGAATGACATCAATCCGATGCACTGTCGAAAGGGGCATCATCCCTGTATGATAAAAATTGCCGGTCGCTTGTGAAGATCCGGCTTCGGGCTTTTTTGCCATTGGGCAATGGTGCGCGTGGCGATGAGTTCCGTGGTGAGGGTGATATCGCAGGCAATGCACAGACGGGTGGCCGGTTTACAAATGGCCAGCATGTCATCGAGTAGTTGTAGGTTGCGATAGGGGGCTTCAATAAACACTTGCGACTGGTTCTCCTTCATTGAGCGAAGCTCAAAGCGTTTGATGGCTTCCGTTTTTTCGTTTTTCTTGACGGGCAGGTAGCCGTTAAAGGCAAAGCTTTGACCGTTCATGCCCGAGGCCATTAGCGCCAACAAAATGGACGAAGGTCCTACCAATGGCATCACCCTGATGTTGCGTTCGTGTGCCAGTGCCACCAGGGTGGCGCCCGGATCGGCAATGCCCGGACACCCGGCTTCGCTCACAATACCTACATGATGTCCTTGAGCGATGGGAGCCAGCATGGCCGGCAGCTGCGAGAGGGAGGTGTCTTTGTCGAGAATGGTGAAGTGCAGAGCGTTGATGTCAATGTCCCTGTTCACCTGCTTGAGGAAACGGCGCACTGTGCGCTCGTTTTCGACCACAAAGTGACGGATCGTCGAAATCAGACGGCACACATCTTGGGGTAACACATGGTCGATGGCGCCTTCGCCAAGCGGACTGGGGATGAGATAAAGTTGTCCTTGCATCGCAGATCTGTTTAATGGAGCACAAAAATAGACATCCCCAAACAATAATCGTCTCTGGCTACCGGGAAATATGCCGCAAAGATTGGGCGGGAGTCTTAAAACCGCAAGGCTTGTGTTGGATGCCCCGTACGAAGCCATTATATTTGTGGGGTAAATCATCATTCGGACATGCCTCATACATCTCCTTACATTGCCCATTCCGTATCCATTGCCGCTCACCAAGGACGTCTCACGTTTCTAGGGACGGGTACTTCCATGGGGGTGCCTGTGGTTGCTTGTGATTGCGAGGTGTGCACCAGTGTCGATGTCCGTAATAACCGTTTGCGTTCCTCAGTATTGATACAGGTAAAGGGCAAGCACCTACTCATCGATTGCGGTCCCGATTTTCGCCAGCAGATGTTGCGAGCCAATGTCAAGCACCTCGATGCCATTTTGCTTACCCATGCCCATTACGACCACATGTCGGGGCTCGATGATGTGCGGGCTTTCAACTGGCAAGTGCAGGGCGCCATGCCCATTTATGCTGAGCATAGTGTTCATCAGGACATGAAAACCCGTTTCGATTATGCTTTTCAGACCTACAAATACCCAGGAGTGCCTGAGTATTCATTGGTTGAGATAGGGGAGAAGCCCTTTCAATGCATGGGGGTGGACGTGGTGCCAGTGCGCGTGTGGCACCACCGTTTGCCCGTCCTGGGGTTTCGGGTGGGGAAGATGGCTTACGTCACCGATGTGAACCGCATCGACGAGCCGGAGTTGCAAAAGCTCATGGGGCTGGATGTGCTGGTCATCAGTGGGCTGCGTTTCGAAACGCACATTTCGCATTTCACCTTGCCCGAAGCGCTTGATGTCATTGCCCGGGTAGACCCTCGTCGGGCTTTCATCACCCACATTGGCCACCAGTTGGGGCTGCATGCCGATGTTGAGCGCCAGTTACCCGACCATGTGCGGTTGGCATACGATGGCCTGGAGATTGATTTTGAGCTTTAGCGGTTGCCCTTTGCTGGCAACGTCTTTAAAAATAAACCAATGGACGCGCCGGTGGTTGCCATGTAAAAAAGTCCCAGAAAAATAAATGCCTCCGACAGTGACCATTGGTCGGTAAACCAGCCAAATAGCGGAGCCACCACGGCAAAAACAGCTCGTATGATGAGGCTGCGTATCGACAGTACCGTGGCTCGGATGTGCGACCCCGTGATTTGGTTTACATAGTCCTTTAATACAGGGGTGGCGATGCCTCGGGCGATGTAAAACAGGACAAAGCAACCAATAATCCATCCCGACTGAAAAAAACCGGCCACCATAAAACTGCCGGTGATGATGAGTGTGGTGACCCATACGGTGGTGGTGGGGCTTAAGTAACGTTCTGCTTTATAGGCTGAAAGGGTGGCAAAACCCACCACCAGGTTCAAGGCCATGGCCACCATACCGATTTGGTATTCACGATAACCGATGTGCGCTAAATAGAGTTGGATGACCCATGCCATGGTGAGTGTAGCCGCCCCAATGATGGACGAATAGACAATGTTCCATCGCAACGGGCGGTTGTCGATGAGCGAATGGCGCACCACGCCCCATATCTCTTTCATGCCCATGGCCATGCGTTTACTATGCAATGGGGGTTCCACCAGCATCAACGCGGCTGGGATGGCCATGAGGGCGATGCCTGTTTGCACAAAAAATGGGAAACGCAGGCTGATTTCGGCCAGGGCACCCCCCGTGATGCCAGCCATGGCTTCGGCAAAGTTGCCCACTGAAAAGTTCTGACCCTCGTATTTCACGTACAGGTGGTCGCGACCGGTAACTTTGAGCGAATCGTACAGCAAGGCCGAGTCGGCTCCCGAGATGCAGCTCATGCCAAAGCCTAGTGTCATTTCGGCCATCAAAAATGGCCAATATCCCGTCATTAGTGAGTAGATGACAAAGCCCAGGGTGCCAAAGATGCTACCAATGATGATGGTTTTGCGTCGCCCGATGACATCGGCCAGGTAACCCGATGGAATTTCGAATATGACAATGCTGATGGAGTAAAACGCCTTCAGACGAAACGACTCCTCGGCATTGAAGCCCATTTCTTTATAAAACAACATCATGATGGGTGCCGTGAGCATGAACCACTTGGCTACCTTGATGATGTTAAGCTTAATGATGTTGTGTGATATGTTGTTTGCCGGCATGATCTTTTTTGTGTGGTGCAAAAATAGTTCGATAATAGGTTGTCGAACCATCGATGCCGATTGTTTTATTTTTAGAGGCATCGTTTTTTTACCAATGTGTTGGAATTAGGGGTGTTTTCTTTCAAATTAACCGATGATTTTAAAAGTGGTGATAAATTTGTTTTTCAGAAAGGGAAAAATGTGTCAGGTTGTTAAAAATTTTATATTTTTGGCAGATTTTATTCTGCAAGGATATCATCAGGCTAGAGAGAGAAATATTTTAAAACCTTCTTTGGGTGAAAGGGTTATCTTTTTGCTGAGAGGGTTCACGAGAGGAAGTACAATATTTAAAACATCATGGTAAGTCATCTTTTTATACCAAAAAACTACAAGTCATATCTTGATTTGATACAAACGGAGCAGGCCATTCAAATCATCAAGGACTTTTTTCAGTCAAGTTTATCGTCTGAATTGCGTTTGCGTCGGGTGACGGCTCCTTTGTTCGTGATGAGAGGCACCGGCCTGAACGACGACCTCAATGGATCGGAGCGGGCAGTGTCGTTCCCCGTTAAGGACATGGGCGATGCTCGTGCCGAAGTGGTTCACAGCTTGGCTAAATGGAAACGGATGATTTTGGCCGATTACAAAATTGAGTCCGGATATGGTATTTATACCGATATGAACGCCATCCGTGCCGATGAAACCCTCGATAACATCCACTCGCTTTATGTGGATCAGTGGGACTGGGAGCGTCACATTTCATCGGAGCAGTACAACATTGCTTTTCTCAAGTACATTGTTCGCAAAATATATGAGGTGATGAAGCGCACCGAATACGTGGTGTACGAGAAGTTCCCCGCCATTCGTCCCATTTTGCCCGAAGATATTTTCTTTATCCACAGTGAAGAACTGTTGAAGATGTACCCCGGTATGACAGGCAAAGAGCGCGAAGATGCCATTGCCCGTGAAAAAGGGGCTGTATTCATCATGGGCATAGGTTGCCAGCTCTCCAATGGCGAGAAACACGATGGCCGAGCCCCGGACTACGACGACTGGACAACGCCCAATACTGATGGTTTTATGGGTTTGAATGGCGATATTGTGGTTTGGAACCCCGTCTTGGAGCGTTCTTTCGAACTCTCATCCATGGGTATCCGCGTGAGCCCCGAGGCTCTTCATCGTCAGTTGGTTCTCGAGAATGCCCTCGAGCGCGAGAATCTCATGTTCCACAAGCGTCTGCTGAGTGGTGAATTACCGCTTTCAATTGGCGGTGGTATCGGTCAGTCGCGTTTGTGTATGTTCTTTCTGCGCAAGGCTCACATTGGTGAAATACAAGCCAGCCTTTGGTCGGACGACATGCGTGCCGAGTGTGCCAAAAATGGCATCGACCTCATTTAAGATTCATTTCAACCATTGATTTGGTTCTCATATTTGCGGCTGCGAAGGATGTTTTTACATCTTCGCAGCCGCTTCTGTTTTGATATTCGTTAATATTGCACTCATTTTGTGCTTTTAAACCTTCTTTATGTAACTCTTGAGGCTTCGTGGCAGTTCAAGTAGCAATGAAGTGCTTATGCCTTACACATCGGGTGGGTGATTAATTATGGCCTCTTGGTCTTATGTTTTGATATTTAAAATTTTATACATGAAAAATTGGTTTCGTTCCCGGTTTCAGATGAACGAATTTGCAGTTTACATCTATCAATTTGTGGTTCTATTGTTGTTGTATGCCGTGTGCCGTGTGTTGTTTTTTGCCTTCAATATGGCCATGTTTCCCGGTGTCAGTTGGGGAAGTTTTTGGGTGCTGATGAAAGGCGGGGTGGTGTTTGATGTGAGCGCCTTGCTTTATCTGAATGCTCTTTATTTTCTGTTGGCACTCATTCCAGGACCCTGGCGCGATAAAGTCGGTTTTCAGCGCTTCATAGGGGGTATGTTTGTCACCGTAAATGCAGTGGGGTTGTCTTTGAATGTTATCGATTTTAAATACTACCCTTTTATCATGAAACGGACCACGGCCAATGTGGCCGATATCCTCAAAAACGAGTCGAATCTGGGTACCCTGGCCGGGCAGTTTGTGCTTGATTATTGGTATATGTTTTTGGTTTGGGGCGCCCTGGTGGCGATGTTGGTTTATTTGTTCCGAATGGTGAAGCCCCGCATTCATCATTATCAGGCCAGTTGGCTGGCTTACCCCATTGGGGTGGTGGCATTAACGCTTTTCACCGGCTTTACCATTGTGGGTATTCGTGGTGGATATCGGCACAGCACCCGCCCCATTACGCTGAGCAACGCCGGTGAATATGTGCAGTCGCCCGAAGAGGTGGCCATCGTGCTCAACACCCCTTTTAGCATCATTCGCACCATTGGAAAAAAGTCGTTCGAGAAGATGGATTTCTTTGAGACTCCCTCGCAGATGACTGCTTTGTTTTCACCCGTTAAACAACCTGTCGATACGCTTGCTTTTAATCGTAAAAATGTGGTTGTTCTCATTTTAGAGAGTTTCAGTCGGGAGCATTTTGCGTTTTTCAATCCTGCGCTTGAGGGTGGTCAATATAAGGGTTACACGCCTTTTCTCGATTCGTTGTGTAATCATAGTCTGGTTTTTCCCAATGCCTTTGCCAATGGCCGAAAATCCATCGATGCGCTGCCATCGGTGACGGCTTCCCTGCCGGCACTGGTGTTGCCTTATGTGTTGTCGGAGTATTCGTCTAATCGCGTCAATAGTCTGGCTTCTTTATTGGGATCTGAGGGCTATGCCAGCTCTTTTTTTCACGGGGCACCCAACGGTAGCATGGGCTTTCAGGCGTTTACCAATATGGCCGGATTTCAAAAATACGTGGGGCGTAACGAATTTAACGATGATACTCATTTTGATGGAATTTGGGGGATTTGGGACGAACCGTTTTTACAGTTTTTTGCTCAACAGCTGGAAGAGGAGCAGGAGCCTTTTGTGAGTACCCTGTTCACCCTTTCGTCGCACCATCCCTATAAAGTGCCCCAACAATATGAAGGTAAATTTCCCAAGGGAACCATGGATTTGCATCAGTGCATTGGCTACACCGACAATGCTTTGAGGCGCTTTTTCGAAACAGCTCGTAAAATGCCCTGGTTCAAAAACACCTTATTTGTTATCACAGCCGACCATAGTACCTTTCCGTGTCACGATGCTTATAAGACCAATGTCAATGCGTTTGCCATTCCTTTAATATTTTATGCACCCGATGGCTCGTTCAAAGGGGTTGATAACCGTTTGGCGCAACAAACCGATATTATGCCCACGGTGCTGTCGATGCTCCATTACCCCAATCCTTACATGGCTTTTGGCAACGACCTCACGGGCAACGAAAAGCCTTTTGTGATGAATTATGTTGGCGGGACTTATCAATTTATGCGCGACAGTTTGGTGATGTATTTCGATGGAAAAAAGGTGACCGGGGTGTACGATTTTGTCAACGATTCATCCTTGTCACAGAACATTCAGGCCGCAGGTGGGTTTAATGATGTGGAACTGGCCATGAAAGCCGTTTTGCAGCAGTACAACAACCGTATGTTGCAAAACGACCTGGTGGTGAAAGACTAAACCGATTCATTATGTTATCGATATTGGACATTGAAACCGCTTATCAGAATATCAAGGAGGTGGTGGTACAGACCCCGTTGGTGTTTGACCCCATTCTTTCTGAACGTTTTCAGGCGCATGTCTACCTCAAACGTGAAGATTTGCAGGTGGTGCGTTCTTACAAGATACGTGGTGCTTACAATAAAATTTCGTCACTTACCGCCGATGAGCGATTGCGTGGCATCGTGTGTGCCAGTGCAGGTAACCATGCACAGGGTGTCGCTTTTGCCTGTCGACATTTGGGCATTCGTGGACGCATTTTTATGCCGGCCACCACGCCCCAGCAAAAAATCAAGCAGGTGCGTATGTTTGGCAAAGATCAGGTGGAGATTATCCTGACTGGCGATACTTATGATGATGCCTACCAAGCTGCCATGCTCGATTGTCAGGCCAACGGAACGGTGTTTATCCATCCTTTTGATGATCGCACGGTGATTGCCGGGCAAGGCACAGTGGGGCTTGAGGTATTGCGCGATGCCCGCGAAAAACTCGATTATCTGTTTGTCCCCGTTGGGGGCGGCGGATTGATTTCGGGTGTGGGTTCCTATTTTAAACAAATCAGTCCTGGCACCCGCATTATCGGGGTTGAACCCCAGGGGGCTCCATCCATGCAGCAGGCATTGGAGCAAGGGCATCGTGTGACACTTTCCCATTTCGAAAAATTTGTCGATGGAGCAGCCGTCGCCACCGTGGGAGCCCTCAATTTTGAGTTGGCTCAGGAGGTGATTGACGACATGGTGTTGGTTCCCGAAGGTAAAGTGTGCACCACCATTCTTCAATTATATAATGAAGAAGCCATTGTGGCTGAGCCGGCCGGCGCATTGAGCATTTCAGCACTCGATTTTTTTGCCGATGCCATACGTGGGAAAAATGTAGTATGCATTGTCAGTGGCGGGAATAACGACATCACCCGAACCGAGGAAATCAAAGAGCGATCGATGTTGTATGAGGGACTGAAGCATTACTTTATCATTCGTTTTCCTCAGCGAGCCGGTGCTTTGCGTGAATTTTTAAACGAAATACTGGGGCCTGATGACGAAATCTCGCATTTTGAGTACACCAAAAAGAATAACCGTGAAAACGGACCTGCTTTGGTGGGCATTGAAACGAAGTCGCCAGATGATTATAATGCGTTGATATCCAATATGAATGAGCGTGGTGTTAAGTATCAGGTGATTAATGAAAATCCCGATCTTTTCAATCTGCTCATTTGAGTTGTTGATTTTTGCATTATTTTAGAAAAATTAAGGGTTTGTCTGGGTGATATATGATAAAATAAAGCGAAATTCATCTTGATTTTCAAGGCACATAAATACCCCCTGCAAGTGAATGCTTGATAGGGAAGAGGTTGTTTGAGAACGGAAATCTGATATTCTTCAAAAAAATGTAGCAAAATGTTATATTTTTTTGGTTCTGAAATTTGGAAGCCATCTGAAATCCTCTATATTTGTGTTACGAATACAATAAACCATTTTTTAAACCCTAAAATTATTTGTGATTATGAACAAGGCTCAATTAATTGACGCAATTGCTGCTGAGGCTGGTTTGACGAAGGCTGATTCTAAAAAAGCATTGGATGCATTGACAAAAACCATTTCGGATGTGTTGAAGCAAGGCGACAAAGTATCTTTGGTAGGTTTTGGTTCTTTTGGTGTGACTGAGCGCGGTGCTCGTACCGGCCGTAACCCTCAAACCGGAAAAGAAATTACTATTGCTGCTAAAAAAATTGTAAAGTTTAAAGCCGGTAGTGAATTGGAAGACGCGGTTAATTAATTTTTTACCCAAAAAAATTGAAAAAGAGAGTACTTTTGTGCTCTCTTTTTTTTACCCATAAGTGATCGTTTTGTATGTCCAGGATGATGAGCCGCATACCACCCCAGGCGTTGAGCCAGGTGGTGAACCATTTTAGGAGTTTTCTCACCGATCAGCGCATTGAACTCATTGATCGTAACCTCTCCAATCGAACCCGTTACCTGACTGTGGTGCTCGAAGATCTTTTTCAGCCTCAAAACGGGAGTGCCGTGTTGCGCACGTGCGATTGTTTCGGGATTCAGGACGTGCATGTGATTGAAACACGCAATCGTTTTAAGGTCAATGCCGAGGTGGTAAGGGGAGCCACCCGTTGGATCGATTTGCATCGTTACCGCCATGAATCGGACAATACCCTTAAAACCATACAGCATTTAAAGACCCAAGGTTACCGTGTGGTGGCTACTTCACCCCATGCCCCTGATGCGGATTTGGAGCAGTTCGATTTATCGGCCGGTAAAGTGGCATTGGTGTTTGGCACCGAGCGCGAAGGTATTAGTCCGGTGGTGCAGGCTCACGCCGATGAGCTGATAAAAATCCCCATGGTGGGTTTTACGGAGAGTTTCAATATATCGGTATCGGTTGCCATTATTCTGCATGTGTTGACCACGGCTTTGCGTAAATCCGATTTGCCATGGCAGCTTTCAGATCAGGAGAAGCTGTCGTTGCTTTATGCGTGGTATCGTAATTCGTTGAAAACGCCTGAATTAATCGAGAGGCGTTTTTTTAGTCAATTGGGAATCGAGGAGCGAATTGAAATTTAATGGAACATTTGGGTGCATTGGTCATAAATTTTTGGGCGTTAATAGAAAAAAACTCCCATAATTATGCTGCGATTCTAATGAGATTTTCTTAAATTTGAATTGGTCGTTTGCTGCTGCGTGATATTGCTGTTGGCGAATAACCTCTTTTTTTGATCTAAGCTTTTGTAAACCTGACTCTTGAAATTATGAACTGTATCATTGTTGATGATGACAAATTTTCGACGAAGATTATTGAGGATTTTGTCACTAAAACTGATGGGCTGACGTTGATGGGCAAATACAACAATGCGGTATCGGCCATTTACGCGTTGAATCATAGTGATAGTGAAAATCCCATTCACTTAATCTTTCTCGATATCGAGATGCCCGAAATGACGGGGATTGATTTTCTCAAATCATTGAATGTGTTGCCTCAAGTCATTATTTATTCATCGCAGGAGAAGTATGCGTTGGAAATGTATGAGTACGATGTCACCGATTATCTTCTTAAACCAGTGTTGTATCCCCGTTTCATAAAAGCGGTCAACAAGGCACGTGAGCGTTTTGATAAGAAGGAGAATCTTGCCAAAAAGAGCACCGAGATTTTTATCAAGAATAATTCATCGCTTGTGCGTGTGAAGTATGACGACATTTTATGGATCGAGGCTTTGGAAAACTATGTGGTAGTCAATACGTTTAAAGATAAATTCACCATTCATTTTACAATGAAGTCAATCACCGACAAAATGCCGATGGATAAGTTTGTTCGCATACATCGATCATTCATTGTCAACATGAGCAAGATAAAGGTGATAGAGGACAATTCGGTAATTATTAATTCCGAAACCGGCCCAAAACTCATTCCCATTGGGAAATCGTACAAAGATAAGCTCATGGACGACCTTAATTTGATGTCAAAATGACCCCCTATAGATAGAGCCACCTGAAAGGTGGCTTTTTTATTTTATTAATTTTGAGGGTTTTGTGTTTTTAGTGTGCTTGTTTTTTTATTGATTTATCAAATTATCCTCATTCCTTCTTTTTTTGTCCGCCTTGTTAATGGGGTTGTGAAATAAGTTTGCGATACAATTATTTCAATTTATTAACAATTTAAAAAGGTCAGATGAAAAAAATCTACTCAATCATGTTGGTTGTCATAATGACGACATGTGGTCTTTATGCACAAACACGAGTGTACTACAACAATTTTGAAGATGGGGCAAAGGATGCAACAGTTGTTGGTTCCGGGCAATTTGTTGATGAAACAACCCAAGGGTTTGGTAAAGTGTTTCATAATGCGGTTGATGGCGAGGCAATTCGAACCAACTATTTATTATTGCCAAGTAGTGTATTGTCCGGTTCTGAAATTGCGACCAATAAGGAATTATCCATCTGTTTCTGGGTACATAAAGGTACAAACACCGAACGTTACTGGAATCCCATTTTTGCAGCTTATGGCAGTGCACCCAATGCAACTGGTGTAAATGAATATCCCATGTTGGCACTTCAATTCAGAATGGAGGCATCAATTAATCTGGCGGGTTGGACTGATTTAAAGTGGCCAGAAAATGTGAATTACGATGGGAATCCAACGAAGTATACAGAATATAATCACAATCTCTTTAATGTAACATGGTTGGATGATAGTAATTGGCATTTCTTTACAGCCACATTTGCCGAAACGTCTGTGAAGATGTATGTGGACGGGGTTGTGCAAAACGCTTGGACGTGTGATGGCACCAAAGGCCGTTCGGTCAATGGATTATTTACGAATGGTTCTGAGTTGGATTATGTTTGTTTGGGTGGAAACCAGGCTTGGAATTGGGGGGATAAAGACCCTGCTTTTAAATTCGACGATGTGGCGATTTACGCCAATGCTTTGACCGTTGAGCACATCAATGGACTCATGACTGCTAAAGCTAATTCTTTGTCAAATGCGACTCTTCAACTGAATGAGTTAGGTGAAGTGGTTGCAACTACGTACTTGACTTTGACCGGGAGTTGCGCCGGAAATGATTATCAATTGTTGGTTCCCGGAATTTATATCGCTCAAATGACTTATCGCAATGGAGTGGTGAAAAGCGTGAAAGTGGTGAAGGACTAATACCTTCCTGGGTGTGTGAAAAGGGGGATGCGTGTGTTTAAGCAGGCATCCCCCTTTTTTTGATGGTTGGGAGGTACAAAGCTGTTAAAAAAACGAAAACCCGGCATCAATAGCCCTTGTCGCGTTTATATTTGCATTTAAATAAAGAGGAGAGGGCATCACAATTTTAAAATCATCCATTATGAAGTTAGCAGTTATTGCCCACGACGGGAAAAAGGCCGAAATGGTCTCTTTTTTGAATAAACATTACAATTTTCTTCATTCAGCCAATATTACCATCGTGGCAACCGGAACCACGGGTAAGCACGCTCAGGCAGCAGGACTCGAAGTGCAGCGCATGCTATCGGGGCCACAGGGAGGTGATGCGCAAATTGCTGCGCAGGTGGCCGAAGGGCTCATTCAAGGGGTGTTTTTCTTTCGCGACCCGTTGGACATTCATCCACACGAACCGGACATTAACATGCTGATGCGTATTTGTGATGTTCACAATGTACCATTGGCGACGAATCCTGCTACGGCAGAGCTGGTGCTGAAGGGGCTGGCCGTTGCCTCGGATGATAATAATTGATTTTTGTAAGAGTTGCTTAATGGCAACTTTTTTTTTGCTTTTTTGTTTTAAAGTAAATAAAGAGAGACGCGTATGGAAAATATTCTGCAAGGCATTGTTGAGTTTCGAAAGCACGATTTTGAGCAACACAAGCAATTGTTCGAGAAGTTGGGGCGATCGCAAAAGCCACACACCTTGTTTATCGGTTGCTCCGATTCGCGGGTGGTACCCAACCTGATTACCCGCACACAGCCCGGCGAATTATTTATGGTGCGCAACATTGCCAACCTGGTGCCCCTGTATCGCGAGGCCGACGAGTTTTTGGCCACCACCTCGGTGATCGAATATGCCATACAAGCCCTTCGGGTCGAGAATATCATTGTGTGCGGTCATTCGAACTGCGGGGGATGTGAGGCATTGTATTTGCCCGATGAAAAACTGGCCAATATGCCGCACACGCGCAAATGGCTGCAACTGGCACATCCGGTGCGCGACAAGGTGTTGGCTTTGCCCGAGGCATCGGATCCGGCTGCCCGCGAATGGCTTACCGAGCAGATGAATGTGGTGGAACAAATGAAGCACCTGTTGTCCTATCCCTTTATTCGTGAGAAATATCAAAAGGGGGAACTCAAAATCATGGGGTGGTATTACATTATTGAGACCGGTGAGATATTTGCCTACAATAAAAGCAATGGTTCGTTTGAACTGATTGCCGAACCCGGCGATGATAAGGGATGAGATGCGTTAATGCACATAGTTTTTAATGCACACAGTGTAAGAATAAACGCTGAGGCTCAAAAGACGCTGAGTTAATTACAACGTCTTGCCTTTAAATAAGAACGCAGATCACTGAAAAGAGTTATCGTAGTCCCTCATTAATCGGTGTGATAGCCCTTGAATAATTACAATTACAACTTACAATGTTGTTACATCAGAGAGAGCTTCAATTGAGATGTTCGATGAGTATTTTCACTCCAATGGCAATGACCATGAGTCCGCCGATGATTTCCATGCGATGGCCGATGCGGTTGCCAATGGTTTTGCCAAAGAGCATTCCCAGCATGGCCATCAGGTAGGTGAGAAAACCAATGAGGAAGATGGTGAGCCAAATGTTGAGTTCGGAAAGGCCAAAGCTCACACCAGCAATGAGGGCGTCGATGCTGGTGGCAATGGCGATGGTGACGATGACCATGGGGCGAAAGGGGTTGAAGGGGGAGCGCTCGTCGTCGTGCTTGAGCCCCTCGATGATCATTTTGGCACCCAGTAAGAATAGCAGGCCAAAGGCCACCCAGTGGTCGATGTGGATGATGTAGTCGCGTATGGAGATGCCGATGAACCAGCCGATGAGTGGCATCAACGCCTGAAAGAAGGCCATGACGATGGCCAGGCGGGTGGCATGTTTAAAGCGAATGTCTTTTACCATGAGGCCGATGGTGGCCGATGCGGCAAAGGTGTCGAAGGTGAGCCCGAAGGCGATGAGCAGAATGGTGAGCAGGTTCATGAATGCCTTTAATTTAAGGGCGCAAAGATAAAAGATTGGCCACATTGGTCTTGGCGTTGCGGTAATATAGAGGCAATCTAAAGTGATGCCGGTTGTAGCCACGGGCGCTGGATGGGGTTGTTGATAAAAATGTGGCATAAAGTTTTTTAGTTTGGCGCAAGACGATTATGTTTGCGTCATGTTTATGGTTTTTGACCGATTGCTCTGATCGGCCAAAATGAAAAGGGAATCCGGTGCGAATCCGGAGCTATCCCCGTAGCTGTAAAGTCCAAATATGGTTTTGAAACACATGCCACTGTTGAAAAACGGGAAGGCTTCAAAACCGGACAAGCCAGAAGACCTGCCATGAACACAGCACTGATTTTGTAGCTTTCGGGTGAAAGGCTGTGAATGGAAGGGATACACGTCGTATCGATTTTCATTTTCAATTTTTTTGCTTTCCGGCTACCATTTTCAACAATGAAGTGGTTTGGCATGGTTGTGTTTTTCGGCATCGAAGGTGATGGGGGGTACTCCCGGAGCCTGAGTGTATGTGTTGGGGATTGTGGTTGACAGTCGGCAGCGCAGCGAGGTGTTGACAAGCAAAGCGCAACCTGCAAGGGAACGGTTCAAAACGCAGATGGAGGACACGGAGCGTGTGCCCGTGTTGTCTGATAGGATAATTGTTTGTTTGTACTTTGTTTGTTTTGTATGGAAAGGCCGCGGGAAACGTCTCGCGGCCTTTTTTGCATGGCGCAAGGGTGACGAGGGGGGGATGATGATTGGGGGCAGGCTGCTTTTCGGGTTGTTGTTTAGCTGCAAGTGTGCAGCAGCCAACCACGAGGAATTTTAGGCTGCTGCAGAAGTGCAGGAGCCAACCATGCGGAATTTTTGGCTGCCGCAGACGTGCAGGAGCCAACCACGAGGAATTTTTGGTTGCTGCAGATGTGCAGGAGCCAACCACGAGGAATTTTTGGCTGCTGCACGTTTGCGGCTAAAATGGGAGGCGAAATTTCGGGTTGTAACAACTTTTTGAGGGCGGATGGCAGGCACGACAGGCGTGCAGGGTAACCTTGCGTTAGGGATTGGAGCGGAAAGCCCGGAGCGCAGCGAGGACTTGCAGCGGAAAGCCCGACCCGAAGGGGAACGCCCTTATGGAGATGGTGCGGTTGTTTTTGTTCAATTAAGGGTGGATGTTTGAAGGGGGGAATGTTTATTTCGGCTAATTTTATGGCATTGTTTTGCTAAAATCATTTTTTGATGCTACACGATATTCATCCCCATTTGTTCGACAACCACTTTGAGGTGGTTGATGGCGTTTTGCCGAGTGATTTCATTTTGCATTTTGAGAATGGTCAACTGTTGCTACGGCAGGATGGTGACCGGTATGAATTGCCGACAGCGGCAGAGTTGACGCTCACGGATGCGTCGCCATTTTATTTGTTTGCGTTTAATGGGATTAACTGTTTTTGGGCGCCGCAAATTGGGAACCATTTGAGTGACGGCTTTTCGTATTTCGATATGGGATTTTTGCGCACGCAGGTGACCCGCGAAATTGCCTGGGTGGGGGCTGTGGGTAAGCAGTTGAAGGAGTGGTACGAGCAAAATCGTTTTTGCGGGCGGTGCGGGGCGGCCACGCATCACAAGGGGGATGAGCGGGCGTTGGTGTGCGGGGTGTGCGGGCATTTGATTTTTCCGCGCATTTCGCCGGCCATCATCGTGGCGGTGACTTGTGGCGACCACATTTTGCTGGCTCACAATGTTAATTTTCCCAATAATCTGTATTCGCTCATTGCGGGCTATGCCGATGTGGGGGAGCCGCTGGAGGAGACCGTGCGGCGTGAGGTGCGCGAAGAAGTGGGCATTGAGGTGAGTGACATTCGATATTACAAGAGTCAGCCGTGGCCTTTTTCGGGGTCGTTGATGATTGGTTTTACGGCCAAGGCCGATGGCTGCCTGCCGCTGAAGCCCGACGGGGGGGAGATTGCCGATGCGCAGTGGTTTCATCGGCACCGTTTGCCGTATCGCCCCAATTCGGGGAGCATTGCCGGGGAGATGCTCACGAGGTTTGAAAATGGGGAGTTGTGAGGGATGGGTGTTTGTGATGTTTTTCTCTTGAGTTGTTGATTCAATTTAATTGCATGAAGGTCGGGGATGGGGCTTAAAAAATTGTATTTTCGATGCGATAATTTTTATCCCTCAAAAACGATCAATTATGTCATCCCAAAGCAACGATACCATTTGTGTGCAGGGCGGTTGGGCTCCCAAGAAGGGGGAGCCGCGTGTGCTGCCGATTTATCAAAGCACCACTTTTAAATACGAAACGAGCGAGCAGATGGCGCGTCTCTTCGACCTGGAGGAGAGCGGTTTCTTTTATTCGCGCCTTCAGAACCCTACCAATGAAGCGGTGGCGGCCAAGATTGCTGCCTTGGAAGGGGGCGTGGCGGCCATGCTGACGGCCAGCGGGCAGGCGGCGCTTTTCTTTGCCTTTTTTAACCTTTGTTCGGCCGGTGATCACGTGGTGAGTTCGTCGACCATTTATGGTGGCACTTACAATTTGTTGTCGGTGACCATGAAAAAGATGGGCATCGAGACCACGTTTATCAATCAGGATGCTTCGGAGGAGGAGATTGCTGCGGCCATTCGCCCCAATACCAAGGTGCTGTTTGGCGAAACCATTAGCAATCCCGGCGTGATGGTGCTCGACATTGAGAAGTTTGCCCGTGTGGCTCATGCCGGTGGTATCCCGCTGATGATTGACAACACTTTTGCCACACCCATCAATTGTCGTCCTTTTGAGTGGGGCGCCGATTTGGTGGTGCATTCGACCTCGAAGTACATGGACGGCCATGCCTGCTGTATTGGTGGTGCCATTGTGGATAGTGGCAATTTCGATTGGGAGGCGCATGCCGATAAGTTCCCCGGCCTCACGCAGCCCGACCCGTCGTACCATGGTCTTATTTACAGTCAGGCGTTTGGCAAGGCGGCTTTCATTACCAAGGCCACCGTGCAGCTCATGCGTGACCTGGGCGCCATTCAGTCGCCACAAAATGCATTCCTGACCAACTTGGGGCTTGAAACGTTGCATTTGCGCATGCCACGTCATTGTGCCAATGCTCAGCAAATTGCCGAGTTTCTGCAGAGCCATCCCCAGGTGGCATGGGTGAACTATCCGGGATTGCCGGGGAATCGTTACCATGCGCTGGCTCAGAAGTATCTGCCCAAGGGGTCGTGCGGGGTCATCTCGTTTGGTTTGAAGGGTGGGCGCGATGAGTCGATCCGTTTCATGGACAGCCTGAAGCTCATTGCCATTGTTACCCATGTGGCCGATGCCCGCACGTCGGTGTTGCATCCGGCCAGCCACACGCATCGTCAGTTGACCGATGAGCAGCTCATTGCCGCCGGTGTGGCCCCCGACTTGATTCGCCTGTCGGTGGGCATTGAGGATGCCGGAGATTTGATAAAGGATGTGGAGCAGGCGTTGAGGGGGTAAAACATTTAGACATATAGTATGAGCGATTATTACGATCAGTCGTATTTTGACTGGCAAAAGAATATTGGTGCTTTTGGTGGATGGGCAAATCTTGTGAAGTTTGAGAAGGATATTGATGCTCAAATGAATGTTGTGGATTTTGGTTGTGGTGGTGGATTCTTGCTCAAAAATATTGCCTGCAAGGGTAAAATGGGCGTGGAGATTAATGAGACCGCTCGAATGCATGCCGGAAAGCTTGGTGTTAAGGCCGTTGCCTCAGTGGATGAATTGCCTGATGATTGGGCGGATTGCATCATTTCAAATAATGCTTTGGAACATGTTCCCGATCCCTTGAATCAATTGATTCTGCTGAAAAATAAACTGAAAGCAGGGGGTAAGATCATTTTTGTGGTCCCCTGCGATTCGATTCGTTTTAAGTACGATCCTAAAGATGTGAATTACCATCTGTATTCATGGAGTCCCATGAATTTGGGCAATTTATTTACAGAAGCAGGTTATCAGGTGGTGGAAAGCAAGGCATTTATTCATAAGTGGCCACCGCGTTATCAGTTGATTGCAAAACTGTTTGGTAAAAGGATGTTTCATCTCTTTTGCCGGATTTATGGACGTATTGAGCGTTCATGGTTTCAGGTGAGGGTGGTTGCTGTTAAGAAATAACACCCTGTTGATAGGGATGAATAAAAAAAGCCAGTTTAAAACTGGCTTTTTTGTGTGTGATAGGATGGGATATTATTGAATCGTAATTGTACGAGTTTCAACAGTGGTGTTTGAAGGTGATTTAATTCTCAGCATATAGGTTCCAGCCGATAGGCTATTTAAGTTAAACTTGATTTGCTGGGAATTGAATTTTGAACTTTGTAAAACAACCCCATTTAAATTCAGCAAATCAACGGTGTAGTTTAAAATGTCATTGTAATCTGCGGATTCAATGATGATGTATTCCTTGGCCGGGTTTGGATAGACATTGATTGAGGCGACTTTTTTATTCGATGCTGTAAGTGGAATAGGCATCTCAATAATCAAATTGGTCGTTGATGTTACTTCTTTGATGACTGTAGATGTGCAAGGATATTCATATTTTAAATAGTTGATTTCATTTTCAGAAAGGACACGCGAGTAAAGCCGTATGTCATCGATTGATCCGGTATAATAATTCTCTTCCCTGTATCCACCTATTCGGATGGCAACATTTTGAGTTGAATTATTGAATCCTGGCGTGAATGTTAATTCAAGATTTCCATCGACATATAGTTTTCCTCCATCGGTGATGTAATCACCTTCGGATGTTAATACCAAATGATGCCATTGGTCATCGTTAAATAAATTTGTGTTTGAGGTTTGTACTTTGATGTATTTATTTCCGGTGCCAACACCATATTCAACTGAAATTTTACCCTGATCCATTGCTAAAATGAATCTGGAATTACCATCTCCTACAATGCCACAGAGGAGTTCACCAAATGCAACTTTATTCGTGTTACTGGTTTTAATCCACATTGAAAGGGTTTGCGCCAATGATTGATTGTTTAAATGTACTGGTGATAGATTAAAACCTGAAGAGCCATTAAATGAAAAAGCCGCATCATTATTTCCGAATCGATCAATTGATAGTGAAGGGCCGCTGTTGATTATGTTATAATCATCATTTGTAGAGCATGTCGTATTCCCATTGAATGGGTAATGTAAGATGAGTGATTCGTTTAAATTCTGTGCTTGCGCGCTTGATACATATAACAAGCTGGTTAGAAACAGGGATGTAATTAGTTTCATGGGATTTTTTTTTTAGTTTGACGAAAATAGTAAAAAAAAAACATGAGACCATCTGTTTAGAAATTAGAAAATCGACTTCATTATTGTGCTTCAGTTTTATTCCTATTTTGTTTGTGCACTCATTCTATAATCTTTTCGTGTGCGTAATTCATTGATTTTACCCTTGCATCTTCCAGTCGTTTGCTCACCGCTTCCCAGTTCACCACCTTCCAAAACGCGTTGATGTATTCGCCTCGTTTATTTTGGTACTTGAGGTAATAGGCATGTTCCCACACGTCGATGGCCAACAATGGCTGACCTTTCACCGGAACCACGTCCATGAGAGGGTTGTCCTGGTTGGCGGTGGTGACAATCTCCAGCTGGTTGTCGGGGGTGAAGATGAGCCATGCCCATCCGCTGCCAAAGACCGAGAGGGCTGCTTTGCTGAATTGTTCCTGAAAAGCCTCCATGCTGCCAAACCGATTGACAATGGCTTGGGTCAGCTTGGCCGAGGGTTGCCCGGGAGTGGGTGATAGGTTTTCCCAAAATACCACGTGGTTGTAATAACCGCCGCCATCGTTGCGGATGCCCGGGCTCACGTTGCTGATGCCGGCAAAAATTGTTTCGAGCGACTGGTTTTCGAGGGGCGTGCCGGCAATGGCTTTTACAAACCGGTCGTAATAACCCTTGTGGTGGCGTGTGTAATGAATTTCCATGGTGGCAGCGTCCATGTAGGGCTCCAGCGCGTCGTAGGCGTAAGGCAACGCCGGAAACTCGTGTTTCACATCCTGAGCCGATGCGTTTGCGATGGACATGATGGCGACCATCATGATTGCGAAAAAGGTGGTTCGATTTTTCATGTGTTTATTGTTTAGCCCTCTCATCCCCCTAAGTGGAACTCGAGATTGTTTCGTATAAAATAATTGATGATGTTTTAGCAAACTTCTTGAAAAGAGGCTGAGTCTGTACTGTTATGAGCGTGTTTCGCTTAAATCATAAGCTCATAATTTTCTGTTTTCCATGTCTTTTAGGTTTAGGTCGAGCGCCTGCACGGAGATTTGTATTTCCCACACCGACACGGCCAGGGAGGCAATGAGCAGTACCAATCCACCTCCAAAGGTATAGGCTGCCGGTGTTTGCATGCCAATGTAGATGAGGAACATGGCCGCCACGCAAAAAAAGAGACTCAGGATGCCGAGCATTTGCATGGCTCGGGTGAGGTAAAGCCGTTGACGGAGGTTGCGAATTTGTTCGAGCAGAACCTGGTCGTGGTTACGCAAAAACTGCTCATAAAGTGTTCGGATAACCTGTGCATAGCCCAAAAACCGGTTGGTGTAGGCTAGCAGAATCAGCGATACGGCCGAAAAGAGCAAGGTTGGGGTGGCAAGGGTGAGTTCGTTCATGGTTTGTATTTTATGTGGGTAGATGACAGTCAATGACCTCGCAATGATGCGGTGTTGTATTAACAACATCCTGGCGAAATTGTTGAGCGGTGGGGAAGTTGCCGTTTAAGACGCTTGAGGCACGCAAGGGGCTTTTATTCCATGGCATGGCGTTTTAATATTTCCTGCCGTGGAAATTTTTTTTTCTGCCGTGCCGATTTTTTTTTCACGGCAGCAAATCGCGATCCAAGCATGTTTGATGGTGCCTTTGGGCACCAAAGCTCGGTAGAAGAAGGTAAACCAATCATCTTTCGCCCCGATCGGGGCGAGAGGTAAACGATTCATCAAAAAGCTACCGATATTTGGCTCCTATGGGGCCTCTAAAAGCATTACACGCGTAAGGATGAAATCATAGGGTTGTTTATCTATTTCTTAAGTCGCCTTTTAAACCACGCTATACCCGAATATTGTGATGAAGCACATGAAATGAAATCCCAGACAATGAATGAATCCACGAATTGAAAAGCAATGATGATATTTCTATGACATGCATGCGCAAGTCATAGAAATTCGTGGAATTCGTGGAAAAATCCTTTTAACTCATCACAACATAGGGGAATATCAAGTTTTAAACTCTAATACATTGCACAAAAAGTGATCGATACACTCCTTGACATCCCTGAAAGCCATCCCTGAACATTCATTAAATGACATCGGATTTTATTAAACAAATTCCACAATTGTGATCCCGCTTCCGCCAAACTGCACGTGCTCGTCGCGACACGAACGCACTTCTTTCACCGAAGCGAGGTAGTCGCGAATCATCTTGCGCAAAATGCCGTCGCCCTTTCCGTGCAGAATTTTGAGCGATGAGGTTTCGCAAATGATGGCGTCATCGATGTGGCTCATCACGGCTTGCAGCGCTTCGTCGGCTCGCATGCCTCGCACGTCAATGTCGGCCTTGAAATTGAGCTTTTTGTTGCGGATGCGTTCGCTCAGTTCACTGCTGAAGGATTCCTGTGCCTGCCGCACCTCTTTCTTGTAGTTGCTTTTGCTGATGCGCGTGAGTTTGTTGATTTTCACCGAGGTTTTGAGGTTGCCAAAGGCCACTGTGGCCGTGTTGCCTTGTATTTCCAATATTTCGCCCGGAATCTCCTGACCCGGCAGCTTCACGCTGTCGCCTTTTTGAAGCGGGGCATTGGTCACGGGCTCACGCTCAGGTGCCGCTTTGGCTTCGCGGGGTGGGTGCTGTGGCTTGGTGGCCTTTTCTTGTTTGCGTTTCTCGCGTTCCTGAATTTGGCGAATCTTGCGTTCCACCGTGTCGTCGCGGTCGTGTGCCGACTGCTCCACCTTTTCTTTTACCTCGTCGAGCTGTTGACGCAGCAGTCGGGTGCGTTCTTTGTCGGCCTGCGTTTCGCGTATCTCACGAATGGTGTTTTCAATTTGTTTATTGGCCGTGTTGAGCAGGTTGGCGGCTTGGGTTTTGGCCTGATCGAGGATGGTCTTGCGCTCTTGTTTCACCTTGGCCAGTTCGCCCTGGTAGCGTGCCAGCACCTCTTCGAGGCGTTTTTCGTTGATGCGTATCGATTCCCGCTTCTGCTCCCAGTATCGTTTGTCGCGCACAATTTCGCGCAGGTGTTTGTCGAAGTCGATGTGATCCTGACCGATTTTTTCTTTCGATTCGGTCAATATCGACTCGGGTAGTCCTATTTTTCGGGCAATCTCAAAAGCAAAGGAGCTGCCGGGTTGCCCCATCTCCAGTTTAAAGAGGGGTTGGATGGCGTGGGTGTCGAACATCATGGCGCCGTTGATGATGCCGGGGGTTTGGGCCGCGTAGTGTTTCAGGTTGGTGTAGTGGGTGGTGATGACGCCATACACTCCCTGACGGTTGAGCTGTGCCAGCACCGATTCGGCGATGGCGCCCCCCAGCATGGGTTCGGTGCCGGTGCCAAACTCGTCGATGAGCACCAGTGTGCGACCGTTGCTGTGACGTAAAAAGTGCTTCATGTTGGTGAGGTGCGAGCTGTAGGTACTCAGGTCGTTTTCGATGCTTTGCTCATCGCCCATGTCAATAAAGATGTGCTCAACAAAGCCCATTCGCGAGGTTTCGCGCATGGGCACGAGCATGCCGCATTGCAGCATGTATTGCAGCAGCCCCACGGTTTGCAGGCACACCGACTTACCGCCGGCGTTGGGGCCTGAGATGAGCAGGATGCGTTCGTCGGCTTTGAGTTCGATGTCGAGGGGGACTACCGTGTGTTCGGTTTGCTGAAATTGGAGCAGCAACAGCGGGTGAACGGCACGATCCCAGGTCATGTCGGGCGTGGTGCCCAAGGCCGGAAGGGTGGAGCCGGTTTGTTGGGCAAATTTTGCCTTTGCCATGATAAAATCAATCCATCCCAGGAATTCGTATGAGTAAAACAGGTCGTCGAGATAGGGGCGAATGTCGTTGCTGATGGCCGTGAGGATGCGGATGATTTCCCGGCGTTCGGCATATTCCAGTTCGCGCAACTGGTTGTTGGTTTCCACGATTTCGGCCGGTTCAATAAAGGTGGTTTTTCCGGTGGCCGACTCATCGTGGATGATGCCGCCCAGTTTTCGTTTGTTGGGCGATGGAACGGGGATGACGGCACGACCTTCGCGGATCGAGATGGAGGCATCGGCTTCGACCAAACCGTCCTGTTTGGCTTGTTTGAGGATGGCCATCATGCGTCGGTTGATGCCGGCCATTTTCTCTTGTATGTCTCGGCGAATGGCGGCCAATTCGGGGGTGGCGTTGTCCTTTATCTTGCCGAATTTGTTTAAAATCTGGTCGATGCGGTCGATGATGCCCGGGTAGATGGTCACCTGAGCAGCCAGGGCGCGCAGCGAGGGGTAGCAGACTTCGTCCTGCGAGGAGAGGAAGCGCACCAGGTCACGGATAGAGGCCAGGGAGCGGCGCAGGTCAAAGAGGTCTTTTTCTTCGAGGTAAAGACCTTCGATGCGTATTTTCTTAAGGGCTTCGCGGATGTCGACAAACACCATGGTTGGGAAACCGTCGGCAGTGGTCATCAGCACCAGCATCTCATGAGTTTGGAGCAGCCATCCGGTCATTTCGTCGTGCCGGGAGGTAAATTGCATTGCGTCCACCCGTTCAATGCCCAGGGTGCTGGCGCAATGGGCTTTGAGGTGTTCGCGGATGCGGGTGAATTTGATTTTTTCTTCGAAGTTTTGTGGATAAATCACGACTTTTGCTTTGTTTGGGGCAAAGGTAAAGAATTTTAACAGGCGATAAAGACGTGGCAGCTTTCTATCCTTTATCTTTGTAGGGATTGTTGGCATTTATTGTATATTTGACACAATGCTTTCGCGATCGGTTAAGGTGCATTATGAGACGATTAACTGGGGTTTATAGATATTATATCGAGCGGTTCGTATGGTTTCGGTCCGAAAAGTACTCCATTCATGAGCTGATGTTTTATTACACCCTGCTGATAACGGTGTTGATTACGGGTATGTCGCTTATCACCAATCCGTTATTTGGTCTTCCTTTTTCAGCGACGATGTTTTCGCTTTTTGCAGTCTTTTTTACGCCCTTTATATTCTGGCTCGATTATGCGAAAGGTAAGACTCTATGGGCCAGGAATATCTTTTTGGTTTTTTTTGTGCTCATGATCAACGGGGTTTGGATGTTCTCGGGTGGGAGTCAGGGTACGGCGTTGGTGATGACACAGGGTTTTTTGTTGTTATACCTGTTTTTTTCGGTCAATACCTATTATCATTGGGTGTTGGTGTTTTTGTTGTTTAATATCATCGGGCTGTTTGCCATTGAGCTTTATTGGCCACATCTCATCGAGTCATATCCATCAAATCGGAGTAGATTGTTGGATGTGTTGTTCATTACCGTGATATTTTTTGTGTTTGAGTTGCCGGTGATCGCTTATGCCAAGCGGGTGCTATTGCGCGACAAGCAGGAGGCCGTTAAATCGGATGCGGCCAAGACGTCGTTTGTGGTCAATCTCAGTCACGAGATTCGCACTCCCATGAATGCCATCCTGGGTTTTGCCGAGCTTCTCGAAGACGGGACGTTGGAGCCGGAGGTGCGTAACAGTTACATTCGCATCATCAACGAAAACGGACGCAATTTGCTCACGCTGCTCAATAATGTGATTAGTTTTTCAAAAATCGAGGCCAACCAAAGTCCTGTGACGGCAGCCTGGTTGTCGGTAGATGCGTTGTTTCATCAGGTACAGGCGTCGTTGCTGCACCAGATACAGTCGAATCCGCGGGTTCAGTTTCGGCTCAGTCTGCCCGATGACGCGCTAGAGATTTATACCGACAGTCTGATGGCCTATCAGATATTGAATAATTTGGCATATAATGCGTTGAAGTTTACCACTCAGGGCGAAGTCGAAATGGGTTGTCAGCAAGAAGGCGACCAGGTGTTGTTTTATGTTCGCGATACGGGCATTGGGATTGCGCCCGAGGCCATCGACCAGATATTTGAGCGTTTTCATCATGCCGGAGGTACGGTTCGGGAACATGCGCAGCATGGGGCGGGGCTGGGGTTGGCCATTTGCAGGGGGCTTACGAGTTTGCTTCAGGGGCGCATGTGGGTGGAATCGATGCCGAATTCAGGGAGTACCTTTTACGTGCAGTTGCCCATTCGTTACGAGCCGTTGAAGAATTCTTCTCTATCTGTTTGATTGATAGAGGCTGTGTTTTTATTTGTATTAGGGGTGAATTTTTTCAGTTTGTTCTATTGACAACCCCTGCTGTTGGGCTTACCTTTATATCAGAATACGATTCTTAAAGTTCAATTAGAAACATTCAACAGTTCTAGCATTCAGTTTTTTGTGAGGTTTAGGTTGGTAATTATTTTTTTCATGAATGTTTCTGGCCTGCTCAAGCAATCATTGTTGGGCAGGCTTCTTTTGTGTGGTTATGCCACAGTTCAAGGTTTTTGGGATTGAAAGTATGTTTGGGGCTTAGGTCTTCATTGGTGTATGCCCTTACGTGAGGTGTGACCGGATTGAAATCCGGCCTTACAAGATGGGGCGAGCCTACGGCTCTGTGGGGTGAGAGGGGGATAGGAGAACCGGTTGGGGGGACTGGATTGAAATCCAGCCTTACAGGATGGTGTGAGCCTACGGCTCTGTGGGGTGTGTCGGGTATGACATTTCGCTGATGGGATGGTTTTAGGTATGAGGGAGGATGGTTTGTGAGGTGTGACCGGATTGAAATCCGGCCATACAAGATGGGGCGAGCCTAGGGCTCTGTGGGGTGTGTCGGGTGCGACATTTCGCTGATGGGATGGTTTTAGGTATGAGGAAGTGGGGGGTGTGAGGTGTGACCGGATTGAAATCCGGCCATACAAGATGGGGCGAGCCTAGGGCTCTGTGGGGTGTGTCGGGTGCGACATTTCGCTGATGGGATGGTTTTAGGTATGAGGAAGTGGGGGGTGTGAGGTGTGACCGGATTGAAATCCGGCCTTACAAGATGGGACGAGCCTACGGCTCTGTGGTGTGAGGGGGGGATTGGAGAATAGGGAATGGCTTGATATTCAGCGTTACATGATGATTTGAGCGGGGTATTATTCTTTTGAGTTATCTGCTTTTTTATTTGAACACCGGATTGATGTTTCTCAAACGGACATCATAGCCTAAAAAACTCTGTGTCCCCGAGAATTCTGTGTTCATTGAAAACTCTTTGGCGATAGAGCGTATTTTTAGTAGAACGCACCATTAATGAGACCACTTTTTGAATTGTGATTTGTACTTTTTGACAGTATGGGGGTGTGGTGTTTTTGTGGTTATTTAACTAAACGTTTCAGGCACTCTTCATACACTATCTATGCTTTATCTAGGGAGTATCTATGCACTATCTATATATTATTGTGGGGGTGTGTCTTGTAAGTATTTATATAGCAGTTATTTGCGATTGTGTGTTTTTGGGGAGAAGTGCTGATTTTAATGAATTTTGGTTTTGGGGTGTGGAGAAAATGACACAAAAAATGGAGCTTACCCCAAGACGAAATGAAGGGGAACGAAATAGGAGCATTTAGATGTTGAAAGGGACAGTTGACCCGTTCTCAGTCAAAGAATCGTGTCATGAACCAAAATAGTTTGTCGCCAATGAGAGAAGCCCATCGTTGTGGGTCGAATTCGTAGCGTAGTTCCATGACTTTGAGCGCCATGGATTTTTCGGCGAGCAGGGACTGGTAGTGAAGTTTGGTTTCCTCCTGGCGAAGGGCTTTGAGGGAGGAGATGTGAGCGTATCGGTGGTTGGGTTTCATGGTGTTAATTTTTAGGGTACAGATCATTTCAATTGGTCAGATATTCCGCATTTTCAATGCCCACAGAGTCGGAATAAACGCTGAGGCGCAAAGGCGCTGAGTTAATTTGTAACGTCTTGCGTTTAAATAAGAAAGCAGATAACTCAAGTGAGTTATATTGTAGTCACGCTTCGTTGTCGTGATGGGGTTTTGAGAAAAAGAGCTCGAGGAGTAAGGAAAGTACCGGTTTTTCGACCAGCGGTTGCCGCAGTATCACAAAGAGAACCAGTAACACCAGGTATGCACCGCTGACAATCACAAATCCCAGAGGTAATGACTTGAGTGTATCCCCCAACCAAAAGGCCAAAGCTACTGATGCCAAAAGGGCGGAAACCAACACGAACGCTAAAATGACGACTTTGGTAATCAATGCTGAAAACAAGACGGTCATACGGTCGATGAGTCTTAGTTTGAATAGTTCGGCTTCAGCGTTGGCGTAAGAGGTGAGATACTCTTGCCATTCTTTTATTTCTTCTCCGATGGTTTTCATGTTTAAAAAAGTATTAAGATTTGAGTGTCAAGATGCAAGACACAAGATGGTTCGGGTTTTTAATTATGCTTGAATGTGTTAACGGGGTGATGTGGATTGTTTTGTGTGTTTGGTATGTGACTGTGTTTTAGTTTTTTTTGACCGCGAATTATACGAATTATGCGAATT
>NZ_QKZK01000022.1:0-3359 GCF_003254275.1 Breznakibacter xylanolyticus | reverse complement strand
CGCGAATTTTACGAATTATGCGAATTTTTGCTTGGCAAAGTGGTAAGCCGATTGCTTTCCTGCGGAAAGGCTTCGTCTAATTACACGAATTTGGAGTTGTGATAGAAGTTTAATGATGGTCTGATGTGTTCTTGCACTTTTGCACTTCTATCGATGCCGGTGGGTTTCAACACCACATTACGAGCAGGAGATTAATTGGGCAATTGGAGGTATGTTGATAAATATGAATCCCGATGGGTGAGATCGGGATTGGATGAGATGTTCCTCCAGTTGGATGAATTCAATGGGTGGAGGATGATGGAGTTGAGCTGAAATCACGCCTATAATGGGTTTGTTTCGGCGGGTTTAAAGGACGAAATGACGCGTTCGATCCGTTTCTCGAGGTCGTTGATTTTTGTGCGGATTTCATCCTTGAGTTCCATCCCTTTTTCTTTTGTTTTGTTGCGGATGGATGAGAGTTCGTCTTCCAAATCGTGAAGTTTTGAAAGCATGTCGTCGCGCGTTTCTTTGCCGCTTTTGGGCGCCATGAGTAACGCAGCTACCGCTCCCAGGGCAGCCCCGGTGAGCATTCCTCCGATGAATAAACCTGTTTTGTTCATAATCGTTGGTTTAATGATGTTATAGAAAGATAGAGAACCGCATGTAAACGGCTTTTTTTCATTCACATACTACAAATATAATGTAAAGGAATGGCTTTGTCCACAAAAAAAACGAATGTATTTTGGTTTGTTGGTGAGTCAAAATTGTATTTTTACATACGTTGGAGCCTTGAATTTGTTGGGGTTGGTACACATCTCATTCGAAAAGAAACAGAAGAGAGCGCATCATTAAAACATAACCGATTTACACTATGAAGCAATACGCATCCATCACCGCAGAGGAGCGGTTGGACATTGTTCGTGAGTATCGACAATTGCTCAAAAGCATCTACGATTTGTTCACGTTGGAGGAGATCCGACAGGTTCGCAAGGCCATTGAGATGGCCATGGGTCAACATCCGGTGATGCGTCGCGCGTCGGGGGAGTTGTCCATTGTGCATTCGTTGGAGGTGGCCAAGTTGGTGATTGATGAAATCGGGTTGGGAAAAACGTCAATTATCTGTACCCTTTTGTATGACTTGGTGGAGGCTTCGCTCATCAAAGTTGACCAAATTGAGCAACTTTTTGGCAAGCAAGAGGGGGTGATTGTAGAGGGATTGGCCAAGGTTGCCGAGCTTTATTCCAAGAATACGAGCATTGAGACGGAGAACTTCCGGAAGCTGCTTTTGACCTTTGCGCAAGATCTACGGGTTGTGCTTATCATCATAGCCGACCGTCTTCGCACCATGCGAAACTTGCAACGGTACGATTTGGAGAGTCAACAGAAAATATCAGCCGAGGTTTCGTACCTGTATGCGCCCATGGCACACCGGTTGGGTTTGTACACCATCAAATCGGAGTTAGAAGATTTGGTGATGAAGTTCACGAATCGGGAAATGTATAAGTTCATCGCCCAAAAATTGAACGAGACCAAGCGAGCGCGCGATAAGTACATTGCCGAGTTTATCGCCCCACTTGAGCAGGAGTTGAAGAGTCATGGATTAAAGTTCGACATCAAGGGACGCACCAAGACCATTCACTCGATTCATAACAAGATGAAGCAGCAAAACGGGGCATTTGAGAAGATTTATGACCTGTTTGCCATTCGGGTAATATTGGATAGTGAACTCAAAGAAGAGAAGGCCGATTGCTGGAAGGTTTATTCGATTGTGACCGATAAATATCAGCCCAATCCGAGTCGGATGCGGGATTGGATCTCCATTCCCAAGTCGAATGGTTATGAGTCGTTGCACACCACCGTGCTTGGTCCCGAGGGCAAGTGGGTAGAGGTACAAATTCGCACGCGTCGGATGGACGAAGTGGCTGAAAAGGGATTGGCGGCGCATTGGAAATATAAGGGGGGTAAGAGTGAGCGAGGGATGGATCAGTGGCTGTCCGGTATCCGGGAGATATTGGAGAATCCCGAGGCCAATGCCATCGATTTTATGGACGATTTCAAACTCAATCTCTACGATGAGGAGGTGTTTGTGTTCACGCCCAAAGGGGAGTTACGACGGTTGCCCAAGGGAGCTACGGTGCTCGATTTTGCTTTTGAGATACACAGCAACATTGGGAAAAAGTGTGTTGGGGCGATTGTGAACCAACGCAATGTGCCCATTAAGTATGCGCTCAAGAATGGCGATACGGTAGAGATACTCACGGCGGTGAATCAACAGCCCAAGAAGGATTGGCTCAACATCGTGGTGACGTCGAAGGCCAAAGGGAAGTTGAAGCAGGCTTTGAAGGAGATTGAGTACAAGGATGCCGAGATTGGGAAGGAATTGTTGGAGCGCCGCTTGAAGAATGCCAAATCGGAGTTGACCGATAATGCGTTGCATCAGGCGGTTCGGTATTTTAAGTGCAAGACGATTCACGATTTTTACTGTGACATTGCCGCTCAGCGGCTCGATATTTTGGCGGTTCGGGATTATATTGCGGATTACGAGAAGCGGGAGCATGAAAAGAGTTTGCCAGAGAGTCCGGGAGGGCGGAGTGCCGAGAATTTTGTGGCACAAAACATCGTTCCCGATCATGCGGGCAGTGAAATATTGACCATCGACAAAAATCTGAGTAATGTGGATTATAAGTTATCGAAGTGTTGTAATCCGATCTACGGAGATGAGATTTTTGGTTTTGTGTCGGTGTCGGGGGGGATTAAGATTCACCGGGTGGATTGTCCCAATGCAAGGGATATGTACAACAAGTTTGGGTATCGTATTGTGAAAGCACAATGGACGGGGAGCACCGGAACCGATTTTCAGGCGACGCTCAAGGTGACGGGTAATGATGACATTGGCATTGTATCCAATGTTTCGTTGCTCATCACCAAGGAGATGAAGCTCAAGTTGCGCTCGATCACCATTGATTCTCAGGAAGGAACCTTTGAGGGGACGGTGTCGGTGTTTGTGAATAGCACATCGTTGCTTCAAACGCTCATCAAGCGGATTAAAAACGTGAAAGGGGTTTATTCGGTGTCGCGCATCGATCGGGTGTGAACAAAAATTGGCAGAAGGGGATTTTTTTTGTAACTTGGAATTATGATTAAACGCAGAGTCAGAATAAACGCAAAGGCGCGAAGGCGCTGAGTTATTTTGTTGCGCCATGCGTTTAAATAACAAAGCAGATAGCTCAAAAGAGTTATATAGTAGAAAGAATAAACGCGGAGACGCTAAGGCTGAGTGTATTAGTGATTTAGTGCGTTTAAATATAAAAGCAGATAACTCATTTTCCTTAACGTAACTCACGAAGAACTGACGCTGAGTTGCGGTGAGATAAGATGAG
>NZ_QKZK01000021.1:4482-59516 GCF_003254275.1 Breznakibacter xylanolyticus | reverse complement strand
TCCTAAGGGCAAAGTCGGACACAAAAAAGGCTTTCTCTACAATTGCCGCTTTGGTTAGGATTTACCTGATAAGCCATTTAGACGTTTATTGGGTGATTGAAAACTGTAGACGGACTTATGTCAAAAATGTAAAAGCAAAAAACAAAAGTCCTGACATACAACTCGCATTTTTCTGAAAAAAAGGGGGGGGGTAGGTAATTGAAAAACAATTGAAGATATGCTTATATTGCTGTTTATCAACACTTACAATCTTTGAAGATTGGAGATTTCTAGTTTTGTCGGTCAGTAGTGTTTTTAAATAAAGAACGAATTATCCCACCCCTAACAACACCTTAAAAAATACGGCATTCGTCAAAAAATGCAGTACTCTTATCATATTTGGCAATATGCCATTGTGATAAATTTGGCAATTCCGTCCCATGGGTTGCATCAATCCAAACGTTTGTATAAATTTACCCCATCAATAAAATATGACACCATGGCATTATTTGGAACATTAGACGTACTGGCCGCACAGGCACCCGAACATGCCCTTCTGAAAGAAGGCATCCGCTTTTTGCAAACGGTGAACATGACCGACATGTTTGCCCTCACCTCACCCGGCAACAACCACAAGGTCGAAATAAAGGGGAAAGAGCTGTTTGCCATTTTTCAGACCTACGATTCAAAACCCCTTTCGGGCTTAAAGTTTGAAGGCCATAAAAAATACATCGACATTCAGTTCATCTACTCGGGCGAAGAGTTCATTGGCGTAGCCGGACTGGGTCAGATTAGCGAAAACGCGGAATATAACGACGAAAAAGACATTCACCTCTCAAAGGTTGAAAAATATTCCAATTGGATGATTCTCCCTGGCGAAGCAGCCATCTTGTTCCCCGAGGATATGCATGCGCCCGGCATGGCCATCGACCAACCCACACGCATCCAAAAAGTGGTGGTGAAAGTGGCAGTGTAAGCAGAAAATCCAACTCAATAGAGTTAAAGAAAACACAGGGACACAAAGGCACAGAGATTGATCAGAAATGGCCGAAATCTGTTGAAAGACTAAAACTTGTGTATCATATAGAAATGCAGACTCCGCAAAGCCTATATGCCGCTGCAACTGCATTTTTACAAACATTCCACAAAAGGGGTGTGTTGTTTCGAGAGCTAACCCGAAACGACACACCCCTTTTCATATAACGCAGCAATCGGATACAACTCCCAACGATGTTAGTAATCGACAAAAATCCCCCTATCGATCCTATGCACCCACGAGTTCTTGCTTTGTAACAAGAAGTGATTTTTCCTGATGAGGTATTTTTTTGAAGGGGAGTAATACCAAGTGCTCCAAGGTCACTTCGGCAATGTCCTTTACTTTGACCGGACTGACGGCTGCCAACGTTTTTTTGCACATGGGGCAGGCAGTCACAAGCGTTTGCGTGCGGGCATCAACCAATCGGTCAACAGCATGCGAGGCAATTTGCTGGCGACCGGCATCTTTCATCCGATATCCGCCCAAACTGCCGCCACAACAAAGCGAGGCCTGACGCTGATCGGAGGAGGATTGCAACGTCACCATTCGGCTGAGCACGTCACGTGGCTCGTCGTACACGCCGCAACCACGCCCCAATTCGCACGGGTCGTGATAAACCATCACGGCATCGGAGTGCGACACCTGCAAACGCCCATCCCCCACCATTTGCTTTAACCATTGGGTATGATGCATCACCGTGATGGGCAACTGATAATATTGTGAAAACATTTTATAACAAACGGGACAAGAAGTCACCAACACCTGCGCTTCGGACGCGGCCAGCAATTGACTGTTTTGCGCCACCTGTGCCCGGGCAGCATCGGCCTGCCCCGACAGGAACAAGGGACGTCCGCAACACATCCCGTTATTGGCATCCATCTCAACAAAACTGACACCGGCTGCCTGCATCAATCGACGCATGGCCGAAGTCACCGCCGGCGTGAGTGCCCCCACGCAGCCCGGAAAATAAACCACTCGTCCGCCATTGGCTCCAACAGCAACAGACGCCGATTCAACAGGATTGACTGCCCAATCAGAAGCTCCCTTGCGACGTCCCTCAAGCCGCAGACTCCCCAACCGGAGCCCAACCGGACAACGCGATTCACAACTGCCACACATCAAACAGTCGTGCGCCTTAGCAGCCGTCACATATCCATATCGCGCATCCCGAACATAATACACAGCCTGTCCATCATTACCGACAGGCAACATGGCACAGCCATCAATACAAATACCGCAGCGAGAACAGGCCTCCAACTCAATAGGCTGAAGACTTTGAGGAGACACGCCCCAATGGCGAAAAAGTATCAAAACCAACTCCGCCGGAATATGCATGTAGCGCGACCAAGGCAACATTAAAAAGAAACCGCCCAACACAATTGAGTATCCCCACCACAGGGCGCCATCGACCTGCCAGGCGGCCAAAAGATCAGCCCAAGGGCTCAAAACAGCTCCCACAGTCCCAGTGAGGAAACTCCCCCCGCCATGAATAGCCGCAGTGCCCCCTTCGGACAACAACCGCACGGGAAAAACGAACCACAAAAAGGTCAATGCAACCCTGTCGGGCCAAATATGACGCGCACTTTTTCGCATCCCCAACGCCGATGGCGCCACGCGCTTATACCAAGCCAACGCAACGCCGGACAATACCAACAACAGAGCCGCATCCATCAGGAATTCATACACAACACTGCCGGCAAAATGCACATCTCCCGGATAAAAGGATTTAAAAAATATGGGCAACCACACCGCATTAACGTGGTTCCCTGTAAAAGCAAGTGTTTGGAATTTACCCACGACAATAAGCAGAAACCAGCCCATTGCCAGACTCATGTGCATATAGCCCAAA
The DNA here is from genome assembly GCF_003254275.1 of Breznakibacter xylanolyticus. Classification (GTDB taxonomy): domain Bacteria; phylum Bacteroidota; class Bacteroidia; order Bacteroidales; family Marinilabiliaceae; genus Breznakibacter; species Breznakibacter xylanolyticus. Next base: position 56,652 of record NZ_QKZK01000021.1, on the reverse strand, counting down.
CGAGGTGAAACCCGAAAGATATTACGATGCAGTAACCCTTCCCGCACCATCTCAACCAAAGCCCGCAGAGTGTGCACCGAAAAGATGCGTGACAAAGCCATTTTTTTATCTACAGAAGAAAACCCCAGCCACCAGCGGCATATTTTTACCACAAGTAAAAGCATCATCGACCAAAAACCGATGGCAAAAGGGATTACAAACCAATCGAAAGGTTGCGTCATGACAAGGATTATTGATGTAAGATATTACCAGATGAATCGGGGGAAAAAGTCAATGCAGCAATCACCCCCCTGGTGTTGACCCCCATGGGACACACAAACCGACATTTACCGCAAAACAAACAGCCCTCAAGCGCAGCACGGGCATCGGCCAGCAGGCCACGCCGCAAGAGCAAAATCGCTTTGGCCACACTCACATTTGCCGAAGCGGCACAAGCAGCAGCGCAACCGCCGCAAGTAATGCAGTTGACCAGCGATGGTTCGATGGCCTTCAAGACGTCCACGCTGTCGCCCCAAGCACCAGCCATCGACAAATCGCGCACCTGCATTAAATCGAAACCAAATTTATTCCTTCGTTTATCCATAAGTCATCACCAGCGATTCAACGATTCAAATCAAGCAACAATTGTTGAGCTGCGGCCTGTCCGTCGTTCCAGGCTTCGGCTACCGACAGAGGGCCTTTACAGCTTCCGGCCAGATAGAGCCCACGGGTCGGCGTTCGGTTTGAAGCCACCAACTCGTCGTTGCCCCTGGCAAAACCGGCATCAATCTGTTTCACTCCCAAATCCTCAATGAGCCATTTGGGAAGATCGGCCTCCATACCAACCATGAGTACCAACAAATCGAACTCATCACGAATGGGACGTCCCAAAAGGGTATCTTCAGCCTTCACGCGCAACCGTCCCTCATCACTCTCAGCCACTTCCGAGACACGTCCGCGCACAAAAAGCACCTGCCAATCGCGTTGCGCCTCAAGGTACAATTCCTCGTACCCGTTTCCGAACATGCGCATATCCATGTAAAAAGCCGTCACACGACTATTGGGAAATCGTTTTCGCAGTTCAATAGATTGTTTCACCCCCGTCACACAGCACATGCGGCTACAATGGCGATTGCCCGACTTTTCGTCGCGTGAACCCACACAGTGCACCACGCCAATGCGCAATGCTTGCTGCTGCAAAAGCTCAACGGGAAAAGGCACTTCCCCGGCAAGCATTTTCTCGAGGTCGGCCGAAGTCACCACACGCGGGTAAATACCGTAACCGAGCTCCTCTTTCCTGGAGGCATCAAACACCCTGAATCCTCCCGCGTAAACCAAAGCATCGGCAACCTCCGTTTGACCATCGGGCATAACAATTTTAAACTGCCCATTGGCATGACGAGACACACCAGCGATGTGACATCCCGGATGAAAATCCACTTGCCGGGTTTCGGCCGCCATAGAAACCGCCACATCACGTGCAGGCACAAAGCGCGGAAACAACCATGCCCAATCATTCAAATGTCCACCGGCCGCGGCCTCCCGATGAAACACACTCACTCGCAAACCATTGCGTGACAACACCGATGCAGCTCCCAGCCCGGCAGGCCCGGCTCCGATGACTGCTATTTTTTTTGTATGCATTTATATCAAACGATAGGATTAACAACTCGTATTTTACAATCAAACCAACAAAATGTCAGGTTCCTGAGGACGAGGCAATTGTCGTCCACCGCGAGTACGAAATTTTCCACCCGGGTCAAAGACCACCCCCATTTTTTCCAACAAACTTTCGGGCTGCACCTGATGCATTTGCAACCCAATTTCCCAAGGATCGTACCCCAAAACCAATCCGGCCAGTTCCTCATGACTCAATACCGGGATGCCACGTCCGGCAGCATCGTATGTCTTCCCTTCCATTTCGCTAAGTGTGTATTGCCATCGATCCAAAAACATGGCACAACCGGGACAATTGGCCACGATAAAATCGGGCTGATAAGGCGCCATCGATTCAAACTTTATTTTAGAGTTGGACACCGAATAACCACGCGTCTCTTTTAAAATGTACTGCCGAAACCCGAATCCACAACAATGACGACGCTCGGGATAATCGACCGATGAAGCACCAAACTCGGTAACCACATCACTTAAAACACGAGGAAACTCAGCTCCCCCAATACCTTTCACCGGAAATATTTTAGCATAATGACAGCCAATGTGATCAACACCTTTCAACGGCTCACCAGTTTGAGCATTCACCAATTTGTATTGAGCCATTTGAGCTATTTCACGCCGGTATTTGTATATGACATCCGAGGCATGCGCCACATTGGCAGGCTTGACAAATTCGCGACGCGTGGCCCTCCACAAATGCTCACGCACTTTGGTCTCGAGCTCCGGATGGTCGTCCCACAGGTGTAACACTTCATTATAAATGCCAAATGAAGTGACACACGACACCAACAGATTTTTAAACCCGGACTCGGTCATCAATGCCATTTGACGAGCCACCACAGTCATGATGGTTTCAAGCGGCACAATATCGGTATGATAGCCAATACCGGTACAAGAAGTATGACGGGCGTCCTCGACCACGGTGAGCTTCAATCGTTCCCGAAGGATATTTAACAACACATTTTCAGCCCCCGGGAAGAAGGTTTGTCGGATACAGCTGCGCACATAAAAAAAATCATCCGCAGCAATCTCCTTTTCATATGAGGTCCATTTCATTTTTTCAAATAGTATCAAGACGTAAGTATCAAGACATAAGACAAAGAAGCATCTGATTAAACCTCTTTGAATCAGACTTAAAAAATCGATCTTTTAATTGTTAGTAATATCCAGAAGAGTCACTCATGCGTGATTGGTTCATTTGCACTCACACACGTCGAACATAAATCACGTCCCGGAATCATCTGTTTGCTAAATGCCTGATTTGATATTCAATGCTCAACCACGATGACCGGCAAAATTCCGGACTTTATCCATCAACTCCATACAACCGGTTTGCTCAAAAATGGCGTGCAATTCGGCAAGTGTCTCCGTGTCAATATCACGACAAGCACCGGCTCCGGGCTGTCGATAAGTCGCACCAACCTTCTCGAAAACTTCGGCTTTGTTTTCATAAATCCACTCCCACACCGGCCCTTGCTCAGGATGATTTTGGGGAATCATCAAATCAGGTGTCACACAATACCCTGTTTCAAACAAGTTATTGCCGATATTCACCACAATATCGTACTGCAACCGCCCAAGTTCAGAATATTGAAATAACCCGGTCTCCTGACTTACCTTTCGCAACACCTGAATCAACATTCCAGGCACGTTGCCACGCGGACAGCGAGGCTTGCACGACATACACTGACCACACTGCCAAATGTCGTCGCTTTTGAGCAAGGACTCAATCACCGCTTCATCGTTCGACTGCACCTGAATACAAACCTGACGTGGATCGTAGGGATAAAAAGATGCAGCGGGGCATATGGCTGTGCATATCCCACAATTCATACAGGCTTTTAACGCATCGCCAAAACGAATATCGGCATGTAACGCCGCTAACAATCCTTTTTCCGTATGTCTTTCTTGTTTTGCCTTGACCATGTTCGACTTAAAAAAACAATGATGATAATGAATGCGTTTGAGCAATTGCAAACAAATTTATGACAACCAAACAAGGACATCATCATCGAAAACACGTAAATAAAGGTAGTATAAACACGTAGTGGACGCAAAAACAGAAAAGGCCGGAAGATAAAAATCCACCGACCTAAATACTATGTCATACCCAACAGAAAGGAATTAATGATTTCGCCAGAATTCAGGTGAAAAAAGAATTAAAAATGAAAACAACTCCAAACGTCCCAGCAACATCAAAAATGACAACAACCACTTACCGGCCATGGGTGTAAGAGCAAAATTGCCCACCGGATTCCCGATTTCACCAAATCCGGGACCAATGCCCGCCATACAAGTTGCCGAAGCCCCCATGGCAGATTCCCAGCTTAGTCCCATGAAGGTGAGGATCAAAGAGGCGATGACAAAAATAATAATATACAAAATCACGAATGCCAAAACGGTAAAAACCACCTCTTTGGGAATCACCTTTCCACCAATGCGTAAAGGAATAATGCCCTGGGGATGCGTCATGCGACGAAATTCCAACATACTATTGCGAAACAAGATGTTATGCCGCATCACCTTCATCCCCCCCGCGGTAGATCCGGCACAACCACCCGAAAACATCAGCATAAAAATAATGAAAGAGAGATATTGAGGCCATGCAGTATAATCATCAGTCACAAATCCCGTTGTGGTCAAAATACTCACAACCTGAAACATGGCACTTCTAAAAGCATGTTCAAGGGCATATTTCTCACCCATATTTAAAAAAAGAGCAATGATCATCGTCGCAACCCCAATGATGGAAAGAAACACCCATAATTCCGAATTATTCCTAATACGACTCCACTTTCCATTCAAAACAAAATAGTGAATCGTAAAGTTAGTTCCGGCAAGAATCATAAACAAAATGACCACGTACTGAATAAACGGAGAATACTCAGCGATACTGGTATTTTTAGGGGAGAACCCACCTGATGCCAAAGTACCAAAGCTGTGACACAACGATTCAAATAAATTCATGCCACCAAACAGCATTACAACCGTTTGCAACAGCACCAACCCCACATATATACCCCAAAAACTCTTGGCTGTTTGCGTAATTCGAGGATGCAGTTTTTCATTAGTCACTCCGGATGCTTCGGCATTATAGAGTTGCATCCCGCCAAATCCAAAATAAGGCATAATGGCGATAGCCAACACGATAATCCCCATCCCGCCAATAAAATGGGTCATGCTTCGCCAAAATAAAATTCCATGGGGCAGTGCTTCAATATCCGTTAATATAGAAGCTCCTGTGGTGGTAAAGCCGGAAATCGTTTCAAAAAAAGCATCGGTATAACTGGGAATGTACCCCCCAATCACATAAGGAAGTGCACCAAACACAGACATCAACACCCAAACGAGACTCACAACAATAAAACCCTCTCGCTTAATCAGATCCTTACTGACATTTCGGGTTGGCAACCACGATGCAGCCCCCACCAAAAAAGTAATAAGGGACGAAGTCAACAACACAATAAAATCTCCTTCTCCATACACGAGTGCCACTCCGGCACAGAGCAACATAAAAAGGCTCTCGAACATCAACACTGATCCCATCAGGTTGATGATGAATTTCTTATTCAGCATCTCCCCAATCAGTTAAACATCTTTTCAATCTTAGCAATGGCCGAACTCAATGCAATGACCACCACCCGATCGTCGGCCATAATCACCGTATCACCGGTTGGAATGATGGCCATATCGCCACGAATAATCCCCCCAATTGTTACATCGTTAGGGATATTCAACTCTCGCAAAGGCTCCCGGGTAATTTTCGACCCAGGTTGAGCAATCAGCTCCATCACTTCGGCCTGAACAAAAGTCAAACATTTAACCCTCGACACGTGAGCCTTAAGCGTGTGTCGATAAATGTGACTGGCTGCGATTAGCTTTTTATTGACAATGGTTCCAATCCCAATATTGTCGGCCAAGGCAATGTAATCGGTATTTTCAACTTCAGCCACCGTTTTGCGCACCCCCATTTTTTTGGCCATCTGACATGCTAAAATATTCACTTCAGCATTAGCAGTTACCGCAATAAAGGCGTCCATCTTCTGAATCCCTTCATCTTTCAGCAATTCCAAATTGCGCCCATCACCACTGATTACCAAGGTATGCTCCAGAAAATCGGCCAAGCGGGCGCTTTTTTCTTTATCAATCTCAATTAACTTAACATTATAAATCTCCTCAATGGATTTGGCCACCTTTTTCCCAATGCGACTTCCCCCCAGAATCATCACGTTTTTGATATCGAACTGCTTTTTTCCTGCATCAGCCAATACTTGTGACAAACCGGATCGGGTCGTAATAAAATAAACCAAATCATTATGCGTGAAACGCACCTCGCCACGAGGGATAATCGTAGTTCCTTCACGATTGATAGCCACGGTGTTATACTCACGCGTACTATGCATTCCTGCGGCTTCAGCTAATGTTTTATTCATCAGGGGCGCATTGTCTCGAACTTTTAAACCCACCAACAAGAGTTTGCCGTCAGAAAATTCGTACATCTGCCGAATCCCCACCTGCTTCAGTGACATAATAATCTCATCGGCAGCCAACTGCTCGGGGTAAATGAGTTCATCAATTCCCAACTGTTTAAAAAACTCCTTGTTCTCGGGCAGTAGGTATTCATGATTGTTGACCCGGGCAACAGTCGTTTTTGCACCCAACTTGGTGGCCAAAATAGCCGACAAAATACTCATATCCTGATAAGGTGGCACAGCAATAAATAAATCACACTGCTTAACATTGGCCTCCTTCAAATCTTCCAAAGAGGTTAAATTACCCTCAATGGTCATTAAATCGAAATGCGAATCCAGAGCTTTTAGCTTCTCCCCATCTTCATCCATCAATATCACATCGTGATTGGCATTACAAAGCATCTTCGCCAAATGTGTTCCGACCGCTCCGGCTCCGGCAATTAAAATCCTCATTACAAACTTATTATAGATTCAATTCATCTGTCTAATCCGTTTTGTTCTGCCTCTAACAGATTATCAAAAACCCCTCAAACAGTTCATCAGTTTTAATCATGTGAACCTTTCCAAACATCAAGCCCTGAGTCAGTAAAATCAATAAAACAAAGGACTTGTACACAGCTCATTTCACCTAAAAAAAGACTAAAAACCAAGAACTTAAAAAGACAAAACTACCCCAATTAAGGGATGGACAAATTAAATGAATTATTCATTGATGCTTCAAAAAAAGGCCAACTTTTTTCTCCGCACCCAAACAACCTGACAAACAAAAACTTAATACACCCAACAAACATATTTTTGACGCTGAAGAGACGCCCATGTTTCATGCGCAAACTCTGCGTCGTGCTTATTTACCATCGACACATCAAACTTATCAAACACAACACCCCGCTCAACCACACAAAGCTCCAACTGCGTTCTCTTCTCTTCGACTGATTGATTACTCCAAATCACTACGCCATCACCAGTAAGCTTTTGCCGCCACGTTTTTCGCAAGACAAAAACCTCTTTATCACGCATCGGCAAACGCAACAGTCCATGGCTGTTAACCAAATCGTCAACATCAAGCATCATCGGTGCCTCCACCATTTTCATCGCCCACAACCCCTGAAAAACATAAGCAGCATCGGCAATACTGCAGCGCCCATCAGTTAACACAAAATTGTGATAACCATCAATGACATTCATCATCTTTTTTGTGCCCTGAGTATAAAAATGAACCTCCAATTGACGTGATGCCACGATGCGCCTGACGCCTACTGAAACCAACACAAAAACAAACATTACCAAAGCACTGATCAAAAGCCTAAGCCTGGCTTCTGACAAGAAAATCCCCAGCAGCAAACATCCTCCCAATGTCGCCACCAACTCAAAATGCGTCAATGACAAGCCCTCAAGATACGCTCCGGGTAACCCCGACACCCATTGGGTCGAACCATTCATAAACTCAACGCCACCACTTACCAGCCCACTAACAACCAACGACATAAAACCACCAACCGGTAAAACTAAAAGCACCAATGCCCCTCCAAGAACAATCGGCACCACTGGCAATATCAACACATTAGACAACACAAAATAAACCGGAAACCCATGAAACATCCATAACATCAAGGGGAATGTCCCCACTTGCGCCGCTAATGAAACCGAAACCATTGACCACAACCATCTCCACCCGATGAACCGAAATGACAGGAAATTATTGATAGGAAGATAAAAAATACCGATTCCGGCCACAGCCAGATGACTCAACCAAAATCCCGGCATATAAAAACTCGAAGGCCAAACCAACAAAATCAAAAAAGCCGACAATGCCAACGAATTAAACAGGGATGCCTTTTGCCCTAAGATCTGCCCAAACAACAACACCGAAAACATGATGGTAGCTCGACTCACTGATGGCGAAAAACGTGTTAACCATGCGTACCCCCACAGCACAACTAACCCCAATAACAAACGCACCCATTGATAGTTATTGCCCAACAGCGACAACGCAAGCATCAAAAAAAGATAAATAATGCCCACATGCAATCCGGAAACAGCCAGCACATGAATGGCTCCAGCCCTCACATAATCATCTCTGAGCGAAGGATCAAGAGAGGTTCGATCACCTAAAACCAATGCTTTCACCACCGAAGACAATGAATCATTGGGTAAAGCTTGTTCAAACACCCCAACAAATCGGTTGCGCAATAAATTACCAAAACCCGAGATACCAATATACTCGGGCGCATTAACTTTTTCGATTTGCCTCACACGACAAGTCATTGAATACCCCTGATGAAACAAATATTTGCCGTAATCAAATTGATAAGGGACAGCAACCCGGCTTAACGGCTGAAACCTCCCCGCCCCCAAAATCACACTTCCAACTTGAGGTGCCACGAACGAATCACGTCGCGCCACATAACACATCACCCGAACTGGCACTTGATGGTCATTAATTACCCGTTCTCCAATTTGTTCCAACACCACCGAAAGACGCAATGTGGAGGAATGCTTCCCCTGCACCTCATCAACCACCCCAATAAACGAACCATCAAAAGGCACCGTCAAACAACATGTCTCACGCAACGCAGACACACAATATCCAAGTAAAACCAATAATATCCCTGAAATAACGCCAAACAACCATCGAAATGAATAACATTGATAAATTCGTCGCATACCAAACACAATGCACAACACGACAAAAAGAGAGAGAGTCACCACTCCTACCACCAGCCAATTAACTGATTCTTCAGACCAATAACTCCGAATCCATAAACCCAAAACAAAAAACAATAACACCCAAACAGCCGGATGCCGCTTAAAAAAAAGAACCATTTCTTACAGATTTTCGTCTGTAAAAAATAGTTCCTTTCTATAACAATGTCAACACAAATACCCCGACAGAGATTGCGAAAATTTATACAATTTAAGAATCCTTACATCACCACACGTTCAAATTCTCTAATTAGACGAATAATACCCCTCACCATAGCCATACATATAGGCATATCCTCCATTTTTACAAGGCAATGCATTTACCATCACACTCATCCGATCACTCTTTACAACCTTCTCATCCGACAACAATTGCTTCAGAGCCGCCTTAGGAGTAAAATCATGACGAACCACCAGAATATTTAAATCACTATAAGCCGCTAACAAATGAGCATCAGAAACTAGTCCAACCGGAGGTGAATCAACCACCACAATCTCATAATTGGACTTCAGATAATCAAACAATTCGGCGGTTTTGCCCCCTGCAATCAGCTCAGCCGGATTGGGGGGAACAGGCCCGGAAAACAAAATATCCAAATTCGGAATACCGGAGCTCACCACATCCGGATCCGTTGATTCGTCCGACAAATAGAAATCAGTAATCCCCCTTTCAGATACAATATCTTTAAGCAGCAATTCCAAAGCCGGCTTGCGAAGATCAAAACCTATTAACACGGTTCGCTTGCCCATTTGCGCATAACTGGCAGCTAAATTTAATGCACAAAAACTTTTCCCTTCCCCGGGAATAATAGACGTAATCAAAAAGGTTTGATTCGTTTTTGAAATATGGAAAAACCCCAACGAAGTTCGCACGCTCCTAAAAGCTTCAGCCAACGATGAACGAGGATTGGATAAAACATGCTGAATATCTGTAGATTTTTTTGAATAAGGAATTTGCCCTAAAATAGGGTAACGAGTAATCAACTCCACATCTTCCTTATCTTGTACCTTCCCATTAAAATAAACCATTAGAAAAATCACGACGGCCGGCAACAACAATCCCACCAAAAACATAATAATCATGATGCGATTCACATCCGGTGCCACTTTCCCAACTCCGGCCGCCTCTTCTATAATTTCATGATCAGGCAAATTAGCCGCCTTGGCCAATTGAGCTTCAGAACGCCGTTGCAACAAGAAAGTGTACATTTCATTACTCAATTGAAACTTACGCTCAATATTCACCAACAACTGCTCGGTTTTAGGAAGTTTTCGAATTTGATAACTCAAATCCATCAACCGTTTATCCAAATCACGCAAGGTCAAATTGGTAGTAGCGATCACACTCTTCGTATTCTCAAGGATAGAGGTTTTCAGTTGCTGAATCCGATGATCAATTTGAGAAATCCGGGGATTGGCAACTTTTGAATTGAATTGTAAACCGGCTTTCTCGGCATTGCGACTACTCAGTTCGTTAATCAACTGGGTCAACATAGGATCATCCACCCCCATGGCAGAAGGAAACATCATCTCCTGAACATCACGATTATTCGTGATATAATCAATTAAATAATTGTAATAATCTAATCGCACCGCCACTGAGGCTCGCTGATTTTCTAAATCCTGAGACTGCTTAATAATCATCTGCCCCTGCATCGAGACATCCATCACCTCATTACGAGACCTAAAATTCTCAAGCACTTTTTCAGCAGCGACCAACGAATCGCTAACTCCCATCAATTCTTTCTCAATAAATTGAATGGTATTGGTCGCAATTAGATTTTTTCGTTCTAACGAATAATTAACGGCATTAACAGACAATCGATTTAAGAAATCCACCCCTTTCTGAACATTTCCTTCAACCACAGACAACTCAACGATGGAGGATCCATTCATCACACGGGTCATTTGCAATTTCCCTTTATACTCTCCCACCAGACGCCGCAAACTATTGAATTTAAACAAATAGGTATTTTTATCATATTGAGATCCATGCAAATTCTCCTCTACTGGAACAATCGAAAACGAATATCCCGGCTCATTGATTTTCTCAAAAAAGCGATATTTCACAGGCTTAGTAGCATCATCATCCACTAGCCGCAATGTGAATTCATCCTTTGACAAAAACTTCACTTCAAAGATGATGTCATTCCGTTTCAAAACAGTGGTATCGACAATCACCTTAAACGGACTATTTTTATATATTTCTAACACCTTCCCAAAGTCCTTCCGATAATACGACACCCCAAAATCAAGTTGCCGGAGCGTTTTTTCAATTTGCTTATTGGAGGTTAAGATAATCAATTGGTTTTCGATACTACTTTGACCAGTTCCTAAAATAATCCCTGGCAAATCAGACGCCCCGCTGATTGATCCAACCTTTCCATCATTACTCCCGGAAATCAACACTTTACAATTAATACGATAAGCCGGCGTGGTGGTTTTAAGAACATAAAGCGACACCAACAAGGCTACCACAAACACAATTGGAATATAATACCAATACTTTAGTGTCTGCATAACCGTTTTTTTGAGATTAAACTCCTTTTGCGGGATAAAGTCTCCTAACTCACTCATAAATAAAATTTTAACAATCCAACATTCCCCTTCAACGACACACACGATAAGTAATCGCATGAAAACTAGTCCTGTAATACCGTTACCAATGTAAAAATCATTATAACCGAATTGACCACCGTCAATCCAAAGCCTAACGAAATTGACGAAAGCGACCAAGATTTTAACCGTCGCGGTTCAACATATAAAATATCCCCTGGCTTCATATAAAAATAGGGCGAAAACATCACCTTTTCATCCAACATATTTATAACAATCATTTGTTGAACATCCCCTTCTTTACGTATCAACCGAACACGCTTTCGATTGGCAAAATCATTCACATCCCCGGCCAAGCTCAATGCTTCAACCAAATTGAGTTCCTCACCAGCCAACAAAAAACGCCCCGGTGAATTGACTTCCCCAACCACAGTAATATTATCATTTAACAGCTTCACAATCACACTACTTTGTTCTAAGTACTTATTCACCGCTAAGCCCACTTTGTCGCGGATCTCAGGTAACGTTAAACCTGCTACGTAAATTTTACCGATAAACGGATAATCGATGGAGCCATCCAAATTCACCCGGTAACCAAGCAAACTGGTAGACATCGGGGTTTCAGGCAATTGAGTATACCCGGAGCTACTATTCAAAAAAGCAGACGTTCGATCATCTAAACTATTCACCGTGATATACAACACATCATTGGGACGAACAAGATAATCGGTCTTATCAGTATTGAACGATCCATTAATGCGCGATAATTCTTTGGAAATATTGCCTTGCAAATAAATCGATTGCCTAAGCGGCACGCATCCCACCAGCATCAACGACACCAATACGATGACTCCTATCACTTTCTGCACCTTCATATTTTTTATTTTTTTTATTTCTACTGACTAAAATGGCTGACACGATCATCAGTGGTCAATCCTAACCATCAATTATTTGTAACAGAATCCAAAGTGGAATATTGACTATTTAGCGGAACATACTCCGGCACCAACCCCTTCATCCGAGCCACCAACAGTTCACCGGATTCATATTGTATAGCAGCCAACAACGCCGCTACCGACTTATTGGTTTGACTATATTCTTGCGGCCGTACTTTGCCAATCATTATTTTTTGATGATGAGTCGGCAGAGTTGTTTCTTTTGATGCCAACAACTCTTCATATAATTTTTCTCCGGGACGGAGTCCTGTATATTTTATTGAAATATCCTCACCTATCTTTAAGCCAGCCAAACGAATCATCGACTTTGCCAAATCATCAATCTTCACGGGCTCACCCATATCGAAAACAAAAATCTCTCCCCCCTTCCCCATAAATCCGGCCTCTAACACCAATTGACACGCCTCCGGTATCGTCATAAAATATCTGGTAATCTCAGGGTGCGTAACAGTCAACGGCCCTCCTTGATCAATCTGACGTTTAAACAACGGCACCACCGAACCATTTGATCCCAATACATTACCAAAACGCGTGGTAATAAAACGCGTCGTCATCATATCATGTCGCTGCGAGAGAGCCTGAATATACATTTCGCAAATTCGCTTGGAAGCCCCCATCACATTGGTCGGATTCACCGCTTTATCCGTTGAAATCATCACAAACTTTTCAACCTTAAACTCAACCGATAAATCCGCCAAATTTTTAGCTCCTCCAATATTCACTCGAATGGCCTCGTAAGGAAATGATTCCATTAACGGAACGTGTTTATAAGCAGCCGCATTAAACACCAGTTGAGGCCGATATCTCTCAAAAACACTCCTCAACCGAGGCAAATTGGTCACATCTGCGATCACAATCTCAAAAGGGGCATCCGAATAACTCAATAAAAGCTCTTGCTGAAGATTATACAACCCGGACTCAGCCACATCCAACAGCAGGACATTACGCACGGGAAAACGCAACAATTGCCTGACGATTTCAGACCCAATAGAACCAGCGGCGCCTGTCACCAAAATGGTTTTTCCCTCCAATCCGGCAGTAATACGCCGTTGATTGAGATGAATTTCGTCACGCCCCAAGAGGTCTTCTATTCGAATGTCCCTGATTTGATTGCGATTTGAAATTCCATTTACCCAATTTCCAACCGTTGGCATCACCTTTAACTTCCAGTCCAATTTCATACAGGTTTCAGAAATCTCCTGCTTTCGCTGAACAGATAAATTGGGTTGGGTCAGAATAATAACCTCAACATGCTTTATTCGATTAAGCTCAATTGCACGTTCCCAACTATACACCGGGAGTGACTGAAAAGTAACATTCCATCGGGAAGGATCGTCATCGACAAATCCGACAACATGATATTGATTAGCGCTATCACCAGTGATAGCTTCTAAGGTAATAATTCCCAAATCTCCGGTACCATAGATAAGAGTGCGCACCGATCCTCGTTTATGGGTTAAAAAAGCATAAGTCTCCCGCACTAACATCCGAAAACCAAAACAAAAGGTAATCGTAAGAAAAAAATGCATCAACAACACCAACCGGGAAACATCTACCCATTCGAAATCAAACAAGAGCGTGGCGGCCTCCATTCCCATCAAAACACTCAAAGCTAAAATTGAAGCCAACAACAAGCGCTTCAATTCAATATAATTGGTCAAGCGAATCACCCCACGAAAGGAACCAACCAGAAGGAATGCAAACAAATAAACCACAATAATCCATCCCCCTGCCCTCATCATTTGCCATACCGAATAATCAGCAAGGGCAACGTTCAACCGCAGCGTATAGGCCAGTAAAAAAGCGTTGGCAGTCAACAACAAATCAATGGCCAGTATCCACCACGGAGACATGATTCGACCATTGAAAAGATGCATCAACAACGACTTCATAGCGTCAAGTTTAAATATTCAATTTCATCATCATAAATGTCAGGATAAAACAATCATTGAACGATGAAATGTGACCAACACCACGATTTGATGGTTCAATTACCCTGTTTCAAAATGCGAATCCTAAACCAAAATCTCCCAAATTGAATTGACGATATAATCTAATTCATCAACACTAAGGAGTGGATAAATGGGCAACGAAAAAGTCCCCTGCCACGTTTTTTCACAATTGGGAAACAAACGCTCATCTGCCCCTATTAAGTCGCGATAATAGGACATCCTATAAATCGGTTTATAGTGCACAGAAGTCCCGATTCCCCTCTCAGATAGCATTTCCACCACGCGATTGCGACTCAATGGAGACAACCGATTGAGAACAACAGGAAATAGATGCCATGCGTGATCCTCGTGAGGGACTTTACAACCGGGCAACTCCAAACAAGGCAAATCAGCCAACTCCTTATAATAATACTCCGCGATTCGCTGTCGATCAGCACGAAACATCTCAGCTCGTTCCATTTGAGCGAGCCCGATAGCCGCGTTCAAATCGGGCATATTATATTTAAAGCCCGGAGCCACCACATCATATTCCCATGACGGTTTATCAGAGGTAAAACGATCCCAAACATCGCGATTTATCCCATGCAATCTCATGATTTTGACACGTCTAAAAATCTCTTCATCATTAGTCGTGAGCATCCCTCCTTCACCGGTCGTAATAGTTTTGTTAGCATAAAAACTAAAACAAGTCACGTCACCAATTCCCCCTATTCGATGTCCATTAATGGAAGCAGGAAAAGCATGAGCAGCATCCTCTAAAACCCTTATCCCATGCTCCTTACAAATATCAGCAATTCCCGTCTGCGAAGCATTGACCATTTCTGCCGGATGTCCCCCAAAATGTACCACAATGAGATATCTCACTTCAGGATATCGCTTAATCGCATCCTGTAAAATCGCAGGCGTAATCAAATTGGTACCATATTCAACATCCAAGAAAACAGGATCAGCATTGAGATACCGTACAACCTCAGCCGTTGCAGTAAATGTCATCGCAGGCACAAACACTTTATCACCTTCGCGGACACCCATGGCTTCAAGTCCCAAATGCAACGCAGCGGTACAACTATTCATGGCGCAAGCATATTTTGCACCGGTATAATCAACAAAACGCTGTTCCAGAGCCAACGCTTTTGACGCAGTTGTCAACCAACCACTTTTTAAAACATCAGTCACATAATTTAATTCATTACCGTCACAGGTAACTTTTGAAAATGGAATTTTTATCATATAATTAAATTAAGGTTACCACATTAATCATCCAATGCTAAGAACACAACACCCTCCAAACCGTTCGAAACAATATACCTATATCAACAATAAAACTATGATCATCAACATATTGCTGATAGAGACGAAGTTTTTGCGGCAATACCACATCTGCATATAATCGCTCGGGGTCATCAGCCTCGGCCAACATCTGTTCTTCGTTACGAAACAAAATAGAAGCATTATCGGTAATCCCTGGCATAATCGTCAAAACGCTATCCCACATTGCAGGATAGACTAAGACCCATTTTTCGACCTCCGGACGTGGACCAACAAATGACATGTCTCCCAGCCAAACATTAAACAATTGGGGCAGTTCATCCAATTTACTCTTACGTAACCAACGTCCAACTTTCGTCACTCGATGCGAGCTACCAGCATCAAAAGAGCCATCCCCGGCTCCTTCCCGCACATGCATCGTCCTGAATTTATAAAGATTAAAAAGCATTCGAAATCGTCCCACTCTTTTTTGAACAAAAAAAACAGGAAACCCATCATCCATCCAAACCAATATTCCAATTAACAGGAAAAAAGGACTCAGAAACAGGAGAAGGAAGGTGCTCATCAACAAATCAAACAAACGTTTCAGAATCACGGCAATTCATTTTAATGATTGACATGTTTAGCAGTTCGTTGTAACACGGCGCGAAAAGGCAGCAATACAATTCCCTTTAAATACCCCAAGCCGTACCCCCCATGCAAAATCAAAAAAGACCAGACTAAATAAAGAATTTCATTCAACCGTTTTTGACTTCTCAATGCAACAAAAGAAACCAACACACTCACAATCAAATAAAAACTAACTCCGCCCAATACCCCCCATAACAAAAAAGGCCAAACCAAAGACAACACGATTAAAAGAATCACAGACAAAACCAGCCCCAGAGGCATCAACTGCCTCAACGAAGCCACACGCCGTAACTTCATGCTAACAAGCGGCTTAAACAAGCCATATTGAAAATACATCTCAAATAACTTATGAAATGAATTCCGGGCTACATATTGAACTTTCATTGACGGAATTAAAAGAATTTTCATTCCATGCAGACGCATGCGTGCATTAAATTCATCATCCTGATTTCTAACTAATTCCACATCAAACAAACCAATTTGACGAAAAACCTCCCGCCTGAAGCAACCAAACGGGACTGTATCCACTTCTCTTACTTGCTCAGCTCCAATTCGAAACCATGAATTTCCAACTCCAAAAGGATGAGACAATGCCGTAGCAATAGCACGACAAGCAGGCTGTTGTGAGGCTGGAACCGTTTCAATTAAACACCCCACATTATCGCATTGATAAGTCTCCATCGCCTTCACCAAGGTAGATACATAATGCGGTGGATACACCGAATGCGAATCCATTCGAATAATTACATCCCCGTGTGCAATCCGAATGGCAGCATTCAACCCATAAGACACCGTTTGTTGAGGATTTTCAATCACCTTTATTCGAGAATCATGAAGCGAATAACCCCTCAATATCAACCCAGTACCATCAGACGAAAGTCCATCTGCTACAATCACCTCCATCAAATGGCTTGGGTAATCTTGCGCCAACACAGCATCTAACGTCTCTCGCATGTGCGCAGACTCATTTCGAACAGGAATAATTATTGAAACAAATGGATTCATTTTCAAATAATCAAACAAAGCATGAATATCAAGACACATGACTATGACTACGATAAATCATGCATCAACACATTTTCTAAAAGCACATTCACACAATAATCCCACACAACTCACCGAATTAACAATGTAAACATTTGTGCATGCAATTAATTATCAGACTAAACTCATAAAACCAAATAATCACGAAGTGACACTTATAACATTATCAAATCGCATAACATTGCTAACAAATAAAAAACTCATATCCACCCGCATCATTTACAATCTAGATGAGGATTAACGTTATAAATAGCTGCACAGATTGATTAATAAAAACCACAAACTAACATAACAGCACCAATATTCTACCAACATCCAATACATGTCTTTGATCGCAGTCAATCAACAAAACACTCACCAATACCCGCTAAGGACTAAACAAACTTAACTTCAGATATAAAACGGCGAAACTTACCCATTCGGGTTCGATCCAATACTTGCATACGAACAGGAACCAACGTTAATCCACGCTCCAATGAAACACTACAGAATTGCTCCAATGCTCTCAGTTCTCGACCGTTCAAATCCCGCCCCCCAACATACTGAATTTCAAACAAGTCCTTGCGCTTTTGAATCACTTTATATTCTTGAATAACGTCAAATCGGGTCGCAAAATCCTTAAACACATAATAAAAAACGGTATCACCAGGTGCCAAACGACCGGAAGGCAAAACCGCTAAATCTTCCCGACGCCCCATTAATCCGGTTAGATAACGCCTGCCATTTTTTTGAACAATCGCGCCAAAATCCCCTGTCTGATAACGAATAAACGGAGTACCGCGGTTAAAAAGAGACGTACATACAATATTCCCAAGTTCCCCATTCTGTAAAACCACACCATCATCATCAACAACCTCTGTATATAGCAATTCGTCACTCAACATCCATTCATAATCCGACGAAAAACCGACAATCCCCAACTCAGAAGTACCATACTCATTGGCAACAGAAACTCCCAAGGCTCTCTCTATTAAAACTCTTTCATCAGGACTGCACATTTCGGCGGTTAGAATACAAGCATTGAGAGAAGGAGAAATATCAGCAAGCACGATTCCTTGCTGATGCAGAAAACGCGCAAACACAATCAAAGGATAAGAATAGCCATATATATATTTAAATTGATGACCTTTAAAGATGTCCAACCACTTACGCAATGCCGCATCAGATAAATCCAAAACAGGAAAACGGAAACGGTGTCCCACATAATCCTTCGTTCTCTCATACCAACGCCCCATCAACGAAAGCGGAGCGCCATAAAAACGTGCTTGACAATCATTCAAACCCACCCCCATTCGAGCATAACGATCCTTTACTAAAAGCCAGGTTAAACAATGGGTGAGACCGTCTTTTTCAAAAACAAAGGGACGACCGCTTGAACCTGAAGTACTACCATAGAATATTTTATGACGCTTCCCATGAGACATGGCTTCTGTCAATTGGCTCTGCTTAATAATCTCTTTAGTCAACACAGGCAATTTATCCCACTGCCCGTTGTATCCTTGAGCTAGATTTCGATAACTCGCATTTTGCTCAAACAAGTGCATCACCAATTCATCCCGACGCATTAATTGCCATTCAAAAAGATCATCCACCGCACTAATTTCCTCCCAAACATCAAATGCCCGTTTCACCGGATATCCCTGAAACCTCAGCAATGTAAAGAAATCGATCATCTCTGTTTGTCATTTTTAGGTTGTACAAAAGACCTTGATGTGGGAACCATCAAAAAGAACGAAAAGCCCATTACAATACCAGGCATTGCCAAGCGCATGGCAGCATGAAACATGGTAAAAAAACTGACCAAAAAGAAAACCAAAAAGAAAGTACGCTGCATTGTAAAGCGCCTTTGTCGAAAAAAATAAATCGGCAAATAAACGTAGGCCAACAAAATAAACAGCAGCCCCAATACTCCTTGCTCAGCCAACAAGCGACTATACTCAGTATGAGCGGCAGCGGCATGACCAAATTCTCGTTTATGAAATTCCATTGCCATACCATATCCTGTTCCCAAAATCGGATATTGTATAAAAGCCTTCAAGTCACCTAACATGATGTATTCTCGCCCACTCAAATAACTTTTATCCTGGCGTTCAATCCCGGTCAAAACTTCAGAAGTACTTTTTCCTTGATAGCGAAACAATAAATAGTTATTTGTCAGAGAATTAGCCCAAAAAGCCGTTATCACCAACAACCCAACGCCAAGCAACACATAAGACCCAATTCTTCGTATTTGTAACCGAAAATCATAACTTCTAAAATATAAATAAATAAAACCCAGCGACAACGCTGCCAGCATACTCAGAATCCCACCTCGACTAAAAGTGAGCAATCCTCTTAAAAACAAAAACACAATCATCACATAATCCAACACTCGCCATGGGGTAAGCTTAACACCTTGAAGCGCGAAAAAAACAGGAATTAAAATAAACCAACCTAAAATAGTGGACACCTGATTTGCGGCAAAGCCACCTGAAGCTTCAGGATTCGATTGCACACTGGTGAAATGCAATGTATCCAACCCTGCTCGTAGAGACAAACCAATAATCATTGCAAAAGCAGGTAAAAAAGCAAAACGAAGAATACCTAAAATTGCAGCTTTAGTCATCGGCTTATTATAAAAATAAAAACCGGAAAAAACCAATGTCAAAGGACCAGAAAGATTAAACAAAACCATCTCCCGAATTCGCTCTGAATCGGAACTGTGGGTTAAAAAAATTGCAGGAATCAATAACAATAACAACAAAATAAAAACCGGCGCTCTAAAAGAACGTTTCCCCATAATGGTTCCCATCAACAAAATCATAATCGCCCCATATTTCCCAAGTTCATAAAATACTATAAACCCGGACATGCGATATAAAATTTCAAACCCGATGACGTACAAGGCGTATGCCGCGGCTCGGTCATCTCGATCGGCTGTCATAAATACATTAAAAACAGCAAAAACAATAAATAGCAAAAAATAGATTCCAACCATAGATGGAGCTACTTTTAACAGCACCCCCATCAAAGCATGAAAACCAATATAAGCCCAGTACCGCCCCCCATGATTCATTAAATCCCGCATAAACATGAATATAAACCAATACAACTGATTCAATCAAAACGCATCAAACACCCATCCTTTTGACAACAAAAAAATTCGAACATCATTCATGACTCGTTGTAAATGAAAAGGCGCAGTGACCTCTTGCGCCCCTTTTCCAATATGAGTTGCCAAACTATCCGAGAGTAAAACATCATCCAGCTTGCCGGCAAGCGCATCAACATCGTGACACTCAACAAATCCGGCACTTTCGTTTTCCTTAAAATATTCATCCAACGAATTAAAACGCGTCATCACCATGGGCATACCTGCAAATCCGGCTTCAACCAATACACCGGGTAATCCCTCTCCATAATGAAAAGTGGGCAAGGCCAATAAATGAAACCGAGAGATTACCTCCTGAACCTGCTGAGGCTGAACTACCCCTCTATATAAATACCACGTCGGATGCAACTCAACACGTTTAAAAAACTCACGTTCACATTCAGGATCGATGGGCCCAAAAATATGCAATTGATAGTCGCGTTTCCTTAATCCACACAATAAAGCAATAGCATCCATCAACTCAAAAATGCCTTTCGAAGGAGTTACTCTCGATACAAACACAATCTTATTACGCGAGTCTTCAGTCAATGACCAGCGATGCCCGCTATCAATTCGAGGGTTATAGATGACCGATGCATGTCGAACCCCAATTTTTCGCAATCCATCGACTAAGCGATACGACTCACCCAGCACACCATTCAATCCATTTAGCAACAATACATATACAGACCGAGCCAACAGATTTAAACCCTTCAATTGCAAATCGTAACTTCCTCCAATCACAAACAAAACGACCTTTTTTTTTCGTAACACCGACATCAAACAGCATAAAGGAATAATCACCATCCGCCCCCATTTATTTAAGGACAAAATGATCTGATTTGATCGCCACAAAACAGCAACCAAATGCGCCACAAAACGCATCCTTCCCTGCCCTCGGTAAATGGTATCGACACATTCAAACGGTTGTGATAACATCTCTCCGAAACCGGCTTTCAAAAAATCGTTCTTCACGCCATCCCCATTATATGGCGGAGAAAAAGGCCCAATTAAGGAAGTCTTTCCCTTCTTCATCATTTAATCTCTTAACAAAACAAACAAGTTCAACTCCAATCGTTACAATATCTACAACAAATTAACAGCAAGAAACGCCATAAGCTTTCAAGATCGTTGCAACGGCACTTTCTTTTGAATATTTCTTTTTCACCTCCTCATGATATTTAATGGCTCTCTCGAACACCGATGCATCTTCTGAAACCACCGTCACCATCATTTCAGCCAAACCGACAGAATCCCGAGCCTCAACCAACCAGCCCAATCGCCCCTCTTGTAAAACCTCTGGACATTCACCCACCCTCGTACACACAACAGGCAAACCAGACAACCCATATTCGAGCAAAGCCACTGGCAACCCCTCCGAGATTGAAGATAAAACACCCGCATGGCAACTATCCAGGATAGCCGAAACATCATTTCTTGAACCTAAAAGATGAACATGTATATTTTCACTGTCAATTCTTTTAATATGTGCCTGAACTCCCGCCATATACTCATCGCCATAATCCCCTCCCACAAAATACAACTGAGCTTGAGGATACACCTTTAAGACTCGTTCAAAAGCATCCAATAACGTATGATGATCCTTTTGAGGCCGGATATTGGCCAGACAGACAAAACGAGGAGAATGATTCATTCCAGGCAATGCCTCCTCCAATGAACCATGCTTTAATTCCGGAAAATTAAGCAACAACGTAACCTTTTTCTCTGAGTATTTCAATTCGCGAACTGCATAACGCCACAACTGACGATTGACCACAAACACATGCGACACCAAAGGACGACACATCTTTAAAGCCCAAGCCGTTCTTCGTTCAAGATACTCACTAAACCCAAAATGATCGTGCCAGATAATTCGTAACCACGGCATCCCCAACCTTAACAAACAGGCCCAATAAACAGAACTGGAATGGGCATGAATCACCACTATCCGATGTCGATAAACGTAAAAAAGGATCTTTAAAAAAGCAAAAACATCCCACCATCCGGCCTTATTGGCAACAAAAAAACGTTGGGGATAATTAAAAAACTGAGCCAATGGCCCTCCTTGATGCGTTGCACACAAGTGACTCTCAACCCCCTTTTCTGCTGTTGCATTGGCAATATTAACAGCCATGCGTTCGGCCCCGGCTGCCACCAAAGTATCGATCAATGTTAATACGCGTAACGACATTACTTGCTCTTTCTGAAATTAAACGACAAATTCATCCTTTCTTCAACAATATATCAGAGACATCCCGCTCAAAACGCCCTAAATGATATTGACGCGACCATTCCATGCCCTGCAGAGCCATTTGTTGATAGGCTTGCGACTGACTCACCAGCACATTAATTGATTCTGCAATTTTCACAGCATCCGGATCTGTAATAATTCCTCGTTGTCCATCACCCAACATCGATCGAACACAAGACACATCAGTAGAAACAGGCACACACCCCCACCACATGGACTCCGCCACCACTTTGGGCCATCCCTCAGACCAGGACATAAACACAAGAAAATGTGATGCTTTAAAATACCCCACCACCTCTGCAGGCGACAGCTTACCAGTAAAAGCAACTTGCTTATTAACACCTAATTCATCACACATACTGCGAAGCGAGGACTTTTGTGCCCCATCGCCAATCAACGTCAGATGCGAACGAATCCCGATGGCATTCAACGCCACAACCGTCTGAATTGCAGTATGAGGGCGTTTATTCGAGGTTAAAGTACCCACAAATAACAACTGCAAAACGTCATCCCGACTAGCACTCCTTATGGGTACATCATAACCATCTGCTTCGGTATAGGAAGCAGTATAAAAAGGGATGATATTTCTGCTTTTTTCACGCCAATCACCATACACCAACACCTTACAGCGACGTGTCAACCATGAATTTCGCAGCATTTTTTTTTGAATACGATAGGACAATGGCTGTCTTGAACGAGGATCCCAATTATTGGCATATTTAACCGTTTTATTTTTTTTTGGAAAAAAAACCTGAACCATCAACCCAATTAGTCCCATATTACCAGGACAACGCAAGTGGATATGATCAGCCCAATACATCTGACATAATAATACCCAGATAATCTTTGGCAAAAACCACACAGAACAGATAGTCGTTTTTAAACTAGTCAAGTCAATTGGTTTAACACCCACAAACTCAAATTGAGGATGCACATAAGCCATATCCAAAGGATCCGGAGCATCTTGCAAAAAAGGTGCGACCACCCGAACCAGGTCTGCATGCTTAAGCCAAATATTCATCTCCCGGACATATGGCGCATAGCTATAAACTCGCCCATCCTTTTGTTTATGAATCGCATAACTAACCACCAAAAAACGTTTCATAAGCTATTAATTCAGACCGTTTCTTAAAAATCCTCAATTGGACACCAATTCTAACACCTGACTATTAAATTACCACCCAATCACATGTCCTTTTCTTCTCCAAGATGTAGCTACCCCTTTGTCGACCCCCAGCTCGCAACAACTCATAAAACTCGATATTTCGTATCGTAATTCGCTCCAAATCAAATTTTTCGCGAGCAAAAATCATTCCCTGCTCAGCAATCTGAGTCAAATGCCCCGGATGCTCAAATGCGTCGATAATTTTATTTGCGATATCACTTACATCCAAAGGGAAACACAACAACCCGGTCATTCCATGTATGATAGTTTCGGGACCTGGCCCTGTTTCAGAAAAGAGTACCGGGCGACCTGTTAGCATTGCTTCTGGCGCCACCAACCCTAAAGTTTCCATATGAGATGGAAAAACACACAACTCAGCTGAAGCAAAAATTAAAGGGAGTTGATGACGCATAATGGCACCATGAAAAGTCACATGGGACAACACTGATGAAGAAATCTCCTTCTTGAGTCTGTCAACATACGATTTCCCCTCTTTATCAAACCAATCCCTCCCATAAATATCTAAATGAACATCAGGAAATCGTTTACGTACTTTATCCAATGCCATTAATAACTGCCTTACTCCTTTTTTTTCACAAACCGTTCCTGCAAAAACCAAACTATGTGCGACCACCTCAACATTCGGCATGGGACGAAACAAGGTCGAATCCAAAGGCAATGGAATCACTGTAATGGGCTTTTGCCTATATGATAAATACTTACAAGTATGACTTTTAACAAACTCCGAAACCGCAATAAAAGCATCCGATTTTTTAAACGATACTTTCTCCTGCCATCCTTTCCACCAGTGAATATTTCGTTGCTCTGCTTCGGCAAAAAAATGATGCCCGCCATGAAGCCGAATCACTTTGTGATAGGGGGTTTGATAAGACATAAAAGCCAATCCTGCTTCTGATGATTCCAAAATATCTATAGGCAGCTCTCTATATAAGGAAGTCAAAAATTTGCGTATACGAATGACATTCGGTATGACTTGCGCATACCTTATTCTTGACATAGGCAAACGTACAACACTCACACCCTGATCATTAAAATCCTGTCGAACCAAAGAACGACCAATCCCCACTACAGTTACTCGATGACCATGCCTAACAAGCGCACGCCCCAATGTTTGAATAAACGTTCCAATACCACCGGTTGCCCACAATGGGTATTCATGGGAAAGAAAACAGATATGCATTCGATCGTCATCATTAGTTAACAGAAACATGCATCTCTCGAAAGGACTTTTGCGTCCTCAGCCGCGCATCGTGCTGACACAAACGAGCAATATTTTCAGACGCACCACTTAACGGGTGTTTCACAATGGTTTCCAACCATTTTTGCCGACTGATGGCAACTTCTGTTGGGTGCTCCAAGGCTTGTTGCACAGCTGCCACAATATCCTCTTTTCGATCGAGCCAAATGACACATTCCCGATCAGGCATACTCCTAAACTGCTGATATTGATTATTGATCACAGCCGACCATCCTGCCACATCGGGTTGGTCATAATTGATATATATGGCTGGCTTATCAAACACGGCAAAATCGTGTGCCATGGTGGAACCCACGTTAATAACCGCATCAGCATGCAAACAAACGTTCACAAGCAATGCCACATCATCGGGAGTTGGCACAATGGCATCCCATCCCCCCGGATACTTTTTCCAATGCGGTTCTGATACTTTTATCAAATCCGGATATTTGTCAATCACTTTATCAAATCGACCAGAAAGGTCTACAGGACAACGACGCAACAAAATTTGAGGCCGTCGGGATTCCGGAATCATCATCAATGATTCGGCCAAATCAGACAAATACAAATCATCACATGGGAACGTCAAATCATTACCCGAAAAACAGAGAATTTTATTCTCAGGATTCAACCCCAAACGTTTACAAAAAGCATCCCGACTATAGTACATCTCCCGTTCGGCATAAAACTCAAATTGGGGAGTTCCGGTGACAACGATGTTTCGATCTGGTATTTCAGGATAATAGCGATTCATCTCTCGCCGCATGTACTCTGACCAAACCACATATTTATCACTTTTTACAAGCAACCTTGCTTTGGGTAAATTATCCCATGAGTAAATGGCTCCAATAGAGGGAATCCCTAACAGGCTTGACGCCTTTACGATGGCAGCGGCATCGGCAGATCGTTGATGCGTACAAAATATCACATCCACATTCATTTTCTTCAGTTCTTGCTGCTGACTTAATACAAAACGAGTACGCCCCACCAGTTTGTCATACCACCTCTCAAATAAAAAAATTGACGCATACCGATTCAGACACAAAATGCCAATTAGCGCAGCGATTTTATAGAACAACCAAGCCCCTCCCTTGTATTTTTTCCTGGTCCAGTTCAACATCGTTGTCGAATTTGCGTCGATACGCGTATTGTGCCTTAAACGAGCATAAGTGATGGCTTCTTTCAACAACTTACAGTACCAAGGCTCACGAAAAAGCTCCATTTTCACATAATGGATAGAACGACCATGCAAATTCCCCACTCCCTCAACCACCTCAGCGGCCAAAGGCGTCCATACGATTACATCATCGTTGGGCGAAAAATTATCCATCACCCGGCTATACAAATAATTACGCAACCCGGTTCCATCAGGCACCAAAAAGCAGACTTTCATAAGCTAACAAGATTCAAACAATCAATAACCATAGCACCAACACACTGAGTAATTTCAAGACATCAACGACATTCACTCAAAACATAATCAGCCAATTCACGCACCACTCCTTCACCACCTTTTTTAGACAAGATGTGAATACCGGGAATTCTCTTCACCTGGTCAACAGCATCGGAAGGGCAAGCAGCCAAACCAACCTGACTCAATAAATCCAAACAATTAATATCATCACCAATATAGGCAACCTCATGTATCGATATTCCTTCTTCACGACAAATATCCAATGCCGAAGCAAGCTTTCCGCCATCTCTTTTACCCTGAATCACATAATTCAAACGCAACTTTTTTGCCCTACGGTCAACAATTGCGGTATTTTCAGTCGTAATAACCCCCGTTTTAACGCCAGCCTGCTGTAAGAGACTAAATCCCATACCATCACGGGTATTAAACTTCTTCAATTCATCTCCATTTTCAGTATAATACATTCCGGCATCTGTCAACACGCCATCCACATCCGAAAGAAAAAGTTTAATTCTCCCTTTATCACAGCACGAACGATTATGCTGACGAAATAACAATTCGGCCACCAACCAATCATCAGGATCATCAATTTCGACAGCAGTATGCGAAGGCATTTCATAAATACCAATGATTCCGGACAAACGATTCCGCTCCTTCATAATGCCCGCCACCTTGTTAACATAAAATGCCCCGTTTTCCATCCAAAGCCCATTGAAATCCTGACGTCTTGGTCGATGACAATGATCATAATTCATCGGCGTTCCATTATCATTCCAAAAAAAACGCTTTTGACGAACACAAGAGAGCAAGGAATCATATCGCCCTGCTTCATAGAGCTGCAAGGCACCATCAATGCTGTCGGCAGTCGTAAAAGGAGAAGTTGCCTGAGCCAACACAAACACATCAGTCAAACTGAGTTGGGCATATTCGATGTACTCAAGCATCACACTCTCTGTTGATGCCACGTCTGTTGCATTCGAAGACAGGCGCCTGTACACAGTCGTCTTGGGCAGCGACAATTCATTGATGACTTTCTCAATATCATCAGAATCAGTTGCCACCACCACCCGATCAATGCTCGTGGCATCGCTCAATGCTCGAACAACCCAATAAACCAATGGATAACCACAAAACATCCGGATGTTTTTCAAGGGGATAGACTGACTTCCCCCTCTTACCGGGACAAAACCAATTACTGCCATTTAATCTGATTTTTTTTCAACTTATTGCGTTGCACTGTTTCGATATCTAAAACTTCTACCGACTTATGGGTCAACGCACGACTAACAGCCCGACAGTCCCGAGCCAAACGCCGCAGCCCATCAGGCTCCAATGAAGCAGCATGATCGGTTCCTCGCCAGGTTCGATCGAGTGTATAGTGACGCTCGACCCATTCAGCACCCAAAGTAATGGCAGCAACATCTACCGCAATTCCCAGATGATGTCCTGAAAAACCGATAGACATTACACGTCCCTCGAAACGTTGTCGCAATCGAGATATTTCAAGCAAGCAAATATCTTCAAAGGGGACTGGATAACCAGAGGTGCAACTATACAACACCAAATCCTTGGCACGTTCACGATCTTCAAAAAAAGTCACAATCTGTTCCTCTTCCTGATGCGTAGTCATTCCTAAAGAAAGATGAATTTCACCCGGATAATTTTCGCACAAATAATTCAAGATGCCCTTATTTAAATTACATGCCGATGGAATTTTTATCAGCCGCGGGTTCAAGGACGTGATTTCTTTTGCCGAGGTAACGTCCCATACCGACGTTGAATAAACCAGCCCTTGCTCCTCACACCATGCTTTCAATTGTTGATGCTGATATATATCAAACTCCAAGTATTCTCGATGTTCTCCATAGGTTTTCCCATAAGCATTAATAGGATTGGGATGCGGAGTGTTATACTCTTCCTCTGACAACAACTCCCGGTTATTCCGTTTTTGAAATTTCACAACATCCACCTTACAAAACATTGCAGCCGTGATAATCATCTCTCGGGCAATGTTCATATCCCCCTTATGATTACAACCAATTTCGGCAATAATTTTCGGTGTTTTCATAGTCATCAATTTTAATTTAACAATACCCAACAGACTTTCAGTTAAAACGAGCCCAAAGCATACCTGACTCACACAAGAATGATGATTAGCGAATTCTATCTGAACTTGTAAAATCGAACTTCAAACAGATTGAACTTTAATCGGAATCACAAACCATTCAAGCTCTCCACTCTTAAATCTTTAAAAAAAATTGGTTTTATCTCTTCCAATTGTTCATCAGACATATCCCACCAACACAACTGTTCAATCTCACGACAAACACTCTCCGAAAACCTAACCCCAATTGACTTCGCAGGTATACCTCCCACAATGGTATAGGGTGCAATATCTTTGGTCACCACTGCTCCGGCAGCAATGATTGCTCCGTTTCCAATTCGCACCCCACCTAAAACAATGGCTCCATGTCCAATCCAAACATCATGTCCAATCTCAATTTTACAAACCTCTTTAATGCGATACAATTCACCGCCAAACAAGTTCCGATTTATATAAGTTGTCAAATAATGAATGGGATGATTTGTTGAATTAATCATAACATCTGCCCCCAACTGACAATATCTTCCTATTCGGACATGCCCATGCACCCAGTTATTCATCCCCAAAGTGCTTCTAAAACCTAAATGAACATCACCAGAAAAGCTGCAACCATTAGGAATTTTATTTTCTCCATCACATTTCACACATTGAAATCCGGTTACGCGCCCACGTAACTCTGCCCCTCGTTCATATCGGGGAGCATAATACACTTTATCAAATATTTTTTGTAAAAATTGACTCATCCGCCACATACACAGCACTTCAAATTTTTAAAAACTACAAAGCATTCATTCTTCTTAACAACCTCACCAGCAATGATTCGATTTGGCAGATAACGGAATTAAAAACATAGCTTCGGCTGCGATAATCAGGGAACACCCCCTTGGTTCGAACAGTCACCTTATTTCGATCAATAAGGTCACCAGGAATCGTGTTACCCATATGATAAGCATAACAATTTGGTGTAGACAACCTCACATACCCCAATCGCTCAGAGAAATAATCAAGATATGTTTGTTCATACCCATTTTTAAAAACCACATCCACTTTACGTTTGGGCAACTGATCAATAATATCTCGCTTCATGGTAGCTAAAGCATGTACAGCCCCCGGAATAGCGACCATATCATCATGCCGTAAATAATATTGCTTTTCGCGCCACAAATAGCGATGACGTGATCCCAAGCCAGAAAAAATGCCCTTCTCCAAATTCCCTCCTAAACCTTTTTCGACCAAAGACATATCATCATTCGATACGACCGATCCCAAGAACCACCGATTTCTTAACACCCAACATGAATTATAGTGAAATGCCAAATTGGGACAAGGATAGCAAGTAACGACACCCGCACTCGAAAAATTGTTAAACACACGAATTACCTCATCCTCCCACCCATTAAAAAACAAAAAATCAGCATCACAAATGGTTACATACTCCTCAAAAGCGGAGCGGCCTTCAGCAAGTATATTCTCAAGTTTACCCCGATTTTCACTACGCACAACATACTTATCAATCAACCCTTTGGCCACAAATTCTTCTGCAACATCGGAAGCTTCCCGACACGAATGATTATTAATAAGCGTCACATTGGTTTGCTGGGGATTGATGCTATCGATGAGCGATTGCAGACAATAACGCAACACCTTGGGTTGCTCCCTAAAATAAGCATCTTGTACATTCGGGATCCAAAACGGGATGATAATTCGATGCCGTTTATGAACCAAGGGGGTCTCCTTACTTTTCTCGGGATTAATACCTATGCGCATCTGTTAATATATCAAACAAAGTTTCAAACAGCCATACGAGTTTCAACTCGACCTCTTTCGGTGCAATTATTTGAAATCCGGTTTAAAACCACCATGATTATCTTTTTCACCATACTCAATCCTAAAACCGGATTCATAAAAAAACATGGACTCATCAACAAGCAATTCGCCAAAACAGTACCTAAAGATCCAAAATCATGAATCTTTTCTATTTGCCAAACCAGCAACTGCTTCCGAATTATTCGAAATCGATGAATACTCAAACCATGACGACGCAATTTTTTTACCAATCGAAACAACACCAATGGCAAAGACACATATAAAGGGTTTTTTACAGATATTCCACTCCCATGTATGCGATAAAAAGCCAACGGCTGATCTAAATAAAAAAACGGAGTATAAAATGCCAGATGACAAAAAAACTCCATGTCTTCTCCTGCTGCCGGAATATTCTCATTAAAGCCTCCAACCAACTCCACCCATTCTCTGCGAATCAATGGCGTAGGCATCATCACCGTAAAACGCCCGACCATCCGATCAAACACCTGGCCATGTTTTTCACTTCTATTCTTAAGCCGCCCCACGACTTCACCTGTACTCTCCCCTTCACCATCAATGACATAACAACTACCATGAACCAAACCAAAATCAGGATTTTGTTTCAAAATCTGCACCTGAGTCATAATCTTCTCAGGCATCCAAATATCATCATCATCCAAAAAAGCGACAAACAGACCTTTAGACTGTTTAAAACCAACATTTCGAGGAACGATGGGGCTCCCGGTATTTGATATCTTTAAATAACGAATAGCTGGCCATTGACGACAAATGAGATAATTCTCATCCCCCGGTGTACCGTCATCCACAACAATCACTTCGATATTTCGATAGGTCTGCCCCATCACACTTTCCAGCGTTTCTTTCAAATAACGGGGACGCCTATAAGTTGTAATAATTACTGAAACTAATTCAGAATTCTCCATTGCCTCTCTTTTCGAAACCATTCATCATTATGAAGCGAATTAACTAACAAGCGAAAATAAGTCAGCAATAACTTGAGATCCCTTTTACGGCAAGCCTGTTTGCGAATCCAGCCTGTCGCCTTCCGATACCCCTGCCCGTGCGCCACAATGGCGTCTTCACACATTTTTCGATAAATAAGGTCATCATATTCTTTGCTGAGTTTCAAAAAACGGGGTAAAATCTTAAAATGCCCATCCCAATAATGTCTTCCCTTTTTCATTTCGGCACTTTCTCGATGCCGTCGATACTGACTAAACACCTGTTTTTTAAAAGCAATGCCATAACGAAGAGCAATACGCATAAACATATCCCAGTCTTCTGCAAACAGTTTCTCATCAAACCCACCTAATTCATTGAGCACCTTTGTCACATAAAGTCCCGATGCAGTAGGAATAAAACACCCATGCTGCACTAAATAAGGAAAAATATTACCGGAGGGCATTTGACGCTCAGGAAACCATTGCTCCCTATCACGTATCACCGATTCACGAAAAATCTCCCCATGCTCATCAATCCACTGACAATCGCCATACAAAAAACCAGGCTCCCAATTCAACCCTTCAAGATAAGCAACTTGATCAGCTATTTTATGAGGTAACATAATATCATCACATGGCCATGGATGAAAATACCGAGTATTACACAACGACAATGCATGATTGATGGTACGAGTAATCCCCATATTTTTTTCATGAACTATCAATTCGGCAGGATGACCGTGTTCATCGAGCCACTGACGAATCAGCGTCACGGAATGATCAGTTGAACCATCGTCAATGATAAAAAAACGCCCAACAGGATAGGTCTGATTAATGATACTATCCAAACTCTCCCGGAGGTATTGAGCTTGATTGTAGCAAAGCGCCACAACCGTAACCAGTTTTTGGTCTTCCCTATGTTTCTGCACCATTTTCGTTACGATTATCCGGGAAAACGATTGATGACTTCAGATACATAAAAAATTTCATCAAATGAATGAACAGGACTCATGGGCAAGCTCAATTCACTGGAATGGATATACTCCGTGGCTGGAAAACATAGCCGCTCCCATTCGTGATAAGCTTGCTGTTTATGCGGAGGAACAGGATAATGGATTAACGTTTCAACCCCCTGCTCGCTCAAATATTTCTGTAATTCATCCCGATTGGGGTGCAAGACTGGAAAAACATGATACACATGTGACTGTCGAACGTTGACATCCGGCAAAACAGTATCTTTTAATCGAATATGCTTTCGATACTCATCAGCTAACCGCTGTCGATGAGCATTATCCTGATCCAATCCATGCAGTTTTACTCTCAACAAAGCAGCTTGCAACTCATCTAAACGCGAATTAAAGCCCTTACATAAATGATTATACTTCTGCAAACTTCCATAATTTCGCATCATTCTCACCTGCTCATGAATCTGAGAATGATTAGTAGTGACCGCCCCCGCATCTCCCAAAGCCCCTAAATTTTTCCCGGGATAAAAACTAAAAGCAGCTGCATCACCAAAACTTCCGGCCAATTGCCCTTGTTCATCACGAGCGCCATGAGCTTGAGCAGCATCCTCAAATAACAATAAATTATGGCGATGAGAAATCTCCTGCAAAGCTGTCACATCAGCCAACCGACCATAAAGATGAACAGCTAACACCGCTCTTGTGCGCGAAGTAATGACTTCTTCGACCTTATGAACATCAATATTGTAAGAAATAGGGTCTGCATCCACTAAAATGGGTTGCAAATGACTTTGCGTAATCGCTAACATGGAGGCAATAAACGTATTAGCAGGAACGATAATTTCATCACCTGGCTCCATCAATCCCAATTGCTTGCACGATTCAAAAATGAGGCGCAATGCATCCAATCCATTACCAACCCCAATACAATGAGCCACCCCACAATAAGCTGCAAACTCATTTTCAAAGGCTTCAACTTCCTTGCCCAATATATACCAGCCTCGTTCCAAAACAAAACGAGAAGCATCATTTAATTCGGCCATGTATGGTTTATTCACGGCTTTTAAATCTAAAAACTTCACATTCATGGCATTTCATTTTACTAGTTAACGATGTATATTCATCAAAAAGCCACGCAGAGCTAACATCACCCGATTTGTATGATTTTTTTCCGATAAAAATCATGACAGACTCCCGAAGCCCCAAACCCCTCCTTAAAACTGGCAAGCCCTTCATTTAAAACTTTGCCATCCATTTCGGTTGAAACACCGAAACTCAAATATCTTTTAGAAGCAGAAAATTTCGCAATCAGATAATCCATCAAAAATTCAACGGCACAGAGCGCTTTTCCTTCTTCGTTTGAATGCAAATATTGAGTATGCACAAACTGATTATCCTCAAACAACCAGGCACCACACAAAAACATATCTCCCTGAAAAACAGCGATGGTGTGTATATGATTCGGGAAACGCGTTTGCAATAACAGAGCTTCTTCAGCGGTATGAGTCGGGAGCAATTGAAACCGCTCCTGCAAATTATGAGCGACTAACTCCATTAATTGCCGAATGTCTCCATGAGGATCCACCCTCAAATGATTACGCTTCGCTTTATTCAATCGATAATGTTTGTCATGCGAAAAACCGGGAGAATTGTGCAAATCAATCACAAAATTCAAATCACGACGCCAGAGTTCATACCCCAAATGCCACAGCATCCAGGCATCGGTTTCACACAAGCGAGGTAAAAAAACAGAAGGTTTCTGTTTGTAAACAATTTCAATTATTGCATGATTCCTACAATACGCGTCCAATTCAACAAAAATCTGCTCCACATGAGCGGCACTCAGGCGTTTGCAAAAGATCCAACCGCCATAAGTCAAACCTTGATGTGAATACAACACACCATTGAACACATTGGCAGGCAACAATGCCACCACTCGTTGTTCCTCTCGCACAAGCAGACTATGATCTTCAAATCGATGTGAATGATAATCCATAAAATCACGCCGGAATAAAAATATGCCATTCACAGCATTATTCAGAGCTTCTTCCCACTCCTGTCGCATCCCGGCAAAATATCGTTCAATTTGATATTTCATGATGTGTCTATAATTTGTTTTCAATGGGCACATGGAACTCGCCAATAGTCATACTCCTGTGTATCGAAGCAATAGACATGGCTCGTTTCATAATTTTAATATGAGCCACCTAATCCCACAAAAAGGAACTTGCAGTTACTTCGTTACATATTCTGCACATCAACTTAAATTTAAAGCGTATAGTCTTTTACGTTTCTTACAATGTTCATCACATACTAATGACTTGAGCGTTTCATAAAAATTAAAAACTTTCAAAACTCAACACCAAAACAATCGAATCAACATAAAAGCAAGTACGATTAATCATGGGTATTCCTATTCAACATCAAAAGTTTCTTGACCAATAAAAACATCAACGCATGATATCAATCAGACGAATGAATTTTGCGAATCAACCTGGCTGGACTCCCCCCATACACACTATATGCTTCGACTTCACCATTGACAAAACTATTGGGTTCAATAACTGCACCTTCACCGACTCGAGATCCGGCAATAATCATACAAGATGCCCCAATGTGACAATGATCCCCAATATGGATCGCAGAAGCACTGATGGGATACTTTTTCAACAATCGGGGACTGGCTGTAGGACCTGAATCGACTAAAAAATGACAATGCGGCCCAATAGAACAATATGAACCAATGCTTAAAGGAGCCGAATAACCATTGAGAATGGTCATTATTCCAATCTTTGTATTTCGACCGATTTGCAACAAATGATTCTCACTCCCAAAAACGGTACATTTCTTTCCAATCACCACCTCATCTCCCAAATCGACATTGTTAACTGACGCAGTTGGATCGACCCATACACACCTTCCTAGCAATATATTTTGTAAATACATTTCCGCAACAAACTTATATTCAACCCAATTCTTCAGGGTTTAAGACTTTTATCAATCGCGCCGGACTTCCGCCGTAAACAGAATATGAAGGTACATCCTCGGCAACATAACTATTGGTGGCGATAATACAACACTCACCAATGGTCACGCCCGGTGCGATAACGCAACTAGAGCCGATCCAGGTGTTATTACCAATTGTAATAGGGGCTGATTTTACCGCAAAGTAACCAGCTGTTTTAGATCCATCCACAACTTGCCAATCGGCAACAATCACTGTTTGTTGTGCAATGGACACGTTCTTACCAATGTGAATTTTGGCACAGCTTCCATCAATGATCACATACATCCCAATGATGGTATTATCGCCAATTAGCAAGGGCATGTCAGGAGCACCAAACAATTGACATTCTTTCCCAATCTTTAGATTATTACCAAACACCACATGATTAAAACTAACCGACGGATAAATATTGACTTCATCCCCTGTTTTTATCCCACCTAAAATCATTGTTCAATTTTAATATTTTACAAATCAGACAACCGTACCACTCGCATTAAAAAACCACGCTACCAACTCCCCGATGTACTCAGGCAATCCATCTTCAAGTTGTTGATGACAAGGAAGAAAAAATGTCTCCTCGCCATAAAACACACTACACTCAATGCCATGCGACTGTAAAAAAGTTTTCAAGCCGCCCAAGTCCCTTCCTGTCGCACGAAACAAAAAAGCAGCCGGCACATCTCCTTTCTGCAAATTCATTCGTGGTGCATAACCCATCGACAAGAAAATATCCTCATAAAGATGATAATTACGCAAACGCTGCGCGATGTTCTCTTTCCGGTTGCCTCCCCAAAACCGATAACACAGACCAAAATATTTTAATTCATCCATCGATAAATCAGCATCAGACAACACCTCATGACGAGACACCAAAACACCGCCCGCCTGCATCGGAAGCATTTTAGAGAGACTAAAAATTGAATAATCTCCATTCACCCCGACAGCACCCTCGGAACTCTCTGAAAACATGGCATAGGCACCATCCTCAATAATTGGCAATCCCGTTTTACACAACTCTTTTATGCCAGGATATACAAACCCAAACTCATGAATAATCAATATGGCCGCAGTCTTATCAGTTCGAGTTCTTGACCATCGGCATACCAATTCAATCACATCCGTCACACAATGACTCACATAACGATTATTTGTAGTGGTCTCAATCCAGACCTCATCATCCCCTGCAAGATGCAATCCACGCAGAGCCATCAATAGGGCTTCCTTAGCACTTCGTGTGTAACAGCCCCTCATTTCATTTATCATTACCCGAGAACTCACCTCATCGCCACACATCCATAAATTTCGGTTAAAGACCGCATCATTGGTCGAAAAAGGACTCATATTCACATTCATGGCGCGAAAAGGAGCCGGATCAATGATAATCCCGTTATGAAAAACCCCGTAACTGTTTAAACTTGTCATAAGTACGTATGTAATCTGCTTCTGAATAAGGATGAGATGCCAAGACCAAACAAACGGCACCCGAAGAAAAATTGATTAACTCACGCCAAATGCCGGGTACAATGTGCAACCCAAAATATGGCCGATCGAGATGTACCACTTTTTTATTCACGCCATCGTCGATCAACACATCAAAGGCGCCACTCAGAGCCACTATAAATTGCTGCAACTCAATATGACTATGCCCACCACGATCAGCGCCCCCGGGAACATCGTACAAATAATAAACACGCTTTACATCAAATGGCACATTCACATTGTTTTCCAACGTCGTAATATTCCCTGCCCGGTTGTGCACTTTGGGTAAATGCACCAAGCAGCAATCATAAACTTTTGTGTTCATTTAAATAAGTTTGGTAGGCTGAAAAGTCTCGGATATAATCACTTTCGTCATATTTTGTCGACGAAATCACCAGGGCAACCGAATTGGTCGAGAAATTTTCCATGTGTCGCCAAATCCCGCCAGGCACATAAAGGCCATAATACGAACGATTCAAATGGTATGGCTTCACAACTTTACCATCATTGAGCTGCACATCAAAACTTCCCGACAATGCAATGATGACTTCCTGTTGCTCTCGAAAGGCATGACCTCCTCTAATTTGACCTCCGGGAACATCATAAATCCAATAAACCCGTTTAATCTCAAAGGGAATATGACGCACCTGTTCGACAAACGTCAGATTGCCTCGTTCATCCAATATTTTTGGCAACTCAATGACTCGTTCCATAATATCAAAAATTTTGTAATTCCACCATTCTCTTGAAGCGCTCTGAGCGTGATGTCAGTTCTTCAAAGGTTCCTCGTGCTGTTATTTCACCTTTATCAAGAAGATAAATCACATCGGCATTTTTTACCGTTGAAAGACGATGAGCAATGATCACGATGGTATACTTCCCCTGCAACTTATTAATATTACCTTGAATAACTTGCTCCGTCTCCGAATCGAGTGACGAAGTGGCCTCATCCATTAATAAGATATGGCACCCGCGAAACAATTCACGCGCTATCGAAATTCGTTGTTTTTGTCCTCCACTAATCAAAATCCCATTGTCACCCAATCTGGTCTCTTCACGCTGTGGTAATTGATTCACCATATCGGTCAAAGCCGCCTGTTCAATAATTTCGCTAAAACGACGTAGGTTTGACGGCGTTTTTTCAGCCCAAAACGTCACATTATTATACAACGTATCACTAAACACCACTGGCTCTTGCGTAATGTATCCGATATGATAACGATAGTTCTTAACATTTTGGCGCGACAATCCCACCCCATCCACTTCAATGGAGCCGCGTGTTGGCATAAGCAACCCGGCCAACAGATTAATCATGGTTGTTTTGCCTGAACCGCTTTCACCCACAAAAGCGACAGTTTGGTTGCGATGCACGGTCAAATTCACCGATTTAAGCACATCATTTCCATCCTCGCTGTATCGAAAGCCTACACCGTTAAATCGAATCTCTCCAACTTGACTAAAAACATCCTGAGGAGGTCTGCGATAATGGGTCTCTTTTTTCAGTTTCAATTCATCCAGCATCTCCTGCGTCAAGGCAATCCCACCGGTATTGGTCAAAAACGATTGCCAGGTATTCTGTATTTCCAACAAACTGGTTAACGATCGGTAAAAAAACATCAAACTCAAGATGATGGAAAACATGGGAACCTTAAACACCACTACCTGTACATAGATAACCAAAGCCACAATTCCAATGGTCAGCGGCTCACGCATGGCCGAAGAGATGCCGTTCAAAATCCCCATTTTAAAGGAAAGTCGCTCCGCGTCAAAAACTAACTCGATGAGCTTTCGACGATAACTATCAATGAGATTGGTGGCTTTAAGGTATTTATAATGATTAACCGCCTGAATCAAATTCGACTGTAACCCATTGGCAATTAACGACTGCCACAAAGACGACACTTCAACTTTACGATTGATAAACCGATAAATAAAATTGCTCAACACCCCAATAAGGGTAATAAACAAAGCGAACTGAAAATTAGCAGCAAAAGCGAGCAGCAAATAACCCATTAAAGTTACACCGGTTTGCAATGTTGAAAAAAACGACATGAAAGCCCCCACCGACTTACCCATCTCAGACACAATGACATTATGGATGCGCCCCTGATCGAATGATACAAATCCAGGATAGCTCAAATCACACAACCCGGTAATGAGTTTAATTCGCAATGATCGGGTAAACCCCACCCGAATGCGGGTGGCATAATACCGCTCAAACAACTTGACCAAGCCTTTGACCACAAAAAGAAGGATGAGAAAAATCAAAATCACCCCAACAGTCAATGGAACATTAAAGCGTTCAAACAAATCGATTACAAATTGCAGCTTTCCCAACGATTCGCCCTCAGCACTTCCTGAGTCTGCCACTTGAAATAGAGGAACAAACAACGTTAGACCGATCCCATCCAAAAAGGCTATGATGGAACTAATTCCGAGCAACAGGAATATCTTAATGCCCAATTGCCGGTAATAAAAAACAAAATATTTAAAGTGCTTGGTCACCAACTCTTTCACCATAATTCAGCATCAATTCTTGTGCGTTTGATAATGCTTCGCCCCCTCAGTCCCATGGCGGGTGAGCCGTTTATTTGCCCGAAGACCATCCGCTGCTTTCGAGTGCAGTTCTTCGTCATCGTGTTACAGCAAATTACGACTTGATTGGGTTGAGCTCCCCCATTTTGTGGTCAAACGAATATTTTCAGTGTCGAACCTCCATAATCATTGCACTAACTTATGCCACCCACCTTATTCTACTATATCACAACCACTCCAAAATAACTATCAGTCACAACCCTATATTACCTTTTTCACACAAGCCCTGCCTAAGGACGAAATATGTGCAGCAAATCATTAGAATTCGTCATAACTTATTGCGAAAAAAAGGAAGAAATGAGCCGCAGAACCACAAACAGCATTATTGCACAAACGACTGACCTGGCAACATGGGAACAGGAGTTGACTCTATTCAATCACAGCATCTTTCTGTTACCCCAATGGCTGCAAATCATAGAAACGCCTTCAAGAAAAGCGATCTATATCGATTTTATTCAAGACAATGTTACCATCTCAAAAATTTCAGGCCTACTCGTTTCTGAAAACAAATTGATGGGTAAAATGCTATTCTTTTATGCCGCACCTGCATTTCGGTCAAAAGTGACAGAGGACACATACCATCACTGCTTATATGCACTAGTTGCACTGGCTAAAAAAAATAACATCAGTCGAATTCAGATACTCTACTTTGATCAACGCAACTCGCTACTTCCTCCAAATGGCTATTTCCATTCCCACCAAATGCACGAAGCCATCTTTGACCTAAAAAATGAATTTACGTCATTTAAGCCAGGTTCCAGCCTACGAAAAAAAAGAAATCAGGCTCTCAGGGCACAAACATCGTGGTTCATCAGCAACGATCCACAACAGTTGCCACTCTTAAGCGAACTAGCCGAAAACACACTTCAACGCAGAAAAAACAAACACAATTCAGACTACAAAAAACTGGAGCTACCATTCTTTACAGAACAACATCTACCTAAATTATTGAAAAGTGGATTAGGGAAAATGTATTGTTCGATGAATCCCGATGGTCAATCCCATTTTATATCAGTCATCATCGAATACAACGGCACTGCTTATGGACTTTTCAATGGCTGTGATGCATTTGGTTATGACAATGGACTCCCGGGATATGTCTTATTAAACGCATCACAAGACCTTTTCGAAAGGGGCATTGAACGCCTCAACATGGGAGGAACCCCTGCAATTTCAAACGAAAAAAAGAAACTGCTGCAATTTAAAGAAGAACTGGGAGCAAAGCCCCAAGCGTTCTATATCACTAAAACTGACTTTCTCGTTTTTCCTCAAAAAATATTGAATCCACTCATTAATATAGGACGGAAACTTCCATACAACACTCTCTCAAAAAGTTTTAGCCAATGGATGCGACATTAAACATTTGACAAAATGGAACTTTACCAAACCACCCCCTTCTTTGCAACAAAGGTTAACAGATCTGAATTCGACAATCAATTATCTGATTTTAACCACAGTGTGTTTCTCTCTTCAGAATGGATTGAGAGCGTTGCCATTCACCAAAGCACACCCATCTATATACACTTTTACAACATTCACAACCAACTCATTGCCAAACTAAGCGGACTCCTCATGCCCGGCTCCAAAAGAAGTGGCAAATATTTATATTTCTACGCCGGGCCGGCATTAAAGCAAAACCATTCCCCCTCTTATCAGGGATGCATTGAAGCATTGGCAAATTTTTGCTTATCTGAACAATTTCAACGCTACCACATCGACTGCAGCGACCATCTTTCCGGAATTCCCTGCCCTCCAAACGGAGGAACCGACATGGTATACTCTGAATACGTGTTATTTTTGGAACATGCGCCAAAATTTGGCAAATCGTTTCGCTATAACGTCAACAAAGCCACACGAAACGGAGCCGAATTTCATCACGACAACAGCCCCTTAATCCTACAAAAGCTATTTAACTTACTTGATGCGACACGAAAAATTCGCTATCACAAATATGGAGAAAAATATGCCGCTTTTCCTTTTCTACACCTCAACCCTCACACCATGCAGCGGGTTGTAGAAAGTGGACTTGCGCAACTTTACTATGCCTCGGTGGACAACAAAATACATTGCGTCAGATGCACCCTCGAAAAAAATGGGCGCATTTTTGGCCTTATGATCGCATCAGACGATATTGGATACAAACTGGGATTGCACCACTTCATGCACTATCATCTTATCAACCAATACTACAATCAAAATGCTAAATATTACAACATTTCAGGCACAGCCGATGGCCAAGAGGGCAAAGGCCTTTCGGACTTTAAAACATCACTGGGATTTTCCCGTGTCACCGAATTTGGAAAAGATTCACTTTACCTGATGTTTCCCCGTAAACTTCTCAACCCATTGATTAAAGTCAAAAAAAAGATGACTCGCAAATCCTCTTAAATCGACAAAGTCGCTTTATTTAAAAGATAAATACCATGATACGAGCCACATCTAAAGCTTCAACAACAGGAGCCTGATTACTGGCGAGTTCCATTTAGTCATTGAAAAAAAACGATACCGCAATGAATCACTTCAACAAATATTCCTCATATCCCCCAGCTACAATAACCGACCGAGCTCCCATCTCATCATCTCGATGCACCTTAACGACAAGGTCTTCAATCACATTCATAGGTGAATAAACGGCCATCAATGATGAGGCTGGATGATCGGATTCAATTAAAGAATAAATCCCATGTTCTTCTAACAAATGCTGAACTTCTTGCGCGATGGTACGATTGGTTAACTTCATCAAATCCTTGATTTCCGTCTCCATAGTTACTTGTTTAATGTTAATTGCCTAAAGTACACACAAAAAATGGTCGCGCCAACAGTTAAAAACACAAACACCACAACAAACTCACAACAAACAACATAACCCAACTCTACATCCCAATATTTTTTAAAAAGAATTACATCAACTTTAAACAACTTTTTATACTTTTAAAGGTATTTAAAAACCAAGGCAACAGATACCGAACAAATCTAACCGAACACAACCAACCATAACATTCTGCCATTTCTGATTTTGCATCGTGTAGATGAAACGAATAAGATGAACTGCATCATCAGATGACACATAAAGACTTCAAGTCTCCCCTACGAAATCACGACATTACTGATATTATTTTAATCCTAAACCTCACAATTATGAGTAAAAAACGCGTCTACACCTTTGGCGACGGCAAAGCCGAAGGTCGCTCCGACATGAAAAACCTGTTGGGCGGCAAAGGGGCCAACCTGGCCGAAATGAACCTGATAGGGGTACCCGTACCACCGGGTTTCACCATCACCACTGAAGTCTGCACTGAATACAATCAGATTGGGAAAGCCAAGATTGTTGACATTCTCAAAGAGGATGTCATCAATGCTGTCGCACACGTCGAAAAAGGCATGCACATGAAGTTTGGCGATAAGGAGAACCCGCTGTTGGTTTCGGTTCGTTCGGGCGCCAGAGTTTCCATGCCGGGGATGATGGACACGGTACTCAACCTGGGTTTGAACGACGAAACCGTTCAGGGCATTGCCAAAAAATCGGGTAACGAACGTTTTGCCTGGGACTCCTACCGACGCTTTGTTCAAATGTACGGCGATGTGGTACTGGGCATGAAACCCGAATCGAAAGAGGACATCGATCCCTTTGAGGAAATCATGGACGATGTCAAGCAAGCCAAAGGGGTGTTTGACGACACCGAATTGGGCGTTCCCGAACTTCAGGAGTTGGTCGTGCGGTTTAAAAATGCCGTTAAAAAACGCACCGGAAAAGACTTCCCCTCCGACCCATGGGAACAACTCTGGGGTGCCGTCTGCGCGGTATTCGACAGCTGGATGAACCCTCGCGCTTGTTACTACCGATCGATGCATCAAATCCCCGAAGAGTGGGGCACCGCGGTAAACGTACAGGCCATGGTTTACGGCAACATGGGCGACCGCTCCGCCACCGGCGTTGCTTTTACCCGCGATGCAGCAACGGGCGAAAACCTCTTTAACGGCGAATACCTCATCAATGCTCAGGGCGAAGATGTGGTGGCAGGTATCCGCACCCCCCTTCAAATCACCAAGGAAGGCAGCATTCGATGGGCCACTTTGGCCGGCATCTCAGAAACACAGCGTGCCGAAAAATTTCCTTCATTAGAAGAACACATGCCCGAAGCATTCAAATCGCTCTTTGAAACTCAACAAAAACTGGAGAATTACTTCAAAGACATGCAGGATTTAGAGTTCACCATACAGGACGGTAAACTATGGATGCTGCAAACCCGCAACGGAAAACGGACGGCTGCAGCCATGGTAAAAATTGCCATGGACTTGCTGCGCGAAGGAAAAATTGACGAAAAAACGGCTCTTCTGCGCCAGGAACCCAACAAACTGGACGAACTGCTACACCCTGTTTTTGACAAAAGAGCCATCCAAACTGCACATGTCATTGCCAAAGGTCTGCCGGCCTCTCCGGGTGCCGCCACGGGACAGGTGGTATTTCATGCCGACGAAGCCCGCAAATACCCCGTCACCATTCTGGTACGCATCGAAACATCGCCCGAAGACCTTGAAGGCATGGACATTGCCAAAGGAATTCTCACTGCCCGAGGCGGCATGACATCCCACGCTGCCGTGGTGGCACGTGGCATGGGCAAATGCTGCGTATCGGGTGCCGGAGGATGCCTCATCAGCTACAAAGACCGCACCCTCACTGCCAACGGGCGCACCTATCGCGAAGGCGACTGGATTTCGCTCAACGGCTCGACCGGCGAAGTGTATGAAGGAAAAATCCCCACCAAAGACCCGGAAATGAGTGGCGACTTTGCCGAAATCATGACC
This sequence comes from Breznakibacter xylanolyticus, assembly GCF_003254275.1. Taxonomy (GTDB): domain Bacteria; phylum Bacteroidota; class Bacteroidia; order Bacteroidales; family Marinilabiliaceae; genus Breznakibacter; species Breznakibacter xylanolyticus. The sequence continues at coordinate 12,475 of NZ_QKZK01000021.1, read as the reverse complement.
CTGGCCGATAAATACCGCAAACTGGGCGTACGCACCAATGCCGAAACCGAACGCGATGCCAAACAAGCCGTGGCTTTTGGCGCCGAAGGCATTGGCCTGTGTCGCACCGAGCACATGTTTTTTGAAGGCGAACGCATCAAAGCCATGCGCGAGATGATTTTGGCCGATGACGAAGACGGCCGCCGCAAAGCCTTAGATAAACTGCTGCCTATTCAGCGCAAAGACTTCACGTCGGTGTTTGAAGCCATGGGCAGCCTGCCGGTAACCATTCGCCTGCTCGATCCCCCGCTGCACGAATTCGTGCCCCACGAAGAAGAAAACCAACGCGAGATGGCCGTTGAAATGGGCATTTCACCCGACAAGGTTCGTCAGAAAGTGGACTCGCTTCACGAGTTCAACCCCATGCTGGGTCATCGCGGATGCCGACTGGGAAACACCTATCCCGAAATTACGGAGATGCAAGCTCGTGCGATTATTGAAGCCTGCATGGATCTCAAACAAAAAGGCATCGTCACTCACCCCGAAATCATGATTCCACTGGTGGGCACCGTTAAAGAGCTGAAGATGCAGGAAGAAATAGTGCGCCACACCATCGCCACCGTCTTTGCCGAGCGCAACGATAAAATCGACTACCTGGTGGGAACCATGATTGAAGTGCCCCGTGCAGCATTGGTGGCCGATGAGATTGGCGAAGTGGCCGAGTTTTTCTCCTTTGGCACCAACGACCTCACGCAAATGACCTTTGGTTATTCGCGCGACGATGCGGCCAAATTCCTGCCCGTATACCTGAGCAAAGGCATCCTGAAGAACGACCCCTTCCAAATTCTCGACCAGGAAGGCGTGGGTCAACTGGTTAAAATGGGCATTGAGCGCGGACGCAGCAAACGCCCCAACCTGAAAGTGGGCATCTGTGGCGAACATGGCGGCGAACCCAATTCAGTGGAATTCTGTCACCGCGTAGGCATGAACTATGTGAGCTGCTCACCATTCAGGGTTCCCATTGCCCGTTTGGCTGCTGCTCAGGCGGCAATTCGATAAACCGATTTTTTAAATTCTATTTCAAAGTGCTCCATAACTCATGGGGCACTTTTTTTATTCATCCTCCGAGACTCCCAACAAACAGTCAGCTTTCACCAAATGCAACTTGCAAAAAATGATTACTTTTGCGCCAATTCAACTCACATGGCACGCATACTGGCAATCGATTACGGAAAAAAGAAAACAGGTCTGGCAGTAACCGACCCGCTGCAAATCATTGCCAACGGTCTCACCACCGTGCCCACGCACCAACTGTTTGATTTTTTGGACAAGTACCTGCAAACCGAAGCCGTAGAGCGCATCGTCGTGGGTTACCCCACGCAAACCACCGGCGAAATTTCGGAGTCGATGAAATACATCACCCCGTTTGTCAACCGACTGAAGAACAAATATCCCCACTTGCCTGTTGAATGGGTAGATGAACGATTCACCTCCAAAATGGCCTTTCAAACCATGCTGGATGCCGGGCTCAAAAAAACAGCCCGCCAAAACAAAAATCTGGTGGATCAAATCAGTGCCACCATCATTTTGCAAAGCTATTTAGAAACAAAAAGATAACCTTTGCATCGATCTGAAGTATAAAAATCTGATACTTGATATAAAAAAATGATTTTACCAGTAGTTGTTTACGGTCACCCGGTATTACGAAAGGTCGCCGAAGATATTACCAAAGATTACGAAGGCTTGTCGCAATTGATCGACGACATGAAGCAAACCATGTACAAGGCCGAAGGCGTGGGCTTGGCTGCACCACAAATAGGGCTGGCCATCCGCCTGTTTGTGATTGATGCCACACCCATGGAAGAAGACTATCCGGAACTGAAGGACTTCAAAAAAGTCTTCATCAACGCTCACGTTATTGAAACACATGGCGAATTAGTTGTTGAATCGGAAGGTTGCCTCAGCCTGCCGGGCATTCGTGAGGACGTGGTGCGCCCTTCAAAAGTCCGCATTCAATATGTGGATGAAAATTTCACCCCTCATGATGAAGTATTTGAAGGTTTCGCGGCACGAGTGATAATGCACGAGTACGACCACACTGAAGGCAAGATGTTTGTCGATCACCTCTCGCCCCTGAAGAAGAAATTCATTAAAGGCAAGCTCAACAACATCACCAAGGGAAACGTGGACGTGAGCTACCGCATCAAAACAGCCACGGGAAAATAATTGCGTCTCAGAAAAAGAAAGAACGGCTACCTGAAACATCACTTCGGGTAGCCGTTCTTTTTTTACCAGCATTACTCGCTCACCTCTCCCATCAACGCCATGCATTGAATGGCAGCCAAACCCCACTGCGCAGTACTGTTAGTCGATATTCCCGGCGCTTCAGTGACGGGCGTCAGCACCGAGGGCACTTCTATCACCGACAATTCGGGGAAAGCGAGCGATCTAGACGGTTTCCCTTCAAAAAATTCCTTCCAGGCACGCTCTCGCAAAGCCACATTTCCGGTTTTGAAAGCCGCGTAGGCGGTGAGACGCGCATGCGCCTGCCGCAGCCCCATCTTACCAAAGTCGGTTCCCAACACTTTTTGTTGCAGATGGCCTGGAGCATTGTAAAACTCGCAATATTGTAACCAGGCCTTCTCAAACGCTGGGCAATCAATCAAATCGTTTAACTCGGCGCACACCTCCACCAGACCAAATACGGCACTGAGGTGCGAAACCGTGGCCTTTTTGTCTTTCGACACCACAAATTGGCCAGACTCCACATCCATCAGGGCACCGCCGGTAAAGAAACCCCGGGGTTGTGCGGCGATGGAGGTCATGCTATTGAAGAGACGCTGGCGATAGCGATCGTCGCCCGAGCGCTCCCATCGGGTGAGCCAGGCAGCCGAAATGGCTCCCCAATCGGTTCCGAAGCTCAACGACACCGTGCCCGGCACGGCCGGTTGACCGGAACCGTATGCCACGCGCTTGCGCAAGGGTTGTACCGTCAGCAGCGTGCGATGCGCCTCCAGTTGCTCATCCATGAGGTCGCCCACCCGCTCGTCGGCCGTGAGGTAATAATAGAAGCGGCGGTTGGCAGCAGTGCTGATGCGCATTTGCTTGGCACTGCATCCCCAATGCACCACATTGTGGCGAGAACCCAACGGCGCGAAGGCTCCCAGGTGATGCACATCCACCTCGCCGGTGTGACGGGTCATGGCTTCGGCCATACGAAAGGTTTCGGGACGCCCCGAATGCAAAAAATAGTACCACAGCCACAAATCGGTAGAGAGCTCGGAATTGTCCCAGGCAAAGCCGCCCACGTCGTAGCGCCACACATGACGATCGGCATCATAAGTGTGCATCACATCGCCATAATTCCAGAAACCATACCAGTGGTGCAGTTGTTGCTGCGTTAAATAATAATCAAAGGTTTGGTCGAGCTTTTGATTGATTTGCATCTTCAGGGGATGCGCATCGTTGCGCACCTCCCACAGGCGGCCAAACACGCCGCACGACTGCATGTAAGCCCTGTCGGGCATCAACACGGGCGGCAGGGATACCGAGTGGGCAAACTGCACCAAATCGTGGCGTGAAGGAGTGGCGTCAACCGGCCAAAAGGAGAGCTCGGACGTACGCGCCACCCCCATGGGCGAACTGTAGCCGGGTTCATAATCCTCGTAGGTGATTTCGAGCCCCTCCCACTGTTTGGCATAGTCGTCCTGCCCCATGCCATCGTGATAAAAACGCATGTCCATGGGTTGGGCATCGGGTGCCCACAGCCACAGCGTCACTTCGGCCATGGGTGATCCGGCCCGACGAATGTCGATTTGACCGGGGAACGACTGCCAAAAGTTACGCACCCCAAAAGCCAGCCCTCCCGAAACGCCCCCCACATAGCCTGTTCCCGAAGCTTTATCGCCCACTGCAGACCCAATCCAGGCGTATCCCTGAGCGGTTCGTTTTGAAATATGAAAAGAATTGGGCGCCAACTGCACCAATTTATAATCACCCCAAACGGGCACATAAGGCAGCCCTTTGGCCACCTGCGGGTTCCACTGATCCAGCGGCAAAGTAGGGCGACCCTCGATTTGTGCCGATGTGTTGTCGTCACCGGCAGGGCGACGCAAACCGGTGATGCCGCGAACAGCCTCACCAAACACCCCGCCATTGTCGCCCACGAAACGCACATGACGATTGTGCAACTCATCAATCATGGGCACCGAAAAACGCACGCCCACACCACGAATAAAATCGTGGTTCTCATCGCCATCGTACACCATGGTGTGCATCATGCGTACCCGATCGCTGTTGGCGTAAAAATAGAGACGCACCACAAAGGGCAACCAATGCTTGTGCCCGGTAGCGGTATGCACCCCCTCGACCTTCACCACGGCACGCACCGGGCCGTTTTGTTCAAGGGTGACCCGCGTGATTTCGCCTTCGAAAGGCACCGACGACACCACCGAAGCCCCATCGTCGGCAAGGCCATCCTGACACACCATCACCAATCGGCCGTCGCAAGCCACCTGCCTGTGGCCACGCCACATGGACGCGATGAGCACCCGCCCCGACTTGCAGAGGGTGGTGCGCATGGTTCCGGTGCGAATGTCGATGAGCGAATCGGTTTCGACCACCACCAATGGCGATGCCACCGCGGCGCTGTCGCCCACCATCAACTGCAAGCCCCTGCCCACCGACTGCACCGGCGGCACGGCAATGCCACTCCACTTGACCGACCCATCGGGCCAAAAAGCCAATGGCCAGCTTTGCACCGCAGTGCGATGCTGCAACGAATCGACCATCACCAACTGCCGCCCGCGCGCCATGACCCCCCTCGGCCAGGGGACACCAAACGTCACCCCGGTGGCAGACGAATCGACCGGGTCTTCGAGCCAGGTCACGGCCACAGCATGCGGCTGAGTGGATTGCGACATCAGCGCAACCGGGGACAACAGCCCGACACACACGAGCATCCATCCCAAAAAAAGATTCAGATTCATTGACATTACCTATAATTATCTGATTTTATTTATTGAAGAGAAAAAGATGCCAGACATTGAGACAGAAGATAAAATGAAGAAGACGTTTAGATCGGTTCTCTTCATCTCTTTAGTCTCATCTGTCTGTCTGATGTCTAAGCATCTTCTTGTCTGTTATCCGAATAGCACTCACCCAACGGCATTGCATGACAAACCCGTCAATCAAACGAATAAACCACCAAATCGTCAATCACGTGATGCGACCAGGTGGATCGGAACCCGAAAAAGCCACTGAGGATGGGCGCCGGATCGGCATACTCGAAGAATTTGACCCCATCGACAAAAAAAGAAGAAACACCATCCTTCACCTCGATGCAAATGCGGTAACGATGGTTGGCTTTAAGGAGATGGTCGGGCTGGTTGTTCTCGAGCAGCAATTGGCGCTCACCGTTGCCCATGTATTTACGAAAACGGGTGGTTTCGTTGTAGTTACCGCCCATGCCCACGTAGTAGAGTAGCAGTGAATCGTACTCGGCAAATTTGCCCTTGCGGGTAAAGAGGTTGGGATTGCGGGGGTCAGAAGCCATCCAAAACTGGTTAAGATCAGAGAGGCGGTCGTTGGGGCCGCCGTCCATCACCACCAGGCGGGAGTAGGTGATGCGATAATTGCCCGAGAGGGGCTTTTTGAGCCACACGGTCACCCCGCCGCGCGTGTCGAGCACCAGAGATGCGTCGCGACAGGTCACCGACGAGCCGGGCAGTGAGTCCATCTCGACATGCCACAGGGCAGTATCGAGGGGCGCGTTGAAATTTTCAGAAAAGAGAATCCGCCCCAACCGGGCAGACGACTGAGCGGAGATGCCACCACACACCAGGAGGCACAAACCGACAACCACAGATAAAGGATTCCTCATAACAAAAGCGTTCATCGTGCAACAACATCAGCACCGCAGGGCGTGACATTCAAAATTAACGGCAAACAACAACGAACACCTGTAATAAATGACCGAACAACAGGGAAAAACTAATCATTCAAGATCCAATGCCATTGGGTGAGTGCGATTCGGATAAAAGATAAGAAGACTCTTAGACATCAGACAGACAGATGAGACTGAAGAGACGACAAGCACTGATCTCAAAGTCTTTCTTCATCTCATCCTCTGTCTCAATGTCTGGCGTCTTCTTCTCTTCACGCTATTACAATGCTCCCCCCCCATTAAAAGTGCTCCCCCCTGACGTACACCCACGCCCCGTTGACGCGCTCAAAGCAGGAACGCTCGTGAATGACGGCGGGCACGCCCCGTTCGAGGTAAGTGGCTTTAAACTCGACCACCCCGGTGGCATCGGTTTCGGTGCCGGCCACCACGTCGATGATTTGCAGCCCCACCCACGTTACCGAAGCCGCCCAGGCCTTGATTTGCTTGCGCTCCCTCACCGGGCGGTAGCGGGGGTGCCAGGTGCGCATCAGGTAATCGACATCGGCCAGCGTGAAGGCCACATAACGCGAGCGCATCAGCGCCTGCGCCGTTGGGGCTGCCATTGAGCCCCGCACAACAGGCTCACAACAAGCATCGAAAGGACGCAACGACCCACAAGGACAAAGTTTTTCCATCACCAATATTTTAACGAAACCGAATCACCATTTTAAAAGCCCAATTGTCCTTGGGCGCATCAAAGGCCTCGTGGCCCAGACGATAATGAGCCGCCACGCCGTATTGCAGCAGCCCCAGGCGCAACAAATTATCAATCACCAGCCCGCCTTCGGCAAAGCCGCGCGGGAAGTCGGCCATCGAAACGGCCGGCTGTCGCGACATCTGCCCCAAACCATAATTGAATTGCAAGCGCGCCACCGGCACCTTGTCGAGGTTGGGCGAATGCCACAACGCCAAGGCATGTTCAAAAAAGAAAGCCACCATCCGGTCGGCCACAAACTCGTTCAGGCGCATGGTGGCAAACGAGCCGGGCACATACACCCCCACCGGCTTGTACGATCCCATCTGGCTGTAATACAATGCCGGGGGCACCACGTTGCCGACGAGCATGGCCGCCCGGGCATGCACCGACGAGGTGTGGCGCACCGTCCACTTTAGGCTTTGCCACAGGCCCAATTCCATTTTCGCGTAATGAAAGCGAGCGTCCTGCTGTCCCGAGCCCAGCCATACGTTGCCAGCCACGGCCGAATGCCAGCCACGACCCGTCCCTGGCGAAGCCCAGGCACCCTGCACGCCCCCTTGATGCAACTCGTAAGCAGCGGGCACCCCCGCCTCTGTCGCAAACACATAAGACACCAACGGCTCCACATCCCGAAAGGCATACCCCAGCGCCAGCGACAAACGGGGTGCCACCCGACGCGAGAGCTGCACCTCCACCCCCCGCGACAAATCCATGGTTTCGGTGAGGAAATGCCCCAGCTCGAGCCGACGGGGCGCATCGGGCTCGGGCAAAAACGACAGGCTGCCCGTGGCCTGATAGTCGTGCACCATCATCACCTGCAACCGCGAAGCCGACGGCGCGTGCATCTCCCAACGCATGCCCCCGCCATAGAGCCACGCCCGGCGGCGAAAGCTGTAAGTGCCATAGCCGCCCACCGACAGGGAGCGACACACGGCCGAGTCGGTCCACAAGCCCAAGCCGGCCTTCCATCCCTCAAAGGCGTTGTAGTGAATCAGCCGGGGATACTCAATTTTCAGGGGGCCGGCCGGCACAAAACCTTCGCGCAGGTAGGCGTTGACCACCTGCTGCCGCTCACGGCGAATGAGCTGCACCACACTGTCGATTTGAAAAGAGACCCGGTCGAGGTCGTTGGGGTGTGTGAGCACAAAGGAGTGCTGCCCCATGGTCACCACGCGCGTCGAATCGGCCGGGGCAGCCACTGCCACGGACATCGACGCCCAAAAGAGGACACAAATGTATGTACGAATGAATAAAACCATCCTCATGACAATGTGAGATATGAATCAATATCATTAAGGGAAGAGAAGAAGACGCCAGACGGTGAGACAGAGGATGAGATGAAGAAAGACGTTTAGATCTGTTCTCTTCGTCTC
>NZ_QKZK01000021.1:0-4237 GCF_003254275.1 Breznakibacter xylanolyticus | reverse complement strand
GAAAGACGTTTAGATCTGTTCTCTTCGTCTCTTCAGTCTCATCTGTCTGTCTAATGTCTAAAAGTCTTCTTCTCTTCATATTAAAAAAAGGCAGAACTCGCGCCCTGCCCTTTCGTGGGATATTGTATGTGGCATTATTTCACCATGCCGGCTTTGAGAAACATCACCTCTTTTTCGGTGAGGTAGCGCCAGTGGCCGCGCTGAAGGTTTTTCTTGGTGAGCCCGGCAAAATACACGCGGTCGAGCTTATCGACATTGTAACCAAAGTGCTCAAAGATGCGGCGCACAATGCGGTTACGACCCGAGTGAATTTCGATGCCCACCTGCTGTTTGTCGCCATCGACGTAACTCACCGAGTCGGCCTTAATGGGGCCATCCTCAAGCTCAAGCCCGTCGCCAATTTGCTGAAGATGACTAATGGTCACCGGCTTGTCAAGAAACGCGTGATAGATTTTTTTGACGTTGTACTTGGGATGCGTCAGTTTTTTGGCCAGGTCGCCATCGTTGGTAAACAACAGCAGGCCGGTGGTGTTTTTATCGAGACGCCCTACGGGGTAAATGCGCTCCTTGCCGGTGTGCTTCACAATGTCCATCACGGTCATTTTGGCGTGGGGATCGTCGAGCGAGGTGACCACGTTTTTGGGTTTGTTGAGCAGGATGTACACCAACGGCTCAATGGAGAGCTGCTTGCCGTTGTACACCACTTTGTCCTTCGAGCCCACCAGGGTTCCCATTTCGGTGACCACTTTTCCGTTTACCGTCACCTGCCCGTCGGCAATGAGCTTGTCGGCATCGCGACGACTGCAAATGCCGGCGTTAGCGATGTAACGGTTCAGGCGGATGCCCTCTTTCTGCTGCATTTTCTCGGCCTTGCTGTAGTCGGGCTTGGTGAGATTGGCCGTGCTGATGACCTTTTTGGGTTTGAATGGCGTTTTGGCTTCCGGACGATTGCCGGGGCGGGCATCTCTGCGGACCCCTGACGATGAGCGTTCTCTTCTCTCTGACATATTGATGTTTAATTTTGCTGCAAAGTTGTGGAAAATCGGCCGAATAATCTCTCATTTTTCCCTATTTTGCGCACCGATTCGCTTTAAAAAAGAGGAGAAGAAGAAGACGCCAGACGGTGAGACAGAGGATGAGATGAGGAAAGACGTTAAGATCTGATCTCTCCATCTCTTCCGTCTCATCTGTCTGTCTGATGTCTAATCATCTTCTTGTCTGATCTCAAAACAACATTCATAATATCAACACATATGACACTGATAAAATCGATCTCAGGCATCCGGGGCACCATAGGCGGCAAGCCCGGCGAAGGGCTCAGCCCGTTAGACGTGGTTCGCTTCACGGCCGCTTACGGCACCTGGGTCAAAAACCGTTTCCCCGGCCAGCGCGTGAAAGTGGTGGTGGGACGCGATGCCCGCATCTCGGGCGAAATGGTGAACCGACTGGTGATTGGCACCCTGCAGGGTGTGGGCATCGACGTGCTGCACATTGGCCTGGCCACCACCCCCACCACCGAACTGGCCGTGACAGGCGAGCAGGCGCAGGGGGGCATCATTCTCACCGCCAGCCACAACCCCAAGCAGTGGAACGCCCTGAAGCTGCTCAACGAAAAAGGCGAATTCCTCACGGCCGCCGATGGCGAGCTGGTGCTGCAAATTGCCGACACCGAGAGTTACCTGTTTGCCCAGGTGGACGACCTGGGACAGGTGAGCGAAGATTTTACCTACACCGACAAACACATTGCACAGGTGCTGGCGCTCAAACTGGTGGATGTGGAAGCCATCCGCAAGGCCAACTTCACGGTGGCTGTGGATGCCGTCAACTCGGTGGGTGGCATTGCCATTCCCGCGTTGCTGCGCGCCCTGGGCGTGACCAACATCATGGAGCTGTACACCACCCCCAACGGTGAGTTTCCCCACAACCCCGAGCCGCTGCCCGAGCATCTGACCGAGATTGCCAACCTCATTCGCAACAAAAAAGCCGACCTGGGCTTTGTGGTCGATCCCGACGTGGATCGTTTGGCCATTGTCAACGAAGACGGCACCATGTTTGGCGAAGAATACACCCTGGTGGCCGTTGCCGACTATGTGCTGGCGGCCACTCCCGGCAACACGGTGTCGAACCTGTCGTCGTCGCGGGCGCTGGCCGATGTCACCCATTCGCACCAAGGCATTTACCAGGCAGCCGCCGTGGGCGAGGTGAACGTGGTGGCCAAAATGAAAGAAATTGGTGCCGTGATTGGCGGCGAGGGCAACGGCGGCATCATCTACCCCGAGTCGCATTACGGCCGCGATGCGCTGGTGGGTGTGGCTCTGTTTCTGACGCATCTGGCCAAATCGGGCAAAACCTGCTCGCAACTGCGCAGCATTTACCCGGCCTATTACATGTCGAAAAACAAAATTGAACTCACCCCCGGCATCGACACCGACGCCATTTTGGCCGCCATGAAACAAAAATTTGCCGCCGAAAAGGTGACCGACATCGACGGTGTAAAAATTGATTTCGCCAACAGCTGGGTGCACCTGCGCAAGTCGAACACCGAGCCCATCATCCGCATTTACTCCGAAGCCAAATCTCCCGCCGAGGCCGACCAACTGGCGCTGGACATGATTGCCGACATCAAACAAATTGCGGGCATCTGAGAAAGGGGCTTTTCACACTGAGTAGGAATAAACGCAAAGGCGCGAAGGCGCTGAGTTGGTTTGATTAATAGATTGCGTTTAAATATGAAAGCAGATAACTCAGCATTTGATCATTGTCCTCTGCTTAACGGACTAAGAACTGACGCTGAGTTGCAGTGAGATAAGATGAGAACCAGTGAGGAGAAGAAGCCTCAGGGCCACTCGGTGAAAGAGTTATATAGTAGTCAGAATAAACGCAATGCGTTAAAATTAACTCAGCGCCTTTGCGCCTCAGCGTTTATTTTGACTCTGTGTAATTCATCTATTTCACAGAGCTCCACGGAGAAGGCACGGAGAGACACGGAGATTTTATTTTCAAGATGTCTGGCGGTGCCCTGACGAAAAAACGAAGGTTGAGATGTAAATTTTTGCAAAAAAATTGTTGTTTAACACAAAATGATTATCTTCAAAAATCATTTTTTAACATTTAAACCTTCTTTTTTATGGAGAACAAAGTATCAGCCACCCTGTCAGCCGAAGCCCAAAACAACATTGCAGCGGCCATCAACACGATTAAAGAAAACCTGCCTAACCTGATTAACCTCACCCCCGACGAGCGCCAGGTGTGCGCCAAACTGGGCGACAAGTCGCTCTCGTTCGTGGGCAAAGCCCTGGAGTATGCCCGCCAAAACCCCGCGGTGGTGCCCCCCTACATTGATGTGAACGAATTTGAGCGCGACTTAAACCTGTATGTGCAGCTCACCAAACTGCTTTACCCCCTGCATCAACTGGTTGAGAAACTCGACGACACCACCATGCAAACCGGCAGCGAAGCCTACTCGGCCGCATTGTTGTTTTACAACGCCGTTAAAGGCGCTGCCAGAGCCGGCGTGCCGGGCGTTAAAAATATTGTGGATGACTTACAGACCCGTTTCCCGGGGCGTAAAAATAAAAATGCCGATGTGACATCGCCATCCGGCAATTGAACCTTCAATTGCCAGTGACATAGTGTTGAAGTTTGGTTCAAGAGGGGGAAGCCGTGGGTTTCCCCCTCTTTTTTTGTGTCGTCAAAGCCCAATGTCCCCCGAAAGCACCCTCAAAATGGGGGTCAAAAGGGAAACAATGCCGTTTGCAAGGGAAACATTCTCCCTCTGAACGGGAAAATTGCCCTTCGGAACGAGAAAATTGCCGTCCTGAACAAGAACAATGGGGTGGTGAACGAGCAAATTGCCGTTCACAACGGGAATGTTTCCCTTCGCAACGGCAATTGAAATGGCTTCGAAGGAGCAAATTGCCCTTCGGAACCCCATTATTTCCCTTCGCAACGGCAAATTGCCCTTCAGACAGGCAAAAAATTGCCCTTCAGAGGGGAAACATTCCCGTTCCGAAGGGAATCATTGCCCCCTGGAACGGCAATGTGCGAGTTCGGAACGGGAAATTGCTCGTTCCAAGCCCCAACGTACGGGTTCGCCGCCACCACGCGCTCGTTCACACAGGCAATGTGCCCGCTCTCAACGCCATGACCGGAGCTCAAAACGGAAATGACCGGGTTCACCACGGCATCGTCCGGATCTAAACGTCTTTCCTCATCTCATCCTCTGTCTCACCGTCTG
>NZ_QKZK01000020.1:60671-62919 GCF_003254275.1 Breznakibacter xylanolyticus | reverse complement strand
ATTGGCTGGTAAACACGATCCGACATCAACTAAAGCCACATGGCATCAATAGCGGTTGGCGTGAGATCGTTCGTACCATGAACACCCAAAAAGCGGTGACCACATTGGCGCAAAATCAGCAGGATCAAGTAATCATGATTCGTCGATGCTCTGAGCCAAACCAAAATGTCCGCAAGCTTTACGATGCCCTAAAATACAAATACGCTCCCTTTACAAAGCGAAAATCTGTAGTACACAAATCGGAACTTGAAAATGAACAATTCATTGAAATACAGGCGATGGCTTTGGGATAGCTGCAAAGTGGGTTAATACAGGACATCATCAAGGCAGGTCTGCAAGGTGGCGGGTTTTCGGAATATTGGTTCCCGAAAAAAGGCAGCGACATCCCTCTGCCAAAGCGAAGCTACTCCAAGCTGTTTGAACCCTTTGATTGGGTTATTGGCACGGGTAATTACGTCGACGATATCGACATCGAGATAAAAGCCATTGCCGAACAGCGCCAATCGGATTTCAACAAAATGATGCAAGTCATCCTAATCATCAGCGTGCTGGCACTATTGATCACCATTGCCATTGCATCGTGGATGGGACGAATGATTTCGCGCCCGATTGAAGAACTCACCGAAAAAACTGCCATCATGTCGGAGGGAGACCTGACGGTGTTTATCGATAATGACAGAGAAGACGAAACGGGCATCCTGGCTCGATCGGTCAATAACATGTCAGCAAAAATCAGAACCATCGTCACCGAAATCACCACAGGGGCAGAAAATGTGGTGGCTGCCAGTGGTCAGATGAGCTCCGCAGCGCAACTCATTGCCAGCGGTGCCAGCGAACAGGCAGCCTCGACCGAGGAGATCAGCACTTCGGTGGAGGAAATGGTGTCGACCATCGTTCAAAATTCTGATCATGCACACCAAACTGAAACATTGACCCTTAAAATGGTCACGATGGTTCACGAGCTACAAAAAACCATGCGTGAAACGCTTGAATCGATCACCGAAATAGCCGCAAAAACCAAAATCATCAACAGCATCTCGACACAAACCAACTTACTAGCGCTGAATGCGGCCGTGGAAGCGGCTCGTGCCGGAGATGCCGGCCGAGGATTTGCCGTGGTGGCCGGTGAAGTGCGCAAATTATCGGAGAATACGCAACAGGCAGCGCGAGTGATCGATAAATTATCCAAAACCAGTCTGTCGAATACAGAACAGGCATGGCATTTACTTGAAGTGGTGCTTCCTGAATTTGAACAAACCAATCAACTCATAAAAGAAATCAGCACCTCGAGCAATGAGCAAAAAGTCGGTGCCGAACAGATCAACATGGCTGTACAGCAAATGGTGTCGGTGACCTCTCAAAACTCGGCATCATCAGAAGAACTGGCATCGAGTTCGGAGGAACTGGCCAGCCAGGCCGAAAACCTGAAAGAATTGGTGGCATTCTTTAAAACATAAAGGAAGCAGCTCATCGACATTGTCGTTCTTCATTGAGGATTTGATTAATTTGAGCCACACAAGCCCCGCACACGGTTCCGGCATCGGTTTCGTCCTGTATTTGTTCAAAAGTGGTCAGGTTTTTCTCCCTAATGACGCGCACAATGTCTTCGCGGGTCAACTGCAAGTGTTTGCATACAAAATCGTTAAATGGCATATCGTTGTGATTTATGTTGAAACATGATCATATTCACATTCATGGGTTTATCATGCGAATTTAGAGTAAAAAAAGCAGTGGGATCTTATGGGTGTAAATAAAAACACAGAAAAAACTTTTCCCCTGTGTTTTTATTAGTTAGAAGGATTTATCCACGAATTCCACGAATTCTTTGCTGCGCAAAGCGACTTCGTCGATTAACACGAATTCCACTAATTCCGTGTATTGCTTTTCAATACGTGTAATTCGTGAAGTTTGTTGATCCATTCATTGTCAGAGATTTCATTTCGTGTGCTTCATCACAACATTCGGGTATGGCGTGAACAATCATAATGTGAAGTCGCTCCGAAGAGGATTAAAAAAACCAATATGTGAGGGATTAAAAAAAATGCTTTCGCCCCTTTAGGTCTTTCAATATCGACATCTCTTTCATCGTAGGGAACATCAGAAGAGATGATAACAACGGTTTTATAGCGTTTGTTTAATAAACACGGAGACTCACAGAGTTTTATGTTGATTTATTGAAATAGACACATGGACAATAACAGGCAAGTCGCTGACAAAAAGGTTTGGCCGCATAGCCCCAACGGGGGAG
>NZ_QKZK01000020.1:0-59876 GCF_003254275.1 Breznakibacter xylanolyticus | reverse complement strand
CATGGACAATAACAGGCAAGTCGCTGACAAAAAGGTTAGGCCGCATAGCCCCAACGGGGGAGACTTTTTTTTTGCTGCATTAAAACATTACAAACTTGACAATTGCAATGGCACGGATTGCAAATCCGCGCTAGCGGAGGAGCATCACAACAGATGAGAACAACGTTTTAATAGAGTTTTCAATGAACACTGAGACTCAGGGGCACAGAGTTTTATGTTGATTTATTGAAATAGACACATGGACAACAACAGGCAAGTCGCTGACAAAAAGATTAGGCCGCATAGCCCCAACAGGGGAGATTTCTTTTGCTGCATTAAAACACTACAAACTTGACACTTGCAATTGCACGGATTGCAAATCCGCGCTAGCGGAGAAACACGTTAAGCCATTCAACTCTTAACTCGCATTAAAAACTAATTTTAAATAGTCACATAGACAATGACAGGCAAGTCGCCTACAAAAAGGTTTGGCCGCAAAGCTCCAACGGGGGAGATTTCTTTTGCTGCATTAAAACACTACAAACTTGACACTTGCAATAGCACGGATTGCAAATCCGCGCTAGCGGAGCGAAAACGTTGTTGGACGCAGCACATAACCGAACCGGCAGTAATTAACAGTTTAGGCAGTTATGGCTTTCATCCCGTTGGGGCTTTGGGTGGTTCCTGATTGCTTTGCACACAGGGCGATGCCCAGTGCTGACGGATTTCGCCCCGTTGTGGCTTTAAGATTATTTACAAAGTGCCTATTTCAAAAACTAAAAAATGGAACTGATGTACGCTTGCACTTTTGCACTTGTTCGAACATAAGTTTCAATACTTGATACTCACCGCACTTCTTTAGTGGAATGATGTGAGCAAAACTGCACCACAGGCACCGGCTGCCAGCCGTTGGGTTGAAACATCACGACATTTTTAACACCGGCCAGTACCGCAGTTTCAAGCGCTAAATCGAAACCATGCTCCAATTCAATGGGCTGATGGGTATCAGAAGCCAGGGTCAGGGGAATTCCTAACTCCATACAGCGCCTGATGCCATCGACATGGGGGAAGCACTCGTGATATTTTCCCCGATAAATGCCGCGAGAGTTGATTTCCACCACACCGCCAATCTCTTTAACCACATCGAGTGTTTGAAAGAAATCCTTGACAAACCACGCTTCGGAGGGATGAAAAAAACGATCGCGGTTGTTCATCTTCACCTTGTCAATATGTCCAATAATATCGGGTCTTTCGCTACGAATCATCTGCCTCACTTGCTGAAAATAATCCCTCACGCCGCGCTGAATGTCACCATCATACACAATCTTGAGTCCTTTTTCGTAATTCTCGGGAGCACCATCGATAAACCATTTTTGACCACTGAGAGGATCCTTTACCAGATGCACCGAGCCAATGATAAAATCGAGCTTGAGCAGCTTGCGCCATTCATAAAACGAGACGGTTTCACCGGGAATGAAATCAGCTTCCAGCCCCAGAAATAGATCAAGACGGTTTCCATAGCGTGACTTTACGGCATCAAAGGCATTCCGATAATCCATTAACGCTTCAAAACGAAGGCTGTAAGTATTTTCAAAGGGAACAGGGGCATGACTGGTGAAAGCCAATGCCTTCATGCCCAAGTCAATGGCCTGTTCACAAACATCCGACATGGAGGCTTTGCCATCGCAAAAGTCAGAGTGGGTATGATAAGAAAAAAAGTGTTGTGCCATTGAAGATGAATTTTATAATTTCGACACTCATAAAAAACGCTAAAAGTGTTGAATTGAAATATGAATCTGCAAATTTAAACGTTTGTGATGTACTTTAGGTTGAAGAAAAACACAAAAAAATGTTTAACAAACATTAACAAGACAACAGATGTGAACAAGTGACAATGTTATAATTTTGGAGACCTTTAATAAAAAAGTACACACAAAGACCTAAACATCAATAAAACAAAAATAAGTATGGAGCAATCGGTAGACATCCGCGAATTGAATGAGCGCATTAAAGAACAAAGTTCGTTTGTAGATCTCATCAACATTGAGATGGGGAAAGTGATTGTTGGTCAAAAGCATTTGGTTGAATGTCTTTTAATTGGGATGCTCAGCAATGGCCACATCCTGCTTGAAGGGGTTCCAGGTCTGGCCAAAACATTGGCCATAAACACCCTTGCCAGTGTTATTGACGCAAAATTTGCCCGCATCCAGTTTACCCCCGACCTGCTGCCGGCAGACTTATTGGGGACCCTGATTTATAGCCAAAAGAACGAAGAGTTTGTGGTTCGCAAAGGGCCCTTATTTACCAATTTTGTGCTGGCCGATGAGATAAACCGTGCCCCGGCAAAGGTTCAGAGTGCCTTGCTCGAGGCCATGCAGGAACGTCAAGTCACCATTGGCGATCACACTTATCCTCTGGAGGAACCATTCTTGGTCATGGCCACCCAAAACCCCATTGAACAAGAAGGAACCTACCCATTACCGGAAGCACAGGTAGACCGTTTCATGCTCAAGGTGGTGATTGATTATCCTAAGAAAGAGGAGGAACAACTCATTATCCGTCACAACCTTGCCAAGAGTTTCCCCAAGGCATCAGCGATTTTAAAACCCCAGGACATCATTAAAGCCCGCCAGGTGGTGAAAGATGTTTACATGGATGAAAAAATTGAAAAATACATTGTCGACATCGTTTATGCCACTCGTTTTCCGGCCGATTACAAGTTGTCGCAATTCAAGGACATGATTTCATACGGCGCTTCGCCGCGTGCTTCCATCAGCCTTGCCATGGCCTCCAAGGCATATGCATTTATTAAGCGCCGCGGCTACGTAGTGCCCGAGGATGTGCGTGCCGTGTGCCACGATGTCATGCGTCACCGCATTGGCTTGTCGTACGAAGCAGAAGCCAACAACGTGACCTCAGAGGAAATCATTAGCGAAATACTAAACACAGTAGAGGTACCATGATCATTTGCCTTTGAGCATATCAAAATGCGCCGGAGTAGAATAGAATAATGGTATCAATGGTTACGTCATGATAAAAGAGGAAAGGCTAAGAATGACAATGTCATTACCCAGCCTTTTCTCAATGAAGATTGTGATAATCCCAAGGGACTAAGGATTCATTCTTTTGTCCGGCCTTTCATAAGGGACGAAACGGTGTTGTTTGGTGTGATATAGCGACAATTTCACGTTAGAAAATGCATTAGCGGCGGTTGTTTAAAGACTCATCGGTATTTCAGACAAACACCAACCCAACAACACTGTTTTTAGGATAACATTTTTGTCATCCATCAAAAAAACGAATGACTTGGAAGCAACAGAACTGATTAAAAAAGTCCGGCAGATTGAGATCAAGACGCGCGGTCTTTCCAATCACATATTTGCCGGCGAATATCACTCGGCCTTTAAAGGGCGCGGGATGACTTTTAGTGAAGTACGTGAGTATCAATTCGGCGATGATGTTCGGAACATCGACTGGAACGTGACTGCCCGACTCAATCACCCATTTGTAAAGGTGTTTGAAGAAGAACGGGAACTGACTGTGATGCTGCTCATCGACGTATCGGGATCACATGAGTTTGGTACGCAAATGCGCTATAAGCGCAATGTTGCCACCGAAATAGCAGCTACATTGGCTTTTTCGGCCATCCAAAATAACGATAAAATCGGGATGGTGTTTTTCAGTAACAAAATTGAGAAATTCATTCCCCCCCAGAAGGGGCGTAAACACATCCTTCACCTCATTCGGGAGTTAATCACCTTCACCCCCGAAAATAGTGAGACAGATATTTCGGAAGCACTGCGTTTTATGAAAAATGCCATAAAAAAACGGTGTACATGCTTTGTGATATCCGACTTTATGGACGATCGTTTTGAAGATGCGCTCAAAATTGCCAACCAAAAGCACGACATCGTGGCCTTGAAGGTGTATGATAAGCGTGAAACAGAAATTCCCCCCGTGGGATGGATGAAACTCAAAGACGCCGAGACCCAACAGATTCGTTGGGTGAATACATCAAGCAGTCAGGTGAGAGAACATTACCGACGTTGGTGGATAGAAAACCACACGCGCACGCAAACCATCTTTCGCAAGAGCGGTGTAGACCATGTTTCTGTGGCCACTGACGAGGACTACGTGAAAGCATTGATGTCATTGTTTCACAAACGCTAGGAAAGACCATGATACCATATAAAAAACGAACAGCTTTAGTACTCCTGTCCATGTCATTATTGGGCTTATGGCCGCAGAGCACTGCCCGGGCTCAAAACATCACGGCCAGCGCCAGTATTGATTCGATGCAGATTTTTATTGGCGGGCAAATAAACCTGACCCTTGAGGTGAGTCATCCCCAAGGCATGGCGGTGACATTCCCTATTTATGCAGATACGTTGGCGCAATCCATCGAAGTGGTAAACAGGGGAAAAATAGATACCCTTTCCATTGAGAACAGCCGCATTCAATTGCGACAGGTTTACCGCATCACCTCTTTCGACAGCGGGATGCACCTGATACCGGCCATCCGATTTATGGCACAAGGGGACAGCAGCCAATTTGTACAAACACGCGAAATGGCCTTGAAGGTGTATAATCCATTTGAAGAAGTTGATCCGGAAAAAGGCATTTTTGACATCAAGCAACCCATCAATACCCCATTTTCGTGGACCGAATTGATTCAATACTGGCCCTATGCAGCCGGATTTTTAGGTTTGATGCTATTGGTAGCCCTCTTTTTGGTATGGAAATACAACCGCAAGTTACTGACCCCCATCCTGGGCAAAGAGAAACCGATTGATCCCCCCCATGTGATTGCACTAAGAGAACTTGAACGCATCAAGGAGGAAAAATTATGGCAAAAGGGTCAAGAGAAGCGCTATTACAGCGACATTACAGATGTCTTACGGCACTACATTGAAACCCGTTTCACTCTGCCGGCGTTGGAACAAACTACCGATGAAATTATCCAATCGCTCCGTCCCATCGAAAGCGTTGACAACACATCATTAACCAATCTGCAAATGTTACTTCAAACATCGGATTTGGTAAAGTTTGCCAAGCACATTCCTTTGGGTGATGAAAACGATTTGAGTATGATACATGCCGTTTTCTTTGTGAATCAAACCAAGCTTGAAATCGTGAAAACGATAGAGGAACAGAAAGAAACATCGCAAAAAATCTAAATCAACAGAATGTGCATTCCACAGAAGCACATCAACCATCAATCAAAAAAGTATGTCCCAGATAAAATTTCTACATCCCGAGATGTTCTTCCTGATGCTAGGGCTGTTGCCCATGATTGGGTGGTACATCTGGAAACACAAAACCATACAGGCCTCGTTGCAAATCTCAAGTTTAAAAGGATTTGCCGCAAACAGCGGACAATGGATGGAACTGGTCAGACATTTGCCCTTTGTTCTGCGAATGATTTTGTTTGCACTCATCATCACCATTCTGGCAAGGCCACAATCGTCGAATCAACTCCAAAACCGAATCACCGAGGGTATTGACATTGTGATGACGTTGGATATTTCGGGCAGTATGTTGGCGCAGGACTTTAAACCCAACCGCCTTGAAGCGGCCAAGGATGTGGCAGTTCAGTTTATAAATGGTCGACGTGATGACAAAATCGGGTTGGTGATTTTTGCCGCCGAGAGTTTCACCCAATGTCCCATCACCACCGACCACACGGTACTCACCAATTTGTTTATGGACATTCGCACCGGGATGCTCGAAGACGGAACAGCCATTGGGATGGGATTGGCCACTGCAGTTGCCCGATTGAAAAGCAGCGAAGCCAAAAGTAAGGTCATCATACTGCTGACCGATGGAGAAAACAACCGAGGCGACATTGCTCCCATGACGGCTGCAGAGTTGGCCAAAACCTTTGGCATACGAGTTTATACCATTGGTGTTGGCACCATCGGCAAAGCCCCCTACCCCGTTCAAACCGCGTTTGGATTGCAATATCAGGAAGTGGACGTAAAAATTGATGAACCGCTGCTCAAAGAAATGGCGCAACTCACCGGCGGCGAATATTTTAGAGCCACGGATAAGGAAAAACTCCAACAGATTTATGCAAAAATTGACGAGTTGGAAAAAACAAAAGTTGAAGTGCAGGAATACACCAAGCGACAGGAAGAATACCAGATATTTGCTCTTATGGCCATTGCCTGTTTGTTGGCTGAAATAGTTCTGCGCAACACGCTTCTGCGTAATTTGCCCTGATTTATTGATTATTAACCGAATTAAAACAACCGCTATATGTTCCGATTTGCAGAACCTCAATATCTCTATTTGCTGATATTGATTCCGGCATTGGCATTTTTACAGTTGTACTTGAGCAACAAACGCAAAAAAGACATCACTCGCTTTGGAGACCCGGTGCTGCTTGACAAGCTCATGCCTCATGTATCGTATTCACGTCCTATCATAAAACACTATTTGTTGCTATTGGGCTTAGCAATGTTGATTGTAGCCATGGCACAACCTCAATTTGGATCAAAACTGGAGACCGTAAAACGTAAAGGCATCGAGTTGATGGTGGCACTGGATGTGTCGAACAGCATGAATGCCAACGACATTGAACCCAGCCGACTGGAACGAGCCAAACAAGCCATTGCTCAGTTGGTTGATAAACTTAGTAATGATAAAATCGGCATTGTGGTTTTTGCCGGTCAGGCATACACCCAGTTGCCAATCACTACTGATTATCCATCGGCAAAAATGTTTTTGAGAGGCATCACCACTGATATTCTTGATGTACAAGGCACAGCCATTGGTGCAGCCATTCAAAGCTCCGCAAGAGCATTTACGGCCACCGAAAATATTAACCGCGCCATTATCATTATTTCAGATGGCGAAAACCACGAAGACAATGCCATTGAGGCAGCAAAACTCGCCTATGAAAACGGCATTCGAATATACACTGTTGGCATGGGCTTGCCACAGGGAGGGCCAATTCCGCTGAGTCCGGGTTCCCAAACAGACTTCTTAAAAGATAAAGACGGTAACGTGGTGATTACCAAAATGAATGATCAGATGATGCAGGACATTGCTCTGGCCGGTGGCGGGAATTACATTCCGGCAAACAATATTCGTAACGGGATGAATCAGTTGGTGGAAGAATTAAGCCGTTTGGAGAAATCGGAAATCGAAAGCAAAATCTACACCGATTATGACGATCAGTTTCCCTACATTGTCCTGATTGCATTGTTACTGATGATTGCCGACTTCTGCATATTAGAACGCAAAAACAAGTTTTTTGAAAATATCCGCCTGTTCATTCCCAAGCGGCTGACCTTATCGAAATAACTCAAAAAATGATGATGATGAAACGATATCTGCTCATTGCCGGCATCTTGATTGTGAGCACACAAGCGTTTGCCCAACAAGAACGCAAGCACATCCGCAAAGGCACCTCCGAATACACGGAACAAAAATTTCTTGAGTCAGAAATAGAGTACCGTAAAGCACTGGATAAGAATCCCGAATCGTTTGAGGCCCAGTACAACATAGGTGCGTCACTCTACAAGCAGCAAAAGCTTGACGAGGCCATGAAACAATTTCAAACACTGGCTCAAACGGAAAAGGATCCGGCAAAACTGGCTCAGATATATCACAACATGGGCAACATATATTTCGCAGCCGACAAAATAGACGAAAGCATTGATGCCTATAAAAAATCATTGAAAAACAACCCATTGGACAATGAAACCCGCTACAATTTGATTGCAGCCCAAAAGAAGAAAAAAGAGCAAGAAAATCAGCAACAACAACAACAGCAACCACAAGAACAAGAGCAGCAACAAGATAAACAAGAACAGCAACAACAGCAGCAGCAACAACAAAACCAGATGAACAAAGAGGATGCTGAGCGCTTACTCAATGCCATTCAACAAGACGAAGACGATTTGCAAAACAAACGGAAAATCAACGCCGCCGAAAAGAAGCAAATTGAAAAGAACTGGTAAATCCATTACATTTGACACCCAAACTTCAGACAAGGTAATATGAAGAAGATTCTCTCAATATTGACTCTAATCATCCTGACATTCACAAGCAGCCAGGCGCAAAAATTAAAGGCCGATGCCCCTCGTGCTGTCATTGCCGGCGAAAAATTTCAGTTGCGATACTCCATCGACACTGAAGCCAGCGATCTTCGCCTGCCGGTCATGGACAATGACATACAGATTTTGATGGGCCCCAGCACCACTCAATCGACAAATATGACCATTGTCAATGGTAACGTTCAAAGAAACAGCACGTACGCCTTCACCTATATTTTAAAAATTGACCAGCCGGGCAAGTACACCATTCCATCTGCCACCATTACTTCAGGAGGCAAAAAAATAGAATCAAATGCCATTGAATTGGAAGTGGTGAAGGGAGATGATAAAGCAGCAGCTCGTCAGTCGACACAAGCAGATGAAGTTGGAGCAGCCCAAATTTCAGGAGATGAATTGATGCTAGTGGTGACAGCCAATCGCAAGGAGGTTTTCAAGGATGAACCCATTGTTCTCACCACCAAAATTTATGTCCGCGATGTTGCTTTGCAAGGAATCTCGAGTGTCAAAAACCCTGAGTTGCGCGATTTCATTTCACAAGAGCTTCCCCGAAAGGAAAACATTGAGTGGACAATTGAAAACATCAATGGCAAAACTTATAACGTAGGAGTGTACGAGCAAAAACTCTTATTCCCACAAAAAACAGGATCGCTCACCATTTCGCCGGTCGAGATTGAATTTTTGATAAAGCAGCGGGTGGCTCGTCGCTCGCAAAGTATTTTCGATGAATTTTTCGAGAGCAACTATCGCAATGTTAAAAAGTTAGTGGCATCCAAACCGCTTAATATACAGGTAAAAAATCTGCCAACTCCTGCCCCCTCCGATTTTTCGGGCGTGGTGGGAAGCATTAAAATGGATGTTTCGACATCAAAAAACCAGGTAAAAACCAATGATGGCGTCACGATCAAGTTGGTTGTTTCGGGAAGCGGGAACCACAAACTGATGAACACGCCAAAAATGAATATCCCCTCTGACTTTGATCAATTTGACCCCAAAGTGACCAACGACATCAACAACACCGTTGCCGGCATGAGTGGAAGCAAAACATTTGAATATCTGGTGATTCCTCGTCATGCGGGTGATTTCACCATCCCTCCTGTCACGCTATCGTATTTCGACATCCACACAAAACAATACAAGCAATTAAGCTCGGGCAACATCACCATCAACGTTGAAAAAGGTTCGGGCGACGAAAGTGCCGCAGTCATTCAACAATTTGCTGCATCGCGTGAAGATTTGAAATTTATCGGCAAAGACATCCGATACATCAAAACCGACAAGGGCAAAATGAAGCCTCGAGGTTCGTTCCTTTATGGCTCGCTCATGTTTTGGGTGTTGATGATAGTGCCCGTAATCGGCTTCATCATTTTCATCTTAGTGATTCAAAAGCAATTGCACGACAGTGCCAACGTGATACAAACCCGCCATCGCAAAGCGAGCAAACTGGCCACCAAACGCCTCAAGCAAGCATCACATCTATTGAAAACCGGACATAAGGAAGGATTTTACGATGAGCTGTTGCGTGCCTTATGGGGCTACATGGGCGACAAACTGAAGCTTCCCGTCGCACAACTCTCGCGGGATAATGCCAGCAACCTGATGTCACAAATGCAGGTGCCGGAAGGAACCATTCAACGTTTCATGAATATTCTCGACACATGTGAATTTGCGCGTTATGCCCCTGCATCGGGCAGTGCTGAAATGGATAAACTATATCACGAAACCATTGAAACCATCACGTTGCTGGAGAATCAAATGAAGGGAAACTACAATAGTCGCAAAGTAGCAAAGTAACAGAGCCCCTAAGTTTCACGATTTATTTGTGAATAATTCATCAAATAGAGTTTTTTAATGAACACAGAGTCAAAATAAACGCTGAGGCGCGAAGGCGCTGAGTTGGTTTGATTCATAGATTGCGTTTAAATATGAAAGCAGATAACTCAGCATTTAATCATTGTCCTCTACTTAACGAACTAAGAACTGACGCTGAGTTGCAGTGAGATAAGATGAGAACCAGTGAGGAGAAGAAGCTTCAGTGCCACTCGGTAAAAGAGTAATATAGTAGACACAAGGACACAGAGTTTAATTTTGATGTATTATATAATCCTGATAAAACTTTACTCCCCTTGTTCAAATAAAAAATCAGATAACACAAAAGAGTTATATCGTAGAGTCAAGCTAAAACTTATAAGACATGAACAAATTACTCACCATATTCATTCTCACAATTCATCTATCAGCCTGGGCAAATGACCAACGGTTCAGCGCGGCCAATGAACAATATTCCAAAAATGAGTTTGAGCAAGCCGCAACAGCCTATGAAGATATCCTGAAAACCGGGGTAGAAAGTGAAGCGCTTTATTTTAATCTGGGCAATGCCTATTATAAGCAGGGACAGCTACCGCAAGCCATTCTTAATTATGAGCGTGCCTTATTACTGGATCCAGACGATAAGGACATCCTTTACAATCTGGAATTGGCCAATAGTCAAACGGCCGATCGGATTGTTCCATTGGGCGAATTTTTTCTTACAGCTTGGATAAAGGGCATCATCAACAAGGGAACAAGTGACTTTTGGGCTTGGACAGCCATTTGGGCATTCTTAATCTGTGTGATATTTGCGGCAGTTTATGTGTATATGACCAATCCCGGAGTGAAAAAAGGGGCTTTCTACACCTCGATGATCATGCTGCTGGTGGTAATATTATCAGTAACATTTGCATCTACACAAAAGCAACAACTCACCGAGCGGAAATATGGCATCGTGTTCACACCGTCTGTCACTGTAAAAAGTTCGCCAGACATAAGCGGAACCGATATTTTTGTAATTCACGAAGGGGTTAAAGTCAAAATATTGGAAAAATTAGGTTCCTGGAATAAAATTCAATTGAAAGACGGATCAGAAGGCTGGCTGCAGGAATCAGCAGTGGTCATCATCTGAAGCCATAAAACAAAAAAAGGTTGCCGTAAATGGCAACCTTTTTCATTTTGCATGAAGCGAAGCGACATTAAATAACCACCATTGTGGCGCCGTAGCCATATTCTTTAAAGGATGCATCCTGATAATAAAGATGTTTGTATTTTGACTTAAGCAAGCGGATGATCTCCTGCTTGAGAACGCCATTGCCCACGCCATGAATAAAAATTAAACGCACCCCTTTTGTTTGCAGATGTTCTTCGATGGTATGTGTAAAAGTATCAATTTGAATTTTCATCATTTCACTGTTACTCATGCCACGAGAATCAGCCACCAATTCGTGAATGTGTAAATCCACCTCGAGAGTTTCGCCGGGCTGTAATTTACGGGTTGATTTAGTAGGCTTTGCTTGTGTGGGTATATCCTTCGCAATCCCATTCTCAATCAACTCTTCAGCCTTGACATGCAATTTGCTTTTGAGAACCGGGAATAAAAAAGCTTTTTCTTCAAAATAGTCGTTTTTCAGGGCACCTCCTTCGCGCACCAGCTTGTGCAGTTTCATCTTAAAGGTGTTGCTCACGGGTTCGTGTATGGCATAATGGCCGCCTTTTTTGAATAGGAGAAGTTGCACAACCAATGCTTTGTCATCAATCAAACGACCGGGTACTTTATCGAGCAACGGTTTAGAGAAGGGCTCAGCCACCCCCTGATACATCAAAGCCATACCGGAAGCATTGACCACCGATGACGCCACGGTATAACTGACATGAAATGGCGAATCGTTGACAAAAAACACACGAAAATCACCGGTTTGGCTATTGGGTTTATCGCCTTGTAAAAATGCCAGATATGCAACCGGATCAGCTTCGCGATCGTTGGCACGCTGAGATGTCGTCAACAACGATGCATCATCAACCTTTCGAACCTGCTCTTGACGAGGCTTCTCTTTGGTCTCGACCAAAACCACCTGCGTGATCAGGGCGGGTATTTCAAACCCGTCATTGTCTTCCACATATACCGTTTTTCCAACAATGCGAGTGACCACTCCGCCTCCCACATCGTTTAGAAAACGAACTTTATCTCCTTTTTCGATATTCATTTTATTGCTTATTATCTGCACAAAAGTAATCATTCACACCAATCATTGTTCCCATTTTTGTGACCACAATGACATGCAGCTATACATTCTTGGTTAATTTTGTGGTCTAAAACCGTGCGCATGATTCCATCTTTGTCCATCGACTCATTCAATTACCATTTACCGGACGATAAAATCGCCAAATATCCGTTAGCCGAACGGGACAATTCGAAATTACTGGTTTATCGGAACAACACCATCCATG
Organism: Breznakibacter xylanolyticus; assembly: GCF_003254275.1. Lineage (GTDB taxonomy): Bacteria > Bacteroidota > Bacteroidia > Bacteroidales > Marinilabiliaceae > Breznakibacter > Breznakibacter xylanolyticus. Next base: position 47,577 of record NZ_QKZK01000020.1, on the reverse strand, counting down.
AAAGTTGTTTTAAGTCAATCACCGATCATCTGCCGCCACATACGCAGATGGTGTTTAACAACACCAAGGTGATTCGGGCACGAATGGAATTTACAAAGCAAACAGGTGCCCGAGTTGAAATATTTTGCCTTGAGCCCACTGCACACACCGAAATGCAAACGGTATTTGCAGCCACACAAAAAACCCAATGGAATTGCATTGTGGGTAACCTGAAAAAGTGGAAAACAGGAGCACTACATAAAGAACTTGTAATCAACGGTCAACCAATCACCCTAACGGCGAATAAACTGCAATCGCTGGCCGACTCACACGTCATTGAGTTCAGCTGGAACGGCGATGTCACATTCAGCGAAGTGCTCGACGCTGCCGGCAACACCCCCATCCCACCCTATCTGAATCGTCAAAGCGAATCCATCGATACTCAGCGATATCAAACCGTCTATTCGGAGCATCAGGGAAGTGTGGCTGCACCCACAGCCGGGCTGCACTTTACCCCCATGATTATACAGCAGATGCACGACAAAGGGATCAGCACGAGGTTTGTCACACTGCATGTGGGCGCAGGCACTTTTAAGCCGGTGAAAAGCCCAACCATCGACGGACACGAGATGCATGTAGAACTCTTCACGGTCGATCGGGGCACCCTCGCCGGACTGACTCAGCACCAGGGTCCACGCATTGCAGTGGGAACGACAAGCGTACGAACCCTCGAAAGTCTTTATTGGATTGGCGTAAAACTCAGTCAAGGAGACCATTCTCTGGTGGTAAACCAATGGGATGCCTACCAACTGAAAGCCCATTTAAGTTATTCAGAAGCCATCCAACAAATCGTTGACCACCTCGACGCCAGGCAAGCCAACCATCTCACCGCCCATACAGGCATCATGATAGCGCCCGGTTACCAATTTAAAAGCATTGATGGCATGGTGACCAATTTTCATCAGCCACAAAGCACACTATTGTTGTTGCTCTCGGCATTTGTAGGTGATGCATGGCGCGACATATACAATTATGCACTGACACACGATTTTCGGTTCTTAAGCTATGGAGACAGCTCACTTCTGCTAAAACCGGGACATTAAATGCACCCAAATTAGACCTTATCGTCAAAAAAAATATATTTCTGACGACAAGGTCTACATATTTGTGTGCCCACACTTAATGCATAAAATAAAAACCCCGACCATTAATTGACATTTATAGGTTCATTGAGTTTTCGTTTTAGTCATTGTGCATCAGATATACACCCCATGAATGCTTAAAAATAAACCTCAGCATGCAGATTCGCTGCGGGGACACCTTGATTTTCAAGAATATCGTACACCTCGTGAATCATATCATAATTGCCACACATATAACAATGCGTATCGGGCGTTACCGGATGCTCTTTGAGGTAATCGGTTACACGGCCGTAATAATCACCTTCGGCATCGCGCGAGGTACAGGCCACATACCGTTTGGGCTGATAACGATGTCGTTCGTAAGCCTCCTTGCCGTGACGAACGCCATGTAAAATGGTGTAATCGATGTCACTATAAGTCTGTACAAAACTGTGAAAAGGAGAAATACCAGTTCCCGATGCGATGAACAAATGCTTGCGTTCGGCAATTTGAGCAGGATCGAGGGTGAAATACCCCATTGAATCCTGTACCACCAACGAATCACCGACTTGTAATTTTTTAAGCACAGGCGATACCAATCCGCCTTCGACTTCACGAACCAAAATCTCCAAGGCGTCATCGTCGGGCGAACTATACACTGAATACTCACGCGTGTGGATGCCATTGGGAGGGCCCACGGAAATGTGCTGACCGGCACGAAAATCCAATCCCAACCGTTCAAAACGCAGGACAAAGGTTGATTCTGTCAACTCTCTCTTTTCCAATATCTGATGTAATTTAAATAGTTTTCGTTCCATATAGACTCCGCTTTAATTATATTTTCGGATGTAAATATCGCAATTTATTCTTTCCCCAAAGACATATTCATACTTTTTTGTCTTTTATTAGCATATTTAAAAGAGGGGGTAAAGAATTAACAAAACCATCACATCCATTCCAACCACAAAGCCCGACTTTGTCGTAGTTTTACATCCCAAATGACATTTATTCACCCAAAAAAAATGATTCATATAAAAACCATGAAAATTTCGTATTTTTAATGATATTCACTGAGTCAATCATTGTGAATATCATTAACAGATACCAATTCAGTCCCTGATGTAAACAGACACCATTATGCACAGAATCAAATCCTGTTTATCTGTGAATTAAGTCAGATTAAAATGCCAATTCACAACATGAGAGTGATAAACAAAGTGAGTATTCTTTAGGTTACCAATACTCAAAACCAAATTCAACATTCCACTGCACCACAAAGCCATACATCAACCATGCTCACAAAGCCCCATAAATACATCCCCAAAGAATTCAGCTGGTTAGCTTTTAACGGACGCGTTTTACAAGAAGCTGATAAACATGACGTTCCTGTGATTGAACGGCTAAAATTTTTGGGTATCTACTCTAACAACCTCGATGAATTTTTCAGAGTTCGGGTGGCCATTCTTAAACGCATTGCCTCCCTTGGGAAACATGCTCAGGTGGAAGGTGGATCAGCAGAAGAGATTCTGGTGCGAATTCAAGATATTGTGATGCAACAATCACAGGAGTTTACGCGAGTTTACAATGGCATCATCAAAGATTTAAATGCACAAAACATTTACATCATCAGCGAAAAAGAGCTGAATGAGGAACAGGGACGATATGTGCGCCAATTTTTTCTTCGCTACGTGCGGCCACGTCTCATGCCCCTGATCATCACCAAGGAACGTGACTTGCCCGATCTTAAAGACGAAGCCATTTACCTTGCAGTAGAACTCATCTCTAATAAAAAACGCAACACATATGCCCTGGTTGAAATCCCAAGCAATCAGGTCGGACGATTTATTCGTCTACCCAACGAAGGGGATAAGAAATATCTCATTCTTCTGGATGACGTGATTCGTTACGAACTCAACGACCTGTTTTACATGTTCGAGTTTGATGAAATCAGAGCATACGTGATTAAACTCACGCGTGATGCAGAGTTGGATTTAAACGACGACATCTCCGAAAACTACGTTAAGCAAATCGCGCAAGGTTTGGAAAAACGCAAGGAAGCACATCCTGTTCGATTTGTTCATGACGAGGACATTCCCCAACCGTTTTTGGATTTACTGCTCAAAAAATTAGGTTTCAGCAAAGGAGATGCCATCATCAAAGGGGGTAGATACCATAACTTTAAAGATTTTATGGCATTCCCGGATATGGAAAGCCCCAAGCTGGTATATCCGCCATTGGTACAAATCCCGCACCCTCACATCGAATATGGGATGTCAATCTTTTCAATACTCAAAAAGCGAGACCTTCTCATCAACTTTCCCTATCATTCGTTTCACCATTTTATCGATGTGTTGCGCGAGGCATCCATTGACCCCTTGGTGCGTGAAATTAGAATGACCATTTACCGCGTGGCCAAACAGAGCAACGTGATGAACGCCTTAATAAATGCAGCCCGTAACGGCAAAAAAGTCACAGCCATCCTGGAGTTGCAGGCACGATTCGACGAAAGTGCCAATATCAAATGGTCCAATCGACTGAAAGACGAAGGCGTGCGTGTGATTTATGGTGTTCCCGGACTTAAAGTGCACAGCAAATTGTGCCTGATTTCAAGAAACGAAAAAGGCAAACTGGTGAATTACGTTGGCATTGGCACGGGTAACTTCAACGAAGACTCGGCACGAGTATTCAGCGACTGCATCCTGCTCACCCGCAACCCGGCCATTACACAAGAAACGTCTTGGGTATTTGAGTTTTTCGATAAAAACTACAAAGTCCCCCCCTACCGTCACTTACTGGTATCTCCATTCGTTCTCCGCAAAAAAATTGAACAACTCATCAACGTTGAAATTAGAAATGCCAGGGCCGGTAAACCCGCATACATCTACCTAAAACTAAACAACCTGGTTGACAACGACATGATTCAGAAGCTATATACGGCTCACAAAAACGGAGTGGATGTACGACTAAATGTACGAGGCATGATGTCACTCATGCCCATGCATGATCCCAATTTGCCACCCATTCCGGCCATTGCCATCATTGATCGCTATCTGGAACATTCTCGTCTTTATATTTTTGGAAACGGAGGAGCTGAAAAAATATATATCTCATCGGCCGATCTGATGGCACGCAACCTTGACCGAAGGGTCGAAGTTGCCACGCCCATTTACGATCCTTGTCTGAAACAGGAACTGCGCACCATGTGGGACATCCAATGGGCCGATAATTGCTCGGCGCGTTACATGGACAACGAAATGAGCAACCGCATGAAACAGCCTGTCAACGAATTGGAATACCGCTCACAAGATCAGTTTTACAAACACCTGAAACTTAAAAGCATCGAATCGTAGAACTCAACGACCTCCTTCAAAGTATAAATCCGGTTTTCAGATGATCATTCAAGACCATAATATGAGTCATAATTGAAAAGCAACCTTTAAATTTACGGTGCATTTACAACATCCATATCATCATGCCAATGAATCGCGCAAAATTCACCGTTCTACTGCTCTTCACACTCAATATTTCAGCGTTTTCACAGACCCTTGACCTCAAAGGCACCAATATTCTCGACCGTTTCGACAGCATTGTTACCCTGAAACAGGAATTTAAAAAGGCATACCAGGCTAAAGAATGTGCAGACAATTGGTCACAATATCTTCGAGAATGCAAGAACGTTCCGACAGTTGAGCCACACAGGAGCCTCAAACAGATCGTTTCGCCCGATGGCTTCATCACCCTTTATTATTATTTGCTACCAATTGCGGACACCGAAAAGAGGGTCAGTTTATTTGCGGTATATACACGAGACAGCATTCAAAGAGTCGTGCAATTCAACGAAGTGCTACCACCATTGCCTCAACCCAAGAACAGCATCAACGAGGAGATTGTATTTGCTTTCGCAAATTTGCAGGACACGGAGTTAAAAAGCTATGAATTGAAGTTTTTCAGAAAAAGCACTCCGGAACAAAGCCTCTCATATCATGACTTTTATCTAAAATGCCTATTTGAAGAAATGGCGCTGTCGCGCGACAATGACGAAAAAAACAGACTCAACGAACAGGATATCCTGCCCCGGATGTGGAAAATATGGAATGAACCATCTCTTTTTGAGAACCCCTTGTATGGTTATAACCGAATATCAACGATCATTTCGACCGATAAAAAAGTAAAAATCACAACCTGGAATGTCGAACTCAACGATGGCTCCCATCAATTCTACGGAGCAGTATCGGTTCAAAAAGAAGGAAAACCCATCACCACATACGAACTGACAGACAAAACCAACGATCTGCGGAGCCCTGATCGATTGATGCTCACGCACAAAAGATGGTACGGAGCCATCTATCTCGATATCATTCACACCAATTATAAAAAGCAGGATTACTACACACTGATAGGGTTCAAGGGAAACAACGAACTCACAAAAATTAAACTTCTCGAAGTTCTCACCATCCAACCCAACGGTGAACCACGATTCGGCAGCTCCATCTTAACCAAAGGCCCCGGTTATGCCCCCCGACTCATTTTTGAATATTCTGCCGGTGCCAATATGATGATGAAATACGATGAATCACTCAAAATGATTGTCATGGATAATCTTTCGCCATCCGAACCCATGTTTAAAAACGTCTTTCGGTTTTATGGCCCTGATTTCTCGTACAACGGATACAAATTCGAAAAAGGGAAATGGAAACTCTACCCCGATTTAGATTTGCGCAATCCCAAAACGCTCCAAGCACCAGCTAAGCCCGTTCGTAAATCAAAAATTCCTCAAACGATTCAACAATGACGATACCAATTAATACCCCATCTGATTTCAATTACTACTCAGAACAGTTTGCCGACTTACGCCTGTTGCGCTTTAAAATTCAAGAATTTGACTCACTCCCCCTTGAGCGTAAAAAATACATTTACTACCTGAGCCAGGCAGCGCTTGCCGGACGTGATATTTTATTTGACCAACACCATCGGCATAACCTTATCGTTCGCATGGTTCTTGAAGAAATGGTTCGTCAGATTCGCTCCTCAAATCAGGATGGCATCGCGGATGCACGGTTGTTGGTTTACCTCAAGCGGGTATGGTTTTCGAGTGGCATTCATCACCATTACAGCACCGAAAAAATGAAACCCGATTTTAGTCAGGATGAATTCGTCACATGGTTCAATCAATGCAATTGGCTATCTATTTTTTCTACCGATAAAGCACACAAAGCACTACATCTCATTACGGAGCTGTTGTTCAATCCTCAGCTCGACACCAAAAGGGTTTGGAACGCCCCCGGGGACGATGTTGTACAGATGTCGTGCAACAATTTCTACGAAGGTGTCACCCAAGACGAAGCCATCGCTTTTTATGGGCACCAGAAACAACAAGCAGGCGACCAATGCCCGTCGTTTGGACTCAATAGTAAATTGATAAAAACAGATGGAGTTATAAAGGAAGAAATTTGGCACCTGCATGGGAAATACGGGAAAGCCATTCAAGCCATCACACAATGGTTGAAATTAGCACAACAATCGGCCGAAAACGACAAACAAGTCAAAACCATCGATTTACTAATTCAATATTACACCACCGGCAACCTTCATCTCTTTGACCAATACAACATTGAGTGGCTCAACGACAACCTCTCCCAAACCGACTTTATCAACGGATTCATCGAAGTGTATGCCGATCCGTTGGGAATTAAGGGCACTTGGGAAGCATTGGTAAACATCACCGACGAAGAGGAAACCCGCAAAGCATCCATCATTAGTCAACATGCCCCCTGGTTCGAAAAGCATTCACCAGTGGATGCCGCTTTCAAAAAACAAACCATACAAGGGGTGAGCATGAAAATCATCAATGCCGTGATGCTGGGTGGCGATTGCTACCCGGCTTCGCCACTGGGCATTAACTTGCCCAACGCCGATTGGATACGCGAAAAACATGGCTCCAAATCGGTATCGCTGGCCAATATCAGTCAGGCACACCACTATGCCTCTCTGAAAGCCGGCGTCATTGAAGAGTTTGCAGCCAACGATGAAGAAGTGGAGATACACCGCCAATATGGCGCTGATGCAGAACAACTACACACCCATTTGCACGAATGTCTGGGGCATGGCTCTGGTCGAATGCTCCCCGGCGTGACCTCAGAAATGCTTCAATCCTATGCTTCGGTTATTGAAGAAACACGCGCAGACTTGTTCGCACTCTACTACATTTGCGATCTTAAAATGATTGAATTAAAGTTGATAACGCATTACAACCATTCGCGGGCTCAATACAACAGCTACATCCGAAATGGATTGATGGTTCAACTCACACGCATTGAACCCGGCAAACAAATTGAACAGGCGCACATGCGTTGTCGTCAACTCATTTGTAAATGGGTGTTTGAAAAAGCAGAACCCAACGGCGCAATTGAAAAGATAAAACTTCGTGGAAAAACCTACTTCCAAATTATCAACTACGGATTTGTTCGTCAACTATTTGGGAAGCTACTGCATGAAGTACAACGCATCAAATCGGAAGGCGATTATGAAGCCGCCAAGCAATTGGTCGAAACTTATGGCGTGCAAGTGGATCAAGATTTACACCAAGAAGTCCTGGCACGTTATGCGAAACTCAATTTGGTACCCTTCACCGGTTTTATCAACCCTCAGCTTACCCCGATAGACATCAACGGCCACATCACCGATGTGAAAGTGAATTATAACGAGACATTTGAAGAGCAGATGTTCCGATATAGCCGCGATTTCGGGTTTCTCACACAAGATGCGATTAAAAGCATATAACACTCGGCTAAGTGCTAAAATTTTGAAGAGATAGAACCTTCGCGATAAATAAAAGAAAAACATTATCCCCCCTCGTCTCACGCTAAATGAGATGGGGGGACTACTAACCCCAACCACCCATGAACAACACCATCCTCATCAATGGAGTCCCATCATCCACTCCCTACAACGGGATCATCACCAATGCGGTCAATATTTACGAAGTCGTTAGGGTGCAAGAGGAGGTTATCCTTTTTGCCGAAGATCATTTTGAACGCTTCCGAAACAGTTTACGCATCGCAAACCAAACTACGGTGATCACATTTGAACAATGGCATGCGTCCATAAAACAAATTATTACCGCCAACAAAATTATCCATTCCAATATTCGCTTCGACCACTTTTATTACGAAGACGGTGTAATGGATGAAGTTATTTCACCGCTCATGACGCATTATCCTTCTGAAGACGAACTCATCAATGGCGTAATGGTCATCCTTCAGCAGGCTGAACGCTCAAATCCCAATGCGAAAATCAGCGATTATCAGCTTCGCCAAAAGGCCAATGACCAAATTGCTGCCCGCCAAGCCTACGAAACCCTATTGGTCAATCACAACAATGAACTCACCGAAGGCAGCCGTTCGAACCTTTTCATTATTAAAAACAATGAAGTCTACACCGCACCTGACGCAATGGTACTGAATGGCATCATGCGCAAAAAAACCATTCAAGCCATTCAACAATTAAACCTCCCTCTGAAAATGGCATGCATCAAACAAAACGAACTATCTACATGCGATGCATTATTTATCACCGGAACCTCACCACGAGTGCTTCCCTTGCAATGCGTTGATGAAATGACTTTTTCGGCCTCCCATCCGCTCATCCTCCAAATCAGGGAGAAAGTCAATGACATGATAAAGCAATACATACAAGACTATCGGACAGCCGTTAAATCTCGTAAATAAAAAAGGCGGGATGAAACCGTTGCTTCACCCCGCCCCTCAAATATAATCAGAAGAGAGAAAAATCAAATGGCACTGCCGCCTCGTTCACCGGTACGAATGCGAATGCACTCTTCGAGGTTGGTAATGAATATTTTCCCATCACCAATATCACCATCTTTTCCCTGCGCCGAACGAGCGGCAGAAATAATGGCATTGACGGTGGTCTCAACAAATTCCTCATTCACCGCTATTTCGACACGCATCTTAGGTGTCAGTCCGGGAATGACTTTAACACCGCGATAGAATTCTTCTTTTTTTTGCTGCCCATGACCGGCGGCTCTGCTTACGGTAATCCGCTCTATGCCGGCAGCAATCAAGCTTTCACGAACCTGGTCCAACTGATAGCTTCGTATGATGGCTGTTATTAACTTCATGTTTTTAACGAAATAAATGAAACTTAATAGGTTAAAGTCAATGCATCAATTGGGATTCAACATACCATAACCACGTTCCCCGTGATAAGCATGATCTAACCCTTGCATTTCTTCTTCGGGGGTGGACTTGAATCCGAAGATTTTATCAATTAGGAAAACCAGAATTAATGTTCCAACCACAGCATAGGCAATGGCAATCACCACAGCCAATACCTGAACACCCAATTGTTGCCACATAGACCAAGAACCACCGGCCAACTCAGCCGCTTCGTTCATCCAACTTTCACGGATGAAAAAAGTTAGAGCAATGGCACCAATGATACCACCCAAGCCGTGAATTCCAAAGGCATCCAAACTATCATCATAGCCCAGTTTGTTCTTAATTACGATTGCATAATAACAGCAAATAGACGCAATCATGCCCAGAGCCATGGCTCCGGCCGGCTGAACCACACCGGCAGCAGGGGTTACAGCCACCAGTCCGGCCAACACACCACTGACAAATCCTAATGCCGTTGCTTTACCATGCAACAGACCTTCGATGATCATCCAGGTAATGGCCCCCATAGCCGCAGCGACTTGTGTAGCGGTGAGCGCCTGAGCAGTGCCCAATCCACTCGAGATGCTGCTACCGGCATTAAACCCAAACCAGCCAACCCACAACAATCCCCCACCCATCAAGGTCATCACCAAGTTGTTGGGCCGCATTTGACGGTGAGGATAACCACGTCGGGCACCTAAATAAATAGCTGCCACCAATCCGCTCACTCCTGCCGAAATATGAACAACCGTTCCTCCTGCAAAATCAATGGCGCCTTTGGCTCCAAGGTTAAACAAAAAACCATCTTCGGCCCAAACCCAATGACACAAAGGGTTATAAATCAACAACCCCCATGCTGCAATAAATATAATATAGCCTTTAAACGAAACCCGTTCGGCAAATGCACCAGCAATCAGTGCGGGAGTGATAATGGCAAACTTTCCCTGAAACATTGAAAACACATACTCAGGAACACCTCCGGACATTATGGAATCATCAATCCCCTTGAGAAACAGATAGTCAGAATTCCAACCAATCCAACCACCCAACACATTATCTCCAAAGCACATGCTGTAACTTACGACCACCCACAACACACTCATCACCCCCATGGCGGCAAAACTGTGCATCATGGTACCCAACACGTTTTTGGAACGCACCAAACCGCCATAAAACATAGCCAAACCGGGTACCATCAGGAGGACCAATGCGGTTGATGTAATCATCCAAGCCGTTGCGCCCGAATCAATCTCAGGTGTTTCTGCTGCAAATGCCGACATGGCACCCCCAAGCATTAAAAACACCAGACTAATAATTCTCTTCATAAATCGCTTTTTAAATTATTATCTGATACATTTTCAGTGCAAATTTAATCACTTTAACACTCACCCGCAATATCTATTTTCACTTTTTATTCATACACCCCATTTTTTCATACACCATGATTAAAATTCATACACACTCAATCAACATACACCCCGTATAACACCCCCTCACACATATTTATAAGCTATTTCCTCAATCAACACCCTATGATTTAATTTTCATCCAAAACAACCCAACATCTTGCCAGCAAAAAATTACAACAGTCATTCAACAATGTCAACCAGATAAAACGAAAAAAGCTTGCCATACATGGCAAGCTCAACAACATCAATCTCCATAGGAGGTTATATCAATTTATAATTCTCTAAATAGTAGTAAAAAACCGTCATCAAATGATCCGAAGTCATCTCTGGATCAATGGGGATAATCAAATCACCATACCCTTGAGCAAATTTAATTTCAAGCTCCTGCTCATCAGTCATTTCCAACGAAGCTACCAACTCATGAGAACGTATTCCCTTCAAATCAAAATCACAAATCATCTCGAATTGTTTAATCAACCTTGCAAAAATACGGGTTTACTCATTCTAAAAGATAGAATATCAACTCTTTTACACAAACATTCATTTTTTCAGGATGAACATTCACACCTCATTTACGAAACTCAATGACTTCGCATGATAAAACATTGATCTTAAATAGCGATTCATTATCGTTTAGTTAGTGCAATACGCAGAAGAGACAAGAAGATTATTAGACTAAAGACAGATAGATTAGACTAAAGAGACGAAGAGAACGGATCTAAACATCTGTATTCATCTCATCATTAGTCTCGTCAGCTCACGTCTTCTTATCTTAACTAAACGACATTACAACCTGATTATTGATAGATATTTGCTCCGAACGGGGCAAAAGAAATCAATCAAGATCGATGTTCTACCGAGCTTTCCTGACTAACGGCAGGATGTTGAAAGTGATTTGACCAATCTTTTAGCCCTGAAAATAAAACTGCACACAACTACAGCATCAACCAATGTCGTTTAGTTAAGCTGAAAGAGCGAACTAAACGACATTGAATAGCGATTCAAAAAAAAGAGACATATCTAACCCATCAGCACACAGGATCATGATTATTATTAGGAGTACAAGAGCACATTCGTACCATTATACCGACAACCCAATTACACCAAATCAGAATATCAACACTCAATTATGGCACACACTTTGCACTGACATAGTCAAACCGGTTAACAACAGATGTTCAATTTAAAAAATTAGCGCCATGAAAACCTTATATTACATCCGCAAAGCCACATTACTTACTGCCTTTATGGCCATCGGCACCATCGTTTGGAGCCAACAAAACCCAAGAAGCCAACGAAGATCAGACGACAACCGTCAGAAATATGAATCCCCTCAGAAAATTGAACGATCAGAATCGGCCAATCGATATGAAGCTCCCAAATCTCGACACAATCAGAACAATCGACAAGAGCAACACGAACGATACGATCATAACAACAAGCATCACAAAAGAGATTCATATAATGATCACTCCCGAAATCATCATCAAAAACACAGACACGCATACCATCACCAATTACCATCACATCACTACAACAAATTTTTCCACAACGGATGTGAGTATTTTCACGCCAACAACCATTTTTATCGGTATCACCCCGGATACGGATACATTAGAGTAAATGCTCCGTTTGTATATGTAAATGTATTGCCACGTCATCATGTGATGCGCATTTACAATGGCGAAAGACACTTTTATGCCGATGGTTATGTGTATCTCCCTTACGAGTATGGATACGTGCTGGTACCAGAGCCGGTCAGACCCGGAGTCTCATTTAACATTGTGATACGATAAATCTACAATTTAGAAAGTATCGATGACCAATAAAAAAGGCCGGAAAATTCCGGCCTTTTTTTTATACATATCAGAAAGAATTACTTCCCGAAATTCTCAATCCAAACACGAGCATTCACAAATGCTTCAATCCAAGGAGAGACTTGATCGTCCTTACGATTTTCGGGGTAATAAGCCCATTGCCAAGGGAAAATGGCTCGCTCTAAGTGCGGCATCATGGCCAAATGACGACCATCCCGAGAGCAAATGGCTGCACTATTAAAATTGCTTCCATTAGGATTGGCCGGATAACCGGAATGGCTATATTTCCCAGCAATGTGATAATTCTCCTCGGCATAGGGGAAACTGAATTTACCCTCCCCATGAGCCACCCACACGCCCAAACGTGTTCCGGCCAGAGAGCCCAGCATCACCGAATGGTTGGGCATGATGTCCATATTTAAGAATATAGATTCGAATTTATGCGACTCGTTGTGAAGCATTTTGGGTTTCAACTCATCCTCCGGATAAATCAACCCCAATTCAACCACCAGCTGACAACCATTGCATACCCCCAAACTCAAGGTATCGGGACGCTTATAGAATGCATCAAGAGCTGCTTTGGCTTTTTCGTTATACAAGAATGCACCAGCCCAACCTTTGGCCGAACCCAATACATCGGAATTCGAGAATCCCCCAACGAACACAATCAACTGTATATCTTCGAGAGACTCACGACCCGAAATAAGATCGGTCATGTGAACATCTTTCACATCAAAACCGGCCAGGAACATCGAATAAGCCATTTCACGATCGCCATTCACCCCTTTTTCGCGAATGATAGCGGCTTTTGGCCCTTTGGCATTTCGCTGCATGGGCGTAATGCCATACTGAGAAAATTCACCGGTAAAGCTTGTCGGGAAACTGTAACTGAGTGCCTGTTTTTTGTAATTCTCATATCGAGCAGTAGCCTGTTCCTTACCACTTTGCTTACAATCGAGCAAATATGAGGTTTTGTACCAAATATCACGATAAGCATCAATATCCAGGTTCAATGTACAATCGGCGGCTTTGATGGTCACCACACGATTTTCAACAGGTGCACCAATCACTTGATACTGTATTTCAGCCGCATCAAGCAATGCAAAAACCTTCTCAGATTCTTTCACCTGGATGATCACCCCCGGATTTTCACTGAAAAGTACCTTTACGAGATCTTTTTCCTCCAGCGAAGAGACATCAATCGACAGACCATAAGATTTATTGGCAAAACACATTTCGAGCAAAGCAGTCACCATACCACCAGCTGAAATGTCGTGTCCGGCTAGAATTAACCCTTCATGCACCAATTTCTGAATGGTCTCGAAAGCTGTAGCAAAGTACTCGGTATCGGTCACACAAGGTGCTTCGGCACCAAGCTTACCAACAACCTGCGCAAAACTGCTTCCACCAAGCTTCAAGGCATCATACGACAAATCAATGTACAACAACTGAGTATTCTTATCCTTCTTCAGAACCGGCTCCACAATTTTGCGGATATCAGAAACCTCTGCAACCGACGAAATAATCACCGTTCCGGGAGAGTACACCTTGTCACCATCAGGATATTTCTGTGTCATCGACAACGAATCCTTGCCGGTGGGGATATTGATTCCCAAATCGCAGGCAAAATTACTCACCGCTTCAACAGCATCATACAAACGAGCATCTTCACCCTCATTTTTGCAAGGCCACATCCAGTTAGCACTTAACGAAACGCCCTTAAGACCATGTGTGAGAGGTGCCCACACCAGGTTGGTTAGTGCCTCAGCAATGGAGAGTACCGAACCGGCTTCGGGATCGATGAGGGCAGCCGCCGGTGCATGACCAATAGAGGTTGCAACACCTTTTACACCATCATAATCAATGGCAGTGGCTCCAAGGTTATTCAAGGGCAACTGAATTTCGCCGGCACACTGCTGTTTAGCAACCTTCCCGGTCACAGAACGATCCACCTTATTGGTTAACCAATCCTTACAAGCCACCGACTCGAGTTGCAATACATCTTTGAGGTACGACTCAATTTTGGACACATCATAAGCCACATCAGCAAAAGCAGCCTCTACAGCAGTATCATTCATCACTGTTTTAGGAGGATTCCCAAACATATCGGCCAACTGAAGATCGATGGGTTTATGCCCCTTATCATCTTCAAAACGGAAATGCATATCGCCGGTACATTCACCCACCACATACATGGGGGCACGTTCACGTTCGGCCACCAAACGCATTTCCTCAATATCTTCCTGATGCAAAACCAATCCCATTCGCTCTTGAGACTCATTCCCTACAATTTCCTTGTGCGAGAGTGTTGGATCACCTACCGGGAGTTTATCGACATGAATGGTACCACCTGTGGTTTCAACCAGTTCGGACAAACAATTGAGGTGACCACCCGCACCGTGGTCGTGAATGCTCACGATAGGGTTTTTATCCAACTCAACCATGGCACGAATGGCATTCATGGCACGCTTCTGCATTTCAGGATTCGAACGTTGCACAGCGTTTAATTCAATGGCATTGGCAAATTCACCTGTCGCGACCGATGATACGGCTCCGCCGCCCATGCCAATGCGATAGTTATCACCACCTAACAACACCACTTTATCGCCCGGTTTGGGTTCTTTTTTCAAGCTATCTTCGGCTTTACCAAAACCAATACCGCCGGCCATCATGATGACCTTATCGAAAGCAAACTTTTTTTGATTTTCCATGTGCTCAAACGTGAGCACCGAACCACAAATCAAGGGCTGTCCGAATTTATTTCCAAAATCAGAGGCTCCGTTTGAAGCTTTGATGAGGATTTGAGATGGAGTTTGATACAACCAAGGACGTTCGGGCATATCATTTTCCCACTGACGATCCTGCTCGAGACGAGAATAAGATGTCATGTAAACAGCTGTACCGGCCAAAGGCAAAGAACCAATCCCACCAGCCAACCGATCCCGTATTTCACCACCGGTTCCGGTTGCGGCTCCGTTAAAAGGTTCAACGGTCGTGGGAAAGTTATGAGTTTCAGCTTTAAGGGAAATCACAGTATTGATATCGCGTACATCAAAAAAATCGGGCTTATCCTGCGTAACCGGAGCAAACTGCTTAGCCACAGGCCCCTGAACAAAGGCCACATTGTCTTTGTAAGCCGACACAAGAAAGTTGGGATTTTCTTCGGATGTTTTGCGAATGAGTTTAAACAATGAACTGGGTTTTTCCTCCCCATCAATCACAAAAATGCCATTAAATATTTTGTGACGGCAGTGTTCAGAGTTGACTTGCGAAAACCCAAACACCTCACTATCGGTTAATTTACGTCCCAATCGGGCACTCAAGCCATTCAAATAATCAATCTCAACGCTGCTCAATGCCAATCCTTCTTTTTGATTGTACAAAGCAATATCATCAATATAAAGAATCGGATCAGGCTGTTTGTGGATATCAAAGATATCCTGTTTCAATCCATTATACAAACGTTGCAACATGGGATCAAAAGAAGCGTTTTCGTTCTCCACCGCAAAAAACTCTTCGATGCGGTCAATACCGGTCACCCCCATATTTTGTGTAATCTCTACAGCATTGGTACTCCAGGGAGTAATCATCTCCTTACGAGGCCCCACGTAGAATCCAGGAACATCGTTTCCTTCCATCAGCGTTGCTCCCGAGAACAACCACTCCATTTTTTGAACCTCATTGGCACCAAGCTGCGACTGACTGCCCACGGCAAACACCAATCCGGAATGACCCTTGAAAAACAGAACCATGTATTGTGATTTTTAAGTATTTATGATTTCACGATAACAATTGGGCACAAATTTAATATAAATGCACCAAACCCAACAGCTAAATCAACCATCATCACGAAAAAATGGCTACCCGGAACGGATAACCATTTTTCAGAAAAGAATCTATGAACAAAAAAAACTATCGTTGTGAATAATGCACACGCGACTGTTCACGCAATCGAGCAGCACTTGTTTCGGGGGTGATGTCACGTTGCGCATTGGCCAACATTTCGTAACCCACCATAAACTTTTTAACCGTAGCCGATCGCAGCAGCGGCGGATAAAAATGCATGTGCAAATGCCACTCTGGATGATCCTTGCCGTCCGTAGGAGCTTGATGAATGCCGGCTGAATAGGGAAATGACACTTCGAAGAGATTGTCATATATAATGGTCAATTCTCGGTATGCCGCAGCAAAACTTTGTTTCTCCGCATCAGTCAATTCCAGCAAATTAGCCACACGACGCTTGGGAGCCAACATGGTTTCAAAAGGCCATACAGCCCAGTATGGCACAAGAGCCACAAAATGTTCATTCTCGAAAACAACACGAGATTTCTTTTTAACTTCGGCCTCAACATAATCGGTCAACAAAGCGCGTCCGTGACGATTGTAATAATCAGACTGACGAGACTGTTCCTTCATCGGCTCCACAGGCATTGAACTTGAGGCCCAAATCTGACCATGAGGATGCGGATTACTGCACCCCATCATGCTGCCTTTATTTTCAAATATCTGCACATAATGAATAAAAGGCTCTGCGCCAATTTGCCGATACTCATCACACCAAAGATCGACCACTTTGCGAATGGCATCAACCTCCATTTGAGGAATGGTCAAGTCGTGGCGGGGCGAAAAACAGATGACCTTACAAATCCCACTTTCACTCTCAGCCTGAAACAATTCACCATCTTTTTCAGAACCGGCAGGCGATTTTTCCATTAACGCAGAAAAATCATTGACAAAAACAAACGTCGAATCATATTTAGGATTCAAATAACCACCGGCACGTTCGTTGCCGGGACAGAGATAACAACCCGGATCATATTCAGGTCGTTTTTCCTGCTCCGATTTTTCAATTTGGCCTTGCCATGGGCGCTTAGCCCTGTGTGGCGACACCAATACCCACTCACCCGTTAAAGCATTAAAACGTCGATGAGGATGATCTTCCATGTGGAAAGTCGATTGACTTGTACTCATATTGCAATACTATATAATTACATTAAACGACGGGCTCCATCACCCGTTTCAGCCACATAAAAATCGGGCACCAATCCGGTTTTGGCTGTATATCCGGCAGCAACTTCTTTCATAAAACGCTCAACAGCATCTTTATGAACCAGACTCACAGTGCAACCACCAAAGCCGGCACCTGTCATACGTGAGCCAATCACCCCCTCCACGCTACGAGCCAGAGACACCATGGCATCCAATTCAACACCAGTCACTTCATAATCGGCCGCCAATGAATCATGCGAGAGGTTCATCAATTGACCAAAAGCCTTTAAATCACCGGCCTTTAAATGAGGAATGGCATCCACCACACGCTGATTCTCAGAAATGACATGACGGGCACGGCGCAACACCGTTTGATCGTGAATGGACGCCTGAAGCGTTTCAAATTCTGACAAATTGATGTCCCCCAAAAACTGAATGGACTTAACGGTAGAAATCGCCTCAACTGCTTTTTTACATTCAGCCACTCGCTCATTGTACTTCGAATCAGCCAGGCCGCGACGTTTATTCGTATTGGCAATCACAATGCGATAATCGCCTAAAGCGACGGGAACTTGTTCATACACCATGGTGTCGCACTTCAGAGCCATGGCGTGATCCTTCTGCCCCATTGCCACGGCAAACTGATCAAGTATACCACAATTGACACCCACGAAATTGTTTTCGGCAGCTTTACCCATCCAAGCCAATTCTAAATTGGTAAATCCGGTTTTAAAGTATTCATTGCACATCACCGCCGTCACCAATTCCAACGAAGCCGATGAAGAGAGACCAGCGCCATTGGGAATATTACCCGACACTAAAATATCCATACCAGCCACACGAACACCTTTATCTGCAAACTCCTTCATGACACCCAATGGATAATTCACCCAGGCACCATCAGGATGTTTCTGTGATATTTTCTCCGTTTTAACGTTCACCTTTAAATCAAAATTGGTTGAAGCAAAACGAATCTCATCAGAACCATTTAAACGAGAAACAATGTAAGTTCCAAAGCTCAAAGCACAAGGAAACACGTAACCGCCATTATAATCGGTATGCTCCCCTATCAGGTTTACACGTCCGGGCGAAAAGAATACTTGTAACTCCCCGTCGCCATACAACCCAATAAATTGTTGTTTTAATTGATTGATATCCATAATCTACATTTATATTTTCTACCAGTGGGTACTGGTGGGTAAAATTACAAATTAATTGAGAAAGATCACCACCCCAAATAAAAAAAATCAAAGAGTACTACGAACAATCATCGAAGAAGGGTTGCGAACCCTTCCCCGCCCAAATTCTGTCACCATTTTGGCAATAGATTCGCCCATTTTTTTAAAATCAGTCGAAATTGTGGTCACACCACCTGCAATCACCTCTTTTAATGGGACATCATTGATAGAGATAATCCCAAAATCCTCACCTATACGCAAGCGATTCCGATGCGCATTCTTAATAACCTGAACCAAATCTAAATCGTTTGGTAAAATATAAACTTCACCGGGCTTCACATCCCGATTGTCAAATGAAGAGATTACCTCACGACTCAGTTGATGATCGTTACAGAATCGAACAAATCCGTCAACAAACCCAATCGGCTCCTTACCGCCGGGATAAGCCAACACAAAATGATTATATTTTAACAGCAATGATAAACCAGACAAAAGGCATTGATATATATCATCTTCAAAGTCTTGATAAACGGCAGGATAAGACGTTCCTAACTCCGGTGTAAGCTGATCGATTAAATAAACTTTGTCGGCCGGTAATTCTTTTAAAATATGACCAATGGACGTTAAATTTCCAGGCAAAATAACAAAAGATGTATACCGCGATGCATGATCACGAATCAAAGATTGAAAAACCCGATGATTAAAATGATGGAAATATAAATCGACCTGAGCCGTATCGGGCAATGCATGGATAAACGAATTATAAAGAGTTTCCTTGAAGGCATTAAATTCGTCAAACAATAGAAAAATCTTCTGATCCACATTCACATTGGTACTCTCAATGTAATAACCGATACCGGGCATCGCAGCCACCACCCCCCGGGCTTTTAACTCACTAAATGCCAACATCACAGTATCGCGTGACAATGAAAATTCATGCGCAATATCATTGATTGACGGCAATTTATCGCCTCGCTTGAGGCTTCCGCGCTGCACAGATTCCAATATTGAATTGATGATCTGGCGATACTTGGCTTGACGGGCTTGGTCGGAAATGTGAACTATTTTTTTTGACATATATCAAAATCGGTTTTATCCTTTCGGCGACAAATTTAGATTTTTTCATAAATTTGCTGCAAATTCATTGATAAATAGATACACAATGCATATCAAACACGAAAATTGGGGGACATATCAAAATCAACCTGTTTCATTATACACCCTCTCAAATCCGGGAGGCATCGAGGTTAAAATCAGCACTTATGGTGGTATCATCACCAGCATTCTGATGCCCGACAAGAATGGAAAGCGGGAAGAAATCACATTAGGATTCGATAAACTTGATGATTATCTGTCGCAACAGTATTTAGAAGGATGTCCATATTTGGGAGCATTAATTGGACGATATGCGAACCGAATTGCCAAAGGGAAATTTACGTTGGGAGGTCAAAATTATCAATTTGCCATCAACAATGGAGAGAACCATTTGCACGGAGGCATCCAGGGATATCATCGTAAAAACTGGGAGGCCACAGCATTCCAAATGCCTGGTAAGGTGGGCATCAATCTTGAGATTTTTAGCCCCGACATGGAAGAAGGTTATCCCGGCAACCTCCATTTAATGGTCACCTACACCCTCACGGAGCAAAATGAGTTGGTCATCGAATACCAAGCAACAACAGATAAAACCACCCACGTCAATTTTACCAACCACGCGTATTTCAACCTGAATGGGTGTAACGAAAATGTTGAAAGCCATCAATTGCAACTTTTTGCAGATTGCTATACAGAAGTAGATGATTCAGCCATTCCCACCGGAAAAATTCTAACCGTAAAGGGTTCAGCCATGGATTTCACAGAACCAAAAGCAATTGGTGACAGAATCAGCGAAGTTCAAGGTCGTGGCTATGACCACAATTATATCATTAACGGCACTGCTGGTGACTTACGCATTGGCGCCATTGCCATTGACGAGAAATCGGGGCGTAAATTAGAGATGTACACCACAGAACCCGCCGTTCAGCTCTATACAGGCAATTACCTTGATGGCACCTTTAAGCGAGGCAATACCATTTTTAATGAACGTTTCGGATTCTGTCTCGAAGCACAACATTATCCCGACAGCCCTAATCAGCCTGAATTTCCGTCAACTTTATTACACTCAGGGGAAAAATATCATCAAACCACGGTATATAAATTTTCATTAGTATAACACACCTTCTGAATATATCCACAGAAGCGAACATCGACCCCCAAAAATTGTTCTTTCAGCAGGATAATTCATAATTTGACCAAAAAGCGGGCATGCGAAGAAAAAAATATTTTTCAAATATGATTTCTTTTGCAATATTTGCAAATGGTTTGGAATTGTAAAAAATTTGAACCTAATCTACCACATCCCGTAAAAACCTAACGGACGTAAAAGACTACAATGCATTTCAACACGAAATCAACATTCATAATTCTACTCCTGACAGTGATGTCAATACCTTCTTTTTCACAATACAGGAGAAAGAAATTTGATATTTCTGAAGGTTTACACATCGTTCCCCTAGGGGGCGTCAACGTATTTTATGGTGACTTGGTGGATAAATCAAGGACGAGTTTTACGTTAGGAGTTGCAGCTGAACGCGAAATGACGACCTTTCTCAATGCAAGGGTCAGCTTCATGGGTGGGCGCATGGCAGGGAAGCAATTAAATGGTCAAGATCAGGTGTATGCTTATTTCTCTAACTTTTATACAGAATTTAGCTTAGGTGCAACCTATCGTCCACTTGATCACACCTTAGGTTATTTTCGTCAACGCTCTTTTAATCCTTATTTGATAGGGCAGATTGGCATTAATTACTTTAATGCCACAGAGAGATATGGTGAAGGTGCCGGTGAATTTCAAACAACACATCCTAATTACGGACAACCACGATTAGATCAGGTTTGGCATAAAAAATCAGGGGTAACGCCACTGTTTTCGTTGGGTGGAGGTTTAACTTATTACTATAATTCATTATTTTCATTTAAACTAGAATTAATAGCAAACAAGCCATTGTCAGATGAATTGGACGGCCACAAAGAGTGGGATGATAATGTAGGTAACATTCACCCAACTGATGCCGGAGACTTTTATTACACTGCAAATGTTGGTTTAGACATCACGCTCAACCCGAGCCGATGGAAAAACGAGCCCAAGTATACGCGTAAAGCTTATCTTAAAATCAGAAAAGCACAGATGCGAAGCGGTGGAACCAAGAGAAAATTACCACAACGCCCAAAACCACGGCGACGTTAATAATCACAAAGAAGCTCCCTTTTCAGGGGGCTTTTTTTGTAACTTTGTGAGGACACAATATCTACAATGGATTTTAAAATCATTTCAGAATACTCCCCCACAGGGGATCAACCCAATGCCATCAAAGAACTTGCAGCGGGCATTGGTTCCGGAACAAAATTCCAGACTCTGCTGGGCGTCACAGGATCGGGTAAAACATTCACCATCGCCAATGTCATTGAACAGGTGCAACGTCCGACATTGGTTTTGAGTCACAACAAAACATTAGCGGCTCAGCTGTATGGAGAGTTTAAAAATTTCTTCCCCAACAACGCCGTTGAGTACTTTGTGTCGTACTACGACTATTATCAACCCGAAGCCTATCTACCCGTCACCGACACCTATATTGAAAAGGATTTGGCCATCAATGATGAGATTGAAAAACTCAGGCTAAGTGCCACTTCAGCGCTGCTCTCGGGGCGTCGGGATGTGATTGTGGTTTCGTCGGTATCGTGCATTTATGGCATTGGCAACCCGGATGACTTTCACGCCGGTGTGGTGCGCATCAAACAAGGGCAGATCATTGCGCGGAATCAGTTTTTGAGAATGCTGGTCGATGCGCTCTACTCGCGAAATGAGGTGGAGTTTAGCAGAGGCAACTTCAGAGTCAAGGGCGATACCATTGAGATATACCTGGCCTATACTGACCATGCCTATCGCATCATTTTTTGGGGCGACGAGATAGAAACCATCGAGACCTTTGACCCCGTCAACAACATCACGCTCGACAAACATGATCATGCCCTGATTTACCCGGCCAACATTTTCGTGACGTCCAAGGAGCGCATTCATGACGGGATTCGGCAAATACAGGATGATTTGGTGATACAGACTGCTTTCCTCAGGGATGTGGGCAAAAGCCTCGAGGCCAAACGACTGGAGGACAGAGTCAGCTACGACCTTGAAATGATTAAGGAACTGGGATATTGCCCGGGCATCGAAAACTATTCGCGCTATTTTGATGGCCGCAAAGAGGGATCACGGCCGTTTTGTTTGATTGATTATTTCCCCAAAGACTTTTTGATGGTGGTGGACGAAAGCCACGTGACCATTCCACAAATACGTGCCATGTACGGCGGCGACCGGGCGCGAAAAATCAACCTGGTTGAATACGGTTTCCGCCTGCCCGCGGCCATGGACAATCGCCCGCTAAAATTCGAGGAGTTTGAAGAGATCATCCATCAGATGATATTTGTGAGTGCCACCCCTGCCGATTATGAATTGGCCAAAAGTGAAGGCGTGCTGGTGGAACAAGTCATTCGCCCCACAGGACTCCTGGACCCGCCCATTGAAGTGCGCCCCAGCCTGAACCAAATTGACGATCTGATTGGAGAGATTAAAAAGCGCATCGAGAAGAAAGAACGCATCCTGGTGACCACCCTCACCAAGCGGATGGCCGAGGAGCTGACCAAATACCTGCAACGGATCAACATCCTTTGCGAATACATCCACTCAGACGTGGATACCATGGATCGCATCACCATTATGGAAAACCTGCGTAACGGGAAGTTTGACGTGTTGGTGGGCGTGAACCTGCTGCGCGAAGGGCTAGACTTGCCGGAGGTATCGCTGGTGGCCATCCTGGACGCCGACAAGGAAGGCTTCCTGAGGTCGGAACGTTCGCTCACACAAACGGCGGGGCGTGCGGCCAGGAACATCAACGGGCTGGTGATTATGTATGCCGACAAAATCACCCAATCGATGCAAGCCACCATCGACTCGACCGAACGACGACGAGCCAAGCAGCTTGCTTACAATGCAGAAAACCACATCACGCCGCAGCAAATCATCAAGCAGCAAAACCGTATATTTGGCGAAGTGATAGAAGAGAAAACCGGACGTCACAGCTATGTTGAGAAAGACGAGAAAGCCGATGTGGCAGCCGATCCCGTCGTAGGATACATGAGCAAAGAAGCCTTGAAAAAAGCCATTGAAGCGACCAAAGCCGCCATGCAGGCAGCCGCCAAAGAACTTGATTTCCTTTCGGCCGCACAACATCGCGACGAAATGTACCGACTACAGGAACTATTAAAAAGCAAAGCATAACCAAACCACCCTAGAATTATGGCATTGAGAAGAAGATCCCAATCGTTTCGACCATCGCGCAAATGGATGGTCATCATGGCATTGACCGGCATTGTGGCACTGACCGCATTAGGGGTCGGATATCGCTACTACAGGTGGTTTTTCGCATCGAACATCATCACCCCAGGTACCGAAGCGCATTACATTTACATTCCCAATGGCGCTGAATTTGACGAAGTGATGGCGCTTTTGCAACGGGAAAAGATATTGAAAAGCACCCCTTCGTTTCATAAAGTTGCCCAACTGATGAAATACCCTTCGCTGATCAAAGGAGGGCGCTACCGGGTGCGGACGGGCATGAGCAACTACGAACTGGTGTCGGCACTGCGGGCAGGCAAACAGTCGCCCGTGAAGCTGACCTTCACCAACATTCGCACCAAGGCCGATTTGGCCCATGTGGTGTCGCAAAAGCTGATGACCGATTCGGCCGAGCTGGTGAAATTACTGCACGACAACGACTACCTCAAGCAATACGATGCCACCAGCCAAACGGCTCTGGCACGCTTTATCCCCAACAGTTACGAGCTGTACTGGAACACCGACGCCAAAGGATTTGTAGAACGGATGCACAAGGAGTATCGACGCTTTTGGAGCGAGCAACGCACCCAACAGGCGCAGCGCACCCAACTCACACCCGATGAAATCAGCACATTGGCCTCGATTGTTGACGAGGAGACCCAAAAAAACGACGAAAAACCCATTGTCGCCGGATTGTATCTCAATCGGTTAAAGAAAAGAATGCTGCTACAGGCCGACCCGACGGTCAAATTTGCCCTGGGCGACTTCACCATCAAGCGCATCCTGCACAAAGACCTGGAAATTGACTCCCCCTACAACACCTATAAGTATGTGGGACTGCCTCCCGGCCCCATTCGCATCCCTTCCATCACTGCCATCGATGCCGTGTTGAACGCCCAACAACACGACTATTTGTACATGTGTGCGCGGGAGGATTTTTCGGGCTATCACAATTTTGCCAAATCATTGGCTCAGCACAATGTCAACGCGGCCAAATATCGCAAGGCACTTAAAGAACGGAACATCTGGCGGTAACTCGCTGACATTTGATCAACGCTCACCTCCGACACATACACCCGGTTTCGTGGTAGATGGTCTACCAGCCTCGTGACAGACCATCGATCAGCCTCGTGATCGATCGTTGAACAGCCTCGTGATCGACGACACGCAAGCCCCCTTTCGCACGAATCGAACGCCTCGGTTCGACTCATTGATACAAAAGAAAGGAATTAGTAAGAAGTTGATTTACTTACAGCACAGCATCATTGGACGCATCGCCAATGATGTTGACCTCTTTTTCGAGATGCACGCCAAACTTGGCCAACACATCCTGCTCAATGGCATGAGCCAATGCCACAATTTCACGGCCGGTGGCCTGACCACGATTGATGAGCACGAGCGCCTGAAGCGGGTGCACGCCGGCCTGCCCCATCACAACCCCCTTCCATCCGGCGGTATCGATGAGCCATCCAGCCGGAAGCTTCACGTGCCGATCGTCGACCGGGTAAACGGGCATGTGGGGATATTGCATCTTTAAGCGATCGGCTAGGGAGATATCGACCACGGGATTTTTAAAAAAGCTGCCGGCATTGCCCGTCACAGCGGGGTCGGGCAACTTGGCCATACGAATGGCCATAACGGCTTGTCGCACGTTAGACAGGGTGACCTCGCCCATCCTGGCCACTTCCTCACTGAGGTTGCCATATTGAAGATGAAACACCGGCAACTTCGACAAACGAAACATCACCCGAGTCACCACCAGTTGATTGCGATAACGGTCGGATTTAAAGATGCTGTCGCGATACCCAAATCGGCATTCGTGCTGCGAAAACAGGAGCTCAGAACCATCGCGAAGGTCAATGGCGTGCACCTGATGAATGGCATCGCCCGCTTCAACCCCGTAGGCACCCACATTTTGCACCGGAGCAGCCCCCACGTGACCAGGAATCAGCGAGAGGTTTTCGAGCCCATAAAAGCCCATCTGCACGGCCCAGGCTACCAAATCGTCCCACACCTCGCCGGCAGCCGCCTCCACCCAAACGGCCTCATCGGTCTGGGAGATGATGCGAATGCCCTTGTTGACCGGATGAATGACCAGCGCTGCGACATCGGCCACCGGCAAAAAGTTGCTCCCCCCGCCCAGTACCAATGGCTCGACACCCTGCAATGCGCCGGAACGAATGAGGGCTGTAAGCTGGCTGACGTCAGAAAATTCGAAATAAGAGTGGGCATTGACATCGATGCCAAATGTGTGGAGCGGTTTTAGAGGAACCTGATGGAGGATGGAAACGTTCATGCGTGTTGATAATTTTGCGCCAAAGATACACAAATGAGCACATCCACCCGACACGAAGGCTCATCGAGGCCATTCATAAAGCAATGTCGCTTCGTTAAAATAAGAAATCGTCAGCGAATGAGATTGCGGAACGCTGTGTCTCAATCTGTGCTCACTCTGTGAAGTAATGGTTTATTAAACTGAGTTTTCAATAAACGCAGAGGCGCGAAGGCGCTGAGTTGGGTTATTATGTACATTGCGTTTAAATATGAAAGCAGATAACTCAGCATTTAATCATCTTCCTCAACTTAACGAACTAAGAACTGACGCTGAGTTGCAGTGAGATAAGATGAGAACCAGTGAGGAGAAAAAGCCACAGTACCACTCGGTAAAAGAGTTATATAGTAGTTAAAATAAACGCAGAGGCGCGAAGGCGCTGAGTTAATCTGTAACATTTTGCGTTTAAATAAGAAAGCAGATAACTCAAAAAAGTTATAAAGTAGACACTGAGTAAAAAACACAAACCACCTTCAATGTCGTTTAATTAAGCCCCAATGGGGCGCCAGCATTAGAGTTGGGCAAAGCCCTACTTAAGAGCTCAAGCCTTGAAGAGCTTAGGCTTACGCCCCATCAGGTCTCTAAAATTGAGTTTACATTCATCATAGGGCGATGCCCTACGCTACTGTTTATCGCCCTTTCAAGGCTTCCCTCAACGACATTGATTCAACATCGATTAATAAGGAGCAATGTTTTGCCCTCAAAAAGTTTTTTTGCCCATCTTTGTCGTCATCAAACCACAGACACATCACCACATGACCGAAACCAGCCAAACATCAAGCCATAATACAGCCGACAGCAACGAACCCGTCGTGTCGTTGCACAACCTGCTCATTCGCCAGGAAGACAACGTGGTGCTCAAAGACGTGAACCTGAAAATTCAGAAAGGCGAATTTGTGTACATTATTGGGAAAGTGGGCAGCGGCAAATCGAGCCTGCTCAAAACGCTGTATGCCGACCTAACATTGGCCGAAGGCGAAGCCAACGTTTCGGGGTTTCATTTGCAGAAAATTAAGAAAAAGGAAATCCCCTACCTGCGACGCAAGATGGGCATTGTGTTTCAGGATTTTCAATTGCTGATGGATCGATCGGTGTACGACAACCTGCTGTTTGTACTTCAGGCAACGGGATGGAAACACAAAAAGGAGATGGACAAGCGCATACGTGATGTGCTGGCGCGGGTCGACATGGTTCACAAAGGGTACAAAATGCCACACCAGCTCTCGGGAGGCGAACAACAACGCATTGCCATTGCCCGAGCCCTGCTCAACGAACCCGAACTGATATTGGCCGACGAACCCACCGGCAACCTCGACCCCGAGACATCCGACGAACTGATGAAACTGCTGCACATGATTCGCGAAGAGGGACGATCGGTGATCATGGCCACACACAACCACAATCTCATCAAACGCTATCCCGGGCGCACGCTCAAATGCGAAAACGCCCGCCTGGTGGAAACCGGGCAGGAAGAAATAGAACTGGACATCTAATTATCAAAAGACTCCCCACAAGGGAGTTTTTTTTGTGGGATATTTTAGTCATTTTAAACCTTCAAGGTCTTTGAGACCTTGAAGGTTTAGTGGAGGTTTGGTGAGGCACTCAGTCATTCGAGGGCTCCAATCACCCGTTCACCACCGCCATTCACCCACTGAGGGGATTTGAGTTTCGGCATTCCCCCCTGACCGATATGTTTGCACTCAAATCAATCCCTTTTCACATGAAACGCACAACACCCTTCGCCCGATTGAAAATGAGTTACGTTATCTTATGGATGATCAGTTTGTCGATGCCGCTGATGGCACAGCAAACCCAAACCATCCGGGGACAAATCATCGACAAAGCCAACCGCCAACCCCTGCCCGGCGCCACGGTGGTGGTACCCGGATCCACCCCACCCATCGGAACCACCAGCAGCGGTGACGGGTGGTTTAAACTCACCAACATCAGCGTGGGACGCGTGAACCTCGAAATCAACTTTCTGGGGTATCAACCCGTAGTTTTAAAAAACCTGGAGCTGACATCGGGGAAGGAACTGCTGCTCAACATCGAGATGGAAGAAAGCACCCAAAACGTTGGCGAGGTAACGGTGAAGGCCTCCAAGCCCAAAACATCGGCCATCAACGACATGGCGCTCATCAGTGCCCGATCGTTTACCGTGGAGGAGACCGAGAAATATGCCGGCAGTCGCGGCGACGTGGCGCGCATGGCCTCCAACTTTGCAGGGGTGTCGTTTGCCAACGATTCACGCAACGACATTATTATACGCGGCAATTCCCCACAAGGGCTCCTTTGGCGGCTCGATGACGTGGACATCCCCAACCCCAACCACTTTGCCGAAAACGGCACCACGGGCGGCCCGGTTGGGATGCTCAACAACAATGTGCTGCGCAACTCTGACTTTTTCACGGGTGCCTTCCCGGCCGAATATGGCAACGCCCTCTCGGGAGTCTTTGATCTGCGCATGCGCAACGGCAACAACGAACAGTACGAGCACCTGTTCCAAATAGGCTTCAACGGCTTTGAAGGCGGCAGCGAAGGCCCCATCAGCCGGGCGGGCAAAAGTTCGTACCTGGTCAACTATCGTTATTCCACTCTGGCGGTGTTCGACAAAATAGGGTTCAACATGGGCACGTCGGGCATTCCCTATTATCAGGATGTGACCTTCAAACTCCACTTCCCCACCCGCAAAGGCGAGGTGTCGATGTTTGGGTTGGGCGGCAAAAGCAGCATCCTGATGCTCGACAGCAAGCAAGCCGACCGCGACCTGTACAGCAACGACGGTCAGGACTTGGACAACCGCTCAAAGATGGGCGCCACCGGCATCAGCTACTTGCACTACCTCACCCCAAAAACCTACGCGAAAGTCACCCTGTCGGCACTCTATCAAAACGGAGGCACCGACATCGACACGCTGGACATACAGGGCCACAAAACCCGCACGGTGACCCACGACATTTCGGAATACCGACTGAGCGCCGCTTTCACCACCGGCACTAAATTCAGTGCCTCGCTCTCGAGCAAAGCCGGCATCAGCATCGACCAAATGGGCTACGACATGTACACCCAAACCTGGGACGATGACATCCACGGGCTGAAAGAGCGACTCAACACCGGCAAACCATTGGGTCAAGGCGGTTACCTATTGCGGAGTTATGCGCAATTCATCAGCAAAATGGGTCACAACATCAGCATCACACCCGGGGTGAACCTGCTGCACCACACCCTGAGCCATCACACGGCCATAGAGCCACGCTTGGGCGCATCGTGGCAATATGCCCCATCACGAAAAATCAACGTGGGCTATGGCATGCACGCCAAAACCCATCCCCTGTCGGTGTACTATTTAAAAACCCTCATGGCCAACGGGCAAGCCATTGAAACCAACAAGCACCTCGATTTCACCAAGTCGCACCAGATGGTGGCCGGCCATGACTGGAACATCAACCATCACATGCGCATCAAAACAGAGGTGTATTACCAATGGTTATATGATGTGCCCGTTGAAACTGCCCCGTCGTATTTCAGCCTAATCAACGGCGGCGCGCACTGGGGCATCGAAGCCGAAGACAGCCTGGTGAACCGGGGAACCGGTAACAACTACGGATTGGAGCTCACACTGGAACACTTTCTGAACCACGGCTACTACTATTTGGTAACCGCCTCACTGTTTGAATCGACCTACCGGGGAAGCGACGCAGTGACGCGAAACACCGCTTTCAACGGCAACTATGTGGTGAACCTGTTGGGCGGCAAAGAATTTAAGCTGAGCCCCACCCAAGCGCTGTCGCTGGATGTGAAAGTGACCATGGCCGGCGGAAAACGCCGCATCCCCATTGACGAGGGGCGCTCACGTCAAACCGGCGAAACCGAGTACGACGAAAGCCAGGCGTTTGAAACCCGACACCCCGATTTCTTTAAAACCGACTTTAAAATCAGCTACAAAATCAACAAAAACAACATCACACAGGAGTGGCAACTCTATTTTGAGAACCTCACCGACCACAAAAACGTGCTCAACGAAAGTTATAGTCAATCCAAGAATCAAGTGGTGGAAAACTATCAATTGGGATTCTTCCCCATGATGCAATACCGGATAACTTTTTAATTTTACCGCCCATCGCACCATGAACACAACCATCAAACACCTCAAATGGATTTTCATTCTGTGCCTGATGACATGCACGCTCATCCCGTTGTATTTTGTCATTGGGAACCTGTCATATCGCTGTGACATACACGCGAACATTATTGTCATCAACATCGTGTTCTCGCTACTAGCAACCGTCCTGAACGCATCGGCAGTGATGCTGTTTTCAAAACTAATTTTAAACACGCGCTATCCCTGGCACAAGAGTAAATCCAAACGGGTATTCATTGAACTGGTGAGCACCAACATGATTAGCGTGGCGGGTAGCTCCCTTGTGTTTAGCCTGTTTATTTTCACTTTTGGCAAAGAACAGATGGATGATTTTGAAAACTCACTAACTGCCATCTGGTTCCAAATTGCCACCATTTCCATCATCATCAACAGCATGTCGGTAGCTGTGCACGAAGGGCAATACCTGTTTCGGGAGTGGATGAAATCGAAAATTGAAACCGAACAACTCCGTCGGGAGATTGCCGAAACCCAATACGCGGCATTGAAAAACCAGGTGAACCCGCACTTCCTGTTCAACAGCCTGAACTCGCTGGCATCACTGATTCGCATGTCGCCCGACAAAGCCATTGAATTTGTAGACAAGTTTTCGAAAATCTATCGCTATGTGCTCGATGTGAACGAAAAACTGGTGGTTCCGTTGGCCGATGAACTGGCGTTTTTACAGTCGTACCATTTTTTGCAAACCATCCGGTTTGGGGAGAATCTGCAATTGCACATTCATTTGAATGACGAAACGCGCAATCGCTATGTGGTTCCGCTGGCACTTCAACTCATCATCGAAAACGCCATCAAACACAACGAAATCTCCACCGCTCACCCACTGAACATCACTATCCGCAGCAGCGACACCCACCTGGTGATCACCAACACGTTGCGATTACGCACAACCCTGGAGCCCTCCAATGGCATTGGACAGAAAAATATCATTCAACGCTATGAGCACCTGAGCGATTTGCCCTGCACCTTTGCACTGAATGGCAATCAATTCGAAGCACACATTCCGCTGCTGGACGAATAATCAACACCCCAAAACACATGAACATCCTCATCATAGAAGACGAAGCGCTGGCGGCCAACAACCTGGCCGAAATGATACAAAAGCTGATTCCGGAGGCGCACATCGTGGCCAAAATCGAATCGGTGCGCGAGGCGGTTTCCTGGCTGAAAAACAACACACCGCAGCTGATATTTTGCGACATTCAACTATCGGATGGCATCTCGTTCAGCATCTTTGAGCAAACTCAGGTCAACACGCCCGTCATCTTCACCACCGCCTACGACCAGTATGCCATCAAAGCATTTAAAGTCAACAGCATTGATTACCTGCTGAAGCCCATCGACGAGCAAGCGCTGAAAGGTGCCATGGATAAATATCAACGCACCACTCATTCATCGCCCATTGATTATGAAGCGCTCATTGCCACCCTCACCCAACGCACCGAATATCGCGAACGATTGGTGGTGTATGTGGGGCAAAAAATGGTGACGGTGAAATGCAGTGACATTTCCCACTTCTTCACCACCGATGGCAATGTGTTCTTCACCACCTTTGAAGGCAAAACCTACGATGTCGACTTCACACTCGACAAACTGGAAGGCATGCTCAATCCCCGGCACTTTTATCGTATCAACCGTCAAATGATCATTCACATCGAGGCCATCGACACCATGTACCACGCCTCCAAAAGCCGCATCAAACTGACCATCCGACCACCATTTAACCAGGATGTGTTTGTGAGTTTTAACAACACGCCGGGGTTTAAAGAGTGGCTGAACCGATAAAACGACCTCAGACGCCCGTTTGGGCATGACTCAACGACGTCGTTTCGTCGCTCATCAAAGACGAAAGAATCTTTTCATCTTCGCCCATCTCGATGCCCGATACCGTGACAGCCGTTTCAATCAAGGCCAGATGCGAATATGCCTGCGGAAAGTTACCCAGCAATCGACGGGTTTTAAAGTCCAAATCTTCGCTGAAAAGGCCAAGGTGATTCCCCGACTTTAGCAGTTGCACAAAACGGCGGCGGGCATCATCGTGCTTTCCAATTTTAAACAAGGCATTGATGAGCCAAAAGGTGCAAATGGTAAATGCTGACTGAGGCAACCCAAAGTCATCCTTATTTTTATAGCGATATAACAAACCATTGTTCGACAAATCCTCGGCAATGGCCTCAACCGTTTTCCGAAACCGTTCATCAGAAGCCGGTAAGAAACCATAAGTCTCCATCAACAACAACGAAGCATCCATATCCTCAAAGCCATAAGCCTGCGTGAACGACTGACGCGATTCGCTCCACCCGTTGCGAAGAATATCGTTCCGAATCTCCTCACGCAACAACGTCCAACGCTCAATATACCGGGGTTGATTGAGAATTTCGGCAATCTTCACGCCCCTATCGGCCGCCATCCAACAAAGCACCTTGCTAAACACAAAATGACGGTTCTCATTGCGTAACTCCCAGATGCCACGGTCGGGTTTTTGCCAGTTTTTTGACACCGTTCGCATGATGCTGCGCACCACAGTCCACAAATCTTCCCCAAACTCCAACGTGGTGGTATATAACTTGAAATGCTGATGAATCACATCCATGAGGATGCCATAAATATCGTTCTGCTTTTGATGATAAGCCGCATTTCCCACCCTGACCGGCCGTGAATTAGCGTACCCGCTCAAATGTGACAGCGTTTTTTCGGTCAATTTGCGTTCGCCATCAATGCCGTACATGATTTGCATTTTATGCCCTTTCTCGGGCAATAACCCAATGATGTAACGCAAATATTTTTGAGCCATCTTCACATGCCCCAATTGCGACATGATGCGAATCACCATGGAGGCATCGCGTATCCAACAAAAACGGTAATCCCAGTTGCGTTCTTCGCCAACGGTCTCGGGCAAGGAGGTGGTTAAAGCAGCTAAAATAGCTCCGGTTTTATCGTAACTGAGCATTTTTAACACCAAGGCACTGCGAATGATTTCTTCGGTGAAGAACTTGTAACGCGTGGTACGCTCAGCCCAATTTAACCAATAAACCTTGGTGCGTTGCAGTTTTAAATTGGTGCGTTGAATATCCTGACGCAACAATTTTTGATTATAACATAACAACATGAAACGATCCTCATTGATATCAATCCAATTCCCATTTACAACATCTTGTTTGGGAAGATCGGTATAGAGATAAACCGATTCATATTCTTTACCAATGGTAAATGCTTTGATGTAATCAGTTCGCACATCGACATGGGTTTGAGGATGTGCATACTCCATTCGGGGATCAAAATTGACGCGAATGGAACAAACACCACTCACCAATCGAATGTAACGCACAATGTCACAAGGGTTATATATCTCACCGCTTTCGGACAAATAGCGGGGCATAAAGTCATGTATTTCAATCACGCCCGTTTCTGACACAAAAGTCGTGATGAGAATATTGGTGCGAAATTCATATCGTTGCGAAGTCGTTTTCAGGTCTTTCACATCAATTCCCCACGAACCACCTTTCTTCTCATCTAAAATGCGGGCAAACATAGATGGGGAGTCAAATTTGGGAACACAAAACCAATCGATGGAACCATTTTTCAAAATCAATGCGGCACTTTTACAATTGCCAATCACGCCATAGTGTAAGTTATTCATAATCTAATCGTTTTAATACGCCCACACGGTCAACATGTCAACAACATGGGGGCATCATCATCTAAACATTCAGGTAATATAGCCATTTTTTTAGTATATTGGGAAATCTCAACAGCAATCACCACCTGCTTTCAGCCTCGAAAAAACAGACTTAATCACATATAAAAAGGGCAGATTCGCCCCACGAATATTAACATAACACCATTATAAACTCATTTCAAATGACCAAACTCCATATCCTTTCAAACCGATTGCCATTTAGCGTAAAAAAAAATGATGAAAAAATTGAATTAATCCCCAGTGTGGGAGGATTAGCCACCGGCATGAAGTCCGTTTACGGACAATTTGAAGGGTCGTGGATCGGATGGCCCGGTGTGGAACTCGACACATGCACCACAGAACAGCTACTGGAGATGAATGCCATGCTCAAAGAAGAAAAGTGCATCCCGGTACATCTGACTCACAACGAAACCTTACATTATTACGAAGGATTTTGTAACAAAACCATCTGGCCTTTGTTTCACTACTTCACACAATATGCTGAATATGATGCAGCCGATTGGGAATCGTACGTGAACGTCAACCGAAAATTTGCCGATGCAGCACTCTCGATCATTGGAGACGACGATTATATATGGATACACGATTATCATTTACTGCTGGTTCCACAAATGATCAAAGAAACCAAACCATCGGTTACCATTGGCTTTTTCCTTCACATTCCGTTTCCATCATTTGAAGTCTTTCGACTCCTGCCCTGGCGTATGGAAATCCTTAATGGCCTGTTAGGGGCTGATTTGATTGGCTTTCACACCTTCGATTACGAACGCCACTTTTTCAGTTGCGTGCGCCGATTGATTGGCTACGACATTACGCTCAACCACATCAACGCCCCCGATCGACTCATTTTGGTAGATGCTTTTCCAATGGGCATCGACTACATGAAGTTCCACGAGTCATCCCGACATCTGGACAAACAATCAGAGAACGAAAAATCGGATTTCACCAAGCAACTTGAAGATTTCATCTTGCAATCACCCGATCGCAAACTGATCCTCTCCATCGACCGGATGGACTACACCAAAGGCATCCCGCATCGGCTCAAGGCATTTGCCAATTTTTTACAAAACTACCCTGAATATCGTCAAAAGGTGACACTCATCATGTTGGCCGTTCCCAGTCGTGACGAAGTGGAGCATTATCAGCTACTCAAAAAAGAGGTGGATGAACTGGTGGGTAAAATCAACGGGATGTTTGGGGACATCAATTACACCCCCATTTGGTATTTCTATCGATCTATGCCCTACCAAAACCTGGTTGAGTTATACCATGCGTGTGATGTGGCACTCATCACCCCAGTGCGCGACGGAATGAACCTGGTGGCAAAAGAATACGTTGCAGCACGTACCGGCATTGATGGCTGCATTATTCTCAGCGAAATGGCCGGAGCTGCCAAGGAATTGGGCGAAGCCATTCTGGTAAACCCCAATAATGACAACGAGATTGCCGAAGCCATCCGGCAAGCCATCTCGATGCCTGCAGACGAGCAACAGGAGCGGATGGAACGCCTGCAAGATCGCATCAAACGATATGATGTGTTTAAATGGGCCGCCGAATTTGTCAACAGCATGCACAAAGTTCAACACCTGCAATCGGAATACAACACACGAAGAGTAACTCCTGCTGTGGTTCAAACCATTGTAGAAAAATACCGATTGGCCGCACAACGGGTGATCTTTTTAGATTACGATGGAACCCTGATGCCATTTTTCAAAACGCCACAGGAAGCCAAACCCGATCAGCAAGTTCTCAACATCATCAAACAACTGACCCTAAACCCAAAAAACCTGGTCACCATCATCAGCGGACGCGATAAGGACACGCTTGGCAAATGGTTCGACAACATTCCGGTCAACCTGATTGCGGAACATGGCGTGTGGATTAAACGGAGTCAGCAAACCTGGCAAATGCCACAAGTCGTGAATAATAAATGGATGGATGGCATCCGCCCGTTGCTCGAGGGGTTTGTGGATCGAACACCGGGAACGTTTATCGAAACAAAAAACTACTCATTGGTGTGGCACTACCGCAAGGCAGAACCCGAACAAGGTGAAAAGAGAGCCAAGGAGCTGAAAGACGAGCTGACCCATCTTATCTCAAACATGAACCTCGAAATCATGGAAGGAAATAAAGTGATAGAGGTGAAAAACGGCGGCATCAATAAAGGAAGCGCCGCATTGCAGTTCCTGGGGAACCGTCACCACGACTTCATCATTGCCATTGGGGATGATTACACCGATGAATACATGTTTAGAGAATTGCCGGCCAATACCATCAGCATCAAAGTTGGCCACACGCGAACCAATGCGTCGTACCAAATCGACTCCGTCGCACACGTCAGGGCTGTGCTCGAAATTTTGGGAACCACCTAAGCTTTGCGCTGATCGGGAATTCTGTTTTGCCTGATTGGTAATGCACGGCATCATTGAGAACCATAACAGCGGGAATCCTCATTACAAAAAGTGTCGTTTCGAACCTTAAATTGGTCGGAACGACACTTTTGCAATACAATGAATCAAGAAAACCAAAAACTTTAACTAGCGATTAAAAACATTGCGCAAAACAGGCAAATCGCACTCCCACACCAGTTCGCGAGATGCCTTGATGGCATTGTCGCACATCATTTGGTAAGCCACTTTATCCCCACGCAACTGTTCAATAGCCCTGGCAATGGTTTCAGGGTTCAAATCGTCGAGCAACAATCCGGTTCCCATATCACCAACCACTTTACGGATTTCGGGAAAATTACTGGCCAACACCGGAATGCCGGCTTGGGCAAAATCAAAAATTCGATTGGGCAATGAGTAATAATAATTGAGTCCGATGTTTTCGAGCAGACACAATCCCACATCAGCAGAGAGGGTGTAGGCGGGCAACTCGTCGAAGGGGATGCGACCGGTCATCAACACCTTATGCTGCACGCCGACACG
Source organism: Breznakibacter xylanolyticus (assembly GCF_003254275.1). Taxonomy (GTDB): domain Bacteria; phylum Bacteroidota; class Bacteroidia; order Bacteroidales; family Marinilabiliaceae; genus Breznakibacter; species Breznakibacter xylanolyticus. The sequence continues at coordinate 10,355 of NZ_QKZK01000020.1, read as the reverse complement.
TTCCACCTCGCGTTGCACCAATTCGGTTTCATCGCCACTCCCAACGATGACCAGTAAAACATTGTCGAGATAAGCCAGCGCACGAATGGTCTCAACAATTCCACGCCCTTTATTAATGGCACCCTGGTAAACAAGCTTAAAACGAGAATCAACAATGGCCGGCTGAACATGCGTCATCGACTTTAATTCCGGCAAGTTGCGTACCACCTGAAAAGGCACACCATATTTTTTTTGGTAGATATCAGCAATGGAACCACATACGGTATATGCCCGGTCAACGCCACCAATCGTATGGCGTTCCAACCACTGCCACACCTTTTTCACCACCGGCCGATGCTGCAATTCGGGCACTTCGGGAAAATACTCGTGACTGTCGAACACCAATCGAAACCGCCCCAGCCATTTGGCCATGCGGCAACCGGTGAGCGTATCAAGGTCGATGGACAAAACGGTATGTGAGGGGTTATAAATCAGATACCACCAGAGTCGAAGGTTAAACTCGGCATAAAACAAAGGGCCATTGCGAAACATTAGCCGCAGCACCTTGATGGAGTAAGGTTTTGATGATGGTAACCGAACGGCCTTACACTGTGCCGTCACACATTCGACCCGATAGCCCATCGACATCAGGCTCATGGCGGTTTTATGAACACGGTAATCGGTGTTCATGTCGCCTGTGAGGCAAATGCGAACAAGAGGCAAGTGAAAGTCTGGCGATTGGGTAGGTGAGATGGAATAGGAAAAAAGCTGCTTTTTCATGATAAAGCCATGACGGCTTGGGTTGATTTTTATGGCTCTATTTTGATTTGTATGGGTAATCATAAGCATCAATTCACTTAGGCCAATATTTCGTGCCCTCAAGCCGGGCAGGCTCTTACTTTTTGGCTACAGCCCCAAAAAGTAAGCAAAAAAGGCCGCCGCTGACGTAAAATGGCTAAAAATCATAGGCCTTCGCTAAAATCTGCGAACTCGCAAGCTCAAACAGCGCATATTTTTTAACGCTCAGGCCTATGATTTTTTTAACGCCATTTTCCGAAGGCGGCTTAGTTACCTTGATTGATTTCGTGCTTTCATATTTTGTTTACCCACAGGATTCGACATAGAGCCATTTTTATTTAGAAACGATGTGCCTATTCATTTATTGAATCTTCGTCTGGGTTTTTCACAAATCAATTAATCAACAAAACAATTCAACAATCTGATTTTGCACAAACGATCTCATTATAAGCCATCCATCCCAACCATCTCCTTCCCTGCCGTTGGCCATCATCAAATCATATAAGCCCATTTTTACTATATTTAGCCCCCGATTCAAAATCAGATACCAAAAACAATGTCGTCACGTTGATGATTTGTCGGTCATTGTATTGCATTGAGCGCTTTACACCTGAACCGACATTCTGAAAACCACGTCATTCACCCAAAGAGAAACCATTATCATCGACACATGCATAAACTATTGGTCCCGTTGATGGTCAGCTGCCTGATGCTACAGGTACCTGCCTTTGCACAATCCACTTATCGCAACACTACACCCGAACCGGCCTACACCAGGGCTGTAGAATTATTTGAACACCAAAAATACGGATCGGCTCGCCAAGCGTTTCACGAATGGCGCACCCAGCACGCCAACATGCCTTCCCCTCTCCTGCCCGAAGCTGCCTTTATGGAGGCACGTTGTGCACAACTGCTCAAAAATAGTGACGCGGCATATCTATACGACAAATTTCTGATTGACTTTCCCGAGAGCAATAAAATTCCGTTTGTCTATTTCCACAGTGGTGAAATCATGCAGGAAGCAGGCAAATTCAAGCAGGCATCGCTGCTCTATGCCAAAGTGGATGCCAATGCATTGGACGAAACAACCCGTTACGACTATTGGTTTAAATCGGGTTATTGTCTTTTTATGCAGGAAGATTACGACCGTTCCCTCAATTATTTCCTGAAAGTAAAGGATGCCAACACCCAATGGAAAACCCCAACCCTGTACTATTATTCTCACATCATGTACATGAAGGGGAAATACGACACCGCCCTACAAGGATTTCGCCAACTCGAAAAAGAGCCGGCATTCAGCAAGATTGTCCCTTTTTACATCGCCCAGATTTATTATTTGCAAAAGGATTATGACAAGGCCATCAGCTACGCCGAACCACTTATTGCCACTGCCACCGGCGACCGCAAAACCGATATGAACCGCATCGTGGGGAGTGCCTATTTTGCCAAGAAAAACTATGCGCAAGCCATTCCATACCTCGAATCGGCAGTGCAAGCCACCCGCAAGCCCTCGCGCGAGGACTATTACAACCTTGGCTTTTCGCATTACTATCAAAAAAACTATGACAAGGCAGCCGATTATCTCTCCAAAGTCACCTCGGCCGACGACGTGATGTCACAAAACGCTTATTACCACTTGGGTGAATGTTACATTCAGATCGATGATAAAAAACGCGCCCGCGTGGCATTTGAGGCGGCGGCCAAATACGACTTCGATAAGAGCATTCAGGAAGATGCCATGTTCAATCATCTCAAACTCAATTACGAGATGGCCTTTTCGCCGTTTAATGAAATCATTAACGGCTTCATCAAATTTATCGACACCTTCCCCAACAGCAGCAAAATCGACCAGGCCTACGACTACCTCGGTAAAGCCTTTCTGACATCGAAAAACTACAAACAGGCACTCGATGCGATGAAAAGCATCAAATCGAAGAACGCCAACACCTACAAGGCCATGCAACGCATTGCTTACTATCGTGGGCTTGAACTCTACACATCACTTCAGTTTAAAGACGCCATTGACTTCTTCACCCTCAGCCTGGCCAATGGCGAATACGACAAAGACCTGAAGGTAAAAGCCATGTATTGGCGCGGCGAGGCTTACTACCGCCTGGGCTACCTCGACAAAGCCAAAACCGACTACAACAGCTTTATCCTCAATTCAGCTTCCTATCGACTGCCCGAATACAAAACCGCCCATTACAACATGGGATATGTCTTTTTTAAAGAGAAAAACTACAGTGAATCCGGCAACTGGTTCCGTAACTACGCTCGCCAGGCCGGAAGTGAAAAATCAGCCATGGTGGCCGATGCCTACAATCGCATCGGCGACTGTTTGTATGTCAACCGCGACTTTAACGGTGCCATTGGTTATTATCAATATTCAGCCAACATTTCATCGGTAAGCCCCGATTACGCATCATATCAAATTGCCTATTGCCACGGTTTGTTGCGCAATCATGACGAAAAAATTACCCTGTTGAAAAAACTCATCGCTCAGTACCCCAACTCGCAATACGTGGACGATGCATATTATGAAATTGGCCGTTCGTATGTGGCCATCAATCAACTCAACGACGCCATTTATCATTATAAAATCGTCAAGGAGAAATTTCCACAAAGCACCTTCGCCAACAAAGCCATGCTTCAATTAGGTTTGGTGTACTACAACAGCGGCGACTTGGATAATTCATTAGCATTTTACAAGCGCGTGGTCAACGAGTTCCCCAATACTGCAGAGGCGCAGGATGCACTCCTTGGCATCCGTAACATTTACATGGATCGCAACGACCCCGATGGCTATTTTGCATACACAGCCACCGTGAAAGGGTTGGCTAAAACTGCCGATAGCGAAAAAGACTCGCTCACGTTTGAAAGTGCACAACGCTTGTACATGAAAGAAGATTGCGACCGGGCGGTGCCTCTACTTCGCAACTACACCACCAGCTATGCCAATGGTCGTTACATCATTGATGCCCATTATTACCTGGCCGAATGCCTGATGAAACAAAATCAGTCACAGGAAGCTGTGGTGTCGTACGACTATTTGGCCGATGCCCCGCGCCACCTCTACACCGAAGAGGCCATTATCCGCTCGGGTAGCATTCACTATAACGCCAATCGCCCGGACAAAGCGCTACAACGTTTCGAACAGCTGGAACCCATCGCCGACATGGCCGAAAATAAGCTCGAAGCCCGCATCGGTCAACTCCGATGCCTGGTGAAACTCAACCGCACCGAGGCCATCATCTCTGCTGCCGACAAAGTATTGACATCGCCAAAATTAGCCCCCGAAATTGAACGAGAAGCCCGTTTTGCCAAAGCCAAGGCCAACCTTGCCATGAATGACAAAACAGCTGCGCTAAACGACTTCAAACTTTTGTCGGCCAACACACGAAGCACCGAAGGTGCTGAGTCGAAATACCTTGTGGCACAACTGGCCTATGATGGCGGAAACGATGCAGAAGCCGAAAAAGTCATCTTTGAACTGGCCGATACGGGCACGCCCCATCAGTATTGGCTGGCCAAAAGTTTCATCCTGCTGTCGGACATCTATCTGAAACGCGGCGAGAATTTCCAGGCACAACAGTACCTCGAAAGCATTCTGGAAAATTACGATGGCAAAAACGACGACATCCATGCCATTGCCACCCAGCGTCTCAATGCCATCAAAGCGCTTTGAAGCCCATCACATTGAATGAAGTCATTAATATTCGAAGACTAAGACCATGACACCATCCATCATAAAATCCAAGCTAACAACGATAACACTGCTGCTGCCGGTCATCCTGACAGCTCAGCAAACCATTAACCAGGACGTGCGTGTGGTACGTGAATACACGCCAACCATCTCCGACGCCACCAAAATGGATCAAATGCCCGTGCTCGATGACACATCCACCTATCGTCCTGTATTCCGATACAGCATCCTGAGCCGTCCCATTGAAACACCCGGCAAAATTGACCCCATCTCTCCGGCCCGTCTCAATGCCGAACGGGCACCCATGGTCACCAACACACGCATTAAAGCCGGTGCAGGACTCAACAATTCATTGATGGGCGAAATTGATTACAACATGCCTGCATCGAAAGATTACCAACTTGGGCTCTCCCTGCGGCAGCACTCATCGTGGGGAAAGGTAACCCACGAGAATAGCCGAGAGGCGGATGCCCCGTTACACGAAACATTTGTAGGGGCCAATGTCAAACGTTTTTTCACCGGCACCACTCTCACTTCGCACATCGACTACAAGCGCCGAGGTTACGAATACTATGGCATGGAGACGTTTGATACGTTGCAGAACTACTGGATTCCCAATCACAACGACCCGATAAAAGGCAACGACCTAAAGGTGAATTCCGCACAATACACATCCCAATTTTCGATGGGATTAGGACTGAACAATCGCGCAACGGCCTCCGACGATTTTCAATGGAATGGCAATATTGACTTTTCATCCTTTGGAAACAAAACAGGCGTCAAGCAAAACCAGCTCGACCTCGCCGGACATATTTACACCCCTGCCGGAAATCTTTACTTTGCTGCTGACCTGGACATGAATTTCTACAAAGTATCGACGCCCGACACCATTGGGCCAATGTATTCCTTTGATGATCGACAAATATCTCTCGTGAAAGCACTTCCCCGATTGGGCTACAATTTTGGCAACGGTTATGTGGAAGGCGGATTGCTACTCATCTCCGAAATGGGGCGCGATGACGACGAAATGCGCGCTGCTCCCCACCTCTATGCACAGCTGGATGTGGCACAAGGCATCGTTTCATTGTTCGGGGGCATGACAGGTCAACTCAACCGAAATGACTATGCCACCATGCAATTCAGCAACCCATTTATCTCACCCGACGTGAATATCCAGAGCAGTTTTTATGGCATGAATCTGCTGGGGGGCATCAAAGGGAACTTCAGCAGTGCTGCATCCTTCTCGGCGAAAGTTGAGTATAGCATCTTTAACGATGAACACTTCTTTGTGAACAACAGCTACGAACGCGTATCCAATGGAACCCGTGATTACGTGAACCGATTTGGCGTGGTGTACGACGATGGTTCCCTATTGAAATTGGGTGGTGAAATGCTCATCACCCCCCTAAAAATGCTCAGCGTGAAGCTTTCGGGTAATTATTACGCATGGGAACTGGATGCACTCGCCAATCCGTACCACAAACCCAATGTCGATTTAGGCTTGGGTGTCAACATCAAAGCCACTGACGACCTGCACATATCAACCAACGTCACTTACGTGGGACAACGCAAGGCATTACTCAACACATTGATTCCGGTTGAGAAAAACCTCGATGCCATGGTCGACATCAACATTGGCATCCGTTACGACTACACTCGCAGCTGGTCGTTTTGGGCTCAGCTCGATAACCTGGCAGCACGTCAATATTATCAATGGTACGGCTACCCATCTTACAAAGTCCATGCAATGGCAGGAGCCACATTCTGTTTCTGACAAATCATACACAATACATTCATCCACACAGCCGGAACTGAAAGCTTCAGTTCCGGCTGTTTTTGCTTGACTTACTCACAACCCGCTCAGCAAGCAACGAAAAAAATCACAAAAGCATCTCTCACGCCACAAGCACTGATTTAGACCACAACATCACACACAGCAACGATCACAAATTGTTAATAAAAAGCCTCCGACAAACCATCTTTAAACAGTTCATTTTACTATATTTGTAGGTCTTTTTTGAAGGTGAGAAAACGCCTTCGCAATAAAACCAAGTGATACCATGAGCGACGACATTTTGCAAGAGAAATTAATTGAACCAAAAGACTATTCGGCCAGCAGCATCACCGTGCTCGAAGGCCTGGAAGCCGTTCGGAAGCGACCGGCCATGTACATTGGCGACATTGGCGAAAAAGGGCTTCACCACCTGGTGTACGAAGTGGTTGACAACTCCATCGATGAGGCTTTGGCCGGACATTGCAATCACATTGATGTCACCATCAACGAAGATGACTCCATCACTGTATCCGACAATGGACGGGGCATCCCGGTCGATTTTCACGAAAAAGAGGGCAAGTCGGCTCTCGAAGTGGTCATGACCGTGCTTCATGCAGGAGGTAAGTTCGACAAAGATTCCTATAAAGTATCCGGAGGTCTTCACGGCGTGGGGGTATCGTGTGTGAATGCACTTTCAACCCTGTTGCGTGCCGAAGTACACCGTGGCGGCAAAATGTACGTTCAGGAATTCTCCATTGGAAAGCCCCTTTTCGACGTTAAGGAAATTGGAACAACAGACAAAACAGGGACCATCGTCACCTTTAAGCCTGATGATTCAATATTTACCACCACAACATATAAATATGACATTTTGGCCAATCGCATGCGCGAGCTGGCATTTTTGAATAAAAACATCGAGATCATCCTTACCGACTTGCGCGAGAAGGATGCTGATGGGAATGCTAAAACAGAATGTTTTCACTCCACTCGCGGACTCGAAGAATTCGTAGAATTCATTGATCAATCGCGCGAGAAGCTCATTGAAAAAACCATCTATATCACTACAGAAAAAGGTGGTATTCCGGTGGAACTAGCCATCCACTACAACACGTCGTATAGTGAAAACATCCACTCGTACGTCAACAACATCAATACCATTGAAGGGGGGACACACCTCACCGGATTTCGCCGTGGCTTAACCCGAACCCTCAAAACATGGGCTGAAAAATCGGGGCTGCTCGACAAAGTGAAATTCGACATCAATGGTGACGACTTCCGCGAAGGACTCACAGCGGTCATCTCGGTAAAAGTTCAAGAACCACAGTTCGAGGGTCAAACCAAAACCAAACTGGGTAACAGCGACGTAAGCCTCTCGGTTGATCAGGCGGTGAGCATCGCCTTGGGCAATTATTTGGAAGAAAACCCCAAAGATGCCAAAACCATTGTTAGCAAGGTGATTCTTGCAGCAACAGCACGTCATGCTGCCCGGAAGGCTCGTGAACTGGTACAGCGAAAAAGCGTGATGACCGGCGGTGGATTGCCTGGGAAATTGGCGGACTGCTCGGAACGCGACCCTCACCAATGCGAGATATTTCTGGTCGAAGGGGACTCGGCAGGTGGTACAGCCAAACAAGGTCGTGACCGTCGTTTCCAAGCCATCCTACCTTTGCGCGGTAAAATCCTGAACGTCGAAAAAGCTTTACAACACAGAGTATTCGATAGCGATGAAATCAAAAACATATTCACAGCCCTAGGTGTGACCATTGGAACCAACGAAGATTCAAAAGCACTCAACCTTGATAAACTCCGTTACCACAAAATTGTGATCATGACCGATGCCGATGTGGACGGGCGCCACATCAACACACTCATCATGACATTCATGTTCCGCTACATGAAAGACTTGGTGAGCAATGGGTATCTTTACATCGCCACTCCTCCGCTTTACCTCTGTAAAAAAGGGAAAGTGGAACAATACTGCTGGACAGAACAACAACGCCGTCACTTCATTGACACTTATGGCGGAGGTAAGGAAGACTCAGTTCACACTCAACGATACAAAGGTTTGGGAGAGATGAATGCGGAGCAGTTATGGGACACCACCATGAACCCTGCTAACCGCACATTGCGTCAGGTGACCATTGAAAGTGCCGCCGAGGCCGACCGCATTTTCTCAATGCTCATGGGCGATGATGTACCGCCACGTCGGGAGTTCATTGAACGAAATGCCACTTACGCTCGAATTGACGTTTAATAATCAATATAAAGGTGCCTTACAAGGGCACCTTTTTTAATTGACCTTCAATACCATAAATCATCTTAATCGACAAAGAATACAGGTGAAGGTATATTAATGGTCTCACATGATGCAAAAAACCCAAATTGATATTATTTTTGCATGATTATAACCACAGAAGAAATATGACACCATTGCTCATTAAGCTACTGATTCCCTTAACCTTTTTAATTTCATTCATCATTGTTTTTTTTGCCGTTCCCACCATCTTACGGGTGGCACAAACAAAGAACTTGTTTGATGAACCCAACAAACGTTCCATCCACAAAACACGCGTCCCAACCCTTGGCGGATTAGCCATTTTCATTGGATTCACGTTCACTTATTCCTTTTTTATCGATGTGATTGAATATTCACACATCCCCTATCTGTTGCCGGCATTGCTCATCATTTTTGCCATCGGTATTAAAGACGATATATTGGTAACAGCTCCCATGATTAAACTGATGGGGCAATTAATTGCAGCCTTTATCATTGTGGGCTTAGGCGACATACGCATCACCGATTTTCAAGGATTTTTCGGCATACAGCCCAGTTATTTAGGAAGTGTCATATTTTCAATTGTATTTGTAGTTTTTATCATCAACGGTTACAACCTCATTGATGGCGTTGACGGGTTGGCTGCCATAACCGGCATCATCACCATCATTGCATTTTCATTCTGGTTCCAGATAAACAACTCGTTGCACATGCCCATCATGTGTGCCACACTCACCGGCGGGTTAATGGCTTTTATGTATTACAATGTCTTTTCAAAACGGCAAAAAATATTCATGGGCGACACCGGCTCTTTGATCATTGGCTTTTTATTAGCCGTAACTGCCATTCGTTTTATTGAATTCAACAAACCTGAAAATCAGGCCAACTTAATTTTCACCATGAATTCAGCTCCAGCGGTGGCTGCCGGCATCATGGTCATTCCCATCATGGACACGCTCAGAGTATTTTTCTTACGTCTATCCAGGGGATTATCACCGTTCACAGCCGACAAAAACCACATACACCACCGCCTGTTGACACTAGGATTGAGCCACTTGCAAATCAGCCTGGTGATTGGTGCTGTAAACATTGCATTCATCATTTTGGCTTATGCCCTAAGGAATATGGGGACATTAAAATTGTTCCTTTTATTAGCAATCATGGGTATTATTGTCTCGTACATCCCCTCACACCTGATTGAACGCAAAAAAAGAAAAATGAGAGCGGCCGCTCGCTTATAATATTAAAGTGCCTCGTCAAGGGGCACTTTTTTTATGCTCATCTCCGAAGCCATCGCTTCAACACGCCTTTTACACCCCCCACACCATAGCGAAACACCAGATAATCGTTTTCGGGAATAATCTCTCGAAATATGAGCTTTAGTTTCAACCCAATGCCCTGCGTCCTCAATATTTGACGAACGGTTTGTAATCGATGCATTTCCTTTATTTTCGCGGGATCGGTGAAATATTGAGCCGAAGGAAAATTGACACCTGGCACAATATCCATCACACTACCCGGCAATAAAAGCATGCACCAGTCAAGCACCTGCATAACCTCTCGGGCAACAACAGGATTTAACCCATCTTGCAGCTTTCCATCCAAAATTCATTAAAAAAACACCTTTTTTCACCTCAAAATAGTCTCTTTTGCTCTATTTGCTTTTGTAATACATTGATAATCAGTGTCTGAATTTTCGAAAAATCATTTGTAGTACACAAGGGGGTATTGTATATCAGCGGTTTACATGTTTACTTTGGGGCATGTATTTCAAAGTATCCATGCGCACCAACCCCGAAACGGGAATCTATAGCGGTTATTACCGT
>NZ_QKZK01000019.1 GCF_003254275.1 Breznakibacter xylanolyticus | reverse complement strand
AGCATTCAACAGCGTACGATGGCATACCCTGCCGCTGTGATTACGGTAGCTCTCCACTAAACGGTAATAACCGCTATAGATTCCCGTTTCGGGGTTGGTGCGCATGGATACTTTGAAATACATGCCCCAAAGTAAACATGTAAACCGCTGATATACAATACCCCCTTGTGTACTACAAATGATTTTTCGAAAATTCAGACACTGATTATCAATGTATTACAAAAGCAAATAGAGCAAAAGAGCCTATTTTGAGGTGAAAAAAGGTGTTTTTTTAATGAATTTTGGATGGAAAGCTGCAAGATGGGTTAAAGAAAGTTAATCTCACTTTTTTTTGAAACATGTCGTTGTACATCCCGTTAAAGACAGTGTAGATTTCTTCATAGAATAAGGGTTAAGGTTAGGTTAGTAAAGGGGATGCATCGCTGATGTATCCCTTTTATTTTGGGATTTATTTGGATGATCTTTTTTTTACTGTTTTGGAGCTTGGATGGATTTCGTTCAGAAATAAATCTGTTTTTGCTGGCTAAGTTTGTTGCGATGATTTATGAGTGTTGATTAGGATATTATTATTGCTGATTGTGTGAGGCGTGATGGAGGGGGGTAAATTTTTGTGTTAAAAAATGTAATTTCATAACGTGGTGTGTAAAGTTTCTTTATATTTGCACTCGTAAGTTATAGATTTCTTCATAGAATAAGGGTTAAGGTTAGGTTAAGAGAGGGATGTCGAAAGGCATTCCTCTTTTTTTATGGTTTTACTTGTGAGGTTTTTTGTGAGGGGGTTGTTTGCCCTGGTTATTTACTATTGTTCGTTTCTTTGTGTGTTAAAATTCGAGAATGTTGAATTGTTGAGGTGTTGCATCTGTTTGAATTTGTGCGTGTAATGTTTATTTGTTTTTTTTTATTGTTGTTAAAGCATGTTAAATGCGTATTTTGATTGTAACATTCATAACTCACCTCCGTTATAAAGGTCAGATTTCTTCTTTAAATAAGGGTTAAGGTTAGGTTAGGAAAAAGGGGCGAAAAATGTTTCGTTCCTTTTTCTGTTTTTATACCCCAGCGAGAACATTTCCCCGTTTCTGGTGTTTAAATAATGATCATAGATCATAGATTGATTTGGGTTAAGGGTTAGTAAGGCGGGGAGACTGTGAAGTTATCTCCGCCTTTTTTTGTGTCATGAAGCGTATGTGGAATATTAGGCACAGATTCGATGAGCGACGATAACAGTGATGCAAAAGAGAAAAATAAGTGCCAGCTTGTGAAAATCATCAGTTGTTGTTTCGTAATTGTAGGTGAATGGGGATAAAAAAAACGGGTGTCATCAGTTGACCCCGTTTTTACATTGAGGTGTGATCGCTTATGTTCACACCTAATAGCTAAATAATATCAGTTTGCTGAGCGTATTTGCGCTCCCAATTCTTTCTCGAAGCTTTGGATGAGCGATTGCATGATTTTATCAATCTGCTTGTCGGTGAGGGTTTGGCTGTCGTCCTGCAGAATGAACGAGATGGCGTATGATTTTTTGCCGGCACCCAATTTTTCACCTTCGTACACGTCGAATAGCGATACTTTTTTCAACAGTTTCTTTTCAGCCTTTTGTGCCAGTTGTTTGATTTGAGCAAAGCTGACCTCCTTATTGATGAGCAGAGCCAAGTCGCGACGCACTTCGGGGTATTTGCTCAGTTCGCTGTATCGTACTGTGTTGCGGGCTGCTTTTTTCATTAGCAAATCCCAGTTGAGCGAGGCGTAATAAACCGGGCTGTCGATGTCGAAGGTTTTCAGGAACTTTGGGCCAATAGCGCCAAAAACTGCCAGCGTTTGCTTGTTTTGGTCAACAATGGCCAGGGCTTCGCTGAAAATGTCGGCATCCGATGTTTCTTCGTTGATGTCGGCTGCCTTCACGCCTACGCGGGCAAGGATGTTGAGAACATGCGTCTTGAGGCTGAAGAAGCTGACTTCGCGCGAAGGGGTGTACCAGTTGGCGGGTGCTTCTTCGCCGGTGATGAACAGAGCCAGTTGCAGTTGTTCGCTATAGCTTTTTTGTTCGTGTTTGTTGTTGCCGGTGTAAGCATAGCAATTGCCCAACTCAAAAAACTTAAGATTCGCATTCTTGCGGTTTTGGTTGTGCTGAATGCTTTCCAGTCCGCCAAAAAGCAGGGTTTGGCGCAGGGCGTTGAGGTCGTTGCTCAGGGGGTTGGCCAAGATGACCGATTGTTGGTCGGGAAAGCTGGTGAGTCCTTCGTAGAGGCTCGATTTGCCCAGTGAGTTGCACATGATTTCCTGAAATCCGGCACCAATGAGCTGGTCGGCGATCATGTTGCGCACTTTATGCTGATCGGGTTTTGATGCGTAAGTGAGCGTGGAACGTACTTCGTTGGGCATTTCCACGTTGTTGTAGCCGTAAATGCGCAGTATTTCTTCAATCACGTCTACCTCGCGCAATACATCCACTCGATAGGGAGGCACATCCACGGTGAGTGTTTCTGCCGTTTCGTTTACCACTTTGATGTCGAGTGATGCCAGGATGCTGACGATGGTGTCGCGAGAAATTTCTTTGCCGATGAGTCGTTTCACCTGGGCAAAGGCCACGTCAATGCGAGTGTCGGTGATTGGGGTCGGGTAGATGTCGATGATGTCGCATGAGATGGTTCCGCCGGCCACTTCCTTAATCAGCAGCGCTGCGCGTTTGAGGGCGTAAAGCGTGTTGTTTGGGTCAGTGCCGCGTTCAAAGCGGAAGCTCGAGTCGGTGCTCAGGATGTGGCGTCGAGCCGTTTTGCGTATGTACACCGGGTTGAAGCAGGCACTCTCGAGGAATACGCGCGTGGTGGTTTCGGTCACGCCACTGTCCAGGCCGCCAAATACACCGGCCAGGCACATGCCGTCGGTGGCGTTGCAAATCATCAGGTCTTGGCTGTCGAGCTGACGTTCTTTGCCATCCAGGGTGACGAATTTTGTGTTGCCCGGCAGTGTTTTGACAATGATTTTGTTGCCGGTGATTTTATTGCCGTCGAAGGCGTGCAGGGGTTGCCCGATTTCGTGCAGCACAAAGTTGGTTACGTCCACCACGTTGTTGATGGGCGACATGCCAATGGCGCGCAGGCGGTTTTTGAGCCAGTCGGGCGACTCTTTTACAGTGATGCCACTGATGGTCACGCCACTGTATCGGGGACAAGCATTTTGGTTTTCGACTTCTACTGTGATGGGGAAGTCATGATTGTCGGTTTTAAATGCCTCCACCGAAGGTTTGGCGGTGCTGACGTTGGCACCATTTTGTTTCAGATAGGCAGCCAGGTCGCGAGCCACACCAAAGTGCGACGCACTGTCGATACGGTTTGGGGTGAGATCCACTTCCAGTTGCCAGTCGCTCTCAATGTTGAAGTACGTTTTTGCCGGTGTGCCGGGCACTGCCGACGGGGCGAGCACCATGATGCCATCGTGACTGGTGCCTAAGCCAATTTCGTCTTCGGCACAAATCATTCCTTCGGAGGGTTCGCCACGCAGTTTTGATTTTTTGATGACGAAACTCTCATCGCCATGATAAAGCGTGGTGCCCACGGTGGCCACCAATACTTTTTGGCCGGCTGCCACGTTGGGAGCTCCGCATACAATGGGGAGGGGTTCTCCCTGGCCGATGTTGACAGTGGTGCAGCTAAGCTTGTCGGCATTGGGATGGCGCTGGCAGGTGATCACTTCGCCAATCACGATGCCCTCGAGGCCTCCCTTTATGGTCTGAATCTCTTCGATGCTGCCCACTTCAAGTCCGATGGATGTGAGGGCGGCGGCTACCTGTTCCGGCGTGATGTCCGTTTGGATATAATTCTTTAACCAGTTGTATGAAATATTCATGGTGCAAAAAAATTGAATCTTCGTCTTTGGCCGGGTTGACCAAGGTGAAGATGTATGGAAAATGCTTGTTGGTCTTGAAAATTAAGGCCGTAAAATTACAATTTTTGTGGCTCGAAAAGCGTGGCCATTGTGAAAAATCTCATTCAGTTTCAATGTCGTTTCGAGATCCTCATCTCATAGCGTTTGGAGGAAATACAGAGTTTTATGAAAACACAGAATCGAATAAACACTGAGGCTCAACGGCGCTGAGTTCATTTGTAAAGCCTTGCGTTTAAAAAAAGCAGATAATTCAGCGTAAACTCATCTTCCTCAGCAGAACCAACTAAGAACTGACACTGAGTTGCAGTGAGATAAGATGAGAACCAGTGAGGTGAAGAAAACTCAGCGTCACTCAGCAAAAGAGTTGTAACGTGAACTCTTTTGCTGAGTTCTGTCGTAGTAAGAAATAAACGCTGAAGCCAACGGCGCTGAGTTCATTTCGTGCTGCCGCATTGGGGATACCCACAGGAGTCGATGAGGGTTATCAAAAAAAACAGGCTGTTTCGATTTAAACGGCGTGTGGGCTGCAATCACTTTGTGGCTTTGCTGTTTTGTGTGGCATTAGCGGGGTGAGGATGATGTTTTTGAACCACACGGGGGCGCCTTCAAATTGGAGGAGGATGCGGCCGTGATTCTGTGACGCCCCGGTGCCGCTGTTGACGAGGGTGCCGTTGAGGTATTGATCGCATCTGTCGCCACGGACTTCGATGACGAGGGTGTTCCACTCTCCAATCGTTTTTTCGGCATCTGCCGTGCGTTTGTGGACGGCATTGGGTGCGGGTGGGTTGGTGATGTCATTGACAGTGAGGGTGGTTCCTCGAAGCAGGATAAAGTCGCCCGTGGCATTGTCTTTTATTTGGTATTGGATGCCCTGGGGCCATAAGGAGTCGGGTTGGGAGGTGGCAACATGGTACATCACTCCGCTGTTGCGTTTACCCTTGTGCTGTTCATCCCATTTAAAATCGACGGATAAGCGGTAGTTTGCAAACGATTTTTTCGTCATCAGATAGCCGGGACGGGAGCCTTGCATCACGATGGCCGAATCGCGTATTTCGAACAGCTTTTCACCTTTGGTTTTCCCGGTGGAAGGGGAGTAGGCATACCAGTTTTTGAAGTTTTTGCCGTTGAAAAGTCGGGCGCTTTTTTGTGCGGATGTTGTGCCATAGCTCATGCTTATCAAAAGCATGATGGTGATAATGTGTTTCATGTGTCAATAATTTAGCCCCCTCATCCCCCCGAAGGTGGACTTACAGGGCATTGTGTCTTGAATTACTTTGTTTTATGATGTGCTCCTGCACTTTGCTGCTTCTGTACTCTTCTCTTTCGCACTCTTGTACTCTTGCACTTTTGAGATGTAATTATAAACAATTGGCGTGGACAAGCAACCTCGTTTTTTCTATATCTTTGGGCAAAATCGTAAGTAAATGATGCAAGCAGTTCAACGTCCCCTGATTTTGGTGACCAACGACGATGGCGTATATGCCCGCGGCATACGGGCTTTGGCCGATATGGTAAAGCCTTATGGCGATGTGCTGGTGGTGGCACCGCGCGATGCCCATTCGGGAATGTCGCATGCCATTACCGTTAAAACGCCACTGACGCTCAAGAAAATCCATCACGAGGAGGGGCTCACCATTTATAAAAGCAACGGCACGCCGGTCGATTGTGTGAAGTTGGCTTTGAATATTCTTGTGGATCGCAAGCCGGCCGTTTGTGTGTCGGGCATCAATCACGGGAGCAACAGCTCGGTGAGTGTGCATTACAGCGGCACGTTGGGAGCGGCGCGTGAGGCTGCTTTTTACGGCATTCCTTCCATCGGTTTTTCGTTGATGAGTTACGATGCTGAGGCTGACTTCACCGATTCGGTGGCCGCCTTCAAGCCCATCTTTGAGCATGTGCTGGCCAATGGGCTCGACACCAACTGTTATCTCAACGTGAATGCACCCTATCAGGTGCCCATTCAGGGCGTGAAGTTTTGTCGTCAAACGGCCGGGCATTGGAACGAAGCGTTTTATGAGCGACAAGATCCTCGTGGGGAAACTTATTACTGGCTAACCGGCCATTTGCAAAACCAGGAGCCCGAGGCTGACGATACGTGTGAACACGCGTTGGCTCATGGTTACGTGTCGGTGGTGCCTTGTGTGATTGATGTTACGCATTTTGGCGTGTTGCGTGATTTGCAATCGAAATTATCATCACGATAGATCTTTGGATGCTTAATCTTTAGATGTGCGTGATTCTGTTTTTGGCCGTTTTAGATTTTATAAATATTTCAAACACAAAAGTTGCATGGGAAAAATTAAAATTGGGATTGTCGGATACGGCAATCTGGGACGTGGCGTTGAATATGCCATTCGTCAGAATCCGGACATGGAGTTGGTGGCCGTGTTTACACGACGTCAACCCGGTGATATTTCGTTAAAGACGAGTGGTGTTGCCGTTTGTCATTACGACGAGATGAAGCAATATGTGGGCAAGATTGATGTGATGGTGCTGTGCGGGGGAAGTGCCACAGACCTGATTGTGCAAGCCCCTGATGTGGCAAAAATGTTTAATACTGTGGATAGTTTTGACACGCATGCGCGTATCCCCGAGTTTTATTCATTGGTGGATGCGGCTGCCAAACCGACCAAACATGTGAGCATTATTTCGGTGGGTTGGGATCCCGGAATGTTCTCAATCACTCGTTTGTATAACAATTGTATTTTGCCTGATGCCAAAGATTATACCTTTTGGGGTAAAGGGGTGAGTCAGGGGCATTCAGATGCGATTCGTCGTGTGGAAGGGGTTAAAAACGGAAAGCAATATACTGTTCCGGTTGAA
Source organism: Breznakibacter xylanolyticus (assembly GCF_003254275.1). Classification (GTDB taxonomy): domain Bacteria; phylum Bacteroidota; class Bacteroidia; order Bacteroidales; family Marinilabiliaceae; genus Breznakibacter; species Breznakibacter xylanolyticus. The sequence continues at coordinate 58,109 of NZ_QKZK01000019.1, read as the reverse complement.
AGTGCCGTGGAGCAGGTGCGCACCGGCTCGAATCCGGAGTTGACCACCCGTCAAAAGCACACCCGGGTGTGTTATGTGGTTGCTCAACCGGGCGCTGAATTGGCTCGCATCGAAAGTGAGATTAAAAATATGCCCAACTATTTTGCCGATTACGATACGTTTGTCAATTTTATTTCTGACGAAGAGTTTGAGAAAAATCACAACACCATGCCGCACGGCGGGTTTGTGATTCGAAGCGGATTCACCGGCGAAAACAGAGAAAACAAGCAGTTGATTGAATATTCATTAAAGTTGGATTCCAATCCTGAATTTACCTCCAGTGTTTTGGTGGCATACGCTCGTGCGGCGTATAAATTGGCCAATGAAGCATCGTACGGTGCCAAAACGGTTTTTGATATCGCACCTGCTTTATTGTCACCAATGTCTAACGAGGCATTGCGCGAGCAGTTTCTTTAATTCATAATGGTATGATGAGATGATGACGGAGAATGACCCCATTTTTCGTCATCATCTGTTTTTTGTTTTATTTTGATGCTTGTTATGTCGGTGTGGTCCGTCTCGCTGTGATAAAGGGATTTGGTTGTACCGTCATTATTTATGTTGAAGTGCTGAATGTTTAGTAAGTCTTACATCTTGATACTTACATCTTGATTCTTATCATTATGAAATGTAATTGTAATAAGTTGATCTTTGGGGTGATTATTGGCCTTGTGCTGCCGGTCATTACGTCGTATTTAATATACAAGCAGCAGTATCACGGTCAGTATCCCTTTAAGGAATTCCTGCAAGGATTGATTGTATTGAAAAGCTTGGGCAAGCTCATTAGCATTAGTATGTTGCCGAGTTTAATCGTGTTCATTCTGTTGGTGACTTATGAGAAGTTGCAAATTGCACGCGGCATTGTGGCTTCCACGCTTTTTTGGGTGCTGGTGGTGCTGGTGGTGAAGTTTGCGTTTTGAATTTGATACGAATCTGGTTTTAACACCGAGTAGGTTTTAACGCTGAGGCAAATGGCGCTGAGTTGATTTGTGGCACCTTGTGTTAAAATGGAAAAATAGATAACTCAACAGAATTATAAAGTAGGCACTACGGCACAGTGTTTACCTAATCAGTAACAAAGCAAATGAAATACTATCTGATAGCGGGCGAACCTTCGGGCGATTTGCACGGCTCCAATTTAATGAAGGCTTTGAAAGCCGAAGACACCGCGGCTGAATTTCGTTTTTGGGGTGGCGATTTGATGCAGCAGCAGGGGGGAACCCTGGTGAAACATTATCGCGACCTCGCCTTTATGGGGGTGTTTGAAGTATTGGCCAATTTGCGCACCATTCAGCGCAATTTCAAGTTGTGTGAGCATGATTTGTTGGCTTGGCAGCCCGATGTGGTTATTTTGGTCGATTATCCCGGTTTTAACCTTCGCATGGCCGAGTTTGCGCACAACCATGGCATGAAGGTGTTTTATTACATCACCCCAAAAATCTGGGCCTGGAACCGCAGTCGGGTCAAAAAAGTAAAGGCTTTTGTCGATAAGTTATTCACCATTTTGCCTTTCGAGACTGACTTTTATAAGGGGTATGGCATGACGGTCGATTACACCGGCAATCCGGTGTTGGATGCCATCGACAACCGTCATCACAAAGAGGAATCGTTTGAGGCTTTCACCGCCCGTACCGGCCTCGACGGGCGTCCCATTGTGGGGTTGTTGGCCGGAAGCCGTCGGCAGGAGTTAAAGTTGTTGCTCACCACCATGCTCAAGATGGTGCCGCTGTTTCCGCAGTATCAGTTTGTGATTGCCGGTGCCCCGTCGTTTACGCAGACTGATTATGAGCCCTACATTGCCGGGTTAGATGTGAAGGTGCTTTTTGGTGAGACCTATCAAATTGTGCAGCATGCCCGGGCGTCGATGGTGGCCTCGGGCACGGCCACGCTCGAGACGGCCTTGTTGGGATGCCCTCAGGTGGTTTGTTATCGCATGGGGGGCGGGTTTTTGGTGGATTGGCTCAGGCCGTTGGTGCTGAAAATTCCTTACGTATCGTTGGTGAATTTGGTGTTGAACCGTGCCGCGGTGGTCGAACTGATTCAAAAGCAGTTGAACGAATCGACCCTGGCGCTGGAGCTGCATCGTTTGCTCAACGATGACGCTTATCATCAGCAGCAGGTTGAGAGTTGTGGCGAGTTGCAGCGTTTGATGGGCGGCCCGGGGTCGAGCGACCGCACGGCCCGGTTGATGGTGAAATATTTGAACTCATGGACGGAATCGGAAGGCCGAAAGTGAGTTGATTATGAATCCCCAAAGTCCGAATAAAACTGACCAAACGAAATTTTGAACAATCATGTTAGCACTCTTTAAAAAGGAAATATCGATGTTTTTCAGTTCACTCACCGGATATCTGGTGGTGAGCGTGTTTTTGTTGATGACGGGACTTTTTTTATGGGTTTTGCCGGGCGATTTAAATGTGTTGTTTGGCGGCTATGCCACGCTCGACTCTCTGTTTTATCTGGCGCCGTGGATTTATCTGTTTCTGGTGCCGGCCGTCACCATGCGTTTATTTGCCGAGGAGCGGAAAGGCGGCACTCTGGAGTTGCTGCTCACACGTCCCGTGAGCGAACTACAGATTGTGATGGCCAAATATTTGGCCGGGGTGGCATTGGTGAGCATCAGCTTGTTGCCCACCTTGCTGTATTTTTGGTCGGTTTATCAATTGGGGAACCCGGTGGGCAGCATCGATATGGGTGCCACCTGGGGGTCGTACATCGGGCTGTTTTTTTTGGCGGCGGTGTATGTGAGCATCGGGGTGTTTGCCTCGGCGTTGACCGATAACCAAATTGTGGCCTTTGTGGTGTCGGTGGTGCTATGTTTCGTGTTTTATTACGGTTTCGAAGCCCTGTCGGAGATGCCGGTGCTCAAATCCATTGGCGAATCGTTGACTTTTTGGGGCATCAACGACCATTATAAATCGGTGAGCCGCGGGGTGGTCGATTCGCGCGATGTGATTTATTTTTTGAGTGTCATCGTGCTTTTCGTGTGGGGCACCCGCGTGGTCATCGGTAGTCGCAAATGGAAGTGACTTACTGAAGAGATAAAAAGATGATGAGACTAAAGAGAGATAGATGAGACTGAAGATACAAAAGCAGAGAGATCTAAACATCTTTTCTCATCTCATCATCTGTCTCCTTGTCTTACGTCTTCTTCTCTTAACTTAATGACATTGATACTTCCATCTGCAAACAAGATTGATTGTTTATGAAAAAAATTAAAAAAGATATTCTTGGTTTGGTGTTGATTTTAGGCGCTGTGGTGTTGGTCAATCATTTGGCTTCAACGTGGTTTTACCGCATCGACCTCACAGCCGAGAAACGCTACACCTTGTCGGACAATACCCGGCAATTTCTGCAAAGCATGGACGCCTCAATGACGGTCGATGTGTTTCTCGAAGGCGATTTGAACCCGGGGTTTCGCAAGCTGGCCGCTTCGGTGCGCGAGATGCTCGACGAGATGAAAGTGTTTGCCGGCCTTCGGGTGCGATACGCCTTCATCAACCCCAACGAGGGGAGCAACGACGAAAAAAAGAAACTCTTTGAGCGTCTTCAGGCCTTTGGATGCCAGCCCGTGCCCGTGTACGAGGCGGCTGAAGATGGGCGCAACACCACCGTCACCATGTTCCCTTATGCCATCATTCATCACAACAAAGATGCTGTGGCGGTGGATCTGCTGAGCAACATTCCCGGTTTGTCGGGGGCCGAAAACCTCAACAAGTCGCAGGAGGAACTCGAGTATAAACTCACCGATGCCATGCGCAAACTGCTTCAGAGCGAAAAGCCCCGCATCGCCTTTCTCGAGGGGCACGGCGAGCTCGATGAGCTGGATGTGATGGACGTGACCCGCCAGTTGTCTGAGTTTTATCAGGTCGACCGTGGCCGAATTGGCGACGACCCGGCCATTCTCGACCCCTATAAAGTCATTATTGTGGCAAAGCCTCAGCAGCCTTTCCCCGAAAAAGACAAGTATGCGCTCGATCAATACCTGATGCGCGGCGGGCGGGTGTTGTGGATGGTCGATGCTGTCAATGTCACCCTCGACAGCCTCACGCGCATCACCCAAACGGTGGGCATTTACAGCGACGTGAACCTGAACGACATGTTGTTTAAATACGGCATCCGCATCAATCACGACCTCATTGAGGACATCCAGTCGGCCATGATTCCCATCAACGCCTCGGTACCCGGCACGCAGCCCAAGTTTGTGCCCGTGCCCTGGCTCTTCAATCCGTTGTTGCAGCCCGTGAATGCGCATCCCGTGAGCCGAAACATCAATGCCGTCAAAGGCGAGTTTGTGAGCACCATCGACACCGTGGGCGAGGATTTGAAGGTGAAACGGCACCTGCTGTTGCACACCTCGCGGTTTACCAAGGTGACCCCCGTGCCCGTGTTTGTGTCGCTGGCCATGGTCAACGAGCAGCCCGTGCGCGAGCAGTTTCAGCGGTCGTTGGTGCCGGTGGCTTATGCGCAGGAGGGTGTGTTCCCCTCGTTGTATGCCCATCGACCCGTGCCCGCCGGCCTGCGCCAATCCAACATCACGCGGCTCGACCAAAGTGTGCCCACGCGCATGGTGGTGGTGGCCGATGGCGATGTGGCCAAAAATGCCGTGCGCTACCGTTACACCAATCCGCAAATTGTGCCACTGGGGTTTGATGAACTCTCGGGGCAGACCTTCGGTAACAAGCAATTTGTGGTGAATGCCGTCAATTACCTGGCCGACGATGATGGCTGGATGGCCTTGCGGTCGCGTAGTTATGCCCTGCGGTTGCTCGATAAGGAGCGGCTGGGGCGTGAGGCCACCTTTTGGAAGATGTTAAACGTGGCCTTACCCGTGGTGCTGGTGGTGTTGGCAGGGGTGGGCTTTGTGTGGCTGCGCAGACGAAAGTATGGGAGATGATGTGGAGGAGGAGAAGGTGATGGTGGTTGTGGAGACGCCCAATTTGGGCGTCTTTACCCGGCGTCTTAACCCGTTGTTTTTTGTTTGATCCTTGCGACTCAGTCGCGAGGTCCAAATTAAGTTCAATTCACGCTTGCGACGCTGTCGCGAGATCCAAACCAATTCGGTTAACACCATCTACTCAGTAGTTATCAACACCCCTGTTCATAACCTCTGATAACTCTTTGTAAAATAATGGTCACGAGGGGTGAAATTTTTCTAATTTTGGCTTCCAAATTAAAATGTACGAGAAATGAAATTTGTTGTATCCAGTTCCGAGCTGTTGTCGCACCTGCAAGCCATAAGCCGGGTCATCAGCAATAAAAGCAATATTCCTATCCTTGATCACTTTTTGTTCGACCTCCAGGATAGCAAACTTACGCTCACGGCTTCCGATCAGGAAGTGACCATGGTAACTTCGCTCGACCTGTCGTCGGCCGACGGCAACGGGGTGATTGCCATGCCATCAAAAATTTTGTTAGAAGCGCTCAAAAAGTTCTCGGAGCAACCCTTGAACTTCGACATCGACATGACCACTTTTGCCGTCAACATTGTGACCGAAAAAGGAAAGTTCAGCGTGGTGGGGCAGGATGGCGCCGATTTCCCTCAGCCCCCTGCTTTGGAAGGCAATGATGTGCAGTCGCTGCAAGTGCCCGTGGAATTGCTCAATACCGGGATTGTCAAAACCATTTTTGCCACGGCCAACGACGATTTGCGCCCGGTGATGAATGGCATTTTAATGGAAATTAATGATGCCGGATTGACGTTTGTGGCTTCCGATTCTCATAAATTGGTGCGTTACCGTCGCAAGGATGTCAGTGCCGGTTTTGAGGGGGCCTTTATTTTGCCTCAAAAACCTGCCGGACTCCTCAAAAACGTTCTCGCTCGCGAAGAGGGGGATGTGTTTATTCAGTTCGATAAGAAGAATGCATATTTTACGCTGCCCAATTATAAGCTCATTTGCCGCCTGGTTGAGGGCAATTATCCCAGCTACAATGCGGTCATCCCTCAGGATAGTCCTTATCAGGTGACGGTCGATCGGGTTGAGTTTTACAATACCCTGGGGCGTGTGTCGCTTTTCTCGAGCCAGTCGACCAACCTGGTGAAATTGATGTTGGCGCCCGACGAGATGACTGTGTCGGCTCAGGATCTCGATTTCTCCATTTCGGCTTACGAAAAAGTGGGTTGTCAATACGAAGGCAAAGAAATGGAAATTGGTTTCCGCTCAAACTTCCTGGCCGAAATCATCGACAACCTCTCAACCACCGATGTGGTGTTTCAGTTGTCCGATCCCTCGCGTGCCGGTTTGTTCGTGCCCCTCGAAAGCCGCGAAAACGAAGAGGTTTTGATGTTGCTCATGCCCATGATGATTAACGTGTAACTTGTCATTGTTTCTATATTTTGCAAAAAGTCCGGTGGTTGCCATCGGGCTTTTTTTTGTGCCGATGTCATCATTTCATCAATTCTGTCTCGTGAAGGAATATCGTCGCACGAAATTTTGTAACTTGGGTTCCTCTTTGGTTAATAGTATGAGAAAAAATCTACACTTTCGATTGATTATTAGTTGGATGCTCTTGATGTTGTCGAGTGGCGGGGGGATGGGGGCTCAATCATTGCCTCATGCCGATATGCCCCTGACCATCGATCAGGGGTTATCAAGCAATAAAATTACCACGTTGTTTCAGGACAGTCGGGGCTATTTATGGATTGGAACGGAAGATGGCCTGAACCGTTATGACGGTTACCAGATGGAGGTGTTTCGGCACAATCCCATCGATTCGTTGTCCATTACCGATAATTTCATTACGGCCATTCAGGAAGCCGACAATGGCGATTTGTGGGTGGGAACGCGCAATGGCGGGCTGAATCTTTGGCATCGTCGCGATCATTGCTTTTCGCTTTGGCGTCCTCTCTTGTTTACGCCCGATGTGAGTGCGGCTGATTTGACCGAAATCAGCGGACTGCTGCGTCTGGGCGGCACTGAATTGTGGGTCAAAACTCCCTCGCATCTTCTTCGTGTCGAAACCGTGAGTCAAAAGGTGGCTGCTTTCGGGCATTATAATAATGTGTTTAATAATTCGCGGGCTGTGCGATATCCGTTGTTGGCGGGGAGAGATTCTGCCTCCATTTGGGTGGGCACCAAGGATGGTCTCAATCGCTTTGAGATTGCCGGGCGTACTTTTAAGCGTTTTGCCAACGTGGTGGGCAACCGTCAGGATGGGGGGAGCACGGTGAACGATTTGATGTGGATCGATAATGATCGGATGATGGTGGGAACCTCTTCCGGGGCGATGTTGTTTCATTGCCATACCGGTGTCTCGCAACGGGTGCCGGCCTTTTTACCCGATCGTCATTCTGAACGGGTAAACGCGTTTTTGCAAACCTCCGATAAGCAAATCTGGCTGGCCACCGGAAAGGGCGTGGCATTGCTCGATAGCGATTTGAAAAGTTACCGCCCGGCCATCCGGCTTTATTACAATGGCGATGAGGTGAATGACGAAGTCACCTCGTTGTTAGAAGACCGCTACGGCATCATTTGGGTTGGCACCCGAAAAAACGGCGTGTTTAAGTTCGATCGTAAGCCGCGAAAGTTCAGCTCCCTCACGCCGCGCGACCCGATTATTACCCACCTGGAGTCCTACAATTTCACCTCTATTATGGTGGATGAGAAGGACAAAATGTGGTTAGGCACCGATGGTAAAGGTTTGTATGTGATTGATAAAATCACTGAAAAGGTGACCCATTATGCCTTAGATCCCGAACGCTTTAAGTCAGGCCGCGACGTGGTTTTTGCTATTTTTCGCGATAGCAGGGGGTATGTGTGGATTGGGGTGTCGGGGGGAATTTACCGTTACGATCCTTATTTGGACGACATTGAGGAGTTTGATTATGCCGGTGATATGAAGTATGCCCGGTTGTTGCGCGACAATCAGGTGCGAGCCATTGTGGAAGATGAAATAGGGAACATCTGGTTTGGAACCCGTTTTGGGCTCTATCGTTACTCGGGAACAACGCTCGAGAGCTTTTTTACCGAGCCGGGACAGGCGGCTTCGTTGATCGACGATGAGATTAACGCGTTGATGATTGACCGCGAAGGGTGGCTGTGGATTGGCACCCGAAAGGGCGTGTCGGTGTATAAAACGTCTAAGGATCAGTTTTGGGCACTTCGCAATTCTGATGTCGGCGAGAAGATTCTCAGCAACGACTACGTGTTGTCGCTGGCCGAAGGCGAGGGCGGTGAGATATGGATTGGGACACGCAGCGGACTGACTTGTTATCGGAAAGCGACCGGTGAGACTTCTATTTATTCGGTGGCCAACGGGTTGCTGAATGATGTGATTAATAGTGTGGTTGAGGATCGGAAAAAACGGGTGTGGGTGGGAACCAATCAGGGTATTTCCATGATCACGCCCCAGGGCCATGTCTCCAATTTTTTTGTAACCGACGGGCTTTCCGGCCCTTCGTTCAATGCCGGGTCGGTGTTTAAGGATCAGTCGGGGCGCCTCTATTTCGGGGGAAGCGAGGGGTTGACTTATTTTGCGCCTGAGTCCATTCGTGTCAATCAGTTTGTGCCGGTGGTGTCCGTGTCATCGGTAAAGCTCATCCATCAAGGCGTGGTGAAACGGCAATGGCCGGGCGAAGCGGGTATCATCGACCTCAAGTACCAAAAAGGCGCGACTTTGCGCATCGATTACAGTACCCTCGATTTTTCTATCCCCCATAAAAACCATTATAAGGTTTATTTGGAGGGATACGATGAAACCTGGCAGCCTGTGACTGAGCAGAATTATGTGGCTTATTCGAATTTGCCGGCCGGCGACTACAAACTCAAAATTTTGGGATCGAACAGTGATGCCGTGTGGAACGAGCAGCCCACCGAGTTGTACATCATCGTGAATCCCCCTTTGTGGCAAACCGGGTACGCCATCGCGTTTTACGTTGTGTTGCTGGCGTTTTTGCTTTACAGCATCATTCAGTTCAACGTGCGTTATTATCGCAAGGCTTATCACGACATGCGGGTGAAGAACGTTGACAGCCAGAAGATAGAGGCGCAAAAGGAGGTGTTGTCGAGAATTAATCGAAGCCTGACCGATAGTATCAATTACGCCAAACGCATTCAGGAAGCCATGTTGCCATCGGATGATATTATCAAGCAATTGGTGCCCGAATCGTTTGTGTATTTCCGCCCCAAGGATATTGTGAGTGGCGACTTTTACTATTTTTTCCGTCGCGGGAATCTCTTGTTTGTGGGGGCGGTCGATTGTACCGGTCATGGTGTTCCGGGTGCCTTTATGTCGATCATCGGTTACGATTTGCTCAAAAATGTCATTGAGGTGCAGGGCTTGGATGATCCGGGCGAAATACTCATGTCGGTCAATACCATGTTGCGCGATACATTTAAAAAGGAGACCTACTTATACGACCCCCGTCATGGCGAGGTGAATGATGGCATGGACATGGGGTTGTGCGTGATCGATTACGACCAAAAAGTGGTGCGTTTTGCCGGAGCCAACCACTCGTTATATGTGGTGAGCGATAACGAAATTGCCACCTACGACGGGGCTCGTTCGGCCATCGGCAGCGAGTGCCGGGGCGATTGTTTCATCCCCAAAGAAATTGAACTGGCCGAGAACGACATCTTATATATGTTCTCCGATGGCTATGCCGATCAGTTTGGCGGGCCTGAAGGCAAGAAATTTAAGTATCGTCGTTTCCGACACTTGTTGCTCAACATTCACAAGCTGCCCTTTGAGGATCAAAAGGCCATTTTGCACCAAAAAATGGAGGAATGGATGATGGGCGCGACCTACGAGCAGGTGGATGACATTTTACTGATGGGATTAAAACCCATGGCCGGTCGCGAAGATTGATGGCAGAGTTTGTGTCTGTATCAGATGAATAATGTGGTTTTCTTAGACCTCCCCTTTGGGGAGGCCGGGAGGGGCTTTACCGTTTTCTCGCAAAAAAATCCTTGATCAATTGTGTCGCTTCTGTTTGTAGTGGCCCCTGGCACACTTCGGTGCGGGGATGCAGCAGCGACGGGCTGTGGCGCATACATCCGCGTTTCTCGTCGGTGGCCGCATACACAATGCGCGAAATTTGCGACCAGGCCAAAGCGCCGGCACACATGGGGCAGGGTTCCAGGGTGACGTAAAGCGTGCAGTCGTTCAGGTATTTTCCGCCCAGGGTTTGGGTGGCGGCGGTAATGGCCAGCATCTCGGCATGAGCTGTCACATCGTTGAGCGTTTCGGTGAGATTGTGCGCCTTGGCAATCACTTGTTTGCCGGCCACAATGACGGCTCCAACGGGAATTTCATCCTTTTGATAGGCATATTGCGCCTCTTTAAAGGCCATTTGCATGAAATATTGGTCTGAAAAATCAATTTTCCCTATCATGGTCGCTTGGTTTAATCATTCACAGGCATGCCGCAATTCATCTTTTCTTACTAATTTCGGCCACACAAAATTAACGCATTCCGGGAATATCAGGCGCCGGCGTTCCTGCTTTTATTCTTCCCATATTATCGGGGCGGGAATGGTTTGTTATTCATTGAAATGTGATAATTTTGACGCACTTTTTTCCGTTAATAAAAAAATCACAAAAAGATATGTATAGGACACACACCTGTGGCGATCTCCGGATCGAAGATGTAAACAAGCAAGTGACACTCAGCGGCTGGGTACAGCGCATCCGCAATTTGGGGGGCATGACCTTTGTCGATTTGCGTGACCGGTACGGGATCACCCAGTTGGTTTTCAACATGGAAACCAATGAGCCCCTGTGCGGACAGGCGCGCGAACTTGGACGTGAATACGTGCTGCAGGTGACTGGCGTGGTGGCCGAGCGGAGCAACAAAAACAGCAAAATCGCCACAGGCGATATTGAATTGTTGGTTGAAAAGCTTGTGGTGCTCAATGTGTCCGATTTGCCTCCTTTTACCATCGAAGACGATACCGATGGGGGGGAGGAGTTACGCATGAAATATCGTTACCTCGACTTGCGTCGCCGCACTGTGCGCGACAACCTGATGTTGCGTCACAAAATGGCCATGGAGGTGCGCAAATATATGGATGAGCAAGGGTTTATTGAAGTGGAAACGCCCGTGCTCATTAAATCCACGCCCGAGGGGGCACGCGATTTTGTGGTGCCTTCGCGCATGAACGATGGCCAGTTTTACGCCCTCCCACAGTCGCCTCAGGTCTACAAGCAGTTGCTGATGGTGGCCGGGTTTGATAAATATTTCCAAATCGTGAAGTGTTTTCGCGACGAGGACTTGCGTGCCGATCGTCAGCCCGAGTTTTCACAAATCGACTGTGAGATGTCGTTTGTGGAGCAGGAGGACATCCTACGCACTTTTGAGGGCATGACCAAGCACCTGTTTCGCACCATTAAAGGTGTGGAGCTGAAGGAGGACTTTTTGCGTCTGCCTTATGCCGATGCCATGAAATATTATGGCAGCGACAAACCCGATTTGCGTTTCGGGATGAAGTTTGTTGAACTCAATGATGTGGTGAAAGGCAAGGGCTTTAAAGTGTTTGACGATGCGGCCTACGTGGGTGGTATCTGTGCCGAAAATTGTGCCGAATACACCCGTAAGGAATTGGATCAGTTGACCGATTTTGTGAAGCGTCCCCAAATTGGTGCCACCGGATTGGTGTACGTGCGTTACAATGCTGACGGAACCTTGAAGTCGTCCATCGACAAGTTTTTTGACGAATTGCAGCTCAAAACCATGGCCGAGTGTTTTGGTGCCAAGCCGGGCGATTTGATTTTGATATTGGCCGGGCCTCAAAAGAAAACCCTGTCGGCGTTGTGCGAATTGCGCCTCGAGATGGGCTCGCGCCTGGGGTTGCGCAACAAAGAGGTGTTTGCCCCGCTTTGGGTGGTCGATTTTCCCCTGTTGGAGTGGGACGACGACTCGCAGCGTTTTTACGCCATGCACCACCCCTTTACATCGCCCAAAAAAGAGGATTTTGAACTCATCAAGACCAATCCCGGTGCCGTGCGTGCCAATGCCTACGACTTGGTCATCAACGGGGTGGAGATTGGCGGGGGATCCATCCGCATTCACAACGATGAGTTGCAGCAAAAGATGTTCGAAATTTTGGGATTCACCCACGAAGAGGCCGAGCACCAGTTTGGCTTCCTGATGAATGCCTTTAAATATGGTGCGCCTCCGCACGGTGGGGTGGCTTTTGGTTTCGATCGTTGGGTGTCGCTCTTCACGGGCAGCGACTCCATCCGCGACGTCATCGCCTTCCCCAAGAACAATGCCGGACGTGACATGATGATTGACACGCCATCGGAAATCAGCGTGGCACAGTTGGCCGAGCTGGGCATTCAGGTGGTGAAGAAATAAGGCGGTTCAATGCCGCTTCCGTACCGAGGGCTAACAGGCGATGATGCCGGTTAGCCTCTCTTTTGTTTTGGGGATCCCCCCTTTTTTTGATGTATTTGATTTTTTTATTGTAGAAATATTTATCGAACATGGCTTTACAGTGTGGAATTGTAGGACTGCCAAACGTGGGCAAGTCAACGTTGTTTAATTGTTTGTCGAACGCCCGGGCGCAATCGGCCAATTTTCCTTTTTGTACCATCGAACCCAACGTGGGGGTGATTACCGTTCCCGATGACCGCCTCATCGAGCTGGAGCGTTTGGTGAAACCTCAGCGCGTGCAGCCCACCACTGTCGAGATTGTCGATATTGCCGGCCTGGTGAAGGGAGCCAGCAAGGGCGAAGGCTTGGGCAATAAGTTCCTGGCCAACATTCGCGAAACGGATGCCATCATTCATGTGTTGCGCTGCTTCGACGACGACAACATCACACACGTGGATGGTTCGGTGAACCCCATTCGCGATAAGGAAGTGATTGACGTGGAGCTTCAAATCAAGGATTTGGAGACAGTGGATGCTCGCATTGCCCGCACCGAAAAACAGGCCAAAACAGGCAAAGATGCCGATGCGAAAAGACTGTACGATTTGTTGCTGCGTTATAAGGCAGCGCTCGAAAGCGGCATGTCGGCGCGTACGGTTGAGGTGGCCGAGTCGGAGGAGAAGATTTCACGCGAGCTGTTTCTGCTCACCAATAAGCCGATGATGTACGTGTGCAATGTTGATGAGAAATCGGTGGCAACCGGCAATAAATATGTCGATATGGTACGCGAGGCCGTGAAGGACGAGAACGCCGAGGTGCTGGTGATTGCCGCCAAAACCGAGTCGGAGATTGCCGAGCTGGAAACCTACGAGGAGCGCCAGATGTTTCTGGAAGATTTGGGACTGAAGGAGTCGGGCGTGGCTCAGCTCATTCGCGCCGCCTACAAGTTGCTCAACCTCGAGACCTATTTCACGGCCGGCGTGAAAGAGGTGCGTGCCTGGACTTATCCCAAGGGAGCCATGGCGCCACAGGCTGCCGGTGTGATTCACACCGACTTTGAAAAGGGCTTTATCCGTGCCGAGGTCATCAGTTACAACGACTTTGTGAAGTATGGCTCCGAACAGGCTTGTAAAGAGGCCGGTCGCATGCGCGTGGAAGGAAAAGAATATGTGGTGAGCGATGGCGACATCATGCACTTCCGCTTTAATGTCTAACCCCATGGGGTAAAATGTCATCGCCCGTTGTGATTTTTGTGTCACAACGGGCGATTTTGTTTTGACAGGCAGTGGCATCGACCTGCCCATAAGGGGAAAAATGGTTGAAAATTGGGTAATTATCGTTAATCGGGGGTTAAAAACTGTTAAGTGTATTTGTGGGCATATTGTCAACTCGTACTTTTGCAAAAAATACAAATGGGACTCAATTTTTTTAAGAAACAAGCGACTATGGAACGGGAAAATGTTCAGGATATCACAGTGAAATTGAAGCGTAAAATCTTCATGTATTTCGTTATTGAAGTGTTTTTGGTGATTTTGTTGTTGGGATTTACTTTTTTCCTGATTTCATTCGTTTTTAATTGAGCCATTGCCTTCATCGTTTGACGTGGTGACGAGCGTCAGTTTTTTTTCGGCAATGATTTTTCCGTCCAGCAGGGTTGTCAGGTGCCACGTGCCTGCCATTTGTTCGTAGGGTTCCCATACCGTATCTCCCAAAAAGAATTCAAAGTCGTTTGAGTCCACAAAGCAGGTTCCTTCAAAGGGGGGCATGCTTTTTCCATTTTCGTCGGTCATGGGCGGATGATCCATGATAAATTCCAGCACTTTTCCTTTGGCACCTTTAATTTTCAGCACGTACCCGAATTCCGTTTCCGGAACAATGGGGATGCGCGTGGTGATGTCCATCAGCTTGGGGATGGCCTTGCTCTGCCGGTTCCATTTGTCGTAAACCCCGTAGCTGTATATTTCGCAGGTGATTTTTCGTTTGCTCATGATTTAAAACGATGTTGTGGCGGTTATGAAAGGTTTTGGGGTGGGGAAGATTGTTTTTGGTGATTTTCAATCAGCGATGACCGTGTGCTCGCACACCTGAATTCACCATCGCGCCGTAGGTGCGCAACATCGGTAGAACGATTTCTGCTGCGAGCCTAGTCCCGCCCCTATGGGGGCGGAAGACACCCCGCGTCCATCCGTTATCATTCTCGTTTAAATGGAGTACCGCAATTGATCCAGTAAAATGGGGAGGTCGTCCGTCGGAATGCCGTTGAGGGCGAGTTGCTTAATGTCTTCCTCAAAAATCTTCAGAAACGCCTCGATGGTGTGCCCGTTGAGGATGCTTTGGCGGTAGCAGGCCAGGGCTTCCTTTTTATCGCCCCTGCACAAGTGCACGTGCCCCAGGTTGATCCAGTCGTGGGCATTTTTTTCGGTGTCGATGAGTTTTTTGCAGTATTTCTCGGCCTGATCGAGTTTGCCCGTCACCAGTGAGCACCAGGCAATGGGACGCCACACCCGGGTGTTGGCCGGGGCGAGGTACTCGACTTTAAAATAGTGTCGAAGCGCCTCTTCGTGATTGCCCAGTTCGAGCAGGCAGTGCCCAATGGCCGCTTGCGTGGGGAGGCTGTCGGGGGTGAGCTGGGCTGCCCTTTGGTAATAGTCGAGGGCTTTGGCCGGTTGTTGCAGATGCTTGTAGCAGAGGGCGATTTTTTTGAGCGTCCAGGCTTTGTCGGGTTGCAGCAGATCGGCTTTGAGGAAATGTTGCAGGGCTTGAGGATACTGTTTGAGCTGCAGGCGGGCATAAGCCATTTTTTGCGTGTAGCCCACGTGGTCGGGGGTGGCGTCGCTCAGCAGGATGAATATTTCGAGGGCTTCAGGGTAATAACCCTTGTTAAAGAGGAACTCACCCATTTGCTCCAGGGGGGCCAGGTCGTGAAACAGGTGTTTGAAAAAGTCGTTTTTGTAGTAATCCATCTTGCCGGCAAACACATCTTCGAACTGATGGCGGTTGGGATAGATGCGGAAAAATCGGTACAAATCCTGAATGTACTGGTTGGAAACGGCCAGGTCGCGTTTGGCGGGGTTGATGAGCAGCTCGTCCTGGTGAATTTCGTCCATCTGCTTGAGTTCGTTGCCAAAGAACTGCCCCATCATGTCGCGCTGGGCGGTGGGCATGAGGGGGATGCCCAGCATGAGCGAGTATTTGTCGCTGTTGCACAAGGCGCCCGCGTGGGCAATGTGATCGAGCAGGCCCGAGTGGCGCAGCGCCGGGCCGCTGTCGTTGAGCGCTTCGGTCACCACCGGATGGGTGGGCACAAAGGGGATGAACCAGTTCGACACGCGGTTGAAAAACGGGAAATGCTTGAGCATTTGAAAGGTGGTGAGAAACACGTCGGCGCCTTCCATTTGCCATTTGGTGATCTCCTCCAGCTTTTCGAGCAAACCGGGCGAGCCGGCAAACACCTCTTCCCACTCGGGATTCTTGTCGTCGCCCGAGTCGGGAGCCAGGTTGTCGAGATCCAGTTTCTCCTTGAGGATGGGGTGCACCTTGATGACTTCGGGCAGGATTTCGTCGCGCAGCTTGGTCGATATTTTTTCGGTTTCGCGGGTGCGAATGAGCTGGATGAACAGGGTTTGAATGTGGCTGCTGAGCACAGTATCGTGACTGATGGCATGCAGCCGGTCGGTGATTTCGGGGAAGAGCCACAGGCGCCGGTCGTACTTTTGCAGCACCGGAATGACGGCGGTAAGGGCTCGCATCTGCACCTGGTGGCGGGGGTGGTGCGTGAGGTCGAGCAGCAGCAGCATCAGGGGCAAATCCCATTTGCGCATCAACAACAGAAACAGGGCGCTCACCACCAGGGCCTGTGAGTGCCAGGGCACCTCCTCGTTGTCGAACAGGCGGCGCAGGGCGTCGGATTGGCTGTCGCCCTCAATCCAGGCCGAAACAAACAGGCTCTCTTCGGTTCGGGTAAATTCCTGCGTGAGCACAATCTCAGGCATGGCCGACGATTTGAGCTTGGCCGTTTCGTATTCGTGCAGCAGTGCCTCCATTTGCTCGTCGATGGTGGGTTGCGGTTGGTTGACACGTTGGCGCATCAGCTCGTAAGCCATGTCGGGCAAGTGAATGAAACCCAGCCGTTCCATCACCGCATCGGTGAGCTGATAGATGCTGATGAGCAGGTGGTTGTAAATCTTTTGTCGTTCGGGGTCGTTGATGCCCTCGGTGGTATATTTCAGAATGCTTTTGTAGGATAGCTCCAGGTTGTAACGGGCATCGATGAGGTCGCCCCGTTGGGTGGCTCGCACCAGCGGCTCTAAAAAGTCGAGGGCGTCTTTAATGCGTTTCCCGGCCAGGTGTTGGTGCAGTGTGGGTTGGGCCTGTCGAATTTGTGTGGTGTTCATGGGCTTTTGTTTCGTGTGATGCAAATATCGTTAAGTTTTTGGACTGCACGGTGACTGTTAACAAGGCAATGGCGCCGTTTTTTTGTTTTTGATGCCCGGGACACCTTCCCCCTTGTCGGTTTTTGGTGGGGCATCCTCCCTAAAAGCGAGGTCGTTGTCAGTTTTTGGCCCGATGTCCTATCTGAAAGATGCCACGTTGTCAGTTTTGGGTAGGACGTTGTCAGTTCTGGGTAGGATGTCCTATCAAAAAGATGCCACGTTGTCAGTTTTGGGTAGGACGTTGTCAGTTTTTGGTAGGATGTTGTCAGTTTTGGGTAGGATGTCCTATCAAAAAGATGCGACGTTGTCAGTTTTGGGTGGGATGTTGTCGGTTTTTGGTAGGACGTTGTCAGTTTTGGGTAGGATGTCCTATCAAAAAGATGCGATGATGACATTTTTAAATCCGATATCCTGTCTAAAAAATGCGGTGTCCTCAGTTTTTAATCCGATGTCCTGTTTAAAAGATGCGATGATGACATTTTTTAATCCGATATCCTGTCTGAAAAATGCGGTGTCCTCAGTTTTTAATCCGACGTCCTGTTTAAAAAATGCGATGGTGACGTTTTTTAATCCGATGTCCTCTCAAAAAAGTGCGGCGTTGTCAGTTTTTAGTTCGATGTCCTGCTAAAAAGATGCGACGTGGCGGGTGGGGGAGAATACTTCGGCAGGTCATTTAACTCTGTGTTACTACTATATAACTCTTTGAGTTATCTGCTTTGTTATTTAAACGCAAGGCGTTACAAAATAACTCAGCGCCTTCGCGCCTTTGCGTTTATTCTGACTCTGTGTCACCAACGAAGAACTGACACTGAGTTACAGTGAGATAAGATGAGAGCCGGTGAGGAGAAGAAACCTCAGCGTAACTCAGCCCCTTCGCGTCTATTCTTATTCATCTCTTTCATCTTCACCGCTTATTTCTTCGACTCAAACTTGAGAATCACATCGGCGCCGGTCGATTTTTCGTCGCCCTGCACCAGTCGCAGCGACAGCCGACGACCTATTTCGTACTCCAGGGTGATGATGTCGGGCGTGGCCGTTTGCTGGTCGGTGCTGCCAAAGTCCTTGCGGTAGGTTACAAACAGGTTGTTGGTAATGTATTTGCCCACCATAAAGGTGGTGTTTTGCCAGTTGTCGCCCGCGTCAATCTCTATCATGTCGAGCTGCAGGGTGTGGCCCAACGTCTTGCTCAGTTGCGAGGCCACCAGGCTGCCCAGGGCGCGGGTCGAGAGGTCGCCCGTGGTGGTGGTTTCGCGGTTGCCATAGGCCAGCTCGTCAAAGGGGCGTCCAAACAGCAGGTAGGCCACCGCATCCGACTCGGGAATGGCACTCCCGTCGATGGTAAAGGCCAGCTGGGGTTCTTGCGCGCTCCCCTCGATGCTGAAGTTGAGCTGTCGCTTCTTTTTTTCGCTGTCGCGAAAAATGTAATGTGCCGTGAGCCCGATGCCGGGGTTCATCTCCTTGCCGCCCGAAAAGGTGAGCTCGCCCTCATCCACCACAAAGCGCTTGCCGTACAGCGTGTAAAAACCCCGATGCACGCCCAAGGTGCCAAACAGTTCAAAGTCGGGCCCGTTCTTCACCACGTCCAGGTTGCCGTACAGCTCCATCTGCATCTCGTCGGAGCGTATCCAGGTGTTGCGCGGAATGTTCACGCGCAAGCTGCCGGTGAGACGTTCCATCAGGGGACTCACCATTATGCTGTCGGTCTCCATCGTGAGTGTGTCGGTCATCACCACCTGTCGCGACGTGTCTTTGAGGGCGGTTACCAGCAGGGGCTCGTCAACGCGCTGGTGTTCCTGTGCCAGCCCCAATATGGCATCTAAATTAAAGCTCGACTGGGGAATTGTGATGTCGCCCCCAAAGGTGGACTGTTGATGGTTGGTTTTTACAAACAAATCGGCATCCATCAACAGGTCAAAATCGCGGTGCCTGAGCGCCTGAAAGTTGTCGGCCCGTAGCCGTAAGTCGGCCACGGCGGGCTGTGGCGACAGCCAGGTGGAGTCGATGTGCAGCGTTCCCTGTGCCAGCAAATAGCCGCGTCCGTTGCGGGTGTAGAGCGAGTCGAGAGTGATGGTTTTGTCGTTCACCTGCATCACCAGTAAGGCATCGTTGAGGCGGATGCCCCATTGTGGGATGGCAAACTCGCCGTTGTGCAGTCGGATGTTTCCGTTCACCACGGGATCGGTGAGGAGGCCGTGGGCGTTCATGTCGATGGTGGCGGCGGCATTGGGGGGCATGGGCCGATAAAAGGGGCTCAGCCGCAAGCCCTCGGCGCGGATGCCGGCCGTGAAGGTTTGGGGCATGACGATGCCGCTGCTGTCCAGCGCCACGGTCATGGGCAGCGTGGCGGTGAGGGTGAGCGAGTCGTTGAGGGGGGTGTAGATGGCCGTGCGCACGTTTGCCTCGTGGTTGCGATACCCGGCATTGGTGGTCAGGCGCGACACGCTGAGCCCGTTGACCTTTAGCGAATCCAGTTGTGTGTGCACCGTCATCTCGGGCATGGCGGGTGTGCCGTTTACGTTGGCCGTGAAGCGGGCGGTTCCCTGCATGTTCACGGGGGCGATGCCCAAATGGTGTAGCAGCGGCAAGGCCAGGTTCGACACGTCAATGTCTGCCCCCATGCTGTCGCGGGCGTAATGGCCTTGCAGGGTCATGGCGAAAGCCGGGGCGTGGTCGTCAACTATGCGGATGGTGTTGGTGGTGATGGCGCCGTGGCCTATGTCGATGGTGGCCGGGCCGTTGGCCATATGCAGATGGGTTTGGGGGGTTTGCAGGCTCAGCGTTTCTACGGTGGTGGTCGTGAGGCTGTCGGGCGTGGCGTGGGCAACTGCTCTGAGGGACATCGCCCCGGGAAACCAGGCCGCGAGGTCGCCTTCAATGCGTTGATGTTGCAGGTGGGCTGCCAGGGTGAGCGAATCGACGTGCAGACTTCCCGCGCGGCTGTTGGTGACCCTCAGTTGCGCCCGGGCGGAGAGGGTGGTGTCGTGCATCCGGCCTTCGGCCGTCAGGGCAATGCTTTGTGCCTGCAAGGTGGTGTCGAGGCGCACGTCATCCAGTTGGGTACTCAGCGTGGCGGCCAGTGAGTCGAGGGAGCCGTTAGCCGATAGGGCAAAGGTCATTCGGCGCCAGGTTGCCGGCTGACTAAAATAGCTATCAAAGGCCCGGGTGTCGTCAATCGTTCCGGTGACCCGGGCCTGCAGTTGTCGCGAAGCGTTAAAGGTGCCTTTGCCCGCCAGGTGTGCCGATGGGTTTTCGAAGATGAGGGTGTCCACGGCCATGTCGGTGCCTCGTATCGATCCTGTCACCATCAGACTGTCGATGGGGATGCGCATGGCGTGTGAGTGATAGATGCGGGCGCTCATCGTGAGCCGGCGCGCATCTTGCATCACCCGGCTGCCTGTCACCTGCAGGGTGGCGTTGACCACAGTGCTGTCGGCCATGGCGGGGATGATGCGATGCAGTTGCAGGTGTTGGATGGCCACGTTGGCCACGGCCTGGCGGTCGGGGTGGTGCAGGTCGATGCGGGCGTTGCCGGTGGTTTGTCCCAGCGGGCTGTCGATGTGCCATTCTCCCCCCGTGTCGCCGTTGCGATAGTGGGCGGTCACTCGGGCGTTGCGCAGCCACAGGTGTTGCCACCGGGTGCCGCCGGCATCCAGTTCCAGGAGCAAGGCCGGAGCCGTGGCGGTGAGCCCGTTGCCGCGCGCGCGGAGGGTGGCCGTCACACTCAGGGGCAGGGGCGACATCTCCAGCCATTCCGACGGAACGAGCTTTTGGGCGTCGATGGTGGCGTTGATGCGCAGCGGTTCGGGATTGTTATTGTTGATGAATGCCAGGATGCCCTCCGCCTCTCCGTTGATGCCAATCGATTGGGCTTGATATGATGCCACGATGTCCATCATGGTGTGTTGTTGGCTCTGTTCGATGTGCAGCTTTAGCGACGGACGTACTTTGAGGGGCAGGGGCGGTACCCACGGGGTCAGCTCGCCCGGGTGCATGTCGGGCCAGTTCACATGGGCTTCAAAAGCCTGCACGGATGTGAATCGCCCGTTGGCCTCGATGCGGTTGCCCGGGGTGACAAGGTGGAGGCGCTTCAACACCAGGGTGCTGCTGTCTTGTTCGGCTTCGAGGGATAGATGGTCGAGACGAAAGTCGGGGGCATGGGTGGTCAGTTGCATCTCTTGAAGGTGCAGCCGGGCTTTTCCGGTGGCATAGCTCCCCTGCAAGTTTAGATTGAGGTGACTGACCCGGCGGGGAATGATGCTGTCGATGGCGCGGAGGGTCAGGTTGGCCTCGCGAATGGCAAACTGCCCAACGTTGATGGTGAAGGCAAATGGTGTTGCCGGGGCTTCATCGATGGTGTCGGCCGTCGGGCGCATCAGGTGTTGATAGTTCCAGGTGCTGTCGGGGCTTTGCGTGAGCCACAGCCCCGGCGTTGTCAGGATGCACGAGTCAATGTCGATGCGATGGCTCAGCAGTCCCGTCAGGGAGTAATGGAGGGCCAGGGCGGGCAGCCTCAGCAGGGAATCGTCTCCCTGCGTGAGGGTGAGGTGGCGGATGGTGACATGCGTGAGCAGGTTGCCTTCGATGCGCCCAATCTCCAGGCGACCGTTGATGTGCTGATTCACCAAGGCTTCGATGCGCCGCGTGAGCCTGTCCTGAAACCATTGGGTCTGCACCACCCATAGCAATCCCGCAACCATCATAATGATGGTCGACAGGATGATGAGCAGATATTTTTTCCAGCGTTTCATTGTTTAGCCCCCTCATCCCCCAAAGGGGGACTTTGGATGATTTCGTCTTCAATTACTTATTCAGTCGCATTTTTGTACTCTTGTACTCTCGCACTCCTCCACTCCTCCACTCCTCCACTCTTTCACTCTTCCACTTCTCCACTCCTCCACTCTTTCCCTTCCTCAAAACGGATGCCCAATGTTGAAGTGTATTTGCCATGACTTGGCACTGTCGTACACCGGCTTTGCAGCATCAATGCCAATGGGGCCGATGGGGGTGGCAAAGCGCAGTCCGCCCCCCGCAGCCCAGTGCAGGTCGGTAAGCGAGAGGTGACCCGAGGGTTCCCATACGTTGCCCCAATCGACAAAACCCACCACGCTCAGCGGGCCCATGAGTTTCTGTCTTGCTTCCATGCTTCCCTCTGTGAGGGTGTGCCCCCCCGAGGGAATGCCATCGGCATCCACCGGCCCCAGTTGTTGTCGGGCCCATCCGCGCACCGAGCGGCTTCCCCCGGCAAAAAAACGGTCATCAACGGGTGCCGCCACTGACTGGTTCAGCAGGTCAATGGTGCCTGCCTTGATGCGGGTGGCCACCACCAGTGAAGGGGTTACTTGCTGGTAGTTCTTCACCTCTAACTGGTGTTTGAAAAAACGGGTGCGGTCGCCCGAAAAGACGGTGATGTATTGCGTGTTGCCCGTCACAATCCATCCCCTCGTGGGGTCGAATCGCGGCAGGGCATTGTCGTACACAAGGCCGGTTTCGATGCCGGTGCGGGCATATTGCTTGGTCAGGTTTTGGCTGATGCGGGCCACGGTGCTCGTGTCGAGCAGCACCTGGTTAATCGAAAGATTGGCCTGACCGGTGAGGTGGGTGCTCAGGCGTTGGATCCACGAGAGTGTGCTTCCGTAGGTGATGAGCTTGTAGCCGGGTTCTTTTTGATTGCGGATGTAGGGGGTGAGCGAGACGCTGCTCTTGGGACCCCACACGGCCGGTTGGGTGATGGTGGTTTTTATCAGGTATGGCTCAATGGCCGAGTGACTGGCATAAAAGGTGGTGCGCCTGACGCCCCCGGGGAAATTGAGTTTTTGAAGTTCCACAAAGGCTCTGAAACGGTCTTCTTTGCCATAACCCACCCCAAACCGGGTGGTGATGCCCGGCGCTTCGGTCAGTTTGATGGCCACGTGCACGGTGTCGGTGGGCGGTTGGGTGAGTTGTGCCTTCACCGAGGCCACGCGAAACGTGCCCAGGTCATAAATCTGTTGTTGGGTTTTGCTGAGCTTCAGGGGACTGTAAGGTTGCCCCTCGCGGTAGGCCAGTTGCTTGCGGGTGATGCGTTCGGGGGTGCGCGCCACGGGCGTGAGGGTGGTTTTCCCAAATACACACATGGGGCCTTTGTCGGTCATCCATTGCACATCCACCAGCATGAAGGTGGTATCGGCCAAAATGTGGTGCTGCACGGTGGCATAAGCATACCCCTTTTCGGTGAGTGACCGGGTGAGCAGGTCGCCGTCGGCCTTCATCCATTCATCGCGGAAGCGCTTGCCCGGGGTGGCCAGCAGTCGTTTGGTGGCTTTCTTTTTGGTGAGAAATTCGGCCATGTTGCCCGAAAAAACATTGCCGATGACCATGGGGGCACCTTCTGTAAGGGGGATGGTCAGGGTGATTTTGTCTCTTTTAATATGGATGTCGGGCTCTTGAAACGTGGTTTTGAGGAACCCTTCCGTTTGGTAAAAACGGGTCAGGTTGTCGATGCCTTGTTGATAGGCATTCTCGGCAAATAACTCGCTTTGTCGTTTCAGGAGCTTTTTTTCCACCCAGGTGGCTCCTTTTAAATTCAGTTGTTGTTTGAGTTCTTTGTCCGAAAAAGTTTTATTCCCTTTGAAGTGTATCTTGCGAATCTCAAGGTTTTCCTGTCCCTGCATGCCTTGCATCCACCCAAGGAGCATTAGGAAAAGGAGTGTGCGGGCGATGTGAGGATGGCGTTTCATAAACCGAGGGAGTGATAGGTGCCTTAGCATGTAAGTTAGTGGCAAATGCGAAGTTAGTCAATACGCCGAGATGTTGCCGAAGTTGTTAAAAACAAAAAAGCGAAACCGTTACCGATTTCGCTTTTTGTTGGTGACTCAGCTGGGGCTCGAACCCAGGACCCCATCCTTAAAAGGGATGTGCTCTACCAGCTGAGCTACTGAGTCATCCGTTGTTTCTCAATTGCGAGTGCAAAGATAGAGGCTATTTTTGATTCTGCAATAGTAGCGCCAAAAAAAATCTGATAAAAAATCAGCATCGGCGCGCTTTGTAGCGGTAATTGGTTTGTTTTCATTGCCTTGGTTTGGTTGTTAAAAAATGTCATTCCTGTCAGGATGTTGTATCTTTAATCGTGTGTTGACTCTAATCGTTTCAATTTTTTTGTGACGAAGTGGATAAATTTGAAAGCGAGGAATACGAAAGTGCAAAAGTCCGATAGTGGAAGTAACTCATTAACGAAATATCCCAAAGTCCCCCTTGGGGGGATGAGGGGGCTTATTTATTAACACATGAAAACCAAGGAACGACAACCTGCCGTGGCGGGTATGTTTTACGATAGCGACCCGAACCAGTTGGCACATCGCGTCGATGAGTTGTTGGCCGGGGCGCATGAGGCGGTGCCATCGCATCAGGTGGCTGCGCTGATTGTGCCGCATGCCGGATATGTTTATTCGGGAGCCGTGGCGGCGGCGGCTTATGCTTTTTTGCCCCGCGACGGGCAGTGGGAGCGCATCTTTATCATCGGGTCGAGCCATCGGGAACTGTTTGAGGGGGCTTCGGTGGATGCGGTTGACAGTTACCGAACACCATTGGGAACTGTGCCGGTTGATAAGGAAACCGTCAATGCACTGATGGAACAGTCGGAGTGGTTTCGCTATCATCCCATGGCACACGAGCACGAGCATACCCTTGAGGTGCAGTTGCCTTTTTTGCAGCGGCATCTCTATCAAATGCCACCCATTGTGCCCGTGGTGGTGGGAACCCATCGTGCCGAGGTGTGCACCGAAATGGGACGGATCCTATCCCGCTGGTTCAACTCTCGTTCGTTGTTTATCATCAGCACCGATTTTTCGCATTACCCTTCGCACGATGATGCTTGTTACATTGATCAGCTCACGGCCAATGCCATCCTGAAAAACGACCCGAGGGTGCTCACCGACCAATTGAAAAAAAACAAAGCAGCCAACATCAGCGGTTTGGATACTTCGCTTTGCGGGTGGTCGTCGGTGCTTACCTTGTTGAATATCACCACCACTTTTCCGGTGGACTACCGTCATCTGAAGTATCAAAACTCAGGCGACATGGACTTCGGCGACATCGAACGCGTGGTGGGCTATCAAGCCATTGGGGTGTTTCGTAAAAACAAGGACAATCATTTAGAGTTTACCAATGCTGATCAATCGGAGTTGTTGGCTCGTGCTCGCGCGGCATTCGAAAGCGCCGTGACCGGCCATGGGCATCCTGCACCGCCTGCCGAACCCCATTCGGCAGCCAACGAGGCGAAAGCGGGGGCTTTTGTGTCGCTTTATAAGGATGGAAAATTGCGGGGCTGCATTGGGCAGTTTCCATCCACCATGCCCTTGTGGCGGGTCATTGAAGATGCCGCCCGGTCGGCTGCCCTGCGCGACTCGCGCTTCACGCCTGTTACCCCTGATGAGTTACCGGGTATGTCCGTCGAGTTGTCCATCATCACCCCATTGCGCCGCATCGACAGCGAGAAGGAAATTGTGTTGGGCAAGCATGGCATATACATTCGCAAAGGCATGTACTCGGGAACTTTCTTGCCCCAGGTGGCCGATCACACGGGGTGGAGTGTGACTGAATTTCTGGGGCATTGCGCCCGCGACAAGGCCGGCATTGGCTGGGATGGTTGGCGCGATGCCGATTTGTTTGTTTACGAAGCCATTGTGGTTGAGGAAACAAAGTGATGAAACACCCATGCCCGCCCGTGTGACTCACTGATGGATGATGATGTGCGTTTGGGGTCGCAAGTTTTATACATCGCAACGATGCAGCATGTGCAGCTCCGTCTCCATCGCGATTGTGTTGAGGGTTTTGAAATTTATTTTTTGTGTTTTGATGTTTTAATGCACCCCTGCTTTCTTCCGTTACCTCCCCTTTGGGGAGGCCGGGAGGGGCTTTAATCTCAGTTGGTTCCATGAAAGCCCAATTCTACACATCATTGCAAAATCAGTCTGTAAAGTGCGAGTTGTGTCCGCACGGGTGCATCTTAAAAACGGGTCAGATTGGCATCTGTCGCACCCGCATCAATCATGACGGTGAGTTGCACACCCTGGCATACGGTGCCGTATGCGCGGCACATGTCGACCCCATCGAGAAGAAGCCGTTGTTTCATTTCATGCCGGGCAGCCGTTCTTTTTCTGTGGCCACGGCGGGCTGCAATTTGCGCTGCCGTAATTGCCAAAATGTACACATCTCGCAGCATCGTCCAGATGAGATTACCTCGGAGCCCATGTCGCCTCATCAAATTGTGGATGCGGCAGTGTTGCACGGTTGTCGATCCATCTCTTATACTTACACCGATCCGGTGGTGTATTACGAGTATGCTTACGAAACGGCCTGTTTGGCTCGTGTTCGCGGGGTGAAGAACATTGTGGTGTCGGCCGGGTATATCAACGAGGAGCCGCTACGCAAATTCTGTCGGGTGTTGGATGCCGCCAATATCGACCTGAAGTCTTTTGACGATGGGATGTATCGTTTCTTGTGCGGTGCCTCGCTGGCTCCTGTGTTGCGCACGTTGCAAATCCTGCACGAGGAGGGCGTGTGGCTCGAGGTGACTCGTCTGCTGGTGACCGGCATGACCGATGGTGCCGACGACATTGCGGCCATGTGCCATTGGATGGTGAGCCATGGCATGGCCGATGTGCCCTTGCATCTGAGTCGTTTCTTTCCTCATCACCAATTGGCACATTTGCCGCCCACGTCGGTGTCGGCCATGGAACAGGCCATGGGGGTGGCTCAGGATGCCGGATTGAAATATGTTTATGCCGGAAACATCTCTATGGGTGATCGTGAAAACACATTTTGTCCGGTTTGTCACTCATTGTTGATTGAACGGAATGGATTTTGGGTGGGCACCAATAAAGTGGCCAATGGGCGCTGTCCTGCTTGCGGGCAAAGCGTGCACGGGGTGTGGGAGTGAGGGGGATGATGGCTTTGAAGCCGTTTTTTTTATTGCCATGGTTCATCCGTCGCAAGACATCTGTGAATCTGCTCGGTTTTCTCGCCATTTTTTCCTAAAATTGGCACCCATTAGCAAATTTGAAATATGACTCCACTCACGCCCACCAACGGATCCGAGCCCCAGAAATATGTAGATGTTGAGAATTTATTTGCCGATAAAAACCCGAGTCTCCATCGCTGGATGCCCCGATTTGTTTTCTCAATCATCAAACGGATCATTCATCAGGAGACCATCAATCGCATTTTGCGTGACCATGCCGATAAGCCGGGCATTGAGTTTGCCCGTGCCGGAGTTCGCGAATGTTTTGGTGAATTGAGCCATGTGGGGTTGGATAAAATTCCGCAACAAGGGCGTTATTTATTCGTGGCCAACCACCCTTTGGGAGGGCTCGATGGCATTGCTTTGATTTCGGCCGTGGGAGAACGTTTCCCCGAGATGAAATTCCCGGTCAACGACCTTCTGATGCATGTGCGCCCCCTCAACGATATCTTCATTCCCATCAACAAACACGGGAGTCACAGCAAGCATGCCGCCCGCCTGATGGACGACGCCTTCAGTGGTGCCAACCAGATGCTTTATTTTCCTGCCGGCATGGTGTCGCGCAAAATCAACGGTCGCATCACCGATTTACCATGGAAAAATACCTTTGTGAAACGTGCCATCGCCTCACAGCGCGATGTGGTGCCGGTATATGTTTTGGGTCGCAATAGTCGTTTCTTTTACAATTTGGCGCTGTTTCGAAAAAAACTGGGAATACGGGCTAATTTGGAAATGTTGTTATTGCCTCACGAATTGTTTCGAACCAAAACCAAGAAAATTGTTATTAAATTTGGCACACCCATTCCCTGGCAGCAGTTGCGCGACGAGCGCACGCCCAACGATTGGGTGGCCGAGATTCGCCGTCGGTGTTACGATATGGCGTGAGTGACACATATTATTTCAAAACTGAGCAAGATGAGTGCAATGGAAGATATCATACCGGCCATTCCCCGCGAGATCATCGAGGGCGAACTGACCCGTGAGCGTTTTGTGCGCAAAACCAATAAGGGCAATAACTTGATATACGATTTTGATGCCCACGAATCGCCCATCCTCATGCAGGAAGTGGGGCGTTTGCGCGAGCTGAGTTTTCGACTGGCTGGAGGTGGAACCGGTAAGTCGGTCGATATCGACGAGTACGACACCAACCCCACGCCCTATCGCCAGCTCATCGTGTGGGATCCCGAGGAGCGTGAAATGTTGGGGGGGTATCGTTACATCATGGGCGATGCCGTGTTGCGCGACCCTGCAGGAACTCATTGCCTGGCTACCAGTCACATGTTTCATTTCTCCGATGCGTTTATTCAGGATTACCTGGGGCGAACCATCGAGTTGGGCCGTTCGTTTGTGCAGCCTCAATATCAGTCTTCAAAAGCAGGTGCCAAGAGTCTTTATGCGCTCGATAACTTGTGGGACGGGCTCGGTGGTTTGGTGGTCAAAAATCCCCAGATGGAGTATTTCTTTGGTAAGGTGACCATGTACACGCATTATAACCAAGAGGCTCGCGATCTGATTTTGGGCTTCATGCGCAAGTATTTTGGCGATAAAGATCAGTTGGTGTATCCCTTTCATCCCGTGGAGTTGAAACTGAGCCAGACGCAACTCGATGAGGTGTTTGTGGGACAGTCGTTCATGGACGATTACAAAGTGCTCAATAAAAAAGTGCGTGATTTGGGCGAAAACATCCCGCCGCTCATCAATGCCTACATGAACCTGTCACCTTCGATGCGCACCTTTGGCACAGCCATCAACGATGGGTTTGGTGATGTGGAGGAGACCGGCATTATTATTCGCATTCGCGATTTGTACAAGGCCAAGGTCGAGCGTCATTTCGATACCTACAATCCCAACGATCAGCCCGATCAGCGCTGAATCGTTTTTGCGATAAATGATATCAAACACAAAAAGCTGCTTCATAAGCAGCTTTTTGTGTTTGATAGATGTCGATGTGTGTTAATAGGCTCGTTGGTTGATGCCTTCCATAAAGTTGATGAACGACGTGTTCACCACCTTGTTGCCGCCCGGGGTGGGGTAGTTGCCGGTAAAGTACCAGTCGCCCGTGTCGTTGGGGCAGGCTTCGTGCAGGTTCTCTACGGTTTGGAAGATGATTTCTACTTCCGCATCGATGTCCTTTGGGCGCAGCATTTGTGCAATTTTTCCTGAAATTTCCTCGTCGGTGAAAGGACGGTAAATCTCTTTCACGTAATTCACAATTTCCTCTTTGGGCAGATATTGCTGTTCCTTGCATTTTTGGTACACGTCCTGAATGACGTTTTCCATGCCCCTTTCTTTGAGCAACTCAATGGCGGCTGTAAAGGCGCAAAAATCCTTTAGTTTGGCCATGTCGATGCCGTAGCAGTCGGGGTAACGGATTTGTGGCGCTGAGGAAACAATGATGATCTTTTTGGGATGCAGGCGATCCAGAATTTTCAGGATGCTGCGCTTGAGGGTGGTGCCGCGCACGATGGAGTCATCGATGATCACCAGCGTGTCCTCTTGATTCTTGACAATACCGTAGGTTACATCGTACACGTGAGCCACCAGGTCGTCGCGGCTTTGGTCGCTGGTGATGAAGGTTCGCATCTTCACATCCTTGATGGCGATTTTTTCAACGCGCGGCTCCAGCTCCAGGATGCGTTCCACCTCTTCGTCGGTAATGTTGCAGCCCAGAGCTTTGATTTTTTCGATTTTGATTTTGTTGAGATGCTTGCGAATGCCATTCACGAGTCCGAAAAATGCTGTCTCGGCCGTGTTGGGGATGTAGCTGAAGACGGTGTTTGCGATGTCGTAGTTAATGCGCTCCAAAATGATGGGCGTGAGCAGGCGTCCCAGGGCTTTGCGTTCCTGGTAAATGTTGCGGTCGCTGCCTCGCGAGAAGTAAATGCGTTCAAAAGAGCACGAGTGGCGCTGTTGAGGAACCTGCACCAGTTCTTCGGTCACGCGTCCATCTTTTTTGATGATCAGGGCGTGGCCGGGTTTGAGGTCTTGCACCTGTACTGATCGTACGTTGATGGCTGTTTGGATGACCGGCCGTTCGGAGGCCACCACCACAATTTCGTCGTCGTGGTAGTAGTAGGCCGGGCGGATTCCCCAGGGGTCGCGCATCACAAAGGCATCGCCATGGCCAATGAGGCCGGCAATGGCGTACCCGCCATCCCATCGACGGCTCGATCGCTCCAATATTTTGCGCACGTCAAGGTCGCGCTCTATGAGCGAGGAAATATCGCGGTTCGAATAACCTTCGTTTTTAAACTGGCGGAATTTGTTTTGGTTCTCTTCGTCTAAGAAGTGCCCCACGTTTTCAAGGATGGTCACCGTGTCGGTGTAATCCTTTGGGTGCTGCCCCAGTTCAACCAGGGCGTTAAAAATCTCATCTACGTTAGTCAGGTTAAAGTTGCCTGCCAATACCAGGTTACGCGATTTCCAGTTGTTTTCGCGCATCACAGGGTGTACGTATTCGATGCTGCTGTTGCCAAAGGTCCCGTAGCGCAGGTGACCCAGGTAGAGTTCGCCGGCAAAGGGGAGGTTTTCTTTGGCCCATTGCGGGTTGTTGAGTCGTTCGGGATGATTTTCGGCCACCTGTTCGATGGGGGCATGCACATGCTTAAACACATCCTTGATGGGGTTGGTTTTGTTGGAGCGGACGCGGTGAAAATATTGTTTCCCGGCTGCCTGGTCAATCTTTAAGTTAACGGCTCCGGCGCCATCCTGTCCCCGGTTGTGTTGTTTTTCCATTAAAAGGTACAGCTTGTTGAGGCCGTACATCCAGGTTCCGTATTTTTCCTGATAATACTCCAGGGGTTTCAATAAACGGATTAACACTATCCCACACTCGTGCTTTACTTGGTCGCTCATGATTGATGGTCGAAAAATAATTTGCGGCAAAATTACCGTTATTTTTTCAAATTGTAACTCGAAGGGGGTTGAAGGTGATAAATAAAAAATCCCACGCGGGGTGGGATGTCGTTTTATTATTGCTGCAGATCGGTGTGGCGAATGGTGTTATCGCGTACGGGGTAGCAGTTGGGAAACACCTTTCGCATTTGCTGAAAAGTGTGTAGCAGCTCGCTTTTGTTGCGGTAGTCGCCGGCTCTCACCCGCCAAAAGGGAGCGTTGTAGGTGAGATACGCCTTGGTGTCGGGGAAGGCCGACATGAGGCGACTCTTGGTGTCTTCGGCTTCTTTGCGTGCCGAGGCGCCACTGCCCGAGAAGAGTTGAATGCGATAACCATCGATGCCGGGGCTGCTTTGGTTTTGTTCGATGTGCAGCTTCACCAGGTCGGCAATGCCATTTTCCTGCACCAGGCGTACATTGCCCTCCGAGGGTGTGTTGGCCGACAGGCGTTGAAAAATATCAGGTGCGGTTTGTGCCTGAATCCCGCATGTGATGGCTATTGTAAGAAGGAGTGTTAATAACAATGTTTTCATGGTGGAGCGATTGATCGTTAGCCGGAACAGAAAAACACAAAGCAACAGCCTGGGCTGCCACTTTGTGTTGTCACCGGGGTTGCCGGCAAAGATAACGAATATCTTTTATTCGCGTGTGGGAACGACCAGCACGGGTATTTCGGAATAGTTGATAACGTCGTTGGCAAACGGACGGATGATTTCGGCCAGCGGGTTGTTGTCGTTGTGAATGTTGATGGCAATCAAATCCGCGTTGACCGACTGGGCGTAATCGAGCAGAATTTTGGGTTTGTCCTTGCCGCTGAGAATGGTGCTTTCGGTTTCCAGGCCGGCTTTGGTTTCAATGAAGTTTTGAACCTGGCGGATGGCCACCCGGATGCCGACGAGCAGATATTTGAAGCTCGACTGTTTGAGGCCGGCAATGAATACCTTGGCGCCAAAGAGCTTGGCCACGCCGGTGACAATGGGCACTTTCAGGCGGGAATCTTTTTTCACCGTCAGGGGGATGACGATGCGTTGAAACTCTTTCCACACCGTTTGTTTGCGTACCAGCATCACGGGGCAGGGGGCGTTGGATACCAATCGGTAGGCGTTGCTGCCAATCCATTTGTCCTCAAAGCCCGAAATGCCATGCGAGCCCACGATGATGATCGACGAATCGTCGTACTTGGCTTGGTTGCAAATTTCCCGAGTCACGTTGCCTTCGCGCACTTTGTAGTCGAAGTTGCCCCCGTGTACTGTGTATTTTGGCGTGAAGTCGTGAGTGAGTTTTTCCATCCAGTGTTCGGCCATGCCGTCAATGCGTAGCTCGGCATTGTGAGTCGGATCGAAAAAGGGAGCGTAATTTTTGCCGGTCACCACGTGCATGATGCGGAGATTGGCTTTGAGGCGGTTAGCCATTTCTACCCCGAATTCAAGCGCTTTGAGCGAGGCTTCGGAGAAATCGATGGGAACAAGGACGCGTTTCATATAATATGGTCTCTTTTAAAGGTTGTGCATTGTTATGATTGGTTAAGGGGCGCCAACGGAGTGTTTTTACAAGGGGTTTGTTTTCAGCCGTTGAACATGGTTTAAATGTACGAATTAAAATGATTGTGCAATATCTCTTGTTTTGTTTTTTATGATGCCGGTTGCACCGGCTTCGCAGCTGAGGTTTTGAGCGGTGTTTCGTTTTTTTATTCGGTTGATTTGCTTTAGTTTTGCACAAAATTTTTGGGGCTTGGTGACCCCGTTAATGATGTCATTGGCATCAATACAACATTAAATAAACAGAGAGATGGAGCAAGGACGTGACGAAGGAAAGAAACTGTACATCGAAACTTATGGCTGCCAAATGAACGTGGCCGACAGCGAAGTGGTTGCTTCGGTGATGGAAATGGATGGTTACCGGGTGGTGGAGAGCCACGAGGGCGCCGACGCTATTTTTATCAACACCTGCTCCATTCGCGACAACGCCGAGCAGCGCGTGCTGGGGCGTCTGGCCGAACTCACCTCTCTGAAAAAGAAAAACCCGCGTCTCCTCATCGGCATCATCGGGTGTATGGCCGAACGGGTGCAGGAAACGCTTTTTGCTCAGGGTGCCGACATTGTGGTGGGGCCTGATGCTTATCTCGATTTGCCCAATCTGGTGGGCATGGCCGAAAGCGGCCAAAAAGCCATCAACGTCACCCTGTCGAAAACCGAGACCTACGGGGGCGTGTTGCCTTCGCGACTGGGTACCAACCGCATTTCGGGCTTCGTCTCCATCATGCGGGGATGTAACAATTTCTGTTCGTACTGCATCGTGCCCTATACCCGTGGACGGGAACGCAGCCGCGAAGCCTCCAGTATTTGTGCCGAGATTGCCGACCTGCAGCAACGCGGCTTTAAGGAGGTGACCTTGCTGGGGCAAAACGTCAACTCGTATCACTGGCAGCCCGAAGGCGACGGTCAGGACGTGACCTTCCCCGGTCTGCTTGAGATGGTGGCCCGCGAGTTTCCTGCCCTGCGCATCCGCTTCACCACTTCGCACCCCAAGGACATGAACGATGAGGTGCTGCACGTGATGGCACGCTACCACAACATCTGTAAGTTCATACACCTGCCCCTGCAGTCGGGCAGCACGCGCATTCTCGACCTGATGAACCGCAAATATACCCGCGAAGATTACATCGAACGCATCGAAGCCATTCGTCGCATCCTGCCCGGGTGCGGCCTCTCGACCGACGTGTTTTGCGGCTTCCATTCCGAAACGGAGGATGATCATCAGCAAACCCTTTCGCTCATGGCATGGGCCGGGTACGACAGCGCTTTTATGTTTAAATATTCAGAACGTCCGGGGACTTATGCCAGCAAGCATTTGGCCGACGACGTGCCCGAGGACGTCAAAGGACGCCGCCTGCAGGAGATTGTCGATTTGCAGATGAAGCTTTCGCTGGCCTCTAACAAGGCCGACATTGGCAAAACCTTTGAAGTGCTGGTGGAGGGCGTTTCAAAAAAATCGAAAACCGAACTCTTTGGTCGAACCTCGCAAAACAAGGTGGTGGTGTTTCCCAAAGAGAGCTACAAACCCGGCGACCTGGTGACCGTGACCGTGCACGATGCCACGGCGGCCACCCTGCTGGGGCGTGCTGTGGTGCAGGTCAACACCCTGGGGGCAACGCCCGGGGGTCATTAAAAAGTCATTAAAGTTCGTACAAACGTTTTCATACTGCTTTGTTTGCGCTAAATTTGCGCCGTTTAAAAATTTGTAATGTAATGGTTAAAGATCTTGATTTCAGTCTTATTCGTCCTTACGAAGATCATGAAGTGCACGCTGTGGTGGAGCGCCTGAAAAACGAAAAGACGTTTCTGGAACTGGTCAGCTTTCTCTATCCCGCCTATTCCATCGATTTATTTTTGGAAAAACTCACCAGCATCCGCACCGTGCGTGAGTTTCAGTCGGAGATTGTGTATCCCTATATGATGAAGGTGCTTGAGCACACCACCGAGGGCATCACCCTGGAGGGCACCGAAAAGCTCGACCCCAAACAGGGATACCTATTCATCAGCAACCATCGTGACATCATCCTCGACTCGGGCATTCTCAACATCATGTTTGTCGACAAGGGCCTCGAGACCACCGAAATTGCCATTGGCGACAACCTGCTCATTTTTCTCTGGATTACTGACCTGGTGAAGCTCAACCGCTCGTTTGTGGTGCGCCGCAACCTGCCGGGTCGGCAAATGATTGAGAGCTCCATGTTGCTGTCGCAATACATTCGTCACACCATCACCCAAAAGGGGCGTGGCATTTGGATTGCCCAGCGCGAAGGACGCTCCAAAGATGGCGACGACCGCACTCAGGCCAGCCTGCTTAAGATGCTCAACATGAGTGGCAGCGGCGATTTTGCGGCCGACTTTCGCGAACTCAAAATCGTGCCCCTGTCGGTGTCGTACGAGCTCGATCCCTGCGATCACCTCAAAGCATACCAGTTTCAGCTTAAGCGCGACAAGCCCGACTACCAAAAGTCGAAGGGCGAGGACTTGCACCACATGGGTGCCGGACTGCGCGGACGCAAGGGACGGGTGCACTTCACCATTGGCACGCCCATCGACGCCGAGATTGATGCCATTGCCGCCATTGAGGGACGCAACGAACAGCTGCAGGCGCTGGCCGAAACCATCGACCGCCAAATTCACGCCAACTACAAGTTGTGGCCGGGTAACTTTGTGGCCTGCGACTTGCTGGAGCCCGACAAAAATGAGTTTGCCGATCAATACACCGCCGCCGAAAAGGAGAAGTTTGTCAATTATCTTAACGAACACATCTCGCGGGTAAAAAACCCCGACCACGATTTCATGTTTCGTGTGATGCTGGAGATGTATGCCAACCCGGTGCGCAATTTTTATAAAAAATCATAAGTCCCCTCAGGCCTCCTCAAACAGGGGAGGAGACGAAATAAACCACACCGCCCCGCACGATTCGATCGTGCGGGGCGGCGTGGTTTTACCCGGTTTTTGCGCGGGGCGTTAGTTGTTGCTCACCTGCTGCTTGGCGGCCTCTTTGGCGGCCTTGCTCTCTTTGATGCCGGCACGGCGGGCCTGCAGCACGGCAAAGTCCTTGCGTACCGTGTTGATGCTTGCCAGCAACTGCACAAAGTAGCCGTTGTTGGGCACGTTGGCCATGGTTTCCACAAAGCGGCACAGGGAGGTGTAGCGAGCCACGAGATCCTGATGCAACAGCTTGTTGTCGGTGGCTACCTGCAGCGCGGCGCTGCCGTTTTGGCTGGCCACGACGGCTTTGAAGGCGTTGTTGGCCACTTGCAGACGATCGACAAAGCGTTTCACGCCCAGGGTGTCGATGTACTTGCTGTACAGGGGGCCTTGCAGGTCGGCGATGAGCAGTTCCAGGGCAGCAGTCTCTTTGCTATCGTTGAGGCGGGGCGTGCCCTTGTAGCGGTTCATTAATAAGCCCAGCTGGTAGGCGGCTTCAAATTCGGCTTGGTCGTCGGAATGCTCAAAAGCCTTGATTTGATGATTTACCGTTGAGAAGGCACGGTCGCGGGTGCGGTCGGCATCGCGCGCCTCTTGGGTTTGATTGTCTACCTGCTCGCTTTGACGGCCGGCCATGAAGGCGGCACGAGCCTCGGCCAGCTGCTCGGTGTAGAGTTGCAGCGTGCTGGCATTTTCTGACATGGCCGGGGGCAGACTGCCCAGGGCGGTGAGGGTTTGGGCGGCCAGGTCGGCCAGATCGTCGTAGGGGAGACGCCCAATGTTGACAGATTCCAATTGTTGTTGCATTAAGAATGGGTTTTTAATTGTTAAGATTTCAAAAACAAAGTTGAAATTAATATTTTTTTGTCATTCACAACGCCTACGATGTTTTTTTATTCATCGCTGATGGAAGCCTTCCGTAGGGATGCGTTTTTGATGTGGTTGATTCAATCAACAGCCCATTACA
Organism: Breznakibacter xylanolyticus; assembly: GCF_003254275.1. Taxonomy (GTDB): domain Bacteria; phylum Bacteroidota; class Bacteroidia; order Bacteroidales; family Marinilabiliaceae; genus Breznakibacter; species Breznakibacter xylanolyticus. The sequence continues at coordinate 22,001 of NZ_QKZK01000019.1, read as the reverse complement.
CGCGTGCAAAGCCCTGTTTACCCGATCAACGGGGTTTTACACGCGTGCAAAGCCCCGTTTACCCGATCAATGGCCTTTTGCACGCATGCAAAACCCTGTTGATTCAATCAATGGCCTTTTGCAGGCGTGCAAAACCCTGTTGATCCGATCAACGGCCTTTTGCAGGCGTGCAAAACCCTGTTGATTCGATCAACGGGGATAATGGTGTAGAGACAGGGCATGCCCTGTCTCTACCAAAACGAAAAACCCCGCCCCCCCATGCGAACACGGGGAAACGGGGGAATCAAAAAACAAATAAACCGATAAACGTTTACACCGAGGCTTCCACGTTCCACACGAAGGCGCGGATGCCCACTTCTTTGTTGATTTCGTCCAGTTTTTTGATGCGGTGCAGCAGTTCGGGCACCACCTCGTCGGGCACAATGGTGAGCAGGGCCGAGTTCATTTCGGGCCAGGTATGGGTGCCCATGCGGGGTTCGCCATCCACCGATCCGCGACCGGTAACGTCGTTCCACCACGTAAAGCCACGGATGCCCAGCGTGTCGAGCATGTATTCAACCCGTTCGGTGTTGGCCTGGTTAAAGGCAATGAAGACTGATTTCATATTCTGTTGTTTTATTTTTTGGGTGGATGGGTGGGGCGTTGCGTAGAGACAGGGCATGCCCTGTCTCTACCGTCCGAATCCGCCACGCGTGTGATCAATCGTGCATAAATTGAAATTGTTTGCGCACCCGGTTTTTTTTGTCGCGTTCACCATGTTTGGCAAAGATGCTGTACATCACCGGCACAATCACCATGGTGATGACGGTAGAGATGGTGAGACCGCCAATGACCGAGATGCCCATGGGGCGCCACATTTCGGAGCCGTCGCCGGTGCTCAGAGCCATGGGCAGCATCCCCAGAATGGTGGTGAGGGCCGTCATGAGCACCGGGCGCAGACGCGAGCGTCCCGACAGGGCAATGGCTTCGGAGAGTTCGTAGCCGCGGTCGCGCATCAGGTTGATGTAATCGACCAGCACGATGCCGTTTTTCACCACAATGCCCACCAGCAGCACGGCGCCCAGGGCTGCAATCACGCTCAGCGAGGCGCCCGTGACCACCAGTGCCAGTATCACGCCGGTGAAGGCAAAGGGGATGGAGAACATGATGACAAAGGGCATCACAAACGATTCGAACTGCGAGGCCATCACCAAAAATACCAGCACCAAACTCAGGAGCAACAGCAGCCCCAGGTCGGCAAACGATTCCATTTGGTCTTCGTAGGCGCCGCCCACGTTCACCAGCACCTCTTGGGGGAAGTTGATTTGTGCCAGTTCTTTTTTGATGGCCGAGGCCATGTCGCCCAGCGACACGTCGACCGGTTTCACCGAAATGGTGACCACGCGTTCCTTGCGTTTGCGTTCAATGTTTGGGGGGCCCCAATACTCCTGCACGCGGGCAATCTCAACCAGTTTCACCTGTTTGCCGGCGGGGCTGGTGATGGTGAGGTTCTCAAGGTCGGTGATAGAGCTGCGGTATTGTTCTTTGAGGCGCACAATGATGTCGTACTCCTCGCCCTCTTCGCGAAACTGCGAGGCGGTCATGCCATCGACGCGATAGCTGATGGCTTTCGACACCGAGGCACTGCTGAGGCCGTGTTGCGCCAGCTTTTGCTTGTCGAGCACAATTTGCAGCTCGGGCTTGTCGTTTTTGCGGCTTATTTGCACGTCGCGGGCGCCGGGGATCTTGCTCACGCGGGTTTTCACCTCCTCGGCCAGGCGGTTGGTGGTGTTAAAGTCGTAGCCAAAAATCTCCACATCGACCGTGTTGCTGCTGCCGCCAAAGCCGGCACTGGCCGTGCTGATGTTGTAGTTAATCACCTCGGGAATCTCGCCCAGGTATCCGCGCATCGCCTCGGCCATTTCCCACACGGTGCGGGTGCGTTCCTTGGTAGGCACCAGGCGCATTTGCAGGTTGACGATGTGCGAGCCGCTGGTGTTGAAGAGCGACGACATGGATCCCTCGTCGTCGGACCCCGATGAGGTGGACATGAGTTTCACCTCGGGGAAGTGCTCGCCCACGAGGGCTTCGAGGCGGCGAGCCACCTTCATGGTCTCTTCCACCCGCAGGCCGGTTTGCAGTTCCACCATGGCCGTCATGCGGCTCTCGTCTGACTCGGGCATGAAGTCGGTGCCCACAAATTTCATCAAGCCGAAGGCGCCAATAAAGAGGGCAAACGACACGGCCGACACCTTCTTTTTGTTGCGCAGGCTCCAGCGAATGAGGCGTTCGTAAAAATCATCGAGCTTGTCGAGCCATTTCTCAACCGTGTTTTGGTAGCTCCATCGGCCGGGTTTCTCGACCCGCGGGCGCAGGCGCATCAGGCGCGAGGCCAGCATGGGGGTGAGGGTGATGGCCGCGATGGTTGAGGTCACCACGGTGATGGTCACAATCCAGCCCAACTGTTTAAACAGCACGCCGGTCATGCCGCCCACCATGGTCAGGGGCATAAACACGGCCACAATCACGGCGGTGGTCACAATCACCGACAGCCACACCTCGTTGGTGGCGTAAATGGCGGCTTCGCGCGGACTGGCGCCCCGTTCGATGTGCTTGGTGATGTTTTCGAGCACCACAATGGCATCGTCCACCACCATGCCAATGGCAATGGAAATGGAGGTGAGGGAGATGATGTTGAGCGATCCGCCCGTCATATAGAGGTAGATGAACGACACGATGAGCGAGATGGGGATGGTGAGCACAATGATGATGGTGGCTCGCCATCGACCCAAAAACGAGAACACCACCAGCACCACAAACAGCAGGGCGTAGAGGATGGTCTCCGACAGGTTGCTGATGGAGTCGCTGATGAAGGTCGAGGTGTCGATGATTTCTTCAATCTCGATGTCGGGGGGCAGCGTTTGCACCAGGTCGGCCATGGCCGTTTTCACCTGGCGGGCAATTTTCACGGTGTTGGCGCCGCTCTGCTTCATCACAAACATGCGCATGCCGCGTTGGCCGTCAATGCGCTCGTCGAGCGACACGTCCTTGAGGGTGTCTTTCACCTGGGCCACGTCGCGCAGGTAAATGGTTTTGCCTTCGTGATAGCCCACCACCAGGTTGTTGATTTCGGCACTGCCGGCAAATTCGCCCTGCACGCGCAGCTGGTAGTCCATCATGCCCATTTTGACGTTGCCCGATGGCATGTTGAGGTTTTCGGCACCGACCACGGCGCCCACCTGCTCGAGGGTGAGGCGGTAGGCGTCGAGCAGCTTGGGATCGACCTCTACGTACACCTTGCGCGAGGGGGCGCCCATCATGCTGATGGAGCCAATGCCGTTGATGCGGTTGAGGGGGTTGATGATTTTTTCTTCAATAATTTTGTTGAGCCCCGGGTAACTCTCATTGGCTTTGATGGCATAAAAGAGGATGGGCATCATGCTGGTGTTGAACTTGAAGATGGTGGGGCGATCGCACGCCTCGGGCAGGTAGTCGATGATGCGGTCGATGGCGTCGCGCATATCGTTGGAGGCCTCGTCGAGGTTGGCGTTCCACTCAAACTCCAGGCGCACCATCGACATGTTGTCGTACGACACGGAGGAAATTTCCTTGAGGTTGTCCACCGAGTTGAGCGCGTCTTCGATGCGCTTGGTCACGTTGGTTTCAATGTCGGAGGCATTGGCGCCCGGGTAGGTGGTGATGACCGAGATGTAGGGGGGCTCCATCTCGGGATAGAGATCCACCGGCAACTTGGTCAGCGAATAAAGCCCCATCACAATGATGCCCACGAATATCATCAGCGTGGTGATGGGGTTGTTGACTGAACTTTTGTATATCGACATGGTGTTTTTTATTTATTGTTTTTGGAATGGGGGGGTGGTAGAGACGCGATTAATCGCGTCTCTACCATCACGGCATTCGGATCACGGCATCACATTCACGGGCATGCCATCCAGCAGGCGGGCCTGACCGGCCACAATAATTTGGTCGCCGGCCTGAATGTTGTTGGTGATGATTTCGACCTCGTCGTTGATGCGCTGACCCATTTTGAGGCTTACGCGGCGGGCTTTGCCATTGTCGGCCACAAACAGGTATCGCTCGTCGGATCCCTGCATTTTGAGGATGGCCTGGGCGGGTACCAGCAGGGCTTCTACCTTGTCGAGCTCAAAGCTCACGCGGGCAAACATGCCGGGGCGCAGGGCCTCGTCGGCGTTGGGCAGCTCTACCTCCACGGGGAAGGTGCGGGTGGCGGCGTCGATGGTGGGGTAGATGCGCGACACGGTGCCTGTGAAGGTGCGGCCGGGGTAAATGTCGCATACCAGGCTCACGGGCATGCCTTTTTTAATTTGGGGGAAGAACTGTTCCGACACGTTGGCCAGCGTCTTGAGGCGGTTCATCTGCACCAGCGACACAATGGCCGCCTTGCCTGCTGCCGTGGGTGATCCCGAGTACATTTCGCCGTTTTCATAATATTTGCCACTCACCACGCCGCTAAAGGGGGCTTTCAGGCGGGTGTTTTCGGTGAGGAAGGCCACGTTTGAGCGGGTGATGTCGTAATTGGCCTTCACCTGGTCGTATTGCTGCCGGGCCACGCCGCCCACCTTGTTGAGGGTGTCGAAGCGCTGGTAGTCGGTTTCGGCATTGCGCAGTTGCACCTGTGCCTGGTGCAGCTGGGTTTGATCCATAATGGCCAGCAGTTGCCCCTGTGCCACGCGGTCGCCCACTTCCACGGTAATCTGTTCGATGCGGCCGGGCGAGGCAGGTGCCATGTGCACCTCTTCGTAAGCGATGAGCGACGAAGCGTATTCCACCACCCGGTTGATGCTTTTGAGGGTGAGGGGTTGCACCTTCACGTTTTCGGCCTTTGGGGGAGTGGCTGAGGAGGTGTTTTCGGTCGATGACGCGCCGCAGCTGCTCAGGGTCATCAGGGCAGCGGCCAGCGTGAGCGTTGCCGCCATGGGTTTTCTCATGTGTGATGTCATGGGTTGGATGTATTTGCCTCCTCCGTCTCCCGAAGGGGAGCATTGTGGGAGTGAGGTGTTTTTTTTACAAATTATTGATAGATGCTGTTTTGTTATGACCATTCGGATAAAAGACAAGAAGATGATCAGACGTCAGACGGATAGATGAGACTGACGAGACATTCTGAGAATCTTTCTTCATCTCATCCTCTGGCTTCTTCTTCTCTTGTTTGAATGTCTTTTATTGCTCCGTGGTAAAATAGAGTTTTTCCAGGTCGTTACCAGCCTGCAACAGTTGTAACACGGCCATCACATAGCTGTTTTGGGCGTTTACGTGGTTGTTAGCGGCCGTGGTCAGGTCGATGCCCGACACCAGTCCCTGCTGAAATTTGAGGTTGATGTTGTTGAACACGCGTTGCGACACCTCCAGATTTTGCTGTTGGGTGAGGTACTGGTCGGTGGCATTGCGCAGGTTGAAGCGCGCCTGTTTTTCCTGAATGCGCAGTTGGTCGGTGAGCAGCTCTTTTTGGTTGAGGGTGGTTTCGTACTGTATGCGCGCCTGTTTCACCCGCGCGCAACGCAGCCCGCTCGAAAAGATGGGCACCGTGAGGTTGAGACCCACCATTTGGCTGGGGCTAAAGTCGATGGCCGGTTTCTTCAGCTTTTCGGTGTAGCTGTAGTAGGCGGCCAGCGTGGGCAGAGCCGCTGCCTGTTGCAGGCGTATTTGCTGCTGCGCCAGAGTTTCCTGTTCGGTCATCAGGCGGTAGTCGATGTTTTTTTCTACCTCGAACAACCGTTCGGTGGCCGCTTCCACGTTGGTGTGGGCAATGATGGCCTCCAGATTGTCGGTGAGCTCCAGCTCGGTGGTGGCCGACACGCCCATTTGCAGGCGCAGCATGTTATGTGCCAGCTCAATTTGTCGTTCGGCCGAGCGCACGGCATTGGCCATGCTGTTGACTTGCACGGTGAGCTGATCCAGGTCGGTTTGCTCAATCACGCCCACCTGCGCCGACAGTTTGGTGGTTTCGTAAATCGATTGCAGGTTGGCCAGGTTTTGGGCGGCAAAGTCGCGCGACTGCACGGCCACCAGTGCCAGGTAGTAGGCGTTGGCCACGTCGATGCGCAGCTCCAGGTCGCTCTTGGTTTTGCCGGTTTGAGCCATCGATCGGGCTATTTTGGCCATCCGCAGCCCCACGTAGTAGTTGCCGCTAAACACCAGTTGGGTCACCCGAAAGGCCAGGTTGGTGGTGGGATTGAATTCGATGGTGTTGCCAAATGCCTCTACCGAAGCGCCCAAAAAGTTGGTATAGTCGGCCGTGGCTTCGGCCGTGGCTTCGGCCTGTGGCAGACCATTGGCAATGGCTTCCCATTGTTTGGCCTTGGCCTCCTGCACGGCCAGAGAGGCGTTGCGGCTTTGACGGTTGTTTTCAACGGCATGGTCGGCCGCCTGCTGCACGCTCACGGTGAGCTTTTGGGCTGCGGCACTCAGGGGGAGCGCTGTTAAGGCCATGCACAGCAGCATGATTTGTTGGGTTCTCTTCATCGTTGTTGATGGTATTATAATGTATTAGCGTAATTCGTTGGATTTGTATTGCACCTGCAATTCGTCAATCATCTGCATGCCTTTCATGGTCGAGATGCCTCGCACAAAGTTCACCAGGATGTTCTCGAACACCTCGGTTCTGTCGAACTTCTCAGGGGGGAATACTTCGTCGTTGCCTAAGATGTTCATCTGTTCAAACAAGATGCGGGTGACAATGTCGGGGTTGATGTCGCTGCGCAAGAAGCCCTGCTCAATGCCTTTGCGCAACTGGGCGTTCATGTGGTCACGTTTTTTCTCTTCCTGGCGTTTGGCGCACCCTTTCCACACGGGGTGGTGGTATTTTTGCAGGTCTTTAAAGAAGAGAGGATTGGTGGTTTTCATGATTTTGATCCCTTCCATCAGCATCTTGAAAAAGGTTTGAATCACATTTTCACTTTGCAATTCAATGGCTTGCTGTTTAATCAGGTGGCTTTCTTGTATAAAGTCGATGCAGCAGCTCACCAGGGTGTCTTTGTCCTTAAAGGTTTCGTAAACGGTGCGTTTGGAGATGCCCAGGTTTTTGGCAATCTCGTCCATGGTAATGGCACGGATGCCGTATTGAAGAAACTGCTTGGAGGCTTCTTCGATGATGCGTGTTTTCAGGTCCATAATCTGTTCATTGATGGACGCAAATGTAATCCGAAAACTTTTGGTACGCCAAAAGCTTTCGTGATTTAACTTTTTTTTTAAGATGCCGGAAATGTGGGCGAAGGAATCAAGCGAAGGAACTTTGCTATTCATCCCAATGGGGACGCATTGGCACTTTGGCGATGGAGGTTGATGGCGCTGACCTTTTTATTGATTCAAAAATTGATAAATTTGCCGGCTCTATTCAATACACGATTTGTCATGGCTCAAAAACCATCTATCCCAAAGGGAACACGCGATTTTTCGCCCGCCGAAATGGTGCGGCGCAACTATATTTTCGACACCGTTAAGGGGGTGTTTCAGCGTTACGGCTATCTGCCCATCGAAACGCCTGCCATGGAAAACCTCTCCACCCTGATGGGAAAATATGGCGAGGAGGGCGACAAACTGTTGTTTAAAATCCTCAACTCGGGCGACTATCTTAAGGATGCCGATGCAACCTTGCTGGCCGAAAAAAATTCCACCAAAGTCACGTCACAAATCAGCGAAAAGGGTCTTCGTTACGACCTCACCGTGCCTTTTGCCCGTTTTGTGGTGCAGTATCAAAACGACATCACCTTCCCCTTTAAGCGTTATCAAATTCAGCCCGTGTGGCGGGCCGACAGACCCCAAAAAGGGCGCTACCGAGAGTTCTTTCAGTGCGACGTGGATGTGGTGGGGAGCAACTCCCTGCTCAACGAGGTGGAGTTGATGCAGATTGTTGATGAGGTGTACCGACGTCTTAATATCAATGTGCTGCTCAAGCTCAACAACCGCAAGATATTGGCCGGCATTGCCGAAACCATCGGCCAGCCCGAGCGCATCATCGACATCACTGTGGCCATCGACAAACTCGATAAAATTGGCCTCGACAAGGTGAATCAGGAACTGGCCGAGAAAGGGCTCCCACAGGAGGCCATCGACCGGCTTCAGCCCATCATTCAACTCACCGGCACCAATGCCGAAAAGCTGAGTGTGATTCGCAGCGTCATTGGCAGCTCGGCCATTGGTGTCAAGGGCATCGAGGAGGTGGAGACCATCCTCAGCACCGTGGCGGCCATTGGCCTGTCGCTCGATGTGGAATTGGATCTCACCCTGGCACGCGGCCTCAACTATTACACCGGCGCCATCTTTGAAGTCAAGGCCAAGGATGTGGCCATTGGCAGCATCACCGGCGGCGGTCGCTACGACGACCTCACCGGCATCTTCGGTCTCAAAAACGTGTCGGGCGTGGGCATCTCCTTCGGTGCCGACCGCATTTATGACGTGATGACGCAACTCGACCTTTTTCCCGAGAATCATGCAGCAACCACGAAGGTGCTCTTCGTTAATTTTGGCGAAAAAGAAGCGTTGTACGCTTTAGGGTTGTTGGCTCAGGTGCGTCAGGCCGGCATCAACGCCGAGCTCTATCCCGACAACAGCGACAAAATGAAAAAACAGATGGGCTACGCCGATAAAAAGCAGATTCCCTTTGTGGCCATCATTGGCGATGAGGAGATGAACCAGCAAAAAATCATGCTCAAGGCCATGCAATCCGGTCAGCAGCAGTTGGTCGATTTGGCGCAGCTCATCGAAATAGTGGGAGCATAAACGATTCAGCAAAAAAAGTTTCATGGGCGTTCATCGAAGGGTGGGCGCCTTTTTTCGTTCTTCAAGCATCATCTGCAACATTTCACGCTCTGATGTGTTATAGCATCGATAAAAAAACAAAACATGACCATTATGACACACGCCGAAATTGTATTGGATGCCATGGCCAAAGCCGCTAAACCCATGAAAGCCGGAGAAATTGAAAAAGCCACCGGTCTCACCAAAACCGAGGTCGACAAAGCCATGAAGCAGCTTAAAGCCGATGAGCGCATCGAGTCGCCCGTGCGTTGCTGTTGGCAGCCCAAAAAGTAAGTGGCTGACAGGTGCCGTATTGACTTTTGTGTCGTTAGGGAGTATTTTTAGTGCTCGGTTTAACTTCAAAAAATCAATCATGGCACCTCAATCCAATGAGCCCGTTTGCTGTCCGCCCTTCCATCCCCAATTGTGGGACGATAAGATGGTTGAGTGGCATCAAAAACCTTTTGTGCGTCATCCGGTGAGAACCCTCTTTTATCTGCCACTCAATTTTGGAGGGGTCATCCGCAAAGTGCACAAAAAAATCCTTGCTTCGGGCACCGATATTCAGGATTGGCTCTGCCTTTCAGATCATGTCTCCCGATGGCGAATGGATATTTACCTGGCCGTGGGCAAAGAAGTGGCGGGTGTTGACAATATCACGCTGAGTGGCCAATATTACTGTAAAGTTTACGAAGGCCCTTTTAAAGATACCGGCAGATGGTGTCGCGATTATGAGGCCGCTGTGGTTGCCAAGGGATTAAAAGCAGGTAAGCTTTTGATGTGGTACACCACCTGCCCCAAGTGCGCCAAAAAATACGGCAAAAATTACGTGGTCATCCTCGCCCGCGTTGATTGAGTTACTGTTTTTTTGCCTGTTTTTAATAACTCAGTCATTTCAAATCGGTTAAAAATGCTACTTTTGTGCCGGTCACACTACCCGATACAAAATGGCGAAAAAAGTGAACGCCACCAAGGCATCATCATCTAAAACACCTGTCGATTACGTCAAACGTCGCTCAAAGCTGCGACGGGTTCATCGTGCTGAAGTTTTGTTTAACGAAAAGGAACAGGAAGCCCTGGATGCTTATTGTAAAAAACATGGGATTGACAATAAAGCGCGTTTCATTCGCGAAACGGTGATGCGCTGCGTTATGGAGCATTTTGTCAACGATTATCCCACCCTCTTCGACAAGGGCGACCTCGATAAACTGCGCATTTAACCCCTTTTCTTTATAGTTCCTGAGATATTTGGGAGAGCCATTTTTTGATGCGATAGTCGGTCATGTCCGGTTCGTTGTCTTCATCCAGCGCTAATCCCACAAATTGCCCCTCTCTCACAGCTTTTGATTCACTGAAGTTGTAGTCGTCTGTTGGCCAAAAGCCCACGATTTGACATCCCTTTTTCTCCAATAGGTCATAAATGATTCCAATGCCGTCGCAAAACGAGTCGGGGTAGTTCATTTGGTCGCCCAGCCCGAACAATGCGACAGTTTTACCCGTCAGGTCGCTTTGTTCCAGAATTTTTGAGAATTGATGAAAGTCGTCCTGAAACATGCCCACACCCCAGGTCGAAGTGCCGATAAGCAGGTTGTCGAAGGCCTCGATGGCCTCTCTGGTCATGGTTTTGGCCGATGTTGCTTTGGTACCGGGGAGGCGTTTGGCTATTTTCTCTGCCACAAAGCGGGTGTTGCCCATGCTTGAACCGTAAATTATGCCTGTCGATTTCATTGTCATTGCATTCATGTTAAAGCAATACAACATCGGGCGGCACCATAAAGTTCGACCCCAAAGAGGGATTACTCCTTTTTTCGAACAAGCGTGATACCATCGCGAATGGGGAGGATAACTTTTTCAACGCGCTGGTCGTCGCGCACCATGTCGTTAAATTCAAGAATGCCTTTGGTGTAACGGTCATTGGGATCGAGGGGTTGTACCACTTTTCCGTCCCACAGTACGTTGTCGGCCAGGATGACACCGCCCGGGCGCAGCTTGGCCATGATGAGCGGATAATAGTCCGGGTATTCGCGCTTGTCACCGTCCATGAACACCAGGTCGAAAGTCTCATTGAGGGTGGGCACGATGTCTATGGCGCTGCCTTGATGCAGTTGGATGCGCCCGTTGTTGCCGCTTTTATGGATGAACGACTCAATCATGGGGCACAGCTCGTCGTTGATTTCGATGGTGTGCAGAAGGCCGCTCTCGCGCATACCTTTGGCCATGCAAATGGCCGAATAGCCGGTGAAGGTTCCAATTTCGAGAATGCGTTTGGGGTTGAGCATCTTTACCAGCAGGTAAAGTAGTTGACCCTGCAGATGGCCACTGAGCATGCGCGATCGCAACACTTTAAGGTGTGTTTGCCGCGTTAGTTCGGTGAGAATGGCATCCTCGGGGTCGATGTGCGAAAGAATGTATTGTTCCAGATCTATATTGGGATTCATGGTGTGTAATGATTTAGCGATAGGTGAGGTACGATAGTTTTTCGGGCGCCAGAATGTCGTTGGCGATTTCCATTAAATCGGTGGCTGTGATGGCGTCAATTTTTTGGTAGATGGTTTCCAGCGCATCTACTTTGTCATAAAGCAAAAAACTCTTTCCCAGCGAGAGCATCAGGCTTTCTTTATTTTCGGTGGCAATGGTCATTTGACCTTTGAGCTGTCGTTGGGCTTTGTGTAGTTGTAGCGAGCCCATGGTCTGGTTACGCAGCAGGTTAAGTTCTTTGTTGATGATGCGCATGCTTCGGGCCAAATTCTCTTCATCGGTGCCAAAGTAAATGGTAAACACGCCCGTGTTGAAATAAGGAGAATAACTCGATTCGACGTTATAGGCGATGCCGTTTTTCTCGCGCAGCGACATATTCAGGCGTGAGTTGCTGCCGGGGCCGCCCAGTATGTTGTTGAGCAGATGCAGACCCAACCGTTTAGGGTGGTTTAGGTCGTAGGCCACGTTGCCAATGATCATGTGGCTTTGATAGGTGTCCATCTTGACCTCTTTTTGTTGGGGAACGTACGGGGTGACTTCCCGACGCATCTGTGAGCGCAGGTTCGGTTTCACCGAACCGAAATATCGTTCGCACAGGTTGCACAAGCGTTTAAATGCGATATTTCCCACGCTGCAAATGACCATTTGGTCGGTATGGTAGTTGTTGGCAATGAATCGCAGCACATCTTCGCGAGTAAAGGTTCGCAGTGTTTCGGCCGTGCCCAGTATGTTGCGCCCCATGGGGTCGTTAGGGTAGATGAGTTCTTCAAAGTCATCGAAAATCAGTTCCGATGGACTGTCTTTGTAGGAATTGATTTCATCGACAATGACTTCCTTCTCTTTTTCCAGTTCCTTGTTGGGAAAAATCGAGTTGAAGGTGATGTCGTGAATGAGTTCGAGGGCGCGATCGTAATCTTCTTTAAGAAACGAGGCATAGATGCAGGTCTCTTCCTTTGTGGTGTAGGCGTTGAGTTCGCCTCCCACATCATCAAGTCGGCTCAGGATATGGAAAGCTTTGCGTTTTTTGGTGCCCTTAAATATGACGTGTTCAATAAAGTGAGCCATCCCGTGTTCATTTGGCGCCTCGTCGCGTGAGCCGGTGTTGATGATGAGGGCACAATTCCCGACCGGAGAATGGTGATGGGTATGAATGATGCGAATGCCGTTGGAAAGCAGATGTGTTTCTATAACCATGATAAAATTTTGCGGAGCAAAGATACTAAACCTCAGTTGAATTAACCTGAGGGCATAAAAAAAGAACGTAAAATGTGGGCGAATGGTTTTGAAGTGATAAATCTTTCCGTATATTTGCAACCGCAAAAGCAGATGGTACCATAGCTCAGTTGGTAGAGCAAAGGACTGAAAATCCTTGTGTCCCCGGTTCGATTCCTGGTGGTACCACTTCTTAAAAAAAAGATTTTCTGCGATGGTGCCATAGCTCAGTTGGTAGAGCAAAGGACTGAAAATCCTTGTGTCCCCGGTTCGATTCCTGGTGGCACCACAAATGAAAGGGAAACGCGTAAGTGTTTCCCTTTTTTATTTGGTGCTCTTGGGGCATGGCCATCATGGTATTTTTAGCCTTCTGCTAATCGTTCATTGAGCCAGGCGGTCGCTGCAGCCGCATCGGTTTCTTCAGGAGCCCATGGGGCAAATTGTTTGTCAGTGGCAGGGTCATAAGGGCCATCTTTTATTTCGTACACCACCGTGCCGGGTTCAAGGGCTGTCGCCATGTGCCACTCATCGGGTGCAATTTCCACTGCGTGAATTCCACTTGCTGACGATAGCTCTATTCGATGGGTCTCAAGTCCCTCGTCGTCAAAAAACATCACCAGTAATCGCCCTTTCAGGATGATAAATACTTCGCGTTTTTGTTGGTCGATGTGCCGATGTGGGCGGACATATGTGCCCGGTTCAAAAGCGTTGAGCATCCTCTGTAGCGGGTCGGTTAATTTGGCATGGTAGTTGTTTCCCTGGCGCAAGCGGGGTGATGTTGCCGCTTTTTGGCTGAGGGAGCTGAGGGTTGCGTTGTCAATGATGATCATGTGTGGTGTGTAAAATGGATGGTCGGCAATTTTGTCAAAAATGAACGACATTTCCGTGACTTCCATGTTAAAAATAACGACTCTCGTCAAAAAAGCAAACCTTCCTTAATAGATGGCCGTTAAAGAAATTGTATTGCAATTTTACATTTTTTATATTTGAATAAAAATTAGCCATGAGTGCCGTTAAGATTTTGATTGTTGATGATATGCGAATTATCTCCGAGCTGATCGCCTCATTGCTCAATGAGTTGAATGAGCCGTTTCAGTATCTCTTTGCCATGAACGGGAAAGAAGCGTGCAAAATGGCTCATGCTGCGCGTCCCGATTTGGTGATCATGGATTGGGAGATGCCCGAAATGTCGGGTTACGAGGCTTTGCAGCGAATGAAAAAAAATGACGCACTGAAGGATATTCCGGTTATCATCTCTTCGGGTTTTACCGAGAGTGAAAATATCCGGTTGGCTTTGGAAGCCGGCGCCATCGATTATATACGTAAGCCCATTGATGGCATCGAGTTGATAGCCCGGGTGAGATCGGTGTTGGCGCTCACGAGTGCTTACAATAAATTACGAGAACAGACAGTGTTGTTGAATCATGAACGTCAAAGAACACATAATATCATAAAAGGCTATTTGCCCGAGAGTGTGGTGAAGGAGATTTTGAATGATGGTTTTGTCAAGCCCCGGCGTTATAAGGAAGTGTCGGTGTTATTTGCCGATTTGGTGGACTTTACCACCACCACCAATAGCATGTCACCCAAGTGTATGTTTAATGAGTTGAATTCATTGTTTCCGGCATTCGATGAAATTATGCACTATCACGGGTGTGAGAAAATCAAGACCATTGGCGATGCTTATTTAGCTTCGTGTGGATTTCCGGAGGCGGAACCGTTGCATGCCGTTAAATTAGCTCGTGCTGCGGTAGATATGATCAATTTTGTGAGTTTGCGAAATAAAAAACACCCTACCCGTTGGCGATTGCGCATCGGTATTCATTCGGGCGATATGTTTGCCGGACTCATCGGGCGTGAGAATTATCATTTCGACGTATTTGGTGACACTATTAATACGGCAGCCCGAATGCAGCAACATGCCGATCCTATGCAAATCAACCTATCGGAAAAGACCAATGAATTGGTGCGAGATTATTTTAAAACCATCGAACGGGTTCCGTTGAAAGTGAAGGGTAAAGGGGTGCAAAAGATGTTTTATTTATATCGCCCCATTGTTGATACTGAGTTTTATCATCAATCATTTGATGAGCATCCCTTGGTAAGCATTGTGATGCCTAATGGTCAATAATATTGATGCCCATTATCAAAACACCACAAAGGCTATCGTTTCCGGATAGCCTTTGTGGTGTTTGAATTATTTAATCAGCTTTTTGTATTTGATTCGATGGGGTGTGGTGTCGCCCAGTCGACGTTTTTTATTCTCTTCGTAATCAGAGTAGCTCCCTTCGAAGAAGTAGACTGTGGAATTGCCTTCGAAAGCCAAAATGTGTGTGGCTACCCGGTCGAGAAACCATCGGTCGTGTGAAATAATAACGGCACAACCGGCAAAATCGTCCAAGCCTTCTTCCAGCGCACGCAAGGTGTTCACGTCAATGTCGTTGGTTGGCTCATCGAGGAGCAGAACGTTGGCTTCCTCTTTGAGTGTTAGTGCCATGTGTAGTCGGTTGCGTTCCCCACCCGAGAGCATTTTGCATTTTTTTTCCTGGTCGGAACCGGTAAAATTGAATCGTCCCAGGTAGGCTCGTGCGTTGATGTCGCGATTGCCTAAGCGAATGAGCTCCTGTCCACCCGAAACCACTTGAAAGACTGTTTTTTCAGGGTCTATGCCTTCGTGTGATTGATCCACGTATGCCACTTTTACGGTTTCGCCCACTTCAAAGGTGCCGTCATCCACTTTTTCCAATCCCATAATCATGCGAAACAGGGTGGTTTTACCGGCACCGTTAGGGCCGATTACTCCTACGATGCCGTTTTTGGGAAGTACGAATTCCAAATTTTCAAATAGTAATCGGTCGCTGTATCCTTTGGCAACGCCGTGAGCCTCGATGACTTTATCTCCTAATCGGGGGCCATTGGGGATGAAGATTTCCAGTTTTTCTTCTTTTTCTTTCACGTCTTCGTGCATCAGGTTTTCGTAGGCCGACAAGCGAGCTTTCGATTTGGCCTGACGTGCTTTGGGAGCCATGCGAACCCATTCGAGCTCTCGTTCAAGGGTTTTGCGACGTTTGGAAACTTGTTTTTCTTCTTGTGCCAAACGGGTTGATTTTTGGTCGAGCCACGATGAATAGTTGCCTTTCCAAGGGATGCCTTCCCCTCTGTCGAGTTCCAGAATCCAACCGGCTACGTTGTCCAGGAAGTAGCGGTCGTGGGTGATGGCAATCACGGTGCCACTGTATTTTTGCAAGTGCATTTCAAGCCATTGCACCGATTCGGCATCGAGGTGGTTGGTGGGCTCGTCTAAAAGCAGAATGTCGGGCTGGCGAAGCAGTAGGCGGCAAAGTGCCACCCGGCGACGCTCACCTCCCGATAATTCGCCAATGAGCTGATCCTCTGGTGGACAGCGCAGTGCATCCATGGCAATCTCGAGTTTTGTGTCGAGGTTCCAAGCATCGTATTGGTCAATTTTTTCCTGCAGTTTGGCTTGCTCGTCCATCAGGGCATCCATTTTGTCGGGATCTTCCAATACATCCGGATCGCCAAACTTGAGGTTGACTTCTTCGTAGGCCTTAAGGGTGTCGACAATTTCCTGTACACCTTCTTCAACCACCTGGCGGACGGTCTTTGTGTTGTCGAGTTGCGGGTCTTGTTCTAGATAACCCACCGAATAGCCTGGCGAGAACACAACTTGCCCTTCGTAGTTCTTTTCGAGGCCGGCAATGATCTTTAAAAGGGTCGATTTTCCGGAGCCGTTGAGACCGATGATGCCGATTTTGGCTCCGTAAAAAAACGAGAGGTAAATGTTGTTGAGAACTTTGCGTTGTGGTGGGTACGTTTTGCTGACCCCTACCATGCTGAAAATGATTTTTTTATCGTCTGACATTGTTATTCTTGTTTGTGGTTGAGTCACAAAAATAGAAGCATTTTTTTAATATGAAGTGAGCCTGGATAAAATGAATTGGCTGAGGAGATATGAATTGTGACGAAAAAAAAGCACCTGACCAGATGGGGCAGGTGCTTGATTGGGCTGATATCGTTGATGTATTATTTGGCCATGCTCTTTAAGTCGCTTTCGAGCAGCCAATCCCGTTTTTTATTGGCGTCAATCATGTGCCAGTCGAAGTAGTAGAGTTTAGAGTCGCCCGCTCCAATCACAATTTTATAGCAACGGGCTTTGTATTGTGTGCCTTCGGGGCCAACCTTGTGGAAGAATACAGCATTGGGGTCTTTGCTGTCAATTACTTCCATGATTTCATCTCTGCTCACGATTTTTACCTCATTGGGGTACACTTTTTTAATTTTGGCAATTGTGTTGATGTCGGGTGAGAGTTCTTCTTTGACAACGTATAAGGTCTTGTTCTTCAAATCACCCGCATTTTTGTTGTAATAGGTTAATGGGTTGGCTTTGATGAGTTTGGGATTGTCAGTCATCAGGGTTACATGATCTTGTATGAAACGAATAAAAGCATCCATCTTGTAATAGTAGCTGTCGTCCTCAACCCGTTTGTATGAGAGGGGAATGGAACATAAATCAGGCATGTTGCTAACATTGGCCACATCTTTTCCCATCAAGAGGCTCAAAAAGGTGTATCGTGCCTTGGTTTTGTCAGCATCAAAGGTGGCAGTGGTGGTGAGTAAGAATGAGTAGCTTGGGTCGCGTCGTTTGCTTTCAAACTCTTTTTGGTCGATGAATTCAAACTCGGTGAGTTTCCAGACATTGGCCATCACTTCTTTAATTTTAAAGTTAAAATCGCTCATGGGGTTGATGTCCATCACCACGAGAGTACGGGTCGATTTGAAGTTTTGGTAATCCTGAGGTGTGGGAATGTGTTCCTGAGCCAATAAAGATGTGGCCATTGATAGGATGGCAGAGAGGGAAAGGAATAGTTTTTTCATTTTTACTTCTGTTTTATTTTAGTTTTTTGTTGCGTTCTGTATTGGGAGCCTATTTTGTATAAAAATGGGAATGACTCTTTTTTACTGAAGAAGGTGGTAAATGGTTCCAATAATTATAAATAACTTGTTCGAGAGCGTGACACGAATCAAGAACATCCCAAATTATAAAGAAAAGTTTGATTTTCCATAGTTGAAGATTTATTTTTGAAATTCATGGCTTGTAAGGAAAGATTTTTGCAAATTGCATAGACGATGAATAGCTTTTATCGGTAGTTGTTTGAGCACTCTGCCTAATGTGGTGATTGACATATTTTGTGCCAAACTTGAACCAACCAAATATTTACGCATGAAGTTGATGAGCCGTTTTATTTCGATATTCCTGTTTGAACAGGCCGAAAAACTTGATTTGGAAGATCGCAATCGCATTTTGATTGCCAATCTGATGAATACTTTTTATTTCTTGGTTGTCTTTTTAGAAGGCATCTATTCGTTGTTTGTCGAAGAGACAATTTATGCTGTCCCCTTGTTGTGTTTTAGTCTCTTTTATCTGGTTAATTTCATCTTTTTAGCTCGTTTTGTCCAGAAAGCCATTTATCAGGAGTTGTTAGCCTGGGTAACGATGGGGACGTTGATGTTTTTTATGACCATGGGCGGGATTTCACATTTGGGCATCGTTTGGTCATTTTTATATCCATTGTTTGTCATCTCCATTTTCGGACGACGCAAAGGTGTACTTTATTCGTTGTTATTGTTTGGAGGCATGTTAATTGCTTTTCTTCCCCTGTCTGAATTAATTCCTTTAGTTCAGGTTTATTCTTTGGAATGGCGAATTGTGATGGGTGCACTTTATTTGGCCATGACGTTGGTGGCGTATGTGGTTCATTTTATTTCAGGTGAATTGCTCATTAATAAGGAGAAAATAATGCTCGATTCGCGCAACCAAAGCCGCAGTCAGGAGGAACAAATATCTCAGTTGTCCCATCAAATCAGAACGCCGTTGAGCAATATCACCGGGATTATTGATATGCTCGAAAAAACCCGCTTGGATGACGATCAGCGTGATTATATCAATACCATCCATGCTTCGGCTAACAATTTGGTGAATGTGGTTAACAGTTTGGTGAATGCTCCCAAATCGGGCGTGAGCCAGGAGCCGGAGGAGGAAACCAGCTTTAATTTGTATGCGATCATTAATAATACCTTGCGTTTATTCCAAGATGGTCAAAAAGACAAGCGTTTTAGTTTATCGCTTTCTGCTGATATTCCGTCCAATTTATTGGGGAGCAGTATTAAAGTGAAGCAGATTCTGCTCAATATTTTTAATAGCATCATTAAACAAAACAAAGAGGAGGTGAAGCAGATCAATATTGAGGTGACTCAAAAAGAGATGCTTCCCGGCAAGGTGGTTTTGTTGTTTCGCATTTCTAGTAATCACCAGATGCCGCTCACGCGCGACATGGCACAGCGCGATTCGCTTTACAATCAGGATGTGGTGATGTTAAACACCGCCCGTTATGTGCAGGTGCTTGAACTGGGCATCACCCAACGCTTAATAGAAGGGGATGGTAACACGATGAGTATTTATACGCAAACCGGACAAACCATTGTGGAGTTCTCTATTACCCTTAAAGAAAGTCATAAAAGCCAGTCTGTACTCGATATCCAGGAGAAAGCAAAATCGGTTGAGCCGCTTTTTAAAGGCAATGTCGAGATGAAGGATGCCAGTATTTTATTGGTGGAGGATAATTTTAGTAATCAGCAAATTATTATCCTGTATATTAAAAATCATGTGAGTCGTATTGATGTGGCTTTCAATGGCAAGGAAGCGCTTGATAAGTTTGGGAAGGCTAAGTACGATTTGATTTTGATGGATGTGCAAATGCCTATCATGGATGGTTTTAAGGCCACTCAAAAGATTAGAGAAATTGAGCGTAGCAGTAATACCCATACGCCAATTATTGCAGTGACGGCCAATGCCTTTCCTGAGGATAGGGAGCGTTGTTTTGCGTCGGGGATGGACGATTATATTAGCAAACCGTTTCAGCCCGAAGATTTGATTGGCAAAATAAAGCAACATTTGAGTTGATTATTGTTGAGAGACAATTTATTTGTAGGTGCACAATTTTTTCTTGACCCCGAGAGTAAAATGGTCTAAATTAGACCCAATCTTGCCGCGACTTCCTTAATTATGATGATGGGAGCGAAGGCAGGTGAACACCTAAAACTACGCCTATGAACACAGTTTTAAACTCTCCGGTTGTGAAGATCGATTACGATTATTCACGCAAGCAGCTGGTGCAGACCTGGACCGGATTTGCATCATCGGGTCAATTTCGTGAAGCAATAGACGCCACGCTTCATTTTTCACAAAGCAATCCGGTTCGCACCATTATTTCAGACACGTTGAATCAAAGTGTGGTGGATCCGGCTGATACGCAGTATGCCGCTTCAGCCATGCCTAAGTTGTTTCAACAGGGATTGAAAGCCATGGCATTTGTGATGCCCAAAAATGTGATTACTCAATTATCCTTGAAGCAGTTTGCAGAGGGAAAACGATCAGATAACATCAAGTATTTCCCCTCAATTATTGAAGCGAGAAAGTGGCTCGAATCATTTAACTAATCCATTGAAAATGCCCCGGATGCTCATCAGCTCCGGGGTTGAGTTATTGTTGTTTGCTCTCGGTTTTAGATGTGAAGAGGGAGAGTAAATACCTGTGTTGCGGTTTGTTTTTTGATGTTTTAAATAATGTTATGACATGCTCAATTTTGATATTCCAGGGGTTTACGATGCTTTGGATCTGGTGATGCGGAACTATCCGGATAAATTCACGCCAGAGTCGAAGATTGAGATCGATACGTTACTCTCGCATTGTTTGGACGGACTGGGGGATGATTCAGAAAAGTTTCTTTCCACCCTTTATATTCGTTCGTTGAAGAGTTATATCGGCGATACCGGAGTAAATGAGCATATTTATTTGAAAAACTATGAGATTTCACAAATCCAATTATTTGATATTTTAAGTCGTAAGTTTCCGTTTGTTAAAGCGGCTCATGATGTGGTCAATGGCATCATTTTGAGTCGGATGTATGATAAGTCCGATGTGACCATTTTAGATATTGGGATCGGACAGGGGACTCAAATTTGTAAGTTGTTGAGTCGAATTCCGGATTCAGCCCATTATCAACACATTCGTGTGGTCGGGATTGAGCCGTTTGAAAGCGCTTTGCGGAGAGCGGAGTTTTCTATACGACAGGAATTGAGTCGTTTTTCGTTTTCCACAGAGTTTGTCGGTAAGCGAGCTTTTGTCGAGAAACTTTCGGTAGATGACCTGAGGGCATTGCTGGGGGAAGATCCTGGAGCTGTGATTGTAAATGCATCGCTTGCCTTGCACCACATTCAAAGTTTAGAAGAGCGCGATAGGGTCATTTCGTGTCTTCGAAGTTTATTGCCTGATGCCTTGTTGCTGACCGAGCCTAATGTGGATCATTTTGAACCTGATTTTTATCGGCGATTTCAAAATTGTTATCGCCACTTTTATCATGTTTTTCAGGTGATTGATCGTTTAGATGCCGGAGGTGTCGACAAGAACGGGTTGAAGTTATTTTTTGGAAGAGAAATTGAAGATATTATCGGTCGTCATAACGGCGATCGGTACGAAAAGCATGAGCCTGGGTATCGATGGGTTGAGAAGCTGAATCACCATGGTTTTATTATTGATCGGGATTGTTTTAATCCGTTGATGGAAGTTGGTTGTGGTGTGAAGTTGACTGT
Organism: Breznakibacter xylanolyticus; assembly: GCF_003254275.1. Classification (GTDB taxonomy): domain Bacteria; phylum Bacteroidota; class Bacteroidia; order Bacteroidales; family Marinilabiliaceae; genus Breznakibacter; species Breznakibacter xylanolyticus. The sequence goes on along the minus strand of NZ_QKZK01000019.1, from coordinate 884 downwards.
CGATAGAGAAGGATTTTTGGGTTTTGGTTATGAAACCGAAATCATTTTGGCTGTCATCTGTGCAACGACTAGTGGGTAATTGACATGAATAATGCCATTGGAAGTTTTTTCACTTCTGCAGTGCTCGACAGTACGTCACGTATCACGAATATCGATGGTGGGTACATTTGTCTCGATAAAAATGAATTGCCGTTTGATATTCCCGATGAGGTTAAGTCGCGTGTTGCTCTTGCCTTGTGTCAACGAGAATGGTGTAGATATCCTTCTGCCGGAGGGGAGGAGGTTGAACACCTTATCGGTGAATGGCTGGATATGCCGGGTGATTGTGTGGTGGCAGCTCCCGGTGCCGCTCAAATTATTGTTTCGTTGTTGAGTTATTTCGCATTGAGCGGACGACCAATTACCATTGCTCAGCCTTCGTATTCATTATTCAATTATTACTGTAAAACATACGGGATTAATTATCGTCGATGGATGTTGACGACTCAATTAGAATATGATTTGGATTCATTTCCGGATCAAAGTCCCGGTTCTGTGTATCCACCCCAGCAACCCCATCTATTTATATCAAGTCCCTGTTGATAAATTGCGGCAGTAGTTCTTTGAAATTCTTGACAGGTGTTGCCTGAATGTTATCCATGACAAATTTGAGCCACCGCAGAGGGTCGATGTCGTGTTTTTTGCAGGTTCCGAAAAAGCTGTAGAACATGGCAATGTTTTCGGCGGCATCATGAGAGCCGGCAAAGAGGTAGTTTTTCCGCCCCAAGGCCAGTGGGCGGATGGAGTTTTCGATCAGATTGCTGTCAATTTCCAGCATTCCGTTGGTGAGGTAGTTTTGCAGACTGATCCATCGGTTTCGGCAATATTCAAAGGCTTTTCCGATG
>NZ_QKZK01000018.1 GCF_003254275.1 Breznakibacter xylanolyticus | reverse complement strand
GTATTTACTATTTATTAATCTATTATGAGATATTTCCATTATAAATTATTTAAGTTGCTATTAATAGTGCCAACAAATGTAACACCTGCTTTTAATGCGATGCTAATATTAATAACTATACAGTTATCGAATTTGTTTTCTTTTTTTAATATTTTTAAAAGTTACTCAGGGATTGATCTTTATCACATTCACTATGTTGCAATCTATTTATTTTTATTTTTAATCAACTACCTCTACATATACCGATATAGAAAGGAAACTCAGCGGAAATATCAAAATGAGAGCAAAATTCGAAGGCATATTGGATCATTGGCATTTGGGGTTTATGTGATTGCTTCCATTGTTGTATTTGTGAAGACGAAGTAGTTTAGGGACAGATTATTTAGACCCTGAGGGTTTTTAAAACCCTCAGGGTCTTGTCACCTCTCCCTGCTTCATGTCGCGTTCCCCCCGGTTGTTTTACATTCTCCCGTAAATGATATATTTGCAATATCAAAGCTTTGTATCAAATCGGAGAAAATGAAAAGTATCATCACGTTTTTTGAAGAATCTGTTGCCCGTTATGGTGAGAATCCTTTTTTGTGGGAGAAGAAGAATGGGGTGTTTCATTCACTCACCTATGCTCAGGTGCATGCTCAGGTGGAGGAGATGGCCGCAGGTTTTCTGTCCGCAGGTTTGGAGGTCGGCGATCGGGTGGCGCTGCTGAGTGAGGGATGTCCCATGTGGCTCATCAGCGAGTTGGCTGTGCTGTTTTGCGGTGCCATCAATGTGCCGTTGAGCACTAAACTTGAGGGCGACAGCGAACTGGTGTTCCGCATCAACCATTCGGGAAGCCGTTTCGTGGTGGTGTCGTCCACCCAATTGCCCAAAATACGGATGGTGAAGGGTCAACTGACAGGGGTTGAGAAGATATTTGTCATTCAGGCACCCGATAAGTTGGAAGAGAACGAACACCTGCTTTCCGATTTGCAACAACGGGGGGCTGTGGATGCCGCTTTTAACCCCGATGCCTTGGCGCAGCGCAAGCAGGGTGTCACCGGCAACACGGTGGCCAACATCACCTACACGTCGGGCACCACGGCCGACCCCAAGGGCATCATGCTCACCCATCGCAACTATACTGCCAATGTGGAGCAGGCCTTCAGTTACATCGACATTCCACAACACTACATCACCCTGGCCGTGTTGCCATGGGATCATGCCTTTGCCCACACGGCCTGTCTGTATGCGTTTATGAATGCCGGCGCCGGCGTTGCCTCCGTTGAGGTGGGGCGCACGCCTATGGAGACACTCAAAAACTTCTCGAACAACCTGCTTGAGATTCGTCCCCACGTGTTGATGAGCGTGCCTGCCATCGCCAAAAACTTTAAAAAGAACATCGAAAAAGGCATCCAATCCAAAGGCAAGCTAAGCTGGTGGCTGTTTCGGGCCGGGTTGGCGGTTGCCATCTGGTACAATGGTCAGGGTTACGACAAAGGCCGTGGATTGAAAGCCATGGCCAAGCCGTTGATGACTTTTTTCGATCGATTGATATTTAGCAAGATCAAAGTGAAATTTGGGGGACAACTCCAGTATTTCATTGGAGGCGGTGCGTTGCTCGACATCGACTTGCAGCGATTTTTTTACGCCATCGGCGTGCCCATGTATCAGGGGTATGGGCTGAGTGAGGCGGCACCCATCATCTCGGCCAACACGCCCACCTACCACAAACTGGGCTCATCGGGGCGTGTGGTCAACGACCTGGAGATTAAAATATGCGACGAGAAAGGCCTTGAATTGCCCGTTGGCGAGAAAGGCGAGATTGTGATTCGTGGCGAGAACGTGATGGCCGGGTACTGGAAGAACGACGACGCCACGGCATCGGCCATCCGCAACGGTTGGCTCCACACCGGCGACATGGGATATCTGCAACCCGACGGGTATCTTTACGTGTTGGGGCGCTTCAAGAGCCTGTTGATATCGGCCGATGGCGAGAAATACAGCCCCGAAGGCATCGAAGAAGCCATGGTTGATCACTGCTCTTTCATCGATCAGGCCATGTTGCACAACAATCAGAATCCCTATACAGTGGGGCTTTGGGTGCCCTCGCGTGAGAATGTGAACGCCTGGATGCGTACCCACAAAAAACAGGTGGACAACGATGATCACCTGCGCGATGTGCTGCGCGAGATGCTCGACCAAATCAACCAGTTCAAAACCGGTGGCAAACACGGACAGATGTTCCCGCAGCGATGGGTGGCCACTGCTTCGGCCGTGCTGCCCGAAGCCTTCACCGAGGAGAACAAACTGCTCAACACCACCATGAAGGTGGTTCGTGCAAAGGTGGAAGCCCATTTCGCCGACGAAATTGCTTATCTTTACACCCCCGCCGGTAAGGAGTTTGTCAACGATCGCAACGTGATGAACCTGAGACGGTTTTTGGGTAAATAATTTGGATATAGATAAATGATAAATATGCAAAAAACCATTCTCATCACCGGCGGCGCCGGATTCATCGGTTCGCACGTGGTGCGTCTGATGGTGAAAAAATACACCGATTATCGCATCGTGAACCTCGATGCCCTCACTTATGCCGGGAACCTTGAGAACCTCAAGGACATCGACAATCGCGACAATTACATTTTTGAGAAAGGCGATATCACCGATGAGCAGGCCATGGTGCGCCTGTTTGAGAAGTACCGTTTCGACGGGGTGATTCACCTGGCGGCCGAATCGCATGTGGATCGTTCAATTGCCGATCCCCTGGCGTTTATCCGCACCAACATAGTGGGCACGGTGAATTTGCTCAATGCTGCCCGTCAGTTGTGGAAGGGCGATCACGCCGGCAAGCGTTTCTATCACATCTCGACCGATGAGGTGTATGGGTCGCTGGGCGAAACCGGTCTTTTTACCGAAACCACGCCTTACGATCCACGCAGTCCTTATTCGGCCTCTAAGGCCAGTTCCGATCACCTGGTGCGCGCCTATTATCATACTTATGGGCTTCCGGTGGTGGTATCGAATTGTTCCAATAATTATGGACCCAATCAGTTTCCTGAGAAGTTGATTCCTTTGGTTATCAACAATATCAAGAATGGGAAATCCATCCCCGTTTACGGCAAAGGTGAGAACATTCGCGACTGGCTTTATGTGGAAGACCACGCCCGTGCCATCGACCTCATTTACCACGAAGGGAAATTGGGCGAGACTTATAACATTGGCGGCATCAACGAGTGGCAAAACATCAAACTCATTCGCAAGATGTGCGAGGTGATGGATCGCAAATTGGGTCACACGCCCGGCACCTCCGAAAAACTCATCACCTATGTGACCGACCGCGCCGGGCATGACATGCGTTACGCCATCGACTCATCCAAGCTGATGCAGGAACTCGACTGGGCACCTTCGTTGCAGTTCGAAGAAGGCATCGAAAAAACCATCGACTGGTACCTGGCCAATCAGGGGTGGATGGATCGCATTGTATCGGGCGAATACGAAAAGTATTACCAAAAACAGTATCAGGGGCGTTGAACAGATAACGTGATCCCCTATTTATTTCTTGCCGGATGTGTGTTGTGATTCGTTGGAGATTAAAACGTCCTTTCGGGAACGTATTTCAAAAAATGAGTCATGACCCATTCTGTGCAAGAATTGGATTGATTTTTTTAAATTTCAATAATGGCAGATCAGCAAGTCGCGCAACTTATTATCCGATATATCCTTGCGTAATAACGTCTGGCATTATTGTTCGATATCCTCTATTTTACCAGGATTCTGTCTGCAATCAAACACCGATACGATTCGGACGATATGGTCATTGAATCTGTAGATGACCTTGTAGTTCCTATCAACGATAAAACGGTATTCAAAAGGTCGAGAGATTAGCAAGGGTTCAATCGATCCAATTAATGGATTCGATTCATGCAATAATGTTTTTTGAACGATACCCTTTACAATGTTTTTTGCGATTTTTTGTGAAGCGTTAAAATTGAGATAGTCATATATCTCATGAAGTTGACCTAAGGCAGTGTCGGACCAAAGGACTTTTATTTCCATGAGTCAATTTGCTTCAATACATCTTGAGCAGAAGAAGCTTTTCCATTTATGAAATCATTTTCAGAATCATCAACGAATTTGTTTAATTCCTTGATTGATAATGGATAGAAATTTTTTTTTAATTGTTTTCTTCTTTCAGCCAGTAGTAGTTTTTCTAATTTTGTGGCTCTGTTCTGATTTGTGTGGGTAATCATAAGTATCAATTCTCTCAGGCCAATATTTCGTGCCCTCTAGCCGGGCGGGCTCTTACTTTTTGGCTACAGCCCCAAAAAGTAAGCAAAAAAGGCCGCCGCTAACGTAAAATGGCTAAAAATCATAGGCCCTCGCTAAAATCTGCGAACTCGCAAGCTCAAACAGCGCATATTTTTTTACGCTCAGGCCTATGATTTTTTTAACGCCATTTTCCGAAGGCGGCTTAGTTACCTTGTTTGATTTCGTGCTTCCATATTTTGGTTACCCACAGAATTCAACATAGAGCCAATTTTGTAATGATTTCTTCATCGGAGACCCGTAGAAATTCTTCTACAAAATGTAGTTTTCTTGCTTGAATGTCCATGACCATCAATTTTATCTAACAACAAAATTAGGGAATTTTTCATTGGATGGTTAGTTATATTTTCTCATTGCCATTCTAATGCAATAACCTCAATCTTGAGTGGAGTTTATGATTGTTAGGCAAGATTATGAACGGTGATGTTTCCATCTTACGGTTCAAGAACGCTTCTTCATCCATGCAGCCGTTTCGGCAATGGTCTGTTCAATGGGAGTGAAGTAATAGTTGAACAGATTCATGAATTTATCAGAACTGTAATGCGATGTGTTGTTTGACGTGCGAGCGTTTTCGCGGGTGAAACGGGGCTCGGTACTTGTGAGTCGCGCACGCAACGTATCGAGTCGCCAGGCCAGCGAGGTGAGCAATGGTGTGGCACGGCGTGTGGGAGCAAGGGTGCCAAAGTGTTTGGCCATCAGGTTGAGTAATTGGCGGAAAGGAAGATTTTCGGCAACGAGCACGAATCGTTCATCTTCAATGGGGCTTTCCATCAACATCACCATGGCGTTCACCACGTCACGCACATCCACATAGCCTGTGCCACCTGAAGTAAAAAAGCGGGATCCTTTGCGCCCCAGTTCCATCAGTTTGCCCGAACTGCGGGCGGGATTGCCCGGTCCCAGGATGACGCCGGGATTGACAATTACGGCGGGCAGACCCTCTTTGGTGCCGCGCCATACTTCCATTTCGGCCAGGAACTTGGTTTTTGAGTAGTGCGAGTGTCTTTCGCCTGCCAGCCACACCGATGTTTCGTCGGAGGGGATGCCGTTGCCCGAATCGCTAAGCGTGGCAATGGAACTGACGTGGCAGAGTTTGCGAATGCCCGCATCGATGCAGGCGTTCACCACGTTGGCGGTACCTTCTTCGTTGATGCGGTACATGAGCTTGCGCTGAGCCGGCACAAACGACACGTGCGCGGCCGCATGATAAACTTTTTCGATGCCGGCGAGGGCATCCTCCAGGGAGTAATAATCGAGTACGTCACCTGTCACCCATTCAATGTTTTGAATTAAGTCAATTGAAGCATCGTTGTAAAATGCAAAGATGTTTTCGACGTCCGTCAGGCTGGCCGTGTTGCGAATCAGCGCCCTGATTTGATGGCCGTTGGTAACCAGTTTGTGAAGCAGATGGGCGCCCACCAGGCCGGTGGCGCCGGTGACCAGGATGTTGGGTGTAGACATACGGTGTGAGGGTGATTACCAATTGAGGAGAATGGTTTGCTTCAGGTCGGGGTGCAGGCTCAGTGGCACCGGGCTCGTTTGGGTCACGCTTTCGATGATTTGTTTTTGTTCATCGGTATAATTCCTTTTGGGGAAGTGAAACTCAACTACCACCTCAGCCACACGTCGAGGATTTTCGGCCATGATTTTGGTGATGTCGATGGTGGTGCCGGTGAGGTCAAACCCGTTGTCCATGGCGCGGATGCCCATGATGGTCATGATGCAGTTGCCCAGCGATGTGGCCAGCAGGTCGGTGGGCGAAAAGCTTTCGCCGCGTCCCCGATTGTCGCAGGGGGCATCGGTGATCAGGCGGGTGCCCGATTGCAGGTGGGTGTTTTCGGTGCGTAAATCGCCCAGGTAAGTGGTGCGGATAGTTGGCATACTCTTGTGGTTTTGGGTGACTAATTTACGATTATTTGCCGCACGCCCCACCTTACTGTTGCAAATCGGTTTGGTGTGCTGATGAATATGGGTTATCTTGCATCGTTTTTTCAACAGGCTCTTGGACTCTTCAATAGTCAGAGGGGCAGTTTGTTGTGTTGATAGTTTACGAATCAAAATCATCGAAAAACATGTTTTCAGGAATCGTAGAAGAAGCAGCGGTGGTAAAAGCCGTGGCACAGGACAAGGGTAACGTTCACCTGACGCTTGCGTGTTCGTTTGTGAACGAATTAAAAATTGACCAAAGCGTGGCTCACAACGGGGTATGCCTCACCGTGGTGAGTAAAACCGATACCACCTACACCGTCACGGCCATTCGTGAAACGCTGGAGAAATCGAACTTGGGTTTGCTGAAGGATGGCGACAAAGTGAATCTTGAGCGAAGCATGATCATGAACGGACGCCTGGACGGCCACATCGTTCAGGGGCATGTTGACCAAACGGCGCGTTGCATTGAAGTGAAAGAAACCGATGGTTCGTGGTTGTTCACCTTTCAGTACGACATTAACAAAGAAAAAGCGGCGCAAGGATACATGACTGTCGAAAAAGGATCGGTGTGTGTCAACGGGGTGAGTTTGACGGTTGTCAATAGTCGTGACGACCGCTTTTCGGTGGCCATCATTCCTTACACCTATGAGTTTACCAACTTCCACCAAATTAAGGACGGATCGGTGGTGAACCTCGAGTTCGACATTCTGGGTAAATACATCAGCCGAATCATGGCATTGAAGTAATAGTTTAAGGTTAAAATTCTCATTCAAAGGCAGAAGTTCGTGAGGAGTTCTGCCTTCGTTATTCACGTGGCATCAAACATCACACCATGCGCATCGGATTTCTCGGTGATACCATTTTATCCGACGAGGCTCAGGTTGGGCCCCGTTTGAGGGAAGTTCTTCAGGGTACTTCATTTAATATTGCCAATCTCGAAGGGCCATTTATTGGTTCCGGTGACAAACCGCGCGCCCATGCGGGGATGCATCAGTTGACACATACGGTTAATTTGCTCAAGGAGTTGAACGTGGTGGCAGTGTCTTTGGCCAACAACCACATGATGGATTTTGGTGATATGGACATCGTGTCAACGATGAAACATCTCAATGATAACGGAATAGGGTGTTTTGGTGCAGGTAAAGATTCTGAAGATGCCAATAAACCATTTGAAATAGAATTAGGTGGTGAGTTGTATCGCTTTTATGGCGCCATGCAACGTTACTACTCAGCACACCATTTCGCCACGAAACAGCGTGGCGGTGTGGCGCAGTATCGGCCATCGGGCTATTGCACTGTGGGAGAACATTTAGGCAAAACGGTGCGCAATGTGTTGTTCCTGCATTGGAATCAGGAGTTTGAAGATTATCCCGAGCCTGAGTCGAAGCGGACGGCCGAGTTGTTGACGGAAAGTTTCGACCTGATTGTGGGCTCGCATCCCCATTGCGTGCAGGGTATTTCGCATCATGGGCGTTCTTCGGTGGTTTACAGTCTTGGAAATTTCATTTTGCCGCATCGTGAATACTTCAATACAAGCTTGAAGTTGTATCCTGCAAAGAGCTATCAGTCAATGGTTGTGATTTGGGATGCGTATAATCAGTCGAACCCTGTGCAAATTGTTCCCTGCACGGTGAGCCCCGATGGGCAGTTCATCGAAATGGCTGATGCCGACACTGAAAGCGCCATTCGTGAGAAGTTGCTCAATATTTCTGAACCACTGTTGCTCGACGGTGCTGATTATCGTCGTTTTTACCTGAAGAATCGCGTTCGCAAAAACAGACCTGTTCTTACCCGATATGAAATTATAAATCGCATTAAAATTGGTATATACATGGTCATACGTCAATTTATGCTTTATGTTGAAATCAAGGTTGCTTCACTGCTCGATGCCATGGGCATGCGCACCCTGATGCGCCGTATGTTGTCACTGTTCATCCCCAGATACCGTTAATACATGTTTTCGAAAGTAAAATCGACGGCCAAAAACTCGATGTTTTATAGCATCGGCAACCTTGCAGGGAAAATGTCGGGGGTGATTTTGTTGCCTTTGTACACCACCTTTTTATCAGCCGAAATGTTCGGGCTTTTTGCGTTGTTTGAGGTCACATATCTGCTGATTCAGGCTTTCACGGGCATGGGGGTCAAAGCGGCCTTAATGCGGTGGTACTGGGACAAAGAGATGGAGGATCGACGCAAGGAACTCTTTTTTTCATCTTTTGTTTTTAATTTCATTGTCAGTGTGATAACACTGATCATTTTATTTGTTGGTTTCGGTCTTATTGCGACTTACTTTTTTAAGACCGAAGTGAGCATGTCGCTTCAGGTTGTGTTTTTGTTGAGCACATTTGTGCGCTTAATAGTGGATATGCCCATGCTACTGTTGCGCATCACTCACCAGGCGGCGCTTCATACGCGCCATCAACTCATTCAGTTGGCCGTGTTTGTGGGGGTTGTGGTGTTGATGCTCATGTACTTCAGGCTCGATATTTTGGGCATTTTTATCGGGTATTTGGTGGCCAACACGCTTAACTTGCTGATGTTATTGCCCTTTATACAGCGTAACATCAAGTGGAACTATCAACATGGAGTCATTCGTGACATGCTGCGTTTTGGGTTTCCATTGGCCTTGTCGAACCTGATGAATTTGGTTTTGTCGATGAGCGATAAGGTCATCATCAACCTTTTTTCGACCTTGAAAAACGTGGGGAACTACACTTTGGCCTACAAAATCTCTAATATTGTTGAGTTAATGGTGGTCAATGCCTTTATGAACGCTTACACACACGTGTTTTTCAAGGGGATGGACGAAACAGGCAACGAGCGTTTTTTTTCCAAAACGTTCACTTATTTTATTTTTACATTAACATTCATTAGTTTGGGGTTGGTGCTTTTTGTGGGCGAGGTGGTGAAGGTGCTCTCATTCAACAATCAGGATTATGTCGACTCCATCGCGCTGATTCCGGTTTTGACGCTTTCCATCGTGTTTGGTGGTGCCCGATCCATGTTGGTGTTGCCGCTACAGCGCCATAAAAAGACACGGGTGATCTCGGTCGTGTCGGTCTGCATTGGATTGTCGAACCTGGGACTCAACATCCTGTTGGTGCCTATATTTGGCAGTATGGGGGCTGCGGTCGCCACATTGTTTACGCAAATGGCCTCGTCCATCTGGTTGCTTCGTTACGCCTCGCGGCTCGATAAAACACCTTACGAAACACGTAAGCTGGCGCTGATGTTGGGGGCTGCCGTGGCTTTGGCCAACATTGGCATTTGGTTTCCTCTGGATGTGTGGTTAATCAAGTTTCTGTTGAACTGTGTGTTGTTAGTCTCTTGGTTTATAATATTATATTTTTCAAATTTCTTTGAGCCGGTGGAGCTTGAGCGCATACGTCAGGGATGGGAAAAATGGCGTCGTCCCGGTCAGTGGTTGGCCAATATCAAAAAAGAGCGTAGTGCCCATGAATCGGTTGCTGAATAAACAAGAAGTTGACTATGTGCTGTTCCACCTGGGGCATCATTGCACCTTGCATGATGAATTGAGGGCTCGGTTTAGTTTCGAATCATGGAACGAGTGTGGCATATGTGAAATTCCCCAAGTTCATTTTTATCAATCGAACAAGGCAATGCAGCCAGTGTCGCTTATTTGGTTGCAGCAATCTGTTCCGGTGCTTTTCCCTCAAGAAGGATTTGAGGAATGGTTTAGTTTCGATGATAATGGACATCTATATATACGTCAAGACATTATAAAGTCTGCATTCTTTTTTTTGTCGGGATTGCAAGAGTATGATCGAACCGAGCGTGATGAGCATGGGCGTTTTTTGCACAGGCATTCGTTGCAACATGCGCTAGGGGTGGGGATGATGCCGGTGGTAAACTATTATTTTGATGTGTTGGTGCATGCGTTATCGCTTTTTTGTCAGCGATGGGACATCCCGTTTGAACGTAAACGTCTTTTTTCGTCCTTTGGCTTTTGGTTGAGTCACGATGTGGATCGATTGGCATATTTTTCATTGCGGCAAACTCTCAAAAGAATGCTTCAATATTGCGGCATCAAGCAACGAACTTCATCAAGAAACCAGCTTAAAAAGGATATTGTGCGAGGTTTGGCTCACCTAATATTCCCACATCGATTCCCCGATCCATGGCAAAATATTCTATCCATGGCCGAAGATGAAGCAAAATTGGGCATCCGTTCGACATACTTTTTGCTGTTTCGTCAACATTATATGGATGGTCGTGTCGGGTTGAAGCCACTTCGTCATCGCCAAATGATTGAATCTTTCAGGCGAAGCGGTGCTGAAGTGGGGCTGCACGGGAGTTATGCATCTATGCATGATGCAGCGGTGTTGAGAAATCAAATCCAAGAGTTTGAACAAGCTGCAGGTTTCACACCGGCGGGCATCCGTCAGCATTATTTGCGCACCGATATCTCTCAGACCCTTGCATCTCAACTTGATACTGGTTTTCAGTACGATGCAACCCTGGGCTTTGCCGATGCCCCGGGATATCGTAATGGCTATTGTTATCCCTTTAAACCTTTTGACTTTAGCAAGCAATCGATCATGGATATCTGGGAGTTACCGTTGATGCTGATGGAGGTGTCGGTGCTCGAGTATCAGCAAGGTGACTTTGAACATTTGCAATTGGTTGCTACAAAGTTAGCTGATGAAGCTGAGAAGTTCGGTGGGTTCGTGAGTTTGCTATGGCACAACTGTCGCTTGCGTGAGGAGGATTATCCCGGGGTAAGTTCCTTTTACCCGAATCTGATACGCGAAATGATGGTGCGAAATGCAGAGTCGATTACCGGTTGCGATTTGGTTAAACTTATCCGAACGTTGTAAAAAGGCAACTGCATACATTGCACTTGCCTGTCATTCATCAGCAATCGGTTTTATTTTGAGTGATTCGCATTGCGTCGGTTACTCATTTCTTTTGGTCGGTTGGCCAGGTAATTATCGTATTTGTTTTTTTGCGCATCTGTCAGTAGGGTTTTAATTTTTGTTTCTTGTTCAGTCCGTTCTGCTTCCATTTGTGTGCGCATAGCTTCCCGTTCATCCTCAGATGCGTTTTGTGAGGGTTTACCCTTTGGGTTGTGAGTCGTCATGATGTCGTACACTTTTTGGTATTACTCGTCGGTGAGCGAGAGTTCAGTTTTCAGTGCTGTTGCCTCTGTTTTAGCGCGTTCAGCCGGAGATTTTCGTCCTCCTGGTGGTTGAGCCTGTAAATTCTCAATTGCCATTATGAAGGCAATGGTTAAAAGGGTGTTTTTGAAATTCATGTGTTTATAATTTAGTATGTGCCTGTGTTTAAAGATGTTTTTTGTCCGCGAAATTGTTTGATAGGTAAAGTGATTGCGTCAATTTACGATGGCATAGAATGACACGAATTACGCCTACGATTTAACTCTTTTGAGTTATCTGCATTTTTATTCGAACTCAGGTTTATGGTTTCTCAATCTTACATCATTCTCTTAAAAATCCTATTGTTGTGTTCATTAAAAACTTTGGGATTGAAAAAATGGTGCTGATGTACTTTTTGAACTTCTTACATTCATCATTTTTCGGCGTGTCGCTGCAAAGCTGAATGCATGTTCAAATATATCCACGGTGGATGATTCATCTTAATCATTTCTATTTCTCGACGTTTTTCATCCATCAACAGCCCTTTTTTTATTTCAAAGAGGGAATTTTGGGTCTTGCGGTTGTCGATGCTTCCCAATAATTTGAGGTTAAAAAAGTATGGAGCCATACGATAAACTCACCATCAAGAATTGGGCGGTTGAAGACCGTCCCCGCGAAAAGCTTTTGAGCAAGGGCATGCACACGCTCTCGGATGCCGAACTTATTGCCATTCTCATCGGTTCGGGCAGTGTTCGTGAATCGGCTGTGGAGCTTTCTAAAAAAATTTTGCACGACCATCATCACAATCTCAATGAGTTGGGGCGGCGTAGTGTCAATGATCTCAAAAACCGTTATCACGGCATTGGAGAGGCTAAGGCCATCAGCATTTTGGCCGCACTTGAGCTGGGAAATCGGCGTAGTCGCCAGGCATCGATAGAAAGGACGAAAATTGGCACAAGCCAACATGTTTACGAGTATTTTTATCCCATCATGGCCGATCTCTCGCATGAAGAGTTTTGGGTGCTGCTCCTTAATCGCAGTAACAAGGTCATTCACCCGCACCGAATTAGTCAGGGTGGCATCACCGGCACAGTCATCGATGTGCGCATTATCCTTCGTCTTGCCCTCGAAAATCATGCGACCTCTATCGCGTTATGCCACAACCATCCATCGGGTAGCATTCAGCCTAGCGCGGCCGATAAAGAGATTACCTGTCGTATGATCAATGCCGGAAAAATCATGGACATCCTCGTCATTGACCACATCATTGTGGGCGAAAATAGCTATTTTAGCTTCGCCGATGAGGGGATGATGTGATTTGTTGTGCCCGGAGGTGTTTTTGTTTTTATTTAGATGCGTTATATTCTTCCTTTTTATCACGTTGTGAGTGATGAGACTTTGCCTCATTTGAAGCATCTGTACCGTGTCAAATCGGTGCGAGAATTTGAACATGACCTCGACTATTTGTGCCGTCACTATGAGCCTGTCACACTTGATGCATTTATTCGTTTTGGAAATAATGGGTTTCAGGATGTCCGTCGTCCAATCATGCATCTGACTTTTGACGACGGGTTAAGAGAGTGTGCAAAAGTGATTTCTCCCATCCTGAAGCAAAAAGGAATCCCGGCAACTTTTTTTATAAACAGTGACTTTGTGGATAACCGGGCAATGATGTTTCGTTTAAAAGCATCAGTATTGATTGACGCGTTATTTCACATTTCGCCTTTGTCATCAACGCACGATGAAATTGGAAGAGTGCTTTGTTGTCCAAAGAAAAGAATAATCGCTACGATACAGTCATTGAAATATTCCGATGCTCATTTGATTGATGCTGCTGCACTTGTTGTAGGGATTGATTTTAATGATTGGCTGACCAAGCATCAGCCATATCTCAATGCTGATGAATTGCGTCAATTGGTACATGATGGTTTTGACATTGGTTCTCATAGTGTCGATCACCCGGAGTTTCGGTATTTGCCTATTGATGAGCAAGTGAGTCAGCTCACAGTTAGTGTTGCTGCTTTGCAGCAGATGATAGGAACGGATGTTCGCTCTTTTTCATTTCCTTTTACCGATTATCAGGTGTCCAAACATTTTTTTGATACCATTTATGCGAATAAAATGGTGGATGTGACGTTTGGTACAGCGGGGATGAAAGAGGATGTCATTGAAAAAAATTATCAGCGAATTGCGATGGAGACAAAATGGGGGGTGGATTTTACGTTGGCTTTTCAGCGGTTGAAATGGATGGGGCGGTCGATGATTGGTGTCAACCACATAAGACGTTCGTGATGAGCAAAAGCCCAGCATGTCATGTAAGCATCAAAGTCCTTCATTCGTCCATGATTGATTTTCAGGCATGGGACAACTGTATTGAACGATCTGTTCAGCCCCGTTTAAACGCATTATCGTGGTATCTTCAGTTAACATGTCCCTCTTGGGATGGGTTGGTGATAGGGGATTATGATGCGGTGTTGCCATTCACCTATCGGGGTCGTTATTTGAAATGGTTGGTTAATCCGGCCTTTTCGCAGCAATTGGGACTATTTACTTACGATGAACTTTGTGAGGTGCAAATTCAGGCGGTTGTTAATCAATTGAAACGAATTACCTTGCAATCTTATTCTTTTAACTCGGCGAATCAGTCGATGGTTCATTTGATGACCGGTGTAAATTCAAGACCCAATTATATATTGGATCTATCCGCTCCTTATGAGCAAATCAGGCAGGGATTTCATAGTAATACACGTCGAAATATTCAATCAGCCGGAAAACTGAGCCTTGAAGTGCGACTTATTTCATCTGTTGATATTGTTAATTTAAAACTTCAATATCCAGCAAGCGGAGTGAGCCAATCTGTTTATCGTGTCATGCCCTCTCTATTGAGTGAAATAGAAAAGCGAGAAATGGGTTTTGGAATGGGAGTTTATTGCGAAGGCCGTTTAATTGCAGGTGTTTTTGTGTCTCATTATTGCAATCGATTGACGTATCTTTTATCAGCCTCAACAGATGAAGGGAAGGAGAAGAAGGCGATGTTTTTATTGGTTGATCATCTCATTCGACAATATTGTGGTACAGAAACTTTTCTTGATTTCGAAGGCTCCGTTATTCCCGGTGTTGCCCGGTTTTTTTGGGGATTTGGAGCACGTGAGGAAGTTTATTATTCCGTTTTTCGTGGCAATGTATTTTCGTTTCAGGGGTTGTTGTTAAGCATTTATCGATCATGTACCAGGTTAAAAAAGTTTCTATCGCCCAACTGAAAGACCCTCTGGTAGTTAGGTGGTTGTATAGTCTTTCCGTATGGCCTGTCTCTCCGGCAAGGTTAGCGTCGTACCTTACGAATCCAAATGCCGATCCTGGTGATGATGTGATTTATGTTGTGACACAAATGGATGAATGTGTGGCTTTTAGAACCATCATGCCAGACTTGATTCGAGGGCGGAATGGCCAAATAAAAGTTGCCTGGCTGAGCGGAACATGGGTGAAGCCTTCTTGTAGGGGAAAAAAACTGTCGTTGTTAACCCTTCACGAAGTGATGAAAGACTGGGGTGGTCGGTTGATGTTTACCAACTATTCACCCGTTTCGGAAAATGTGAATTTGCAGTCGCATGAATTTGACTTGTTTTTAAGACGGGAAGGCATGCGGTTTTATTTGCGGTCACCATTGTCCGTAAAGTTTCAATGTTCCTTTTATGGTAGTAAGTTTCTTTTAAAGTTTGCGGATTCGCTGGTGAACATGTTATTTTCGATTCACAGAACCCTAAAGTCTCGTTGTAACGTGAATCATAATGAAATGATCTCTCCGATGGATATGGGTGATTTTGTTGATGCAGCGAGTACGCAGTTTTCGCATGCGATCTCTAAAAGAGAAAGTCCTCATTTCAGTTGGATTCTTCAGCATCCGTGGATTGGGGAAGGCAAGCCCGAATTGCGTTATCCGTTTACATGGCTCAATATGGGAAATTGCGTGTTGATGCGATCAGTTGTGAACTCCAGTGGGATTATCATTGCCTTTGCGCTCGTGAATGTGAAACAAATGATGGCAACAATTCCCTATTTTTGGTGCAGTATCGATGAAGCCGGTCATCAGCTAACCCAAGGGCTGGTTGATGAGTTAACCAATAGAGAAGTGCTGTGGCTGACCATTTTTGATCCTTCTGTGACGCGATTTTTCATCAAGCATCGGTTGTTGAAAAAATCGGTAAAGCAAAATTATTATATATCTCATCTTATGAAAGGATTAATGCATGATCCACATTGGTATCATCCGGTAGATGGCGACGGGGATGTGGTTTTTGTGTGACTTTAAATGTTATAGGCCTTTCTCCATTGTGATAAGTAAAAATATCTCAATATTCTGCTCATTTTCGAGGATGAAGGATTGTGTCCGAACAGCGTGATGTCTTGTTTTAGTTGTTTCACGTTTACAAATTCCTCAATATTATCTGTTATGAGTTCTGGTAAAAGAGGTGTCAATGTTTTAATCCATTCTTGCTCTGGTGTTTCAAATCCAATCTTATCTCGACGGTTAAATATTGGGGTTGGAATAGTCGTGTTAAATGCGTCTCTGAGAACTTTTTTGCGTATCCCTGATTTAATTTTATATTCAGCAGGAATGCTTTGAGCTAAATGAATTAGATCCGGATCGTCTGCAAATGGTGTTCGTGACTCAATCGAAAAGCGCATCGACATACGGTCTTCGAGACGAAGCATTGCCTGTAATTTCTCTCCATGTGTATATGCCTTTAGAAACTGATTTAAGTCACTGCCATATGGGAATGATGTTTTTTTGTACAGCGTAATTGAGCTGTTTTTAAAGTCATTCTGGATATATCTGTTTTCCCAGACCGTTATCTCGCTAAGCTGTTGAATTATTTTTGCCGGCAAATGGCGAGCTGCATATTTTAAGTTTTGTCTTATCCATTCTTTTGTGCTAGATGCAGGGTTGGATGCGTGATTTATTTCGTTGAAAAGGGTTGATATTTTATAAGTCTTTAGCAATTGGTTCCAATAAACCCAGTTGCAAACTTCATAACCGGCAAAGAGTTCATCGGCACCTTGTCCGTCAAGCAATACTTTAACCCGATTCTCATTAGCGAGTTTCATCACTCTATATTGTGAATAAGTGCTCGTTGATAGCATTGGAGAATCTGCATAATACAGCATGTCATAGATGTCACAGACCAGATCATTGCCTGTTGGTTGCGTATAATACGGCACGAGGTTTGAATCTTTAACAACCTCCTTAATCCATTTGTGTTCGTCGATTTTACTGCCGGGATAAATCGCGCTGAATACCTTTAACGGGGTCTGTGTCGGTGACTGGTTGAGGATGCTTTCTGCAAGTTTAACGATGATGGTACTATCAATCCCACCACTTAAACAGGAGCCCACTTCCACATCAGCAACCATGCGCAGACTTACTGTTTTTTTTATTTGCTCATAAACTAACCTTACGGCTTCGTCATAGGATTTGATTCCAATTTTTTTTCTTTTTTCATTTTGATAATAATCCATTATTGTTAATTGATGAGACGGCAGGTTAAATATAAATGAAGATCCTGCAGGTAACTCTTCGATGCCTTCAAAAAATGACCCGCACTGGCTATGGCTTAAGACCAAATAGTTAAAGGTGGTTTGTTTGTTTATTTTTGTTTTAACCATTCTACATCCATGTAGCGCCTTTTGTTCAGAAGCAAAAGCGAATGTGTTTCCATTTCTATAGTAATAAAGTGGTTTTACACCAAGGCGGTCTCGTGAGCCGAACCAGATCTGTTGCGCTGGATCATAAATCACAAACGACCACATGCCGTTAAATTTATGAACACATTGTGTTCCCCATTCAAGGTATGCATTAAGGATCACTTCAGTATCGGAGGATGATCGGAATTGATACCCGAGTTTGGTTAATTCGTTACGTAATACAATGTGGTTATATATTTCCCCGTTAAAGACGATGCTTGTTTGGTTATGATGCAATGTCATGGGTTGATGACCAGCCTCAGATATATCCAAAACAGCTAATCTACGGTGAGCGAATGCCCAGGCGGCATTTTTGCCGTAATCATTAACCGATTGCAGAGAGTAGGATGTACGTACATTTGCAGGTGTATCCAATCCGCCCAGAGCCATAATTTCCATCCCATTGCTGATAAGATAGCCTTCATCATCAGGTCCTCTATGGCGCAGTGAGGTATTCATTTTTACGATCTCCTCTACAAGGTGATTATAACTGCCGTTGTTCAGTATTCCACATATTCCACACATTGGGTTTCTTTTCGTTAATCATTACAATTATAAAACGCATTTATCTATGTAATCGTCTAATTTGAAAAAATGATTCTTGGTTAAAATGTGTGTTTTATAAAATTATCAGGCTAATTTAGCTGTTGAATGATGAGTTTGTCTTTTTTTGATGCGACTTGCCCATGAAAGTGAAAACGGTGTGTATGCTGTCTTGTCTTCATTCGCTGTATGATGACAGGATTTATTGGAAAGAGAGCGTTTCGTTGCAAAAATACGGATATAAGGTTGTACATGTGGGAGTGTCAGATCAGGAAATGGATTTAATTACCCCCGAAGGGATTCGTGTTATTGGAATACCTCGTCGGAAACCATCGCGATTCCGGTTGTGGAGAATTTTAAACGAGCAGATATTTAGTACAAAAAAGTCTATTTTAAATAAATTGTTGGCTGTTGCCAGCAGTTTACAATCAGATGTGTATCATTTTCACGATCTTCAAATCATTCGAATTGTCCCTCAATTAAAAAAACTACCACATTCCCCTTACATCATTTATGATGTTCATGAGCCTTATCCGTTTCTTATTGCATCACAAAAAGGGAACCTTTTACAGCGATGTTGCAATTATTTGTACAGCATTTTCATTGATTATTATGAGCAACATCAATCTCAATTTTGTAATGCCATTATTGCGACAGAGCCGATTGTCGCAAATAGGTTTTCCCGAGTTATAAGACCAGCATTGGTGCATATCGTGTTTAATTATTCTGATTTATCTCGCTGTGATGTATCACAAAAATGTTACGATTTTATTTACTGTGGAGGAATTACCATAAACCGAGGAATCTTTGACATGATAGAAGCAATACATGCACTCCATTTATCCGGAGTTCATGCAACACTTCTAATTTTGGGAAAATTTCATGAGTCCGATACCCAATGTATCGTTTTGAAGCGCATATCAGATTTATCTTTAAATCAATTTGTTACCTACATTCCTGCTGTTGACTATCAACAGGTGCCCCAATATTATGCTCAAGCCAGGTTTGGGTTGTGTTTGTTTCGTAGGACAAAGGAGAACGAAACCATTATGCCCATTAAGATTTTTGAGTATATAAAAATGGGCTTACCTGTAATCGGAAGTCATTTTGGACATATTGCCAAAATAACGACAGCACATCAAACCGGATTGTTGGTTGATCCATCCGATGCAGTCGGGGTAGCACAGCAAATGAAACGGCTGTTAAATGATGTTGATATGCAGGATCAATTTTTTAGGAATTGCAGTATCGCTTCAGAAAAATTGAATTGGCTGCAAAGTGAAATGACGCTACTTGATATTTATTCACGTTTAGCGTGATTATTGCCGAACAGTTCACTTTTATAACGCATCGCAAATACTATGTAGATGAACGTGAAGATTACAGCTTCAACAGCTGAGTATGCAATGCTGCTTTGTGGATTGTACCATGAGCCAACAGTATAGTGGATAATGATCTGGGTGATTAGTACTGCAAAAAGTATCCTGTATTTACTGTAGATATGACTAAATACATTGAATTGATTAATGTGAAATAATAAAAAGAGAAGCAGGTACGATAATAAAGTGGCATACGCTGCGGCTTTGTACCCCCACAATTTAACCCATAGTACCGTTAGTATAATATTGAAAACAATAGCTACTACATAAAGTAGGATCACTTTGATGTTTTGATTGTTAAATTTGTATTTGTTTTCATGAAAGGTCACCATCCCAAAAATAAATGAACTCCAACTGATGACCGGAATTACATCCCATGCATTTCGAAATTCCTCTCCTAGCATTATTTGTGCCAATGGTTTGGCGTATATGGTAATGTATACAGAAATTGGCAGCAACAGGGTCGTGAACACGAAATAATTGTGTTGAAAATACTTATTTATCTTTTTTTTATGGTTGGTTAAAATATCTACCATTTGGGGATTTATGCTATTGAAAAATACTCCTGTTAATGCTCCCATCCCCATAATCCCTATACTATATGCTTGATTATATAAGCCTACATCCCCTAACCCATAATAATAATTAATAATGTAACGATCACTTTGGGCTAAGATGAGCATCCCAACATTGGTGATGATAGTGACAGGAATAAATCCCATCATGTTTTTTAGATCAGCCACTCTGATTTGTGTGATACTCACTCGATAATTTCTGATAAAAGGAATAAACAATATGAATGCCAGAGGAATGTCAATCAGTATTAGAGAAACGATTAAGGATTCAATTCGCATCGAGAGTCCGAATACTAGACCAAACAATAGACCAAATGATAAAATATTTCGGGTCAGTGTGATGATGCTGAAATAGATGGAGCGGTTTTCAATTCTGTCTATGACCAAAATGAAGGTAATGATGTAGTTTAAGGCATTTTGAACCAAAAAGAGCATAATTAACCCTTTGAGTTCCGGATTATCAGTCATTCTTATCCATATTAGACATCCTCCAATATATATTGATAAGTTGATCAGGTAGACCGCAATGACAGATGAGAAAAAGTTATTGAGTTCCTTTTGTGATTTATAGTGATGATAATAACGCCATAGGAGGTTTGAGAGCCATGAAAATAAAAACAACGAAAAAAGGGTCATCGATGTCAGTACAATGGTGTAACTACCATACTCCAAGGGTGTGAAAATGCGAGTAAATATAGATGTCTTCAGTAATCCAATTAATAGCGGGATAAACGAACTTAGGGCATACCAGAATAGAGATGAACCTAGTTGAGAAGGATTGTCATTTTTTGCCAGCATCACCAGTATTTATATGATCAATTTTTAAAGTATCAATTTTTTTTTCTATTCGCAAAAGGGTAAGTATGGTCGATAATCCATAGTTAAAAAAATGTTCACTCCTTGTTTTTCTCTTTATCGATTTTTGAATTGCTTTGGTTGATAGTATTGCTGAATTACCAGCTAAAATTTTTTGTATTCTCTTCAGGCATGCTGCTTGGTCTTTACGGAAAAAAGCAAATGCAGGGAACGGGAACGAATAATCAATTGTGAACCACATTTTTTTCTTAATTCTAGTAAATATTTTTTTATTTCGATATAGGAAGAAGATTTGATTGCTCTTCCGCTTGGGATATCCCCTTTTTTCAACAGGAATTTGTTTCATCCATTCTTCCGTGCCAATGAAAATCTTTTCGTAAGCTGTGTTGATATAAGCATTTTGATTCATTAGTATTTCGGGAGGAAGGGTGAGCATAAAATCAATAAATTCATAATCATAAAAGGGGAGGAGTACACATGTTTGTTCATTTTGCAATTCAAATGGAGATAGTAAAAATTTGGGAGGTTTGTTTTTTATAATCCAGTTGAAATATGCAGATATTGTATCTTTACATTTTAAGGTATCGCTCTGAAATATTTGATTAAATATTTTCTCCTCGGCTTCTTGTATTGTTATTCCGTTTTTCAGAACATTATCTGTGCAAGCTTGTCCGCTACTTTGAAGAATGTATCTAACTAATTCTTCTTTAGTGTTAATTTTTAATAACCTTAAGTTAATAAAATTTCCAAAAATGAATCCATCAGAGCCGGTGATTAAATAGTCTGATTCTGCATATTTATCCGTCTGTCGGTTGACACCATATGCTTGTGAGTAATAATTAGTATACCCAATTCGATTGGTCAGCTCATCGATTACTTCTAAAGAAAAATAATCGTAGAATTCATCGCCATATAATACTTGGTGATGTTTAATTTTCAGATGATCTGTGATTGTTCTGGCAATCTTATGATCATCAGCTTTAGGATGTCCATATGTATAAGCAATGATAGATGCTGGCGATACTTGGTTTTGAACTAGTAATGACAGAAGAACTCTGGAGTCTAGTCCACCAGTTAGATTTATCCCTATTTTTTTAGGTGGCTTAAATAAACTTGTTTGGTATCGTTGAATTATCTTATTGAGGAGATATTTAATTCTGTCAGACGCCTCATGAATGTTGATTTCAGAAGGTTGGTAATCAGTATTCCAGTATGTATCGCAATGCATCTGACAACCAGTACTGGGATCCAGTTGAATGTGAGCGATTGTTGAAGGCTGTATGAAGAAAATATTTTTAATAATTGATCGATCCTCCAAGACATAGGTAAACTTAAGGAGTTCCAGAATTGATTGTTCATCTAAGTTGATTATTTGAAGTCTTTTGCAAACTTCCCAGTAGTTATCGCTTAGAATGAGTTCATTTTTACAATAATAATAGTAGATGGGTCTAAAGCCAAAGCGGTCGTTGAGAATCTTGATATTTTTTTTGTCATTTGATAAAAAAATAGCTGAATAGATGCCATTGAATTGATTATAGTTGCAGTTAGGCTCACTCAGTGCGTATTGATGCAAAATCTCAACAGCATCTATGCCGGAATAGATCTTTTCTTGGTATGTGAAGTATCCCTTGAACCAAATTTGGCCATCAGATGTTTTGTAGGTAAACGAATCTGGTGTAAATATATACTCGGTAGGCTTCCAGTGAAAAATCATTTTTTTCTTATATTTTTGTAAATATAGTATGAGTCCTGTAATTACATTCAACGATCGTTTGTTGGATTGAATTTAAAATTCATCAAGACCTTCTCTATGTTAATCCCAATGACATTTCGTCGTATCATTCCGCTTTCTGTTAAAACAGCTCTTAAGAGAATTTATTATTTTGGGAATTCATGTATTTGTAATGTGTGTCATTCTCGATTGCGTTATTTTAGACCTGCCGGTTTGGCTCATGAGGTTATTGATGAGTTAATGATTATCGGCGGAGGTCTCTATGAGCATGATATCTGTCCGGTTTGTTTGTCCAGTTATCGCCAGCGTTCCCTCATGCTTTATTTGCAAAAAAATAAACTAATTCGAAATTATGCTTCTGTTTTACATATTGCACCAGAGGTTGGTTTATATCGCGCACTGAAAAAAAATATATCAGGGCAATATGTTTGCGGAGATTTTGATCCGCAATTGTATGCTGAAATTGATTCAATGGTCAAAATTGATGTCACAAAAATTGCTTTTCCAGATAATTATTTTGAATTTATTCTTTGTAACCATGTTCTAGAGCATATTCCCGCTGATTTGACGGCCATGAAAGATATTTATCGTGTATTGGCCATTGGTGGGACTGCTATTCTTCAGGTCCCGATTTCATTACTTTTGTCTGAAACTCGAGAAGGAAATGGTTTTGAAAATGAAGAGCAACGAATTTCTCTTTTTGGTCAAAAAGATCATGTGCGTGTTTATGCTATGGATTATGTGAATAGATTAAAGTCGGTAGGATTTTTAGTTTCAATGGTTCCTGTGAATTCGTTGATTGATAGTGGTAATGATGGAAAAATGCATCTTGATGAACGTGAAATATTGTTTGTGTGTTCAAAAAACCAATAATTAATCTACACTATGCAAACCCACCTCCTCTCCACCCAGCCATCCCTTCTTTCGCGCTTTATTGCCGAGTTGCGCGACAAAGATGTACAAACTGATCCCATGCGTTTTCGCCGGAACCTGCAGCGCATTGGGGAGATTTTTGCTTACGAAATTAGTAAAACCATGACGTCGGCTGTTATTGAAGTGCCCACACCATTGGGGGTTGCCACAGAGCGGGTACCCGACGAAGAGGTGGTGGTGGCTTCGGTGCTGCGTGCCGGTTTGCCTCTACACGACGGGGTGTTGAGCTTTTTCGACCGGGCGTCTAATGCCTTTGTGTCGGCGTATCGAAAGTACACGCTTACCGATGAGTTCAACATCCATATCGAGTACATTGCCTCGCCAAACCTTGATGGTAAGACTCTGATACTGTGCGACCCGATGTTGGCCACCGGGAGCTCCATTGAGTTGGTATACAATGCCCTTTTGACCAAGGGACACCCTGCGCATGTGCACATTGTGTCGGTGGTGGCCAGCCAGGCCGGTGTTGATTACGTGCAACAAATGCTGAGCGATGCGCCCGTGACGTTGTGGTTGGGGGTGGTTGATGAGGAGTTGAACGCCAAGGCGTACATCGTTCCGGGTTTGGGTGATGCAGGGGATTTGGCTTATGGCAAAAAGGTTGATTAATTAACAAGGGCTGTGTTTGACAGCCCTTGTTGTGTATACTTAGTTGAGTTTTTTCTCAGGTTCAAACAGTCGAATGCCACTTTCGTCGTGGCAGCGTTCGAGCAGTTCCTTCATCGACAGGCCAAATTCGGGGTGTATCATATTTTTCCATTCATCGCACAAGGGGGTCAGCACAAATTTGCGGAAACGGATGTGAGGATGAGGCACCATTAACCGTTCGGAGTGGATGGTTTCCTGATTGAAAAACAAGATGTCGATATCAATGGGGCGACCTTCGTAAAGCCATTCGCTTTTTTTCACGGTTCTGCCCAGTTCTTTCTCGATGGCCTGGGTGATATCGAGCAGTTCTTCCGGTTCCAGTGATGTTTCAATTTCAACCACCTGATTTAAAAACCAACGGTTATCGGTATGTCCCCAAGGCTCTGTTTCGTATACTTTTGATTTTTTGCCAATGAATACGCCTTTTTCGGTCAGTTTGTTTAAGGTGTATTCAAAATGACCCAACACATCGCCGCGGTTGCCCCCCAGCTGAATAATCACTTTGTTCATGATATCTATTTCTTCCCGGTAAGATGATTGTTTTTTCATAACCGTGTTAATGTTCAGGTTTTCAGCCGTAAAATTACTATTTTATATAGTTGTCTTTATTTCTTTGGTCAAAAAAAACAGCCCTTTCATCTATTTTTATGCCTTTGGGGGGGGCAAATACCGGGGAGATTCCAAATCATCATCTTTTTTCATCAAGCCCTCATGTCGATTTCCTATATTTGCCATGATGCGAAGGGATGTAGACTGTTTATAGTTGATGTCAGTTTTTATTGAGGCGTCTTTTCGGATGATTCTTTAAGGTTTCAGGTCATCGGGTTTTATATCATGCGTTGATTCTTAATGTTTTAACTACCCTGTATATGGTAAAGTTTTTTAAATACTTATTGGCGACCTTCTTAGGTGGTCTGGTTGCCGGAGTGGTTCTTTTTTTCATCTTTCTTGGTATCATTGCTGCTTTTGCGGCCATGGGGAGCAAGCAACAAACCGTTGATACAAATTCCATTTTAGTGCTCGAGCTGAATGGACCAATTGTGGAGCGAGCCATCGATAACCCATTGCAGTCAATCATGAATGGGATGTCTAATATGCCCCAGCCACAAGGCTTAAATCAGATTCTCGAGAGCATTGATAAAGCTGCACGCGATCCTCGCATCTTGGGCATTTTGTTGCAATCGGGCATGACTGAAGCAGGGTACGCTACCCTTGACGAGATTCGCGATGCCCTGATGCGTTTTAAAGAGAGTGGCAAATTTGTCTACAGTTTTGCCCCCGTGTACACGCAAAAGGCTTATTATCTGGCTTCAGTGGCCGATAAGGTTTATTTGACGCCCGGTGGGATGATTGAGTTCAAGGGCATTCATTCGCAACGTCTCTTTTTTAAAGGCACACTCGAGAAGTTGGGTGTTGAAATGCAAGTTTTTCGTGTGGGTAAATACAAATCGGCTGTTGAGCCCTTTACCGAGGAGAAGATGAGCGAAGCCTCGCGTGAGCAGACCATGGCTTATACCAATTCAGTGTGGCAACATGTGTTGTCCGGTATTTCGATTAGCCGGAAGGTCGATGCCAGTGAGTTAAACCGTTTTGCCAGCCAAATGCCCATGTTTGCTGACCCGCAGCTGTTTGTCGACATGAAACTGATTGATGGACTTAAGTATAAAGATGAACTAATTGATGAACTGAAATCAATGACGGGAACTGCACCGTCTGACGATATTCCCGCGATTGCCGGCATTGATTATGCCCGTGTGTATGTCGAGAAGGCGCAGCGCGGTTTTGCTCGTGATAAGATCGCCGTGGTTTATGCCGAAGGTGAAATTGACGGTTCCGATAGTGAAGGCATTCAGTCGGAGGAACTTTCCAAAGCCATTCGTCAGGCTCGACGTGACAGTGCGGTGAAGGCCATCGTGTTGCGCATCAACTCGCCGGGTGGCTCGGCTTTGGGCTCTGAGATCATTTGGCGCGAGGTGGCGTTGGCGCGTGAAACTAAACCAGTGGTTGTGTCGATGGGCGACCTGGCTGCCTCGGGGGGGTATTACATCGCATGCGCTGCCGATACCATTGTGGCGCGTCCCGCCACCCTGACCGGCTCCATCGGCATTTTTGGGCTCATTCCTAACACGGGAGGGTTGATGAATAAAATTGGGTTGACCTTTGATGGTGTCAAGACCAATGAATTTGCCGACATGCCGGCCATTAATCGCCCTTTTACCCCTCAGGAAAGAGTTCTTTTGCAGGCTTATGTCGAGCGGGGTTATGATCTTTTTATCAATCGTTGTGCCCAGGGGCGCCATGTGAGCAAAAGCGCCATCGACGCCATTGGTCAGGGGCGTGTATGGACCGGGGAGATGGCCAAATCCATCGACCTTGTGGATGTCAATGGCGGTATTGCTGATGCCATTGAAATTGCTCGCAGTATGGCCAATCTCGACAAGTTTCGTATTGAAGAATTGCCCGAGTTGGAAGATCCCATTCAGATGATTCTCAAAAGTTTTGGCGGTGAAGCTCGCTCATCCATCGAACAGTGGTTTTTGGGCGAAGATGCCAAATACATTCGTCACATTCGTGCCATGAAAGATGCTTACCCAGTGCAAGCGCGCATGCCTTTTGATATTTATATGAATTGATGGGAAAATCAAAAGTCTCATATTATCAGGAAGTATCCCGGCTGTTGCACCTTGTGCGTTGGCTTTTATTCCCTATTTCGTTGATTTACGGAATTGTGGTTCGGTTGCGCAACCTTTTTTTCGATTGGGGATGGATTTCGTCCCGCTCGTTTGATGTGCCGGTGATTTCGTTAGGGAACATCACCGTGGGTGGAACCGGCAAAACGCCACATGCCGAATATTTGGTGCGTTTGTTGCAACCCTGGTATCGTCTCACCCTTATCAGTCGTGGATATCGACGTAAAACTAAGGGAGTGGTGATGGCGACCCAACAATCGACTGCCCATGATATTGGCGACGAACCCAAACAGATGCTCCATAAGTTTCCCGGTTTGGGGGTGGTGGTGGCCGAGAAGCGTGTGGCTGGCATTGAATGGGCCTTGCAACAAATTCCTTCGCCTCAGGTTATTGTGATGGACGATGCGTATCAGCATCGACATGTGAAACCCGGATTTTCGGTGGTTCTCATGGATATTTCCCGTCCGTTGTGGCACGATGCCGTTCTGCCTGCGGGTGATTTGCGTGAGCCGATGTCGGGGCTCAAGCGTGCCAATATCATTATTGTCACCAAATGTTTGCCCAATTTATCAATGGATAGGGCGCAATCTATTGTGAAGCGATTAAAGCCGGCTGAACATCAAAAGGTTTTCTTTTCGGCATTTCAATATGGAAATCCTTATGCCTTGTTTCCAGGTGCGGTGCCTTTTGGCGGAGGTGCAAGTGTGCTTGTGTTAACAGGCATTGCCCGTCCCATGCCGTTGTATCAGCATTTGAATCAATTAGGCTATCGGGTAATTCCGTGTTCGTTTGGTGATCATCACGATTTCTCACATCGTGATTTAGCCTCTGTTGAATCACGTTTCCTTCAATTACCCGACGGAGAGCGCGCCATTGTGACCACCGAAAAGGATGCGATAAGGCTGAAAGAGATTACCGAATTGTCGCCATTATTGCATCGTTCTTTATGGGTCATTCCCATTGAGCCGTATATTCTTTTTGGGGAGCAAGAAATGTTTAACTCACAAATTTTGGAGTATGTTAGAAAAAATCAAAGCCACGTGTGAATACCTTCAGTCGCAAACCACCTTGCGCCCGCGTGTGGGCATCATCCTGGGAACCGGGCTGGGTGGTTTGGTGAATGAAATTGAGATTGTGAAGACAATTCCTTACGGTGAAATTCCCCATTTCCCGCTTTCAACGGTAGAGGGGCACCATGGACAACTCATTTTTGGAACCATCAATGGCGTGGAGGTGTTGGCCATGCAGGGGCGTTTCCATTATTACGAGGGGTACACCATGGAGCAGGTCACCTTTCCCGTGCGGGTGATGAAGTTTTTTGGCATCGACACCTTGTTTGTTTCTAATGCCAGTGGCGGGTTGAACCCCGAATACGTGGTGGGTGACATCATGATCATTGACGACCACATCAATATGTTTGGCACGAATCCGTTGATAGGTAAAAACCACTCGGATCTTGGTCCCCGATTCCCCGATATGAGTGAGCCATACTGTAAGGCTCTTATTGCAAGGGCTCATGACATTGCCCGGAAGCACGGCATTGGTGTGAAGCAGGGTGTGTATGTGGGTACGGCAGGCCCCACGTTCGAAACGCCGGCTGAGTATAAATTCTTCCGAATCATTGGCGGTGATGCCGTGGGCATGTCCACCGTGCCCGAAGTGATTGTGGCGCGTCATATGAGCATGACCGTTTTTGGCATTTCCATCATCACCGACTCAGGGGTGCCGGGGCAAATTGTTGAGATATCTCATGAGGAGGTGCAAAAGGTGGCTGCTGCCGCCGAACCCAAGATGACGATGATTATTAAGGAGTTGATTGGTGGGTGATGGATGATATAATCTTTTGTAGATAGTTGAAAGTTTTATTTTTGAGTCCACGTTGAAAAGTCCTTTATCCACGAATTACACTAATCTTAAATCAATGTCGTTTTGTAAAGCCCCAACGTTTCTGCTTATCGCCCTTTCAGGGCTTAACTAAAACGACATTGAATCTTAAATTGTTGATAGAATAGTGAATTGGTGTAAGATGTTTGTTTTGAGAGAAAAACGCTTTTCGGAGTCGATTCAAGAGGTTTCATTCGTCAAATGGAATTCCCAAGATTGCATCCACGAAATTTTCGAATCTTGTGTCTTGATACTCATATCTTAATGCTTTATTCATGAACATCGAAGAAGCCCGTCAATACTGCATCGCCCGCAAAGGCGTGACCGAATCTTTTCCTTTTGACGACACCGCATTGGTGTTTAAGGTACAGGGCAAGATGTTTGCTCTGCTCAGTCTCGAGGGTGATGCCGACATTAACCTCAAGTGCGACCCCGAGCGTGCCATTGATTTGCGTGAACATTATACCGATATTGTGCCCGGTTATCACATGAACAAAACCCATTGGAATACGCTGCATCTGAATGGCAATCTGGATGATGGCTTGGTGCGTGAATTGATTGATCATTCTTATGATCTGGTGGTGGCTTCGCTCACACGTAAACTGCGGGCTGAATTGGAAATGATGCCATGATAACCTATGTTGTATCCTCTCAGCTCATAGGTTGGCCGACGTTTGAAAAATATCAATAGAAATGATATTTCAAGAGGGTAGTTGCAAAGAAACAAGAAAGCGACTTGTAAGCAATCCACGAACGTGATTACGTTATCATTGAATAAAGATTGATAAAGTGAATATTGATAAAAGGTATCATTCTGAATATGTTGAGTGGCTTACGGGACTAAAGAACCGAATTAAGAGTACTCAAATAAAAGCCGCTTTATCGGCAAATAAGGAAATTATTGAGCTTTATTGGGAAATTGGCCGAGAGCTATTCGAGAAACAAGACAATCAAGGTTGGGGGAATTCAGTGGTTGATAATCTTGAAAAAGACTTAGTATCTGAATTTCCTGATATGAAAGGTTTCTCTCGCAGAAATCTATTTTATATGAAGGGCTTTTATACTTTTTATAAATCAGATTTTGAAAAAGTGCAACAGCTTGTTGCACAAATACCATGGGGGCATAACATCCTAATAGTTAGCAGGTCTAACTCAATGAATGAAGCTCTTTTCTATTTGGCTAAAACAATTGAAAACAACTGGTCAAGAAGTGTTTTGGATATGCAGATCAGGACGGATTTGTATTCAAGACAAGGAAAAGCAATTACAAACTTTAAAAATACGTTGCCTTTACCTGGTTCTGATTTAGCAACCCAGACTTTGAAAGACCCCTATTTATTTGACTTTCTCACCTTAAAGCAAAATGCTGACGAAAAAAGTATAGAAGACCAGTTAACGAAACATATCACACAATTTTTGCTTGAATTAGGAACCGGTTTTGCATTTATTGGGAGGCAATATAAAATTGAAGTTGGAGATAAGGATTTCTTCATTGATCTATTGTTTTATCACACAAAATTAAGATGTTATGTTGTTGTGGAATTAAAAGCGAAGCGTTTTAAACCTGAATATACTGGTAAGTTAAGTTTCTATCTTTCAGCTATCGATGATAAATTAAAAACGGAATCCGACAACCCGACAATAGGGATCATTTTGTGTCAAGAGAAAAACAAGATTGAAGCAGAATATGCACTTCGAGGTATTTCACAGCCAATAGGAGTTGCAGAATACCAATTGAGCCGTGCTATTCCCGAAAACATAAAAAGTGATTTGCCAACGATTGAGGATATAGAAAAAGAGCTGTCTACAACTTTGAATGGCAATGAACGAGGGTGAGGCTCATTCTGCGGGAGCTAAAGGTTGCTTCGCACTAAATTCACCACTAATTCTACTCACACTGATATGTTAAAACGACTGATAAAATATTTTCTACAGGGGCTTTTGTACATTACCCCGATGGCTGTCACCCTTTATGTGATTTATTTCCTCTTTTCGTGGATTGACGGCCTGCTGCGCGACCTGTCGATATTTGAAGAAGGTGCTTTCTCTGAGTATAGTTTCCCCGGCATTGGCATTGTCATCATTCTGGCCGGGGTGACATTGATTGGTTTTCTGGGACACCGCATCTTTACAGCGCCCTTAGTCAGTGCCATCGAGGGTTTGCTGGAGCGAACCCCGCTCATCAAGCAGGTTTACGGTTCGGTAAAGGATTTGATGTCGGCCTTTGTGGGTAAGGATCGCAAGTTTGACCATCCGGTGCTGGTAAAACTCGATGAGAGTCGCACGGTGGAGCGACTTGGCTTTGTGACTGCCATGGATTTAAGTTCGTTGGGGGTGTATGACAAGATTGCCGTTTACCTGCCCAGTTCCTATGGCATGTTGGGTGAGCTGGTGATTGTCCCGGCCATCAACGTCACCCGCCTGGAGGCAAATAGTGCCGAGGTGATGAAGTTCATCGTATCGGGTGGGATTATTAAGGTGGGGGAAGAAAAAAAATGAGGCTTCACCCGTACACTCCGTTGAGGGGGAATGAAATGTAACAGCGATTGAGTGTCTTTGTCAGTTATTTCGATTTGACCCTCATGTCATTGATTTCGCTTATCGGGCGGACGAAGGCATCGTTAAATTGGCCTTTCGATTGAATCAGTTTTCTTTGATGCAGGGCATCGATTTTATGAGTGAAGATGCCAAACGTGTAGCGGTTAAAGCCGTCGGTGCAGCTGTGCTCGGTGATTTGTTGCTTGTCAAGACCGTCAAAAATCGAGTAGTCCTGTAGTGGTTGTTTGCGCAAGGCCAATAGCTGTATGGTGTACCCATGAGCATCGGCTGTCGAAACAGGCATTGGTTTTTGGGGTTGAATGATGGGGCGGCTCTCGGTGATTTCGACTTTTTTTGTGGATGTCGTGGTGGATGTCGTGACTGAGGGCGTCAGAACCGACTCTTTATCAGTTGCTTTTTCCTGTGAGGGTGTTAATTGCCCTTGAGCAGTGAGCAAGGGGGGCTCCATGGGCACATCTTTGACCATCGACAAGGTTTGCTGCCCGGGTTTGTAGGCCATGGTTTCGGGAATACTAATTTCGCCCACCACCTCTTCTTCAATGCGTTGGCGCACTTCCTTAATTTGGTAACGATAGCCTGTTTCGAGAAACAGCGTGTATTCACCCGTCACCGGGTCGGGGCGATAATCGCCCACCAGCTTCATGTCGTCGGTACGGGTCACCAGCAGACGCACCACGCGCGTGGTTTCACCCTGGTTCACTTTGCCTTCAATGACCGATAATTTTCCGGCAAAGTCCTCCTCAAACTCAATGAGGTAAATGTCGAGGCCCCCTCGGTTGTCGGAGAATTTCTTGGTGGCATAGTAAGCTTTTTTGCGGTCGATGGTGGGGACAAAAAAGAGGTCGTCACCCGGGGTGTTAATGGGGAAGCCCATGTTGACGGGTGTGTTCCAGGTGCTGTCGGGGTTCATTTGGCTGTAAAAGATGTCGTATTGCCCCATGCTGTTGTGTCCTTCGGAGGCAAAATAAAGGGTTTTGCCATCGAGGTAAATCATGGGTGTCTCCTCGTTGTAGGGCGTATTGACCACCGGTCCCAGGTTGCGCGGGTTGCCCCAGTTGCCGTTGATGTCTTTTTTGGCGTAGTAAATATCCAAGCCTCCATGTCCCCCTTCAATATCGCTGGTGAAGAATAGCGTGCTTCCGTCGGCCGAGAGCGAGCAATGTGTCTCGTTTTCATAACTATTGATGTTGTAGGCCAGTCGTTTGGGTGTGGCCCACTGACCATTGATCAGACTGCTCACGTACAGGTTTTTACCGTCGGGGTCGTTGCGAAACAAAAAGAGGTTTTTGCCATCGGGCGATAGCGACACGGCCGATTCGTGCTCGTTTTTTTTAAAGAAGGTTTGTAACGTTTTGGCATTTTGCCACGAAGTGTCTTTGGCTGAGGTCAGCCATATTTTTTCGGGATATTGTTCGTCAAATTGCAATGATCGCCCATCGCCCGGCCGTCGTGAAGTGAAAAGGATGGCGTCGCCCTTGAGGGTCATCAGCGGGGAGTGGTCGTCGTAAGGCGAATTGACGGCATCGCCCAGGTTGGTGATTTTAAAGTTGATGGGGTTGGCAATGAGCATGCGGGCATTTTCGCATGTCTGCATCTCGCGGTTAATTTCGTTGAGTAGCTCCGACGCTTCGGGGGTGAGGCGAAGAAGCATTTTGCGGTATATCTCCAGAGCTCGTTCGGGTTTGAGCATCCATTGGAACGATTTGGCCAGCGACAACTGCAGGTTGATGCCTGTTTCGTCCATTAATTCATCATCGTTGAGCAGATCCATGCCCTTTTTCAGGAAAAACACGGCTGAGTCGGGTCGTGAGTACATATTATAATAACCCAAGCCAACGGCCAGATAGACGTCGGGGTTTTTGGGCTGACGCTTCAGAAGTTGTTTACCCTGTTCTACGGCTTTGCGAAACTGCAAGTCGGATATCAGCTGGTTGACCTGTGCCAGTTGTTTGGTGACTTCTTTGGGTTCCTGCTGCGCAGTGGCGTAATGGCAGAGCAATAACAAGAATAAGGCGAGGCCGACTCCTAATCTTGGAGTGATGGATTTTATGTCAATAAAATTGGGCATAAAAGGGGTTGAGTACATGAAGATATTAGCGGTTACAAAAATATGATTTCGTCGGGAGTTTATCTTATGGATAACTTATTGGGATGATGATAATTTACAAATAATGTTTGTTGATGTCAATGGGCAGTAGGTCATTCGTTTAAATGGAGTAAGAGTAAACGCAAAGTTTTTAATGAAAACACAGAGGCACGAAGGCACAGAGATTTTTTATTAAAATGATGTGTTTAATATAGTTGGCAATCTGGGTTTAAATAAGTAAGCAGATAACTCAAAAGAGTTATATCGCAGGCCATTTATTGAAAACTTTGAATGTCTGAGTGGTTGCCGTGCGATGCATCATTTTTTCTATTGCAGATAAAAGCGTAATTTCGGCGGTTCAAAACGAATTAAAAGAAATGGATTCAACACGTCAAAAAAAGATATCGCGATTGTTGCAAAAGGAACTCAGCGAAATATTTCAGCGCGAAGTGCGCGAAGTAGTCATGGGCACCATGGTAACGGTGACCAATGTGCGCATCTCGCCCGACATGGGGCAGGCCAAAGTATATTTGAGCATCTTTCCTGTGGAGCCTAAAGCCGAAGTGTTTCAGTCGGTGAAGGAGCATCAGGTGAAGATTCGTCATTTGCTGGCACAACGCGTGGGTAAGCAGTTGCGCGTCATTCCCGAGTTGGCTTTCTATTTAGATGATTCGCTCGATTATTTGGAGAACATCGATCGTTTGCTCAAACAATAACCCATCCACCCATAGCATCCTCACGTCATGCAGTACGATCCCATCAAGCGTCCCCTTGGAAAAGTTTTTAACTCGACCCCCTGGTTGCGGGTCTTTTTTTATTGGTTGCTCGATTTGTTATTGCTGCGGTCGTGGCACATCCGTCGCGAAATGCGCCGCGAGTTAAAGAACCGCAACGGTTTATCGGTGCTCGATGCCGGTTCGGGATTCGGGCAGTACGAC
Source organism: Breznakibacter xylanolyticus (assembly GCF_003254275.1). Taxonomy (GTDB): domain Bacteria; phylum Bacteroidota; class Bacteroidia; order Bacteroidales; family Marinilabiliaceae; genus Breznakibacter; species Breznakibacter xylanolyticus. Next base: position 38,163 of record NZ_QKZK01000018.1, on the reverse strand, counting down.
TGGTTTATGTCGTCGTTCAACAAAACCTGGCGCATCAAAGGGGTGGATGTGAAGGATGAACAGATTGCCGATTGCAACACCTTTTTTGCACGCATGAAACGTGGCGACCGTGTGCGCTTTGAGAAGGCCGACCTGACACGTTTTGATGAGCCGGCGTCTTACGATGTGGTGCTCTCGGTGGACGTGATGGAACACATCGAAGAAGATGAACAGGTGTTTCGCAACTTTTATGCTGCCATGAGACCCGGCGGTTTGCTCATGATTTCGACCCCGTCGGATCAGGGGGGGTCAGATGCCCACGATCACGACCACGAGAGTGATGGCATTCACGGATTTATCGACGAGCATGTGCGCGACGGCTACAACATCACCGACATAGAGGAAAAGCTGACCCGTGCCGGATTCACCAACATACAGGCGCGTTATACCTACGGCACCCCCGGCAAGCTGTCGTGGAAACTCTCGATGAAATATCCCATCCTGATGGTGAATTTCAGCAAGCTGCTTTTTGTGGTGCTCCCTTTTTATTTTTTGGTGGTGTATCCCATTTGTTTTGTGCTCAACATGTTTGACGTGCGCATGACGCATGCCACCGGCACCGGTTTGTTGGTGAAGGCACGCCGTTAAAGTATCGGTCATTGTCATTTAAATATCAGTTCGCATCGTGGCATTTCTCTAAATTTGCCTGAATGCAAACTGATATTTTTTTATGAGATACTTGTCCATCCTGTTGCTGTTGGTTTTGGCCACACCCCTGTTGGCCAACCAAAAGCCCAAACCGGTGTTCGCCGGGGGGCATCCCTATGTTCAGTATGTGGGTCGTGTTGACCTCACGCCCGGTCAGGCTCCCCGCTTTTGGATGCCGGGGGTCTATGCACAATTTGATTTTGAGGGATCGTATTGCAGCGTCGTCATCAACGATGAACAGCTGTATGGCGAGAAGTACAACTATGTGACGCTGGTGCTCGACAATCAGGCGCCCCGTCGCGTGCGTTTGACCGAAAAACGCAACCTGATTTCGCTGGGCGATAAGCTTGGCAAGGGGCGTCATCGGGTGGTGGTGTGCAAAAGCACCGAGAGCAACACGGGGTACATCGAGCTGGAGATGATTCATTGCAAAAATCTGTTGCCGCCATCGGTGCTTCCGGAACGAAAAATCGAGTTCATAGGCAACTCCATCACCTGCGGCACCGGCAGCGACACCTCCGGGGTGGCATGCGGCACGGGGCAGTGGCACGATCAGCACAATGCCTACCTGGCCTATGGGCCGGTCACTGCCCGGGCGCTCAATGCACAGTGGATGCTCTCGTCGTACTCGGGCATTGGGCTGGTGCGCAGTTGTTGCGACATGAAGGCGACCATGCCCGACGTGTATCACAAAATGAACATGGCTGGCAACGACACTGCCGCCTGGGATTTTGCCCGCTACACGCCCCACGTGGTGACCATTGCCCTGGGGCAGAACGACGGTGTGCAGGATTCGACCCTTTTTTGTTCGGCTTATGTCAATTTCATCGGCACCGTTCGCCGCCATTACCCACAGGCCACCATCGTGTGTCTTACCAGTCCCATGGGCGATGCATATTTAACGGCAGCCCTCAAAAAGTACCTTACGGCGGTGGTCGATGAGGTGAAGCGACGGGGCGATGCCAACGTGCATACGTTCTTTTTTTCGCGTGCCTACACCGGCGGTTGCGACATGCATCCCACCATTGAGGAACATCAGCGCATCGCCGGGGAGTTGACGACCTTCATCCGGAAGGTGAAGGGGTGGTAGGTTTTTTAGTTTAGTGGCAATGTGTCCTTCGCTTGATGAGGATATTTGTAAAAAAGGGTGACAAGTTTTTTAACTTTATCACCCTTTCTTTTTTTGTCGAATCCTTTAATCCTTTGAACTATGGCATTACGATATGCGCTGGTGCGCAACGCCATGAAACCGGGTAAAGAAGAGTACCTGGCTCGACCGGTGAACAATCCCATTGCCCACTCCGACGACATTATTGACCTGATGGTGAACCGGGGTTCTACGGTCACGCGGGCCGAAGCGTTGTCGGTGATCGAAGAATACCACCGTGCCATTACCGAACTGCTATCGCAGGGGCATAGCATCCGAACCGAATTGTTTGGCATTGACTGTGCGGTGAGGGGCACTTTTGATGCGCACGATGCTCTGTTTACCAAACGCCTCCATCGGGTACGTCCGGTGTTGCGTGCCGGCAAACGTTTGGTGACTGCTCTTGAAGGCATCCCCACCGTGAGGGTAGAGAAAGCGTCGGTGCGTCCGCTGGCGAAGATGCTTTACGATTACACGAGCGGGCTTACTGATGGCACCCTCTCACGGGGAGGATTGGTTTCCATCAGGGGACGACACTTAAAAATCTCGACTCAGGTGGCGGGAGCCGGTCTCTTTTTTAAGATGCGCAACGGCGACCGGTTGCAGCTCCCGGCCTTTGTGAAAAATACCCCGACGGAATGGATGTTTTTGGTGCCTAAGGAATGGCCGGCCTGGGCGTGTGAGATTGAGGTGTGCACGGTGTTGAAAAAGTGTCGACAGCTGTCGTCTACTCAGTTGCTGTTGTCCGTTTCATTGGTATGAAGAATGCCCGGGGAGCATCTTCCCCTTAATCGGAGGAGCATGCGCCCCCCGTTCAGTGGAGCATGCGCCCCTTTGTGCGGGGAACACCCTCCCCTCGCATAGGGGAGCACGCTCCCCTTGTATCGCTCAGTAGGGTGTGTGATTGCTTCTCATGGCTATCCTTGGTGATGCGTCACCTTCAGATGTTTGGGTTTGCACAGGCGGCTTTCCTTTTTGGCCGTGGCACCGCAGCGGGCGCATTGATATTTGTGTTCGGGTTTGGGCGCTTTGGGGGTTTCCCCTTTGCCCAGGCATTTTTTGTCGCTCATGATCGAGGGTTGTATTTATCTGTTTAACCATCGAAATGGGGAAAAAGTTCATGGCTGTGCTTTGCGGGAGGGTATAAACGCAGAGGCTCAGAGGCGCTGAGTTTTTTAAGGTTGTGATGAACCGCAAAGGGCGCAAAGATAAGAACGCAAAGGGCGCAATGTTTCTTCTTCGCGATCTTGGCGACACCTTAGCGTCTTGGCGGTAAAGAATTCTAAAACCCATATCCACTCCGCGCTTCTGCCTCAGCGTTAAATATTCCCTCCGCGTTACCTTTACCTCCGAAGCCCAAAAGAGTGTATCTTTAAGCCCGTCATCTAAAAAATAATCATCAACCATCACCATGAGCCGATCTCTGCCCGTCCGCATAGCCCTGCGTTACCTCTTTGCCCGCAAGTCGCAAAACATCATCAGCATCATTTCCCTCATCACGGTGGTGGGGGTGATGACCGGCACCATCGGGCTGCTGGGGGTTTTGTCGGTGTTCAACGGGCTGCATCAGCTCATCGGTTCCCTGTTTGGCGCCTTCGACCCCGACTTGCGCATCGACCCGCGCCAGGGCAAAGTGTTTCACCTCGACAGCATCCCCTACCAACAACTGGTCACCACGCCGGGTGTTGAGGCCGTGTCGCAGGTACTTATCGATCAGGCGTTGTTTAAGTCGGGCAAGCGGCAGGTGCCCGGCATGCTCATGGGGGTGGACGATCAGTTTAACCGGGTGACCACCATCGACAGCATCATGTATGAAGGGACGTTCCGCCTCGAGAATGCCCACACCGAGTTGGGCATCCCGGGTTACCTGCTGGCCGAGCAACTGTCGGTGAGCACCAATTTTGTGTCGCCCGTGAGCATCTACATGCCGCGACGCAACGCGCAAATCAACATGATGAACCCCGAAAGTGGCTTCAAGACGGGCTACGTGATGGCGGGTGGCGTGTTTGCCGTCAAGCAGGTCGATTACGACTCGCAGTACCTGCTCTCGAGCATCCGTCAGGCACGATGGCTGCTCGATTATGATTCGCTCACCGTGTCGTCGCTCTTTGTGAGGGTGACCCCGGGGCACGATGTTGAGGGCGTGCAACGTGAATTACAGCAGGTGGCAGGCGTCGGGCTCACGGTCAAGACCAAGGAGGAGCAGCACGAAGCGTTTTTCAAAATGATGAAAATTGAGAAACTCATGGCTTATCTCATCCTGTCGTTCATCATGGTCATCGCTGCATTTAATGTCATCGGCTCCCTGTCGATGCTCATTTACGAAAAAAAGGAGAGCATCTTCACCCTGCGCAGCATGGGCGCCAGCCTGGGGCTGGTGACGCGGGTGTTTCTGCTCGAGGGGTGGTTCATTTCCCTGTCGGGGGCTGTGGCCGGACTGGCATTGGGCAGTGCCCTTATTGCGGTGCAGCAGCACTTTGGCATCATCAAGTTTCAAGGCGATAGCTTTGTGACCGATGCCTACCCGGTGGTACTCAAGCTGCGCGATGTGGGGCTGGTGTTTGCCACCGTTTCCACCATCGGCCTGCTGGCCGCATGGTATCCCGTGACGGTGATTGTGAAAAAGTATTATTCGGCATCGAAGGAAGAATAAGGGGTTGGGGTGGCAATGTGTGTGGTTGCACCCAGTATCACTCCCACTCCATGTTGATGATGATTTACCGACAGAAAACCACCATTAGCTATGGCGCACTGTTGTCTAATTTGGTAACTTTGAAATAAAATGCGACCGTAAAAATCATCGATTCCATCAAGATTGATTTATACTCCCGAGAGCATCCGCCACCTCATTTTCATGCCGTTTATGCAGGTTTTGAGGCATTAATCACCATTCAGGATCTCGAAGTTTATCTCGGTCACCTCCCTAAATCTCAATTAAAAAAGGTGATGGATTGGGCAGGGGCAAATCAGACATTACTTTTAGAGAACTTTAAACGCTTAAATCCACGGTTATGAGAAAAAATGTGAAGCTGCCAAGGATTTTAAAAATTGAACAGATGGAGGGTCTCCGGGTTTACGTCATGTTCAATAACGGTGAAACTCGTTTGTTGGATTTTAATCAGATATTGACCCGATGGGGTGTTGATGTCAATGATATTGAATATCAGCTTTTCGATGTATCCGTATTTCAGCAAGTGACGCTCCGTAACCAAACCCTGTCATGGCCAAATCTTTCGACCCGGTTGCTCGATGAATCCGGGGATGAGGTGGATACCCCGTATGAAATCGGGCCGGATGTTTTATATCATCTCAGCGAACCATCCGATTTGGTTGTTGATACATTCGGCGACATGGTACGTCGGGCAAGAATTAAAGCCGGGATGACACAAGATGAGCTGGCTCAAAAGGCCGGAACCTCTCGGTTTTACATTTCACGATTCGAGAACAATAAGTCTGATATCGAATTGTCAACGTTGAGGCGTATTGTGGAATCAGGTCTGGGTAAGAAACTGCAGTTGCAGATCACGTAACATCGTCACTCCCCGTCGAAGGAGGAGTGAAGCCCGGCAAACTCGTGTTTCACCTGATCGAGAATGGTGAGCAGGTCGGGCAGGCTTTCGGTTTGCAGCAGCTTGATTTTGTAGGGACGAAAGTTGGGCAATCCCTTGAAGGTGACGGCCAGGTGACGGCGCATGTGCAGGATGCCGCGCCGTTCGTCGAGCCAGTCCACCGAGTCGCACAACTGCTGTTTCACCATGGCCACCTGTTCTTCGATGGTGGGTGGCGGCAACAGCTCGCCCGTTTGCAGGTAGTGCTTAATTTCCCTGAAAATCCAGGGTCGCCCGATAGAGGGACGGCCAATCATGAGGGCATCGACACCGTAACGCTCCAGGTTCTCCTTGGCGCGCTGGGGCGAAAACACGTCGCCGTTGCCAATGATGGGGATGGTCATGCGGGGATTGTTGCGCACCTCACCAATGAGGGTCCAGTCGGCCTCGCCGGTGTACATCTGGGCACGGGTGCGACCGTGGATGGTAAGGGCGGCAATGCCGGTGTCCTGAAGGCGTTCGGCCACCTCTACGATTTGTTTCGACGACTCGTCCCATCCCAGCCTTGTTTTGGCCGTCACGGGAATGTCCACTGCCTTGACAATGGCCTCGGTCATCTTAATCATTTTGGGGATGTCGCGCAGCATGCCGGCGCCGGCGCCACGGTGGGCAATTTTCTTCACCGGGCAGCCGTAATTGATGTCAATGAGTTCGGGGTTGGCTTCGCGGGCAATTTTGGCCGCCTCCACCATGGGTTCAATCTCGTGACCGTATATCTGGATGCCCACGGGACGCTCGGCTGCGTCGATGGTCATCTTGCGCAACGTTTTGTCGATGTTGCGCACCAGGGCATCGGCTGCCACAAACTCAGTGTACATGAGGTCGGCACCGTATTTCTTGCAATGACGACGAAACGACAGGTCGGTGACGTCTTCCATGGGAGCCAGCAGCAGGGGGTGCCGGCCAAGGTCTAATGTTCCTATTTTCACGGGATGGGATTTTTTGTTGTCCGTTGGCTAAAGTCAACGGTTATTGATGCTTACCAACAGCTCTGCGCCTCTGCATCTCAGCGTTTAAAAAAAGCAATTACGCATTGAACCTCCGGTCGGCCACAATCATCAGTGCTTCGTCGCGAATCACCATGGGCGGGTTAATTTGGCGCAGTTGCAGGCTTTTGAGCCAGTTGGCCACTTCGCGCTCCATGAGGGTGTAGAGCACCTCGCGAAATTCCTCGACTTCAGCCTCGTTGTATTGTTCGGGTTTATAGCCTCTGAAACGATCCAGCTCCTCGTCGTTATAATACTCGATGCTGTCCGATGAGCTCAGCAGGGAGTCGCTTTCGCATACCTCGTGAGCGCCGCAACAGTCGGCCGGGCGGTTGTCGTTTTCAGCAGCGGCGATTATGGGTTCTGTCGCTTCGGTTCCTTGAGGTGTTAGCTTCTTTTTTCCTGCGGCAAGGCCTTGCAGTTTGGTGACCACAAAGGCTATCGCCAGGGCGGCCACAATCAATCCAATGACAATCACAATAATCATGGCGCAAAATTAATAAGAAAAGCGGGTTGCCATCATGATGCCGAAGGTTAAAAAAGATTGCATTCTCTCATCGTGGGCATCTTATCCTTAACTTTCGTGCTTCAAATAACTCACCATTTTGTTTGTTGATATGAGATGACGGAGGTCGATCATATAAAGGAGATCAATTTTTTAGATTTGTTTTCTGAGTCTCTACAGTCTCATCTGTCTGTCTAAAATCTAACGATCTTCTTCTCTTCCCCCGATTCATACCCATTCAATGGCATTGAATTAACACCTGTTTTATGTTTTCCTTATTACAACGACTGAAAGCACGTTTTCCCGGCCCCGGTGGCATACGAGAGATGATGCACCTGGCATTGCCCATGATTGCGGCCACGGCCAGCGATGGCATCATGATATTTACCGACCGCTTATTTCTGGCGCAACTCAGTTCGGCGCAAATGAACGCGGCCTTGGGTGGCGGGGTGATGGTGCAGACGCTCATGTTCTTTTTTATCGGTCTCACGGGATATTCCACGGCTTTGGTAGCGCAATACCTGGGAGCGCAACAAAAGCGCATGTCGCCCGTGGTGACCACGCAGGCCATTCTCATATCGCTGGTCGCCGCACCGCTCATCATGTTGGCACAGCCATTGGGCAAGTGGCTCATTCATTTGAGCGAGATCCCTGCCGAGTAGGCTGTGCATCAAATCAGTTATTTCAACATCCTGATTTATGGAGCCGTCATCAGCCTGGTGCGCAACAGCCTGAGCTGTTATTTTTCGGGTATTGGGCGAACCAAAGTGGTGATGGTGGCCACGCTGGGGGCATTGGTGGTGAATGTGGTGCTCGATTACGTGCTGATATTTGGCAAGTTTGGATTGCCGGCCATGGGCATTGAGGGGGCGGCCATTGCCACTCTGTGTGGCAGTGCTGTGGCTGTGGTCATTTTCCTGATGGCCTACCTGAGCCGCTACAACCGTGCGGTGTTTGCCGTGGGGCGTTCGTGGCGTCTCGATTGGGGCGTGATGCGCAAGCTGGTATGGTTCGGCTTACCGGCCGGGGTTGAGATGTTGCTCAATTTCATGGCTTTCTCGGCCATGATCATGCTTTTTCACAGTCGTGGAATGGTGGTGGGCACTGCCAGCACCATCATGTTCAACTGGGATTTGGTGACCTTTATCCCGTTGCTGGGTATCGAAATTGCCGTCACCAGTCTGGTGGGACGATACATGGGTGCCGGGCAGCCTGCGTTGGCGCAGCGATCGGCCATCTCTGCCATCTTCATTGGCATCGGATTTACCATGGTGGTGTTTGTCTTTTTCGTGTTTTTCCCCAATCTGTTGGTCGAACTGTTTCGCCCCAATACCCCCGACGCCACTTTCGATCAGTCCATTCCCTTAGCTGTGGGCATGATTCGGCTGGCCTCGCTCTATGTGCTTTCCGAAGCCGTGATGGTGGCTCTGGTGGGGGCACTGCGCGGTGCCGGCGACACGCATTTCACCATGATTTTGTCGGTGTCGGCGCACTGGTTGTTTGTGCCGGTGCTTTATGTGATGTTCAATTTGCTCGATATGTCGGCATTGATGGGATGGCTGGCTTTGGTGATCATCTTTTTGCTCTTTTGTGTGGCACTCATTTGGCGATTCAGAAGCGGAAAATGGAAGAAAATTAAGGTGGTGGCGTAGGAAGCCCCGCCCGGACTTCTCAGAGGAAGCCCCACCCGTCCTCCCCAAGGGGGAGGAGTGGGAAAAGAGCAGGGATTATTGGGGGAAAGTGCAAGAGTGCAAGAGTGCGAAAGTGCAGAGGCATCATCTGAAAATAGGACGAAATCAATCCAAGGTTTCCTTTGAGAGGATGTGGGGATTCAAAATAAAAGCCGGATTCGTCGTGAGAGGAATCCGGCTTTGTGTTGATGGCTGAGGTTGTGACTAAACGCTTATGAGTTTCTGTTTTAGATAAATGAATGATGAGAATTCACCCTTCTAAACGTCAGCGCCATGAAAATCTTAGCGCCTTCGCGCCTCTGCGTTTATTTCTAAAAACATTCAGAAGTTTTTTAAAACTTCACGTTCAGACCCCCCAGGTACATGGCTCCGATCTGATCCATGTAACCAAATTCGCGGTCGGTGTTGTTGAGCAGGTTGCGTCCGTTGGCAAACACCGACACATGGTTGTTGAACTTGTAGGTGGCCTTGAGGTTCACCAGTACTTTCGCATCCAATTCAACCGTGCCGTATTGATTGGCAAAGGTCTGCTTGTCGATGTAGTTGGCATCGGCATACAGTTGAACCTTTTCGCACGGGCGATAGTCGATGCCCAGGTTGCCGTAGATGGCCGGGGTGTATTTGTAGGTCACGTTGTTTTGAAGCTCGGTGGGGTAGGCGTCTGATGATCCGGAATTTGACATTGCTGCAGCCATCGTTTGATAACCAATAACGTAATCACGACTTACAGCCAGATAGTTGTCAAGTTTTGTTTCTTGCCAGTTGATGTGGCCTTTAACCATCAATTTAGGAGAGACAATCCAGTTGACGTTCACCGAGGCGCCCAACTGTGTTGCTTCAAGGTCGAAGTTGCGGTAGTTGATGGCCACATAGTAAGGGATGATAATCGGTGAGTCTGTACTTCCCAGGTTTACAATGGAGGTTTGTTGAGGCATCAATGCTCCAAAGTTCTTGCTGATGTTGTAATAACCTTCTACATCAATCATCACCGTTTTGGAGGGTTTCACACGGTAGCCGATTTCAAACATGTCCATCTGCATCAAATTGTAGCTGTCGTTGCCTCCGAACAAAATTTTGTCGGGGAAGGGTCGGTTGGTGATCTCCCAAAGGTAATTCGATTCGGTGTTAATCATAAACGCCGATTGGTTGGCACGTGAGTACACGGCACGCACAGTCTGATTCCCGGTTAATGAGTAGGAACCTACGAACTGCCATGAGCCGGTCCATTTGTCGGGTTTGTCGTATTTTTCGGCACGCAGGGCGGCAATCAGTCGCAAACGGTCGAACATGACGTAATCAAAACGCACGCTTCCGGCCAGGGTATTCATCTCCTTTTTGCCATTGAAGTAACCGGTTCCCAGGGTGGTGAGGTAATCTTCATCGTTGTAGCTTACGTATTGGTAGTTGATGCCGGGACGTACGGTAAGGCTTTTGTATTGCCAGTCATACTCGGCCGTCAGGTTCATTTGTTGCATATCCACCTGGAAGCCTTCATCGCCGGTGGCAAAATCCTGTTTTCCCATGGTTCCGTTGGCTTTCAGCATCAGGTGATGCAGCTGAGCCGTGATGTCGGCATAGCCGGTGGTCGATTTTCGTCCGCCCATCGACGTGGCCGGGTCACCCATGGTGGAGGTGTTGGCATACGAATCCTGAAAACCCGTGGTGAAGTTGATGTTGGTGTTGGCCGTGGGTGCGTATTCAAACTGGCCGTTTACCCCGGCTGTGCGACGGGCAATGTTGATGTCCTCAAACAGGTCGGTGATTTTATCGTTTTTATCTTTTAGGTTGATGCCTGTTTGGCCTATTTGCACTTTGTCATATTCGTCAGTAGTGAAGTATCCACCTTCAAAGATTTGATCCCCGATTGATGTTGGGAACAAATAAATTTTCTCATCATCCCTTGTGCGTTTCTCAAAGTTTCCGTTGATGCCAAAGCTCATCTTGTTGTTGATGGCTTTTTGCAGGCCCAGGCTTCCGTTCATCAGTCGGGTTCCGCCCTGAAAGTTGCCGTTAACCAGGTTGGTGGCGTTTTGGGTTGATTTGGTGATGATGTTGATGGCTCCGCTCACGGCATTGGGGCCATAAAGGGCGCTGGCCGGGCCACGCACCACTTCAATGCGGTCAATCTCGTCGAAGTTCACCGGGAGGGTTTCCCACATGATGCCACCAAAGGCGTAGTTAAACACGGGGCGACCATTGACCATCACCAGTGTTTTGGTGTTTTCGGAGTAGATAAGCATGTTATTGGTGGGTAGGTTGTCGTTGCCACGCAGGTGCACATCGAAGTTACCGTTGGTTTTTTGGCGCACAATGACACCGGGTACCATGCGCAACGCTTCTTCGATGCAGGTGGCGCCCGAGGCAATGAGTTCCTGGTGCGAAATTACTGTGGTTGAGAGAGGTGATTCCAGTTGGCTCTCGGTTTTTTTAGATGCCGATGAGAGGTTCTTGTTCAGCATCGCATACAGTTCGTCGGCTGACGACACGCCTGCAATTTCAATCACCTTCATCAGATCTTCGATGGGCAGCGACGATAGGTCGTCGATGGTCAGATTCATGACATCGTTGCGCGTCATGGTGTTGACATTGAGTGATGTTTTTTCCTGTGCGGTGAGCTGGCTGATTCCCATCACAAGAATCAGGCATGATATAATTAGTTTTTTCATTGTTTGTTGCATTCCGTGAGTGTGGTTATTCTGTGACAATTCCTAAGGACATTAGTTTCTGATTCACGAGCAGGCCTTGAGTCTGATTGTGACGGGGGCAAATCTCGTATTTGATTTTACCGTCTACCACCACGAAGTTGATGCCTGCACCATCGCGGCAGCCATTCTCTTTTTGCGCCACAATCAGGGTCGGTTTGCCCTTGTAGTAGCTCATGACCGCGGCCAAACTACCGCTTTTTGAGGGGGAGACAAACACAATGTGTGCCTTGGGCGCCGCCGACAGGTTGGTGAGCTGCGTGATTTTGATTTCCTGGTTGTTGATTTTTTTGTTGGCCATCAGCTTGGATAACTCATCGCTGATGCCATCATTTCCCAACACAGAAATGACAAATTCGCCTTGCTGGTAGGCAGGCGGCCACTCAATGTTCTTGGTAAAATTGTACAAAAACAGCGCCTTGAACATGTCCTGTTGCGCATGGACTGCCGGCGCCAATAAAAAGGCTAATAGCCACACCATCACACTCTTTCTCATACTTTCATCAATCTATTTAGGTGAGTAATTGTAGCGAAACTGGTGGGTTAAAAAAGGTTGCACCAAATATAAGAAGTTCAGCGTATGCAACAACACTTTTTTTGGCTGATGGGTGATGATTTAATGTGGAGTTGTTATTTGTGCAATTTTGCTCAAGAAAAGCAAATCCCACGGATTTAAAAATTTTACGGGGGATGTTCGTTGCATGGCCATGCCAAGGAATTCGCGGAATATTCTATTGATATCATCCTCCGGTGATGTGGGTGTTTGAAGCATCCCGGGAGTTTTTACACAATGGTTGCCTTATCGCAAAAAAAATCCCCGTTGAATCAATCAACGAGGATTTGCTGAGGTCGATGGCGGATTCGAACCGCCGTACACGGTTTTGCAGACCGTTGCCTAACCACTCGGCCAACCGACCGTGCTTTAGCGGTGCAAATATATCACTTTTTTGTTTCACGCAAAACGAAATGTTGTTTCGTGCAAAAAAATAGTGCCGTGATTATGCGTTTGGGAGGGTGAAATAAAAGGTACTACCCACTCCAGGTGTTGATTCGAGCCAGATGTGTCCACCCAGTAATTCAGTCAGTTTCTTTGCGATAGAGAGCCCAAGGCCGGCTCCTTTGTAGAACTTGGTGTTGGTTGGCTCCAGCTTGTTGAATTCCTTAAAAATGTCATTAAAATTTTTCGGGTCGATGCCAATCCCTGTGTCCGACACATAAAAACGCAGGATGTCGCCCTGGTCGATGTACCCGTAGTGTATTTCGCCCTGATGGGTGAATTTGATGGCATTATTTATCAGGTTCACAATAATTTGGTGTAGGCGGATGGGGTCGGTATTAATCTCGTGATTGGTGGTATGGTGGTTGATGTCACAAATGATTTTCACCTCGTTGGCGGTTTGTAGTGCGTAATAATTCTCCATTTCCCTGAAAATGTCGTGGATGTTACTTTTCCGTTTGTTGATTTCCAGTTGGTTGGCTTCAATTTTTGAGATGTCCAGGATGTCGTTGATAATCACCAGCAAGGTGTCGCAGCTCGATTGAATGATGTCGATAAATCGATTGTTTTCTTCCGGAGTGATTTCCGAGTCGCGCAGCAAAGCCGAGAACCCAAAGATGGCATTCATGGGCGTGCGTATTTCGTGCGACATGTTGGCCAGGAATGCTGATTTGAGACGGTCGGCACTTTCGGCTTTCAGGAGTGCTTTCTCCAGTTCGGCCGTTCTTTTTTCAACCATCTCTTCCAGATGGGTTCGATGGTCGGTCAGCTCCCTGTTTTGCAGGCTTATTTCGGCTTGTTGAATGGTCAGCTCGCGGTTCAGGTCGTTGAGTTGGCGGGTGCGTTCAGTCACTTGTTGCTCGAGTTTTCTTTTTTGGTGCTGTATGGAGTAGAATCTGGCGTAGTAGGCCACAATCATCAGCGCCAAAACTGCGGAAACGGCCAGGATTTTAAATAGAAGTGTGTCCCACCAGGGGGGTAATATTTTAATTTGCAGGCTGCTGTATGTGTCGTTCCAGCTCCCGTCGGTGTTGGTCGATTTTACCTTAAAGGTGTAAAGACCCGGGTTGAGGTTGGTGTAAGTAATGCGGCGATTGCTACTTTCGGTGGTAAGCCAGTCGTTCTGAAAACCTTCAAGCAAGTATTGATATTTGCGACGTTCGGGGAAGAAAAAGTTGAGGCTGGCAAATTCAATGCTGAACAGGTTGAACTGATGTTCCAATTCCACCACCGAAGTGTAGGCAATGGTTTGATCCGAAAAGATGTGTCCATCGATGGCGATGGCCGGCGTGATGCTTTGGTTGAACACCTGAAAGTCGGTGATCTCGGTGTTGGCATGTAGGTTTTGCAGTGCCACCTTGTCGGGGTCAAAAATGTTGAAACCCTGACTGCCCCCGAATATCATTTCCCCTTGACGGGTTTTAAAGGCCGACTTTTCGTTGAATACTTTGCCTTGCAAGCCATCTTTATCGTCGAAGTTGGTAAAGTGAACGTGGTCAATGTTGTTGATGTTTTTCCGTTCGGCCATGGAGATGCCGTGTGTGGTGCTCATCCAAATGCGCCCCTGGTTGTCCTCCAGCAGGGTGAGGATATTGTTGGATGGCAGTCCATCGTCGGTGCGCAGCACTGTGATGTTTCCCGTTGCCCGATCCAGCAGGTTGAGGCCATCGGCTGTGGCAATCCAAATTAATCCGCTATGATCCTCAATACTGGTTCGCACGGTGTTGTGACTTAGTTTGATGCTCGATTGTTGGTCGTAATATTGCCATGCATCTTTGTCGGGATTGTACATTCTCAGACCGTCCACGGTGGCAATCCACAATTCTCCCAGCCGTCCCTTGTTGATGTCGAACACCACATAACTTCTCAATGGGGAATCAAGCCCTTTGATGACCTTTACCACAGCGTTCTTATGGGGGTCGATGATGGTGATGCCGCCTTGCAAAGTGCTGACCCATAGCATGCCGTCACGGTCTTCGCAGATGTCCCACACCCGGTTGTCGGATAATGACAGGGGTTTGTCCGGGTTGTTGAGAAAACGCGTAAATCGTCCCTGGTCGTAGCACACCAGTCCGCCCATGTATGTGCCGGCCCACAATCGCCCCCGTCGATCCATGTGCATCCCTATAACGGTATCGTTGCTAAGGCTGTTGACATTGTTCGGGTCATGTTTGTACTGAGTGAATGTGTCATTTTTACGGTTGTAGTAAACGAGCCCCGAACCGTTGGTACCAATCCACAAGTTGCCTGAGGCATCTTCGGCAAAGTTATCCACGTCGTTTAGGGCATCACAACTGCTATGATCCAGGTTTATTTGGTACAGGTTAAAATTGAACAGGCCGGGGTGGTAGTAGCTGAACCCTTTTTTGAACGATCCAATCCAGATAAACCCTTCCCTGTCGAGATAAATATTTGTGATCGAGTTGCTGCATAGGCTGCGTTTGCGGTGTGGGTGTGACTTTATGTGGCTGATGTTCAATGTGTTTTTATTGATGACCTGAATGCCGCCATGGTCGGTTCCCACCCAAATATTTTCGTCGTTCACATCAATGACTGATGTAACTATGTTGCTTTGCAAGCGGCCTTTCGTGCTTTCATGACTTACCATGCTGAGGCCACCTGTACTGGGGAGATAACGCAACAGGCCATAATTGCTGTTCATGTCGTAAATCCAAATGGTGTTTTGGTGGTCGATAAACAGTTGTGGAAAGTTATTGGGAAGCTGTGGAATTTGCACTTGTTTGACAATAACTCCGTTTGGTGAAAAGCAGAGCACTTGTCCCCGATAATCACACACCCATATATTGCCGTCAGTGTCGGCCTTAATGGCGGTGATGGTATCGGTGGGATGCACGTGACCAGGGGTGGCCGTACTGATTTTCTCAACTATTTTTAGTTGCTGATGATACCTGAATAATCCGATGGAGGTGTTGCCAATCCAAATGTTGCCTGCATCATCGGTGGCAAAGGCTGTGCGGCTGACAAGGGGAATTTGCAATTGCTCGTCGAACAAGGTTTGTGAGTGATCGAAACGGTCGGTACGAGGGTCAAAAATTTCGAAATAATCGCCGGCGGTTATCCAAAACCGACCGTCGGGTGCTTCCGCAATCGCGTTGATGTTGTTGTCGCGTAAGCTGCTACTGTCACTAAGGTTATGTGTGTAATTTTTAAAGGTATAACCATCGTACCGACTCAGACCTTCGGCGGTGCCAATCCATATAAACCCCTTGCTGTCTTTCAAAAAGCAGCGGGTATTGTTACCGGCCAGTCCGTCTTCTTTGTCGAGCGAATTAAATTGAAATCCCGACGATTGGCTCCATGTCAGGGGAATCATCGTGAAAGACAGCAATATGATAAGGCATCGCAACATTGTCGTTCTTTTAGTCCATCAAGAGACTTTCTGCAAAATATTTTGCATCTTCTTTTTTGTCACACCATTGACCTTTTTATCTTATTCAACAAGCTTGTCGGTATTCTCAATTAATGCGGTGGGTGGCTCCTCTAAATTTATGACATTCAGAGTCAATGTGGGAGTTTTTTTGTCATGGCTTCAGGTCTCATTACACGATTGTACTTTTTTTGTCGATGAATTGAGCCGGTGTTTGGGGCAAGTTCAGGTTATTGCTGCGGATAATGTCACAGAGTTGCTGAGGAGACTCTGAGTAGCACAGAGATTTATGTCATCTGTTTGTAATTGTCTGTTTATTCGGTGTTTATTTGTCCACGAATTAGAAATTAAGATACAATGTCGTTTAGTTAAGCCCCGATGGGGCGTCAGCAATAGAGCAGGGCAAAGCCCTGTTAAATGTAGAAAATGAACTCAAGCCCTGAATTGAAAATCGACGAAGTCAAAGGGCGTAAGCCTATGCCCTTTCAGACTCTAAGATTGAATTTGCATTCATCGTTGGGCGATGCCCATTGCTACTGCTTATCGCCCTATCAGGCTTAACTTAAGGGCATTGAGTTAAAAGTTGTAATAGCAATTAGATGATGGTACTCATGCACTCTTGCACTTTTTTTACTCTCCTCCACTCCTCCACTCTTACACTCCTCCACTCTTACACTTCTCAACTCCTCAACTCCTCCACTCTTCAACTGTTATTTTCTCCGTGTAATTTTCGAAAACCTCGTTGATTCCGTGTTTTTTAAAAACCCATTGAAAAAATTTGTCGTTGGATGCCGAAAAAGTATTTTTGCAACGCATCGGATCAAGCGTAGGGTTTCCGGGCTCCATTGACAGAAACCCGATTCGGTTGATATGATGTTAATTTAAAACATTCATGAAGTTCAAGACCAATACGAATACGTTTTTTTGTATTCAAAGTCTTGTGTCTTGAACCTCATATCTTGATACTTTTTTATCGATGAAAAAGGAGATTGTTGTAAGCGGCATTCGCCCCACCGGCGATTTGCACCTGGGAAATTATTTTGGAGCTATGAAGAACTTTATCGCCATGCAGGAAACGCATGAGTGTTATTTCTTTATTGCCGATTATCATTCACTTACCACGCATCCCACGCCAAGTGATTTGCACGGGAATGTGCGGCGGGTGCTGGCCAATTATTTGGCTGCCGGCATCGACCCCGAAAAGGCAACGCTTTATTTGCAAAGCGACATCCCTCAAACGGCTGAGTTGTATCTCTTTTTGAACATGAACGCTTATCTGGGCGAGCTCTCGCGGTGTACGTCATTTAAGGAGAAAGCCCGTCAACAGCCCAATAATGTCAATGCCGGATTGTTGACTTACCCCACGTTGATGGCGGCGGACATCATCATTCATAAAGCCAAAAAAGTTCCTGTGGGCAAGGATCAGGAGCAGCATTTGGAGATGACCCGTCAGTTTGCCAATCGCTTTAATCGCATGTATAATGTCGATTTCTTCCCCGAACCGCAGGCTTTTAATTTTGGTGAGCAGTTGGTTAAAATACCAGGGCTCGACGGCAGCGGTAAAATGGGTAAGTCGGAGGGTGAAGGCAATGCCATCTTTTTTACCGATGAACCTAAAGAGATTCAAAAGAAAGTGATGCGTGCACTGACCGACAGCGGGCCTACCGAACCCAACCAGTTGAAGCCTGTTTACATCGAGAACTTGTTTACCCTCCTCAAGGTGGTGTCGGCATCTGATGTGGTGACTAAGTTTGAAGAAGATTATAACAATTGCGCGATTCGTTACGGCGACATGAAAAAGCAGCTGGCTGCTGACATCATTGCCTTTACCGAGCCCATGCGCGATCGCATCAAATCTATATTGTCCGACGATGCCTACATTCGTAAGGTGGTGAACATGGGACGCGAAAAAGCGGCTGCCAGTGCATCACAAACAGTTCAGGAGGTACGCGACATCATCGGAATCAAGAAGTTTTAAAGGAGCATTTTTTTTTTTTTTTTGCCGTTAATGCACACTTTATGTGTGCGTTAACGGTTTTTTTGTTGTCTTTCTCAGCCATCGTGGTGCATTTAATGCGTGTGGATACGCCCCGATGGCGGGAATTAAAAAAATAAACCGATATTTGGTTTTCATACCACCAAACCGCTTGTAAAGCATGGAAGACCGTAAAAAAGAGCATTTGCAGTTGGCCTTTGCCTCTCGGATAGATGCCCGTGACGCTGACACCGGGTTCGATTATGAGCCTTTGTTGAGTGCCCATCCCATTGGTGAACTTCAACCGTTTGCTTTTGCCGGTAAAAGCATGCGTCTGCCGGTGTGGGTAAGCAGCCTCACGGGTGGGAGTGAGCGTTCGGGTGTTATCAACCGCCGCTTGGCTGCCGTTTGTGGCGAGTTCGGGATGGGGATGGGGCTGGGGTCGTGTCGCATATTGTTGGACGACGAGCGTTTTTTGCCCGATTTTGATGTGCGTACCCTCATGGGTGATGAGGTGCCTCTGTATGCCAACCTCGGGATTTGCCAGCTCGAAAAGATGCTTCAGTCGCAACGGTTTTCTGAGATTGAGCAATTGGTGACACTCTTACGTGCCGATGGTGTGATCATTCACATTAACCCCTTGCAGGAGGCTTTTCAACCCGAGGGCGATCGGTTGGAACTTGCCCCGGTCGATATTTTAGATGAATTCCTCAAACAGACCACTTTGCGCGTCATTGTGAAGGAGGTGGGCCAGGGGATGGGGCCTGCCAGTTTGCGCCGTTTGCTGCAAATGCCCATTCAGGCCATTGAGTTTGGCGCTTTGGGCGGTACGAACTTCTCTCGCCTGGAAATGCTGCGCGACGGTGATGTTTTGCGTGAGATATTTGATTCGTTCGCGCATGTGGGACACTCTCCCGACGAGATGTTGGCCTGTGTCAATGGACTGATTGTGGACAATGCCGCCACTCGTTTTCCTGAGTTGATTATTTCGGGCGGCATCACTTCGCCGCTTCATGGTTATCGATTGGTGCGCACTTCGGTGCTTCCTGCGGTGTATGGCATGGGTGCCCGGTTTTTAAAGTTTGCCGATCAGGGCGAGGCTCCTTTGCGTGATTTTGTGTCTGCCCTGCAAAAAAGCTGGATGTTGGCCGATGCCTTTCTGAAAGTGCGTTGAAGCGGATTGTTTGCCGGGAGGTGTTCTTTATGGTTGCATCTTTAACGATGCCGTCGTAATTTGTGGATGGCAAATGGGGTTGATGTCCTGCTGATAAACAGCGTGGTGGCATTCCCCAATGCCGGATGTTGAACCAACCCCTCGCGCATGAAAGAGTCCTATAGCCATGGAAAGGTGTTGCTTTCGGGTGAATATTTGATGACGCATGGTGCTGTTGCCCTGGCTGTGCCTTTACGGCGAGGGCAATATTTTCAAGTGACCGAAGGTGCCGATGAAGGGCTTGTGTGGCAAAGCTACTGTAACGACCAGCTTTGTATGGAGGCACGTTTTTCGTCAAGCCTGGGGTTACTCTCATCAATGGATGACGAACGGGCATTGCTCCTGGCCGAGATTCTTGATAAAGCCCGCCGAATGTCGCATAAAGGAGATGATTTTTTTAACCGCAAGTTTGTGGTCACGCGCATTGATTTTGATCCCGATTGGGGATTTGGCAACGCCACAACTCTTATTGTCAATGTGTCGCGGTGGATGGGTATCGACCCCTTTCAGCTTTCGGCCATCACCAAGGAAGCCTCTAATTACGACATTGCCTGTGTGCTGAGTCATCATCCCATTTTATATTGCCGCGAAGGACATCAACCGCATGTGCAACAGGTTACTTTTTGTCCCGGGTTTGCCGATGAGCTTTGGTTTCTGTTTCTGGGGCAGGGACAAATGCATTCCTATCGATTGGGGCACGATAATGATTACGTCACTCCCGATGTCCGATTGGTGAGTCGCGTGTCGTTGCTGAGTCATCACATGGTAAGTTGTGGCGATGCTTCTACTTTCAGAGCGTTGATGGATGAGCATGAGCGCATTGTTGGTGAGTATATTGGTGAAACACCGGTAAAACAGCGCTTCTTTTCTGACTTTGTGGGCTCGGTAAAATCGTTGGGACTTTGGGGGAGTGATTTTGCCCTGGTGGCCAGTGATTGGGAGCATGCCCGCATATCGGATTATTTTGCCAATAAGGGGCTTGACGTGTTGTTTCCTTATCGCGAATTGGTTTTAAATGTCGAGTCATGAGTAGTTTAAATGATGCATATAACCTACAGCCGGTTGCCTGGAAAAGTCCCACGAATGTGGCCGTGGTGAAGCAGTGGGGGCAACTGGGGCTTCAATTGCCGGTGAATCCCTCGGTGAGTTTTACGCTCAATCGTTGCGCAGCGACCACGCGTGTCGATTTTCGACTGCGAAAGCGTACGGATGCGGTTCCTTTTTCTTTTTTGTGGAATGGCGAGCCCGAGGCCATGATGGATATTTTGCTCAAGCCCTTTTTTCAATATGTTTTTGAACGTTATCCAATATTGCGTGGGTATGTTTACGATGTGAGTTCATCGGGCGAGTGCTCCCGGCAATCCATTCGATCGATGACGGCTGCCATTGTCAGTTCGTTGGCGCTTTGTCTGGTGCAGTTGCATCACCGCTTGCAGGGCGACGAAAAGTGGCCCCGTCCCGACGAGGCCGGCTCCCTGGCGCGCCTTGGTTATGGCAGTGCCTGCCGTTCCATGCATGGCGGATGGATGATATGGGGTCGGACGCCCTACGTGGGGTTGTCGACCGACGATTCGGCTTATTCGATTAACGATTTGGTACACCCCTCGTTACATGCGTTGGGCGATACGCGTGTGTTATTACACAACGACACTCCATGCCGGGTCATTCCGGTGATTCCCCATGTAAATGATGCATCGGCGCTCACGGCGATGCGTGCGGCGCGAGCCTGTGAGAACACTCAAGAGCTGGTGGATGCCCTCAAGCAAGGTGATTTTTCAGTGTTTGCTCGCCTGTGTGAGCAGGAAGCCACCGAGATGCTGGCTTTGATGGAGCAGACGGCCTTGGCCTCGGCGTCGGTGCTGGAACGGCTTTATGTGCTTTTTGCCAAGGTGCAGCAATACCGCAGCCTCACATCGGTGCCGGTGTGCTACACGCTGGATGTGCATGCCTGCCTGCATTTGCTTTACCCCCTTTCGCACAAAGCGCAAGTGGTAAAGTGGGTGGATGAAGAATTCCTGATCGATGCGGATATTGCATCGGTGTGTCACGATGACATTGGTGCCGGCCCTCAACCCGTGCTTGTGAATTGACGGATTGGGGGCTGTTGCCCGTGGAGGGATGCCTGGTGGGAGGTTGTTGACGATGACCGGATGCATGACATCCCCGAGGGATAAAAAAATGATAAAAAAATTGGGGCGAGTACTTGGAGAAATCAAAAAAACCTCTACTTTTGCAACCGTTATCAAACGCGATAACCTTGGAGAGATGGCAGAGTGGTCGATTGCGGCGGTCTTGAAAACCGTTGAACTGCGAGGTTCCGGGGGTTCGAATCCCTCTCTCTCCGCTGATAAGAAATGCAAAACAATGCAAAATCCAGTAAGTCAACACTTACTGGATTTTTTGTTTGTGCAGATTGGTGCAAAAAAAGGCTATAAACACCCTTTTTTTGGTGGATTTTAGGTGGACTAACTTTTTGTGAATTTTAGTCCACCTGAAGGATTGAAAAACATCGAAATGCATCCAATGACTTAGATTTAAATTGCTGAAATAAAACTCATTGCGATAGTTTTAACATCCTAAAATTATTACCATGAGACAACAAATTGATGCAACAATTTTGTTCTTTATTAAAAGAACTAAGCTCTTAAAAAGTGGAGAAGCACCGATTTTTTTGAGGCTAACCATCAACCAGGAAAGAGCTGAATTCGGATTAAAGCTGAGTACCCTCCCCTACAATTGGTCAGAAAAAGAACAAAAAGTCATTGAAGGAAGACCCAATTCGAATGAAATCAACAAGACAATCATTCAACTTAAAAAACGAATTAATACCATCATTGACTATCTCGACAGTGAAGATGGAGAAATCAACTCAAGAATTGTCATCGAAAAAATTGCTGGCAAGAAAGAAAAGAAACGTACAATCCTTCAAATATTTGACGAACATAACTCAAACGCGAAGCAACTACTCAACATCGATTTTGCACAAGGAACAATTCAACGTTATGAAACAAGCTATATGCACACCCATGACTTCATCAAATGGCAATATCAACGAGAAGATTTACCATTGAATGAACTCAATCAACAATTCGTAAAGCAATATGAATTATATTTAAAAACGATCAGAAATTGTTCGCATAATACTACGGTTAAGTATCTTAAGAATTTTAAGAAGATTGTCCGAATTGCCTTAGCTAATAATTGGTTGAAAAATGATCCATTTGCATCTGTTAAATTCAAACTCAAACAAATAGATGCCATTTATCTTACTCAAGAAGAGCTGGATAAGATGATCAACAAAGACATATCAATCCCAAGAATTGCTCAAGTAAAAGATGTTTTCCTATTTTGTTGCTTTACCGGTTTAGCATTCTCTGATGTAAAAACGCTCAAAAAAGAACATTTAGAAATAGATAAGGAAGGAATAACTTGGATTCATAAAAAGAGAACAAAAACCAATCAGATGAGCACCATTTATGTCATTAAAGCTGCTCAAAAAATATTAAGAAAATATCAACGTTTCCCGGAATTAAAAGAAAATGGATATTTATTGCCAGTGCTAAGCAATCAAAAAATGAATGCATATCTCAAAGAAATTGCTGATATATGCGGTATTGACAAGCCGATAACAACACACACTGCCAGACATACATTTGCAACAACAATAGCGCTTGAGAATAACATCCCCATTGAAGTCGTTTCTAAAACTTTAGGACACTCAAACACAAAAATGACACAACGATACGCCAAAACAACGGAAGTATTAATTAAGAAAAATATGCAGAAAATTAAAAACCTGTATTAAAGCTAAAAAAAACAGGCTACAATACCCCAATGACAATTGTAGCCTGCTTTTTATTAAGCAAAATCAAGCAAACTGAAGCTTTTTCAACCTTTTGCGACCAATTTTGAACTTTCCGCGACCTTTCATCAGATATTATGAACTATTAGTGACCTTTTTCAATGACAACGTAAGCTTTAACTGAACATTTAAGGATAGAATCTATTGTTTCGCTGTCTTTTAACTATTTTTCGTTCACCTTTCTCTACCCCTCAAACACGTTTTTCATGTTTATTTCTCCAAGTTGTATTTGCAGTACCCATATTTTTCATAAAAATCTTAATTAAAAATATTCTAAGCATCAGCTTTCATCTCCACTACTGCATATTATCGTGACCGAATCATTCCATTTTCATAAATTATATCACTGGTGTACATTCCGGTTTATCCAGACTTCATATTTTTGTTAATTTTATTGATTATTTCATTTTAATTTTAGAATGATTGTATCAATCATTGCACTGAAAATACTTAACATGCATTTACGAATGGAGAAGAATACTACAAATAGATATTGTTATGCATCGATGTCTATTCTTCTGTGTCTGTTGCAATTAATAAGTTGCAATAGTTTTGAAAAAAAATCTCTGGCGACTGCATCCGATAATTGCGTTCTTCTTGTAGACAGTATCTCTAATAGTTATAAAATTAAGGAAATTGGGAATGTGCAAAATCTTGAAATATTAAATGGGTTAAAAGGGTTTCAATTTGGTATGAACAGCAAACTTCTGCATGAATGTATTACTCTTGAAAGGATCGATAATCAATTTAGTGTTGGATTTTATCAGAATTCTTTTAGTTTCCAAGATATAAGCTGGCATACTGTTTTATTAGCCTTTGAATACGACAAATTAATAGGGGTAGTAATTAATGGTAAAGTTGGTATTAAAACGTGTGAATTTCTTAGTACCGCAAATGAAGGCAGTCCTTATGTCTTACAAAGAAATTTCATAAAACTATTGGGACTCCCTAATTATAAACCATTAACAATAGTCGATAAAAAATTAAGCAATACATCTTTGTTTATGACTTACAATTTCAAAGATAAAAAACCAACTCGAGAAAGTTTATCTTCATTGCTATCTGATTTATCGCATACACAACAAGAATCGTCAATTAACCCAATACAAGTATACATCAGTGACCTCACTAGAGATTTTACAAACCGCGAAAAACCTCAAGCTTGTAAATTGCAATTAGAATATTATGAAACTTTAAAAATGACATCATCATGGGAAAGTTCAATTTTTTTAAAAATTGACTACGCAAGGAATAGGATGATTGAAACATCTGTTGCTGAAATGCGTAAGTATAATGGTGAAACCGTTGTTGCGTTCTCTGATTACAACTTCAATGATACTTGGGATATTAATATTAGCATGTTTGCCAATAGAGGTTCATTTAATTCGTTTAACAGAGTTAACGAGCAAAATATTCTTAAAAAAGCAGTAGAGAAAGCCAAAAATGAAAACTTTGCAAATACAAAAAAGCTAATCGATGGCTTTTGAGTGAGCTATAATTTATTGATATTTAATTCTTTTGTATTCCGATTATTTCACCATTCAATGCCACACAACTTGAAATGCATCGACAATATCGGTACACGTTATAAACTTTTCGCCGATGGTAAATCATCTCAGCTTCCACCCACAAACTAAGGTTGTAGGTACTCTTTTAAATATCTCTAATCTCGCTCCCTTTACGTGTTTTCTATTTAACCAAAGCAAAACAGCACTGAATAAGCAATATGAATAAATACCTATTAGCCTTAATATTAGCATCCTCAACATTATTTGCTTTGGCACAATACAAATCAAATACGCACACAAAACGATGTAACAGCAGCCACTGCAAAATTACCAGAGTATCAATTGGTAAAGAAAAAACAATGGTTGAGTTTAATGTGAAATCTCCTTATATCAATAGTGACTCAACTCTTATAATTAGTCTATCAGATTCTCTTTATATCCAAGACTGTGCAACCAAACGCAAGTACTATTTGATAAAGTCAAATGCAGCAACAGTCTATCCCAATAAATATCAGTTAAAAGAAAAAGAATCCTTCAATTTCAGTTTGGAATTTAAACCCATACCTCAAAACTGTACTTTAGTTAATATCATTGACAATTCCGAATTGGGAGGCTTTAATTTTTACAAAGTCAAGATCGTGAATTTAAATGAGTTAAACAAAACCGTCACTCCCAATCCTTCGATTTTTGAATTTGGGTTATGAAATTATCATGTGAATTGTGATTTTATCGGTCGATAAATAATTATACAGGGTGTCTTTGGTCGCCCTGTCTTTTTTTTGCAATTAACGATGTTGTTATTGGTTGTAAGTTCATTTTTGCGACACAAACCCAGTTATATCATTGTCTCTGTTGACAATACCAAATTGAATGATCAATTTTGAAATTTTGCTTCTCTCAATGGTTACCTTTTCAAGCTTTCTGCATTAATAGAAAAAAGCATCTATGGAAGATTTAAAAATCATCGAATTTATAAGACAAGGTTCTCACTCCAAAGCCTTGAATTGCTTATACAAAAATTATCCTGCTTTTAAAACGAAGTTCATCAAAACGGGGGGTGCAAAAATAGATGCAGAAGATATTTTCCAACAAGCTCTCCTCATTTTGATTGAGAAACTTTTAGATGAAAAATTCACTTTAAAATGCTCGCTGAATACTTTCTTATTCAGTATTTGCAAAAACCTAACCAACGAACATTTTCGAAACAAGGGTAAAACGATTCCTTTTGTTGCTGACCACGAAAGTGCTGAATTTGATGTGAATATCGACACTTTTATCGAACGAGAGAAAAAACACAATACCCTCAACTCCGTCTTAAATCAAATGGGTGAAAGATGCATGAAGATCCTTTCTATGTATTATGCTCAAGGTCTTTCAATGGCTGAAATGGCAAAATACATCGGACTTAAAAGTGAAACATCGGCAAAAACCCAAAAATATAAGTGTCTGATGAAGGCGCGTGAATTGGTTTCTGAAATAATTGATCATCCAGTAAACATAGAACAATGAGAACTGAACTTGAACGAACTAAAAGAATTGAGGACTATATTTTAGGCAGGTTAACGGGCGTTGATAAATCCGTTTTTGAAGCCCAACTTGCGTCAGATCGTCAACTAAAACGTGATGTCGAGATTCAAAGTACCCTCATCGACATCATAAAAACAAACCATCTGAAAAGCACCATTCAAGATGCCGGCACGCATTTTCATCATCGCTATCGCTTCTCATTTAAAAACCCAAAATTCAACATCGTCATTATCGCCATCGTGGCCGCTGCGTTTCTGACTTACCATCTGTCTCACAAGGTTGTAATGGTAAATGCTGAGAACTCTTCTAACCCTACAGACTCATCTATTATAATCGAACAAACCATCGGTATCGCTGAAAAACCTTATCTGGTCGATACTTTAAAGGCGAATGTTCCTGACGAAAATACGATTCGATTGACCAACGATGAGCCAATTTATCCTTCAACTACAAAAGCTGATGTCAAGGACATATTGGGTAAAGTGATGAATCATCAAAGCTTCACCATCAACAATTCAACAGGCGGTATCATTAAAGGTCAAAACGGCACTCAATTTTTTTTCCCTCCGGATGCTTTCAATGCCCCTTCAACAAAAGCGAATGAATCAATTGAAATACAGGTTATCGAATTCGTTTCAAATAGCGATTTGATGCGTATCGGGTTGTCCACGTCCCTCAATGACGGGACGACTCTTGAAATAGGTAATGCGTTTTATATTGAAGCCTATTCTCAAGGCGAAAAATTGCAATTGCACCAGGACAAAACCATTCAAATTGCCTTACCTAGACAGCGCAACTCTTCTGATGAAGAAGTACGCAATATGATGATTGCATTTGTTGGCACTTCGAAAAAGAACCACATCTATTGGAAACCGGATCCAATCACGGATAAGTTTCTAATAACAAGTATCGCATACCAGAAAAATGGTTTTACCATCAATGATTTTTCAAATATACAACCCATCGCCCCTGCCACCCTCGATTCATTAGCGGCCATGGATCCCTTCGACTCATTTCTTTCTCTGGGTTTTCGAGCAACCAAAGAGGAATGGATTGTCCAAATGCCCCACGGGCAGGTTAATTGCGAGTTTCAATATAATCAAGCGGATAAGGATGTTGTAATGACCAGCGTAAGTAAGAACATGCACCCTGATTTTAAAAACAGGCTCTTGGGGTATGCCGACCATTACAAACGCAAAAGCGCATTTAGTGACTTAGTGAATAGAAAATACCGCTTCTATTTAACCACATTGATAGATCCTCTCTATTATGAAAAATCGAAGTTCAATACCACCACAAGCCATGTGGTTTTAGTGTCAAAATTGGGTTGGATCAGATGCGATAAAATGGCCGGTTATTCGACTGAAACCACCACAATGCTAAAAAAATGAATCCGCTGACTGTAATATCATCAGAATTGTCAAAGTCAATTGTGATGTGAGGGGGTCAGCTAACCGATAAATCAAGATTGCCGCAAAACCATCTCAGACAACTATTGGTGTTAACGAACTATTGTAAAAAAACCAATCACCTAACTAAAAAACACAACTATGAACAAATTGATATTGGTAATCCTTTTCTGTGGTTTGTCATTGAACATCTATTGCAATACAAATCCCCGACAGTGGTTCGATACTCAATATACCGATGCTTTATATCAATGCACTTCCAATAAAGCACTCATAAATAAAGCACTCATGCAATGTGATATTCCGGTTCATGAAGCCATATCTATTGTTTTTCCCGAGATGCTGCGCTACTCTCTATGGCGTGATCTGTTTGAAACAACTGCCTTGCAACTGCTTTATGTGAACAGAGGAAGCAAAGCCGCCGATTTTTCAATTGGTTGGTGCCAGATGAAACCTTCTTTTGCCGAAAAAATTGAGCATTATATTTCCGGTTCCGATAATTTATGTTTGAAATACAGCGATTTAGTAAAGTTTGATGTCCCAAACTCCGACTCTGCACAAATCAGAAAAATAAGAGTCACAAGACTCCAACTCTTTAAGTGGCAATTGCGTTACCTCAGTGCATTCATTGCCATCTGCAATCATCGGTTTTCCCATGAAAATATTGACACTCACGATCGATTGAAGCTTCTTTCGGCTGCTTACAACAAAGGAATCGATTGCGACATCAACGACTTAAAGGATTTTTCTAAGAAAAAAACCTTTCCATACGGCCCGGGACGCGAAAACCCCTTTGCATATTCTCAAGTGGCTGAGTACTTCTTTGTGAACGATGCCCCAAAAATCATTCTAACCCCAAACTAACCTTCCGATGATGTCACTTCATAAAACACCATAAAGGACACTACGTTATGTGCACCAAACGATAATCAGCATAACCAAGTATGATTTCCTAATTAGAGTAATTACTATAATACATGGATGAAAGCATTCTTTTACAACCTCTTAATTAAATACAAACAGATGAAAACAACACATTTATTCAACATGCTTGGCATCTCCATGATGCTTTTATTAGTGAGTTGCAACAGCAACACAACGTTTAAAATTGAACCCCCAATCACCAAGCTGGATCCTCCATTTACCGAACTTGCTTACAACCCTTTGGCCGACTCAACATTTTGCCTGCCCAATGGCACAAAAATCAAAATTATCGCTTCAAGTTTATGCGATAGCGTTGGCAATCTACTATCATCTCCTTGTGTATTAAAATTCAGGCAATTTGACAATGCGGTTTCAATATTCCTGGCCGGAATGCCCATGAGATATCTCAAATCGGAGGATAACATGTCACTCGAAACTGCCGGCATGTTCGAACTTCGTGCTAGCTCTAATGGTAAATCGGTAAACATCATACACGACAAACCAATTACCATTACCATTGGCAGTAACTTTACCGACACGCGTCAGGGATTTTTTAAAATGGATGACAATACAGGCGATTGGCAACTGATCGGCATTCCTTCTTGGCAATATAACCCCACTGTCGATTCATTAAAAAAACACCTCTCATCATTAAAACCTGAATATTCCATCCCCCTACCTCCAAACTTTTATGTATTTGACTTGCAACGCATGGCTGATGTCTTTCTGGGCGATGATTACAATCGCATCAATAAAGCAAACATGCGTGCAATGGTCGAAAACATGAAAAAATATGGCTTGCAACCCCTCGATGTCAGTTTCAATTCAAATCCTACCATTATTCTCGACGGCAATCGTTACGATTATGGCGAAATTCTTTGGAAATCTGATGCACCACTGCAAATCCCCAATTGGGTTAAAACCAACTGGGGGTGGAATTACAATCAACAAACTAAAAAGTATGACGAATTGTCGTCAATCCAAAAAATCAATGCCAATAAATATCGATTTTCAATCAAAGATACCAAAGAGAATCGTCAGTTCTCGTTCATTCTTGAAGTCGTTTCCCATCTGCGCTATCTGCTGCGATACACGCCCGAACAATTGATGGCTAAACAAAAAGAGTGTGAATTGGAAATCGCCGAAACAGAACGAATTATTCGAAATACCCGTTTAATTGAATACACCACCGAACTCTATTCAATGGGTGTTTTCAACTTCGACAGACCTGTGTATTACAGTCAAATGAAACCAACATTGAACTTTACAATCAACAATGTGCCGGTAAAAAATTCAGATATCAAAAAAGTGGCCGTATTCAACAGCAATCTCACCAGCGTCTCCTATGCTGATTCCTACAACCCGGTTGTTTGCCCATTCTTTTTGGGAACCAACAAAATAATATTAATCACTCAATCGGGCGAGATTGGAATCTTTACGGGTGCCGAATTCGATCAGTTAATGTCAACCGACAAATTTAATGCTGACGAAATTACTATTGATTTAAAAGCCGTTAAAGTCGATAGCCCTGATGAATTAAGGTCGATTCTTTAATTGAATCCCTTATGGTAAGCTATTAATTCTGATGTCTGTTAATTTTCAGCGCTATTAATAAACTTACTTTAAATGCCTCTAAATCAAAGCAACTAATCCTTCATGAATATAATTTATGGAATCGTTGTTGCCCAAATAAAGATTTTTACACAGTATATTAATAACAATAAAGGCCTAAAAAATGAAAAACATTGCATTGCTATTATTCCTATTTGTTTTTGTTTCATGCTCTTCTAGTGATTCTGATGAAGATGATGCGGTTAAAAATCTTGGTTATTATAAAGGTATGTCATATTCGGATTATGAGTATACAACAGGTTTAAATGTTGTTGATAAAAAAATGAAGCATCATTATTCTGGCCTGAAGGATCTTTATACATTGCCAAGCTTTAATTATTTTGAAGGAAATGGAGCCACCGTTGTTAATAGAGAAGATTATGTGGAAAGCAAAGGCTTTTATCCAACTTTGAATTTTGTCTTTTATGGTGGTAAATTAGTGACTATTAAAGTGTCATTTAATCATTGGGGTACAATAAGAAGTAACGAATCACCAATGCTTTATGAAAGTGAAGAAGAAATGGTGATGTCTGAAATTGTGAAATACTTTGAGAAAATGAATATCGATGCAACTTTTGAGTTGACCCCATATAATGAGCCAAATTCTTATGTGATTAATCATAGAGAAATAACTGGTATAGTAAATTTGTAAATTTGTCTTTTCAAATGAAGAAACTTAATAATTTGATTGATTAAGATCTTTTACCTGGAGCGAGTTTGCTACGTGTAATCCGATACTTTAGTTAATACCACCTGTATATTCATTTAGATGTCTGCTAACTTTATGCTACCAATATATACATGCTTAGTATAGCTCACAATCTACCCATCTTAATAACACTACAAATTCAATTTACTGGAATGGTTTTGAAGAGTAACTATACATGCTTTAAAACATATTTATGAAAACATTTCATTTGTTATTGCAATGTGGTTTAATGCTACTTTTAATCATTTTTGAAATGCAAACAATTGGAAGGAATATTAACAGGCAAGCGTTAGGTAATCAACAACTTGAGTGACATCCGATTTTCCTGGTTTTAAATATGAACAAGCTAAATTAACTTTTTTGTGTAAGTCGTGTGAACAACATCTAGCTATTTAGTTTTGGATATATCATGTTATCCCACATGTCTAGCATTAATAACGTTTAGTGAGATGATTTGTGGCCAGGCAATAACATTAAAATTATTTGAATGCCCTAAATAGTAATCCCTACTGATTGCTTTGCTTCTTGAATGGGGAGAGCATTGGTATTATTAATTAGTAACCACCAATGCAAAAAAAGCGACAGCACTATATTTTGCGACCAATAATATGGTTAATGACAGAAAATTTTTGAATCAATTTATATAAAATGGCTACATATACTATTGTAATTTACAGTCTAATAATTGGCTGGACACTTTTCTCAATTTACTATATATATCGAGTTTGGACTCAGAAACGGGTTGTAAGTTATGTATATGAATCTATTCCAACAGTTTTTACAACACTTGGAATATTAGGAACATTTGTAGGCATTTATTTCGGACTACAAAATTTTGATGTCGATAAGATTACAGAAAGTATACCATCACTATTGGACGGTATGAAAACAGCATTTTCCACTTCAATTTGGGGTATTGTTTTGTCTTTAATCTTTGGAAAAGTATCTCAAATTATACTGCATGGCGTAGATAAAAAATCGCCACCAAAACCCACCGACGAACTTGCAGCTTTGCAAGAAATTTCATTGTTATTAAAGGAGGGGAATAAGCAATCAAACGAGAATTTTCTTCAACTCAACAAATCCCTTATTGGCGAAACTGATGATAGTATATCAACACAAATTTTTAAGCTAAGAAATCAGTTTGCAGAATTGCATAACAAACAAGATATTCAAAATAAAACAATAGAAAAAGTTCAATTAGCACTTGGTGGTGATGGAGAAACAAGTTTACTAACGCAAATACAGAAATTAAGAGCTGAACAGAACGAATATTCAAAAGAGACCAAGAAAAACATTGATTGGATTATTGAATCAATGAATAAGAATAATGAATTGATTCGCCAGAAATTCGATGAGTTTTCAGAACTCTTAGCTAAGAACAATACAGAAGCTTTAGTGGAAGTGATGAAAAGTGCAACGGAACAATTTAACACTCAAATGTCTGCACTAATTGAAAGGCTTGTGCAAGAAAACTTCCAAGAATTAAATAATAGTGTTCAACGGATGAACAAATGGCAGGAAGAGAATAAAGAGATGATTTCAGAATTGACAAATCAATTCAAAAAGGTATCAGGAGATTTTGAAATTTCAGCAACTTCAATTAAAGAGATAACCGTTAACACAACCAAGTTAACGAATGAAAACAGTCATTTGACGAAGCTAATCAAAGAACTGCAAAAAGTGATGGTTGACGATACCAAGTTTACTGAGATTGTTTCGAATCTTACTAGTACGGTCGAAATCCTTAAAGAAAATACTGAAGCATTTGACGAAACGACTAACAAATTAAACCAATGGATTTTAGATGAGCATAACTTTAAAGAGTCGGTTGAAATTCTCATTGATAGACTAAAAGAGATTGAGGAAATAAAATCTATTGATGGTGAATTTTGGAAAAAAACTAAGACACAATTAAATGAAGGACTCGGAATAATTACAAAAGCCTCAAGCGAAATTAGAAATAATTTAGACGAAGTAAATGCAGAATTTCAAATCCAATTAAAGCTGACACTAACAAGCCTTGATGAGTTGATTCAAAGACTTATTAAAAAGAATATTTAATTGAGTTATGGCAATTTCTAAAGGAAATAATAAGGGAAACGAAAATAATTGGATATCCTTCTCGGATATTATGACAGGCTTGATGGTTATATTTATGTTTATAGCCATTTCTTATATTATTGAAGTTCAGAATAAACAAAAAGAACGAGATGTGATTTTTGAAGAATTTAAGGCAACTAAGGAACAACTTTATTCAGAGCTTGAAAACACATTCAAAGACGATTTTAAAGAGTGGCAAGTTGAATTAGATAAAGACCTTTCTATAAAATTTACAAATCCCGAAGTATTATTCGAATCAGGACAAACCAACATTCGACCTTATTTCTCAACCATTTTGGATGATTTTTTGCCTAGATATTTTGACATTCTTCTTCAAGTAAAATACACAGACAAAATTGCAGAAATTAGAATTGAAGGGCATACTGATACCGTTCCTGCATATCAATATGACAGAGACTCATATATTGGCAATGTTATTTTGTCCCAGTTACGTTCTGCCCAAGTTTTAAAGTACTTCAGAGATATGGAATATTACCAAAACTTGAACAATAAAACAGAACAAAAGCTTCAATTTTGGTTAACAGCTAATGGCTTGTCATACGGCAGAACATTAGATGACAATAAAGAATTAACTGTAGTAAGCGGTAAGCCTGCCAATAATAAATTCTCAAGAAGGGTTGAATTTAGGATAATTACAACTAGCGAAAGTCTTGTTGACAAGGTAATAAAGGAACTTTCAAAATGAATTTACACGATTTTAATATAAGCCATAGTTTTCTTGATTCCATTGGGATTAAACGTCTTGATGAATATGAAGATAATGTTTTCATTGGGACTAAAGACTTTACAGAAGAGGAAAAAAAGAAAAATATAGAATGGAGAATTGATGGTGTTTATTTAAATGTAAATGGTATTTGGCAAAAAGGATATTTTATCAATAAAGACTATAAGGTTCAAGAAAACAGATTGCCAAAATATCATTTAGTTGAATGTTCAACGATTCAGTCTTTCAAAGCTAATGGCAAGTTTGACAAATACTATAATTGGTCAAACACCAAATGTGTCACTATTACTGAACGGTTTTCATACCCCAAAATTTATTATGAGGATGTTGTTCTTGAGCTATGTGCTAATTGCAAAGCTAAACTAAAAGAGAATGGTCAGTCAATATTAAAAAACACAGTAGATTTTTACAATTCGTTAGATTTAGTCCCAAAAAGAAAGATTGAAAAACCTTCTGAAAATACTGATATATTCGGTAGGCCATTTAATTGGCAAAAAATTTCAACTGCTTATAAGAAAACTGTTGATTATACTTGTGAAAATTGTGGTTTTGGAGGTTCAGACCTTGAAAACACTTACGACAAACGATTTATAGATACCGACCATATAATTGGATACCAATTAACAAATACCGACACTTCCAATCTACAATGTCTTGACAAATTATGTCACTATTACAAGCACATTAATGATGGCGGAGAATTTAACAAAAGGAGAATGTTGATTGAGCTAAAAACTTTTGTAAATAAATACAGGCATATTTTAGAAATTAAAAATACGGAACTCTTAAACAGATTTGACAGTGAAAACGGATGACAAATATCGAAAACAGTAGGCCAGACGCTCAGTGTCATGTATAAAACATTTGTGGTTAAGTGGTTGTGTTAGTTGTTCTGCAACGTCAGGCAGAGCCGATGCCCGCAATCCCCGAAGCTGGCGCGCGTTTGTGTCGGCGGATAGGGCCGAAGCCCGCAATCCCCAACGTTGTATACATGTACCGATGATAAAACATATGACTTGCAGTGTAAAACTGCAATCTGAAGACTCGCGTTGTGCGAAGACTCCGCCTATGCATTCTTATGTTTGCGGCCTTCGGCAAGTACTCATCAATACACCGTAGTCCGTACATGGGATGTGTTGAGTGTAAAAAATAATGTTTGGAATCGAATAGAAACAACCCAAAGAAATGATAAACAAAATCGGATTTAAAAACATAAAGGTTTTTAGCCAATATACAGAAGTAGACCTGATGCCGTTTACAATTCTCACAGGCACAAACAACAGTGGTAAAAGTGCTCTTCAAAAAATTCTTACTCTATTAAAACATGGCTATTTAACTGGCAGCAAATTGCGCATAGAAAGGTTAAATATCACACCCGATTTAGCTGCCGAAATTGGTAGTTTCGAAAACTTAATCAATAGAGAATCTGGCAATAAGAAATTCGAACTAACCTTTTTTAATAGAGTAGAATTAAGAGCAAATAAAAAGGGCACTTCTAATAATATTGATTGTAAATCATCGTATTATGCCAGCACCAAAACAACCTTAACCTACCAAGTTACCAACGATGCGAATAGAGCTGATTTAATAGCATGTACACAAACGTTGAGCAATGGTGCAATCCTTCATTTCGAGATAGAACCAACAACTTATGATCCAGGAGCAGTTGACGTTGCTGTTAATGATCTGATATTAGATGACTATAGATGGGTTATAAAAAACATTGACTTGCAAACAATTGCCAGCACCATAAGACCTAGTATGCTAGCAGAGAAAATACAGTTACTTGCAAAAGACGGAACCAAGCCAAATAAATCAGCAATTGATGACTTATTAGTGAACACCCAACTTGCAACAAATGTACTTGGCAGCGAGGGGGTGTTTTATTCAAATACGCAATCACCACAACAAATCGAACTACGCACCATTCTTGCTAATAACAATATCTTTACGGAGGTGGATTTTATATCGGCATACAAATTATTTGAGGAGAAATTACTATTGTACACCTTAAATAACAATTGGTTTTCTATTGGTGTTTTTGAACCGGAAGATGTTATTAGTCAAGCTAGCAGTGGCAGTGGTAGATGGAATAATTTCAAGGGGGCTTGGCTGGAAATTTTAACAAATGAACCCTTTATTGGCGACACAATTGGTAAAATTCTGATTGAAACTGGCGAAGCTAAGACTTTATTTGACCCGGTAATAGATGAAAACACATCTAGCCTTCAAAAATTTTTTAATTATACAGAGTCATATAGCCTCAATCATATCATGCACTTAGGGCAAGGGATTTCTGCTTTGATAAAAGCATTACGCCAACAAATGGGGCGTATTAACTTAAGTGAAGATAAAATTGAAGTTAAACGCTATTACTTAACCAACGACAGTAGCAATTCTTTGTTTTTTAAGTATGCCAATACAAAGCTCTTACCGCACAAAGCCCAAGCTAAAGAATTATTTATTAACCAATGGCTAAAAGCATTCGATATTGCCGATGCGCTGAAGATCGAACCCATACTGTTTAGTGATGCAATACTTGGATATGCCTACTACGTAAAACGAAACGGCAAATTTGAACCAATGGTCGATAATGGTCTAGGCATCAATAAAATCATCCATTTAATAATTCGACTAGCCTTTGCCGACAACCGCAGTATAATTATACTCGAAGAACCAGAAGCCAATTTGCACCCTGCCTTTCACAGCTTATTGGCAGAAATGCTGGTAAACAGTAGCGTTGGTAAAACATTTGTAGTTGAAACACACAGTGAATATTTTATAAGAAAACTACAATACCTTGTTGCCAAACAGGAAGTTAAGCCAGATGATGTTAATATTTTGTATTTTGAAAATCCTCACAAGAATTATGAGGGTGAACAAATTAAACGACTAGAGATGAGACCAGACGGCATTTTGAAACAAGATTTTGGCACTGGTTTTTTCGATGAATCGGTTCGGTTGACCGTTGATTTATTGAAGTTGCAAGCGTCAAATTGAAACCTATGAAGACGTATATTGACGTAATGCTTTTGAAGGATTTTTTTCAAAAACAGCCCCCACAAGCCCCGCTTGGAGAGTTAGAGGAAATAGAATTGTGGAATAGCTTTTGGAAGTTTTTAAAGAAAGAGACAGACCTGTGCATCATTAACCCCCTAGATGAATTAATTACCAACCCTCTCTATGGTCATTTTATCAATGGTCTGACCCAAGGACGTGGAGTTGCCAAGTTTACACACGAACCACTTAAAACTTATAAGCATGAACTGAAAAGCGAATCCCCATTTTCAGTCTATTTCTTGAATGAATCAGATGATGCTGAAAAGATGAAATTTCGGAAAAAGAATGGTTTTGTGATAGGTTTCAATGATGATTATATCGACGGTTGGTCAAAGCTGAAAATGCTCCACTTGCCAACGTCTATTCCAATTCGCAAAACCATAAACGATTGTATCATTAAGACATGGTATGACTTAAAACCTTTTATACTGCCTTTTACGGATGTTGTGATGGTGGATTCTTATATCCTATCAGACCCATCACTCGTACCATCCAATTTAGAGCAGATAATGAAAGTATTGGATGAAAGCACGCCGGTTAAATATAATTTCACGTTGGTAACTTTCGAAGGTGGCAGGAAAGGTCAAATTGATTATTACTACGATATGTTGCTCGGGATTAAAAGGCGTCATGGCTTAAAAGCGACTATTAGTCTATTATTGTGTGATTCGGTTTGGAAAGAACACGATCGGTTTATCATGACGAATTATACAAGGTGGACTTCGGGGGATTCGTTCAACTATTTTGATGCCAAAGGTCAACTAGTGACCAAGGGTACCGAAATGCATGTACTGCCACTAGTGGACCCAGAACTGCATCAATCATCCAGCTCCATCCTTCAATCATTGCGGCTATTGATAGCTCAATATAGCCAGCACAATGCATCTCAAAGGGTAAAAGGTGAAATTGAGAAAAACAAGTTACTTTACGATTGCAGATAATGATCCAATGTCGTTTAGTTAGTGAATTGTAATAACGCCTCAGCTAAGCGTAGTTTTCTTTTTCGCTCGGCGAATGTCTTTGACTTCGCCTAATCCTAACTAGCAGTTTGTAACTGCCCATAGCTATTCGGAGTGTAAGCATTCGGCCAACCCCGTCTTGTTTTGCAAACAACTGAGAGATGGTCATTGAGAGTTTCTCCAAAACATTCAGAGAACTATGATAAGCTTAGGAGACGACCTTAATAATGATTGGCTTTTTGTGTATTGAAGTTTTGGGGGAGCAGTTCGGCTTGGTCTTTGTGCGTAGTCTTTGTCGTAATTGTGAATGTTTACCCAAAAGAACACCATTCATTGGCTCCAGTTTGTAACCCGTGTGCGTTCTTCCTCCTCATTTTTCCTTCTCTGCTTTACTAATTTTTTCCCACCGTAAGACATCTACCAACCTAAATCTTTGCAGCAAAAGAGGCTACGCAGCATACGGCCATCCGATAGCGGTAATCCTCCCTTGTTGGTGCCGCTTTGAACAATGTGCCTTTTTATTGATTTTAGCCATTCTTTTTAATCCGATGCCTATTAGGTTCAGACTTCTTGCACATAACACGTCAAAACTAGCACACTCATTAATATATCCTAAAATTTGCTTTATTAAATCAAGGTTGATATCTTTATTTAAAACCAAAAATCAAGATATGGAAACCCTCACTCCCAATTACATACATGACAAAAATAGCATCGATCAACTCTTTAATAACAGTCTGATTCTACGAACTTCAGAAGACTTTATAAAGTATGTTGAGTTTATAAAACGTTTCGATCATTATTCACGATATAACGTCATGTTGGTGTTTATTCAAAATCCGGCTGT
>NZ_QKZK01000017.1 GCF_003254275.1 Breznakibacter xylanolyticus | reverse complement strand
ACAAGTGTGGTGCACATTGATCGCCCATTTGCTTTTAATGGTCCTAAGGGCAAAGTCGGACACAAAAAAGGCTTTCTCTACAATTGCCGCTTTGGTTAGGATTTACCTGATAAGCCATTTAGACGTTTATTGGGTGATTGAAAACTGTAGACGGACTTATGTCAAAAATGTAAAAGCAAAAAACAAAAGTCCTGACATACAACTCGCATTTTTCTGAAAAAAAAGGGGGGGGTAGGTAATTGAAAAACAATTGAAGATATGCTTATATTGCTGTTTATCAACACTTACAATCTTTGAAGATTGGAGATTTCTAGTTTTGTCGGTCAGTAGTGATTTTATTTAAGTCTGAAAATCATGCAGCCGTATGGTTTCATCTTGACTTCAAACCCTTTTATCAAGGCCACATCGGCAAAAAACGATATTTGCTTGCCACTGCCCATTAGATCCTCAGCATGATAAAAACCGTGGGGTTTGAGGCCGCATTTTTCAAACATATCGCCCGGCACGTTGAGCGTCATTTGCAGTTTGGCATTGGTAAAATTGGCCAGCAATAAAAATACTTCATCCTGCGTGTACCGCACCCACGGGAATACTCTGAAGGTGGTGTTGCACCAGGTGAGGTGGTAAACTTCGCCGCTCACAAAGGCTTCATGTTGTTGTACCAATTGTAGCAAATGGCGGTGCTGCTCGCGTAGTTGTTGTTCTTTTGGGGTGAGGCGGCCGCCGTCAAACTGGCCGTCGTTCATCCAGCGCTCAAGGGTGTCCACACACCAGTAGTCGAAGATGGTGGTGCGCCCGTCCTGCCCGCTGAATCCTTCGGAGTCCATTCCTTTTTCGCCCAGTTCCTGACCGGAGTACAGCATAAAGGCATTGGGCAACAACGTGGCCGACACAAAGGTGGCGGGCCATCCGCGGCGTGGGTTGTCGGCAAAAAAACTCGAGGCGATGCGCTGTTCGTCATGATTTTCGGTGAAAAAGAGCATGTGACCCCGGTGCGGGGCAATGGCTTCGATGGCATTGGAGATGTCGCTCACCGGCCTGAAACCCGTTATCACGTTGCGCAGTGTGTCGTACATGCCCACTTTGTCGTACAGCAGGTCAAACCCACCGGTGTGGATGTAATCGTGGTACAACGCGGGGTTGTACACTTCGGCCACAAACAGAAAATCCGGAAATTCTTTTTTGATGGCCGTGATGGCCCAATGCCAAAACGATACAGGTACCATCTCTACCATGTCGCATCGAAAGCCATCGATGCCCTTGCCGGCCCAGTATTGCATAATGTGCAACATCTTGTGCCATGTGTCGGGAATGGGATCGAAATGTGCCGACCGCCCGTCAAAAAGATTCACGCCGTAATTGAGCTTCACCGTTTCATACCAGTCGTTGAGAGTGGGCGATGCGCTAATGCAGTCGTTGCCCGTCATCTTAGCCGGGTATTCCTGCCATTGAGGATCTCCGTTAGCCGGGGGGATGGGTGCCACAAAGGGTTGCTGGGGCAAATAGTAAAAATTGTTGTAGATGGCAAAGGCCTGATTGGGGTTGTCGTGGTGACCGAAGTCGAAGACCCCGTCCGGACGGGCATCGCTCACGTAATGGCGTGCCACGTGATTGGGCACCAGGTCGATGAGTGTTTTGAGTCCAGCCTGACGGGTGCGCTCCACCAGTTCTTCAAACTCTGTTATGCGTAGGGGGATGTTCTCGGCCAAATCAGGACAAATGTCGTAATAGTCCTTGATGGCGTATGGGCTACCCGCCTTTCCTTTCACAATGTGCGGAGGGTCGGGGGCGATGCCATAATCGGAATAGTTGGTGGCCGTGGCGTGTTCTATCACCCCGGTGTACCACACATGGGTCACTCCCAAATCTTTAATGGCGGCTAAGGCCTGCGACGTGATGTCGTTGAGCCGTCCGCACCCGTTGTCGGCCTTGGTGCCATTGATGCAGTTGGTGCGGTTGCGGTTCCCGAACAGACGGGGAAGCAGTTGATATATGATAGTTTTTGGCATCCGATTAAAGTTGTGTTTGGTGACTCGTTTGCAGTCCGTAATATTCATTCATCTCAGGTTGAGACAGTCTCTTTATCATTCAAATATACGTTGTCGTTGATTGACCTCAAAAAAATATTCGCAATCTGTCTTCGCAGTTGTTCATTCATTCGTGGCTTATTTTGTTGCGGGAAAAGAGGTGATGTGAACGTTTTTTAACGTTGAAATGCCTGTGTTCTCGGTTTTGAATCTGTTTTTTGTGCGTTATGGTTAAGAATGTCAGGGGTTTGTGAAATGTTTAAAAACCCAAGTAAAACTCGCACTTTTTTTAAAAATTTACTATTTTGGTTTCGTTAAAACCCATGTTTATAACAACAATTTAGGAGGAACAAAACAATGAAATCGAACAACCCGCGGAAGAAACTTTTGTCCGATTATTCTTCCCAGGATGAGCACTCGTTAAAACGCTCCGTGAAAGCAGAGAAGGAGCGGCGTAACAGAAAACCATCTATTTACGATGAGATGGATGATGAAGACGACTTTGTGGCACAACTTGAAGACGATGAGTTGGATGGTTATGACGATGTCGATGAAGAAGAGG
The DNA here is from genome assembly GCF_003254275.1 of Breznakibacter xylanolyticus. GTDB lineage: Bacteria > Bacteroidota > Bacteroidia > Bacteroidales > Marinilabiliaceae > Breznakibacter > Breznakibacter xylanolyticus. The sequence continues at coordinate 77,557 of NZ_QKZK01000017.1, read as the reverse complement.
ATTATTAATGTGATTTTGATGCTATTTTAAAAGCCGTTTCGTTGAAGCGGCTTTTTTGTTGATACAACGCAGAAGCTATTATTTTTGTGGAATCATAATTCAAAAATGATAATGATGAAGAGATATGGATGGTTGGTTTTGATGTTGGTGATGGTTTCTCTTTCTTCGCAGGCTGCCAAGCCCGATGTGCGGCATGCGCTCACTTACGCGCTTGGTTATGGTTCTTCGGTAGGGAATGACAATGAAGGAAAAGGAATGGTTTATTCGGTGGGGTATTTATATACTTTCAGTAACGACCGTTTTCGGTTGAATCCTTCGTTGGGATTTGGGCATTATTCGGCCAAAAATATTTCGGATGCTCGTAATCAATCGTTCAATGTCACCAATTTGAGCATGACCGCTTGGATTGATGTGGTGCAGGAAACCGATTTTTCAATGATGGTGGGTGGCGGCACGTTGGTGTCTCATGCCGGCGGATTGATAGGTGCCGATGTTGACAATGGAGGAGGTATTGCTGATCCGCAAAAATATCTGAATCAGACCCAGTGGGGCGGTTTGTTTGCCATCGGGTTTCGTTTTTTTCATCCCGACCGACGACTTAACGTGGAGTTACGTCCCCTCAATATTCACTTTGGCGGGGTCGGGTTTCAGGAGGTTTATGCGCAGTTGGCTCTTTCGGTTCGACTTTAAATTTTGATTTGTATTTCAGGTGTAATTACTTCACCCTGCGGTTCGTTTTGCTTGGGTTGATGAACATTTTTGTTTAAAAAACGGTTAATGATGCATACCAATACGTTTGTTTATAAATATATGTCAACATACTCAATCAGCGATTTAGAACAATTGTCGGGAATCAAGGCGCACACCATTCGAATGTGGGAACGCCGGTACCGGATTATTGAGCCGCGACGCACCCCCACCAACATTCGCTACTATTCCGATGAGGAACTCAAGAAACTGCTCAATGTGGCTCTATTGGTGCAACATGGTTTCAAAATTTCGCTGGTATCGCAAATGCAGCCCGATGATTTGAACCGTGAAGTGATGGCTTTGTGTCGTCTGAATGATTCTCTGGAGGTGCATATGGATCAATTGCTCTCTGCCATGCTGGCTTTTGACGGTCGTGCCTTTCTGTCGCATCTCAACGGTGTGATCGATCATCGGGGGTTTGAGGCCATGGTCGAATCGTTGTTGTTTCCCTTTTTGCAGCGGGTAGACCTTTTGTGGCAAACAGGTGCCATTGTTTCTGCTCACGAACAGTTTGTGTCGAACCTGGTTCGTCAAAAAATGTGCGAGGTTATTGGGGGGGTGCCTTCTTTGCACCTGCCCAATACAGCACGCATTGTCTTTTTTCTGACCCCCGGACATGAGTCGGAATTACAGTTGCTTTTTTATTCGCTTCTTGCCCGAAAGAGTGGTTTGGAGGTGATTTACCTGGGGCATGCCGTCTCGGTGGACGATTTGCGGCGTTTGCATCAAACCCGTCCTGTTGACGTATTTTTTACTTGTTTCTCAAAAATGATGGAGCCCGATGACATTGCAGGGCTCATTACTCCTTTTGAAGGGGAATTTCAGGGAATGTTTTGGGTGGCAGGTGATAAGGTTCCTGACGTGCTGGTGTTTGACCGAATTCAGTATCGCCACATTACATCGGGCAGTAGTTTTCGCATGGTGTTGAGTGACTTGATGCTCAATATGGAATTTTGAGGCATGGCGTTGCCCTCTCATTTCTCATGGGGGACTTGTGATTGTTTCTGTTTTATTTCGATACAACGCCAGATTCTCTCTCTCTGTTTAACCTTTTGCATTTCTTACAGGATCCATTTGCCTCCCTAAAGATTGGGAATTATTGGCCGCATCCATAAAAACATAGAATAGAGCGTTTGATAATTGGCGTGCAATCGTAATTTTACACACTCAACAGTAACGCCATGTCTGCAACGGTTCATCCATCGCAAATCCTTAAGGCCATATATTTACTCACGCATGAGCAGGGAGTCAAAGCTACGTCGCGCAGCGTGGCAGCCTTGGCCGGATGCAGTGCTGCTGTGGTGCGACAAATGGTGACTGCCATGCAGCGCAAAGCGGTGGTAAAGGTGGTTGCTTACAAGGGGTATACGCTCACGCCCAAAGGCATTCAGCTGGCTTTGCGGCAGGTGCGGTGCCACCGATTGTGGGAGACTTTTTTGCACCGCCAGATGGGAATGGGGCTTTATGCCGTGCACCAGGAGGCGCTCCGGCTCGAAAACCACACCTCTGATGTTCTGCTCGAGCGCATGGATCAATTGCTGGGGTTTCCGCTGTTTGACCCGCATGGGCATCCCATCCCTTCATCAAAGGGGGTGATGCCCGATATTTCACATACGCTTCCGCTTGCTTTGGTGGGCGGTGGGCAAAGTGGGATCATTGCCCGATTAGGGTATCAAACCGAGGCTTTCTCGGCTTTTTGCGATAAATACGGCGTGAACATTGGCGAAGAATTAACGGTTATAAGCAAAGAATCTTCCGGCGGCATGAACCTCACGTACCAGGGGGAAGTGATTTATGCCACGCACGATTCTGTTAATCAAATATCAATTTTTAAGCAAGATGATGGATCTGTCTCTTAATAATATTCTTTTTGCCTTTGCGCTAACTCTCTTTGCGGGTCTTTCTACAGGGATTGGTAGTGCCATGGCTTTTTTTGCCAGCCGCACCAACACCAAGTTTTTGGCTGTTTCTCTTGGTTTTTCAGGGGGCGTGATGATTTATGTCTCTTTTGTGGAAATTTTTGCCAAGGCGCGCGAAACCATGAGTGAAGCCTATGGCGTGGTGGCCGGCAGTTGGTGGACTGTGTTGGCTTTTTTTGGTGGAGTGTTGTTCATTGCCATTATCGACAAGCTAATTCCTTCGGGTGAAAACCCTCACGAGATGCACTCCATTGAGGAGATGAAGGGCAAAAATGTGCACAAAAGCAGTAAACTCATGCGCATGGGGTTATTTACCGCCCTGGCTATTGGGATTCACAACTTCCCGGAGGGGCTGGCTACGTTTACTGCTGCCATTCAGGAACCTCACTTGGGGATTGCCATTGCTGTGGCCATTGCCATTCACAACATTCCCGAGGGAATTGCCGTGTCGGTGCCTGTTTATTATGCCACCGGGAGCCGACGTAAGGCTTTTAAACTCAGCTTCCTCTCCGGTTTGTCCGAGCCTATTGGGGCGTTGGTCGGATATTTGATTCTGATGCCTTTTATGAGCCCGTTGGTGTTCGGAATTGTCTTTGCTGCCGTGGCTGGTATTATGGTTTTTATCAGTCTCGATGAGCTTTTACCCGCTGCTCGTGAATATGGCGAGCACCATTTGTCCATTTATGGACTCGTGGCAGGCATGGCCGTGATGGCGCTCAGTTTGTTGATGTTTGTTTAAATCATTTTTGTAATGACCCTTCAGCAGCGTTTTAAGCATGTTATTGCATATTTTAAGGAGAATATGCCCGTAGCCGAAACGGAGCTGCATTATCGCAACCCCTATGAGTTGCTGGTAGCGGTGATTCTTTCGGCTCAATGTACCGATAAACGGGTTAACCTAATTACGCCACCGTTTTTTGAGCGTTTTCCAACGGCTGCTGTACTTGCCGAGGCTTCCGTAGATGAGGTGTTCGAGCTGGTACGTTCGTGCAGTTATCCCAATAACAAAAGCAAGAATTTGGTCGGGATGGCTCAGGTATTGGTGCGCGAGTTTAACGAGGTGGTTCCCGACGATGTGACCTTACTGCAAAAACTGCCCGGTGTGGGTCGCAAAACGGCCAACGTGATTGCTTCGGTGGTTTATGAAAAGCCGGCGCTGGCGGTCGACACTCATGTGTTTCGCGTTGCTGCCCGACTGGGGCTGACACGCAATGCCAAAACGCCCCTTGAAACAGAGCGCCAACTGGTGCGACATATCCCACAGGAGTTGTTGCCCATAGCTCACCATTGGTTGATTTTGCATGGGCGTTATGTTTGCATTGCCCGTAAACCCAAATGTAACACGTGCGGCCTGATTGATATCTGTCTCTATCCCCAAATGCATCCGGCCGAGTGACCTTTAGTTGGTCGAATGGGGTGGTAACTCGCTTTGTTCAATGGCTTGCCGAATGGCCGATGGGGTTAGGTAGACGCTTTGTTTATAGGCTTTATACGATGGCGAGGCGTTTGATTCTTCTAACACGTAGTAAGACCACGCGTACAGATGTTGCCCAAATCCGTGTTCTATGGCCATCCGGTCAATTTCATGTTCAAATTGGCGTTTGCCTTCCTGACTCAAGTATTGCCAGCCCCGTTCCATCACGCCCCACAGTGTACGGTGGTGGTAATCTTTCACGTGCATCAGTTCGTGCGCCCATAATCCGATGCCTGCCATTAATGGAACTTCGTCAAGGCGAATGCCTTTGAATTTTGGGTTATTGTTGATGCGGATGATGTATTTGCGCTTCTCTTTTTTGCCCAATAGCGACCATAATGCCGGACGGGCATTGAGCGTGGTTTTGATGCGTGCTTCCCGTACTTCAATGCGACAATTGAGCACCTGAGCCATTGAATCAATCATGGTGTAAATCAGATTGCCCTCGCGTAGTTGAGAGGGGGAGTTGCCTGTTGGTTCGTGTTTTACTTTTATTTGCGCCTGAACCATTCCCGATACCAAACAGGCAATCATCAGTAAAAAACTACGCTTCAATCGCTTCATTTCATTGATTTTAGTGCTGCCGTGGCAGTCTTTTGATTCCTCTTCGCATTTTCATTGCGGCAGGGGTGTGATGCCTGTTGCAGAAAAATGCTGCACGGTTGTGCTAGTTCTCTGCTGTGTTCAACGGAAACAATCCCAAAATGGTTAGTGAAAATGGGAAAAAAGTGAAAGATCCAATATTATAATTGGTTACACGCAGTTGCGTGATGTCTGAGCGATGTGCAAAAATTCAAACGTGACGCACTCCTGTTGTTGTGCCGAAGATTTATAAAAGCAAATCACCACCGATTCCCCTCCGGGGGATGGAGGGGCGTACTGAAAAAATGAAACCCGCAGGGCAAAACAACGAACTGTTTCGTCTAACGGGTTTCTACCTCAACCAAAGGTACTGAAAACAACTATCTCTTTGTGGCGTGCATCAGGCCACGTTACATTCGTTATAAGTGAAATTAAAATTTTTGCTTCCAACTGACTGATAGTGCATTCAGGTTTATCGATTCCCCGTTTTCCCGTTCGCCCAGCCAGGCGGCTTCGAGTGCCTGTTTTTTGTTGATTTTCCAGGTGACGCCGGCCATGTATCGCCATGCTTCAATGTCAAAACGGGCATCGCCCAACGGGGCAAACCATTCAGCCGAGGCAAATGGCGTCAGCGGGCATTCTTTGATGTTATATTTTAATTCCCATTTGTTACGCAATTTTTCTTTGGTGCCATTTTGTTTGGTTTGGTTGTATTGATGTTGGTAACGAATGCGGCTACTCAGTTTCAAACGGCTGATTTCAATCTGTCCCTTCACATCGCCATACACGCGGTGTTTGCTTTCCACGCCGTCGTCGTCGCTGTGGTCAGCGATATAGCGGTACATGAGTGAAAAGTCAATGTATTTGTTGGCCTCCCAGTTGAGTCCGGTCTCGGCCAGCCACAGTGCCAGTGATGAAGCGTTGTCGTAAGTGCGGGCTTGTAGGTTCATCTCGGCATTGAGCCGTTTGGTCAGTTTCTTTTCTCCGTCAATACCCGCCCATATCCCAAAATCGGCCGATTGCGACCAGGTCGCGGGCATCATCATCATCATCAGGATGACGATGGTTGTCCATGTTTTAATCGTCATCACCATCGTTGTCGCGCGTATCATTATCAGCCATGTTGATGTCTCGTGAGTTTTCGCTGTAATACACGCGCAAAATGCAGGTGTCTTTTAGCAGGTCGATGCGTCCGATTTCAACTTTGTGGATGTTGTAAATGCCCACACGTTGCGCCAAATCGGCGATTAACTCCGATCGTCTTTCGGGGCGGATGAGGTCAATTTTCTCATAAACGACTTCTTTGACCGATTGATGGGGCAGACGCCAAATTTTTTCAAATCCCATAGTGATAAAAACGATGGTCAGGTTGGGGAACAACAGTTCGGCAATGCTTACCTTTTCGTTGGCCAGGGCGTTGATCACCGACAGGGCGATGACCAAAAACAGGTAGGTCATTTCGCGAATGGGCATTTGGCTGGTGCGGTAACGCATGATGCCAAAGATGGCAAACAGCCCCAGTGCAAAACCAAGTTGCAGTTTTACGCTGCCCAACAAAAAGCAGAGTAAAAACACGATGGATCCAATGAGCATGTAAGTGAACAGGTAATCGCGGCGGCGAGTGGTAGAGAAATAAATCCATCGCACCAGCAGCATCAGCACCCCTGTGTTGAGCATAAATCGAAACGTGAGTTCTAAAAACGATTCGATGTCGATGAGTTTGGAGTCAAATATTTCAAGCTTGTCAAGCAAAAGAATGCTGAGTAGATTCATTGTGTAATTTATTTATTAAAAGGAGTTTGGATTTTAGTATATTTTTCTTGTCCATGTTACGTACCAGAACACTGCCAATGCAATATTTGCTGAACCCGGTGGGGTGGAGGTTAAACGATTTCAGAGCATTGGTCACGGGTGTGTTGCCGGTAAATCCTTCACGTTTCAATTCCAGAATTGCCAAAAAAGGCAAATGTTTTTCGCTGCCTTCGGGGCTGCGAAACGACAGATGGTAGTCGATGGTGATGCGCTCTTTGGTGTTCAATCCGGCCAACGTGATGCGTTGAAAGCGGTTTTCGAGAACGGGATGAAGCCCGGCTGCCACTTGTTGTACGTGGTGGTTGAGAAATTCCAGTTCATGGTCGTTGGGCAAGGCGTTGTGATTGCAACTGCTAATGCGCCATTTGATGGTTCTATTGCGTCGGTTTTTGAGTTTCACTTCCAGAAATGCCCCGCCTGTGGCTTCGTATTGTCGGTAGCGTACTTTGTAACGTCCCGGACGGCTGCTCATGTGCTGGTAAAAGAAATGATAATCGGTGGTGTCCAAATACGTGGTGTGGTACGGAAAGTCGCGAATGTCATCAATTTCCAGGATGCGGTAATGCGGTTGCAGAAGGGCCAGCAGTTCGGGGAGTAAATCGGCGTTAAACACAAATTTGGTATCCGTGCGATTCATCAGCTGAATGCTGTCCATTTCCTTGAGCGAAACTGGCCGATAATTGTTGAGGATGTTCGCATATGAAACCATGTTGTTGTGTTTTATTGCGTATTGGGTTGTACGCTTTTATTTCAGATTCGTTGGGTGAACTGGTGAAGTTTATTTTTTACCATTTGTGGCATTGTATGTGGGGGCTTGCCAAACAAATTCTCCGGTTCCATCAGGAACGCGGGCGTAACTCAATTCTTCGGCCTGTGCCGGGTAACTCATTTGGTCAATGATGGTTTGTTCGGGGGTGGCCAAAACCATTTTTTCGCCTTCGGCCGATAGTTTATAATTGGTGTGAAGTCCGCTTTGAAGCGTGTCTCCATCGGCCCATATAATCAAATAACCTTTGGCGGTAATGGTGGTGCCTTGCGGGAATTTCCATTTGGTGATGTTTTTTTTTGAATCACTCAGGAAATACCCCGAAAGGTCGATGCTTGTTCCTGTGGTGTTGTATAATTCTATCCAATCGTCATATTCTCCATCCTGGTCAGCCTGTGTGGTCGAGTTTTTTGGCATCAATTCGTTGATGACAACTGTGATGGCAGTGGGCGTTTCTTCACTTTCGTCTTTTGAACATGCCATAATGCCGGTGCTCATCAGTAGTAATAAAAGGATTTGTTTGGCGCTCATTGGTTGCTGTGTTAAGTATTTATGAATGTAATTTTAAATGTTCTTTATTTTGCTTTAAAAACTATTCAACGAATGTAGTTGAAATACGATTCTAAATGCCAAATCGATCAACAAAAAACAGCAGGCCGTTATTCTTAGCCTGCTGTTAATGTTTTGGTCTTCATTGTTTTGTTATGGTAACTTGCAATTATCCAGATACCACGAGATGGGGTGTGGATGACCGGCAATGAGTTCTTCGATGATTTTTTTCTCATCCCACTGGTTCATTGAATCGCACGATGCATCTAAAACCTTGGCCAACAGTAGCCACTCTTTTATCACAGTCTTTGTCAGCCGGCCTTCAAAGGGTTTGAGGGCATCGAGGCAATTTTTTCCAATCAGGTGGATGCGTGGTTCTTTGTGGGTCAGGTTTTGACGCGTGGTGTAAAGCTCTTCGCCTACTTTAATAAACTCGTCGTTGTTGAGCGTCAGGGTGAAGTTAAAGTTGGTGGTTCCCATGGCTGTTCCGTTTTTGAAGTTAGTGGTATTTGTTTTATTACTTCAAAAGATACAACCATTTATCGGCGATGTAAAGGGTTATGTGATGGGCGTGTTTCCTTTGATGATTGGTTGCCGCTTTTTGTTGGTCAGGATGATAAATGAGTCATCATCGCGATGTTGCAGCCCCGCTGTATAGCGCATGCTCGCGAATGTAATCGTCAACTCCCGCAGGAAGATAAAAGCACATGTCTTTCCCGTTTTTGAGATGTTGACGAATGAAGGTTGACGATACGTCCAGCATGGGAGCATCTGTCACAACCACATTGGGGGTTGCCTCCAAGTCGGGCAGGTCGTAGCCCGGGCGGGGGTATACATACAGGCGGTAACGGGCAACGATTTCCTGTCCGTTACGCCATTGGGGAATGGATTGAATGATATCGGTGCCCATGATGAGCGAAAAATTCACGTCGGGGTGCTGTTGTTCCAAAACCCTCAGTGTGTCGATGGTAAACGACGGAACCGGCATCGACATCTCCACGTCGCACGCCCGGTAGTGCGGACGGTTGCGCAATGCAATCTGAACCATTCGCAAACGTTGGTCTCCCGAGGTGAGGTCGTTACTGATTTTAAAGGGGTTTTGCGGACTTACCACCAGCCATATTTCATCCATCGCTTGGGTTTCGCGCATGTAATTGGCCAATGCCAAATGCCCGATGTGAATGGGGTTGAAGGAGCCAAATAGCAGTCCGATGTGTGTCATGGGGATGTCCTTATCAATCCGGCGGGGGAGGAGTGTTTTATGATTGACTCAGAAAATTGGTCAGGATCTTTTCGGCTTCTTGTTTTGCTTTATCCAGGTCGTCGTTTACCAGAACCACATCAAAGCGCGGAGCCCAGGTGAGTTCTTCGGACGCTTTGGCCAATCGCATGGCAATTTTGTCAGGACTATCGGTGCCCCTGTTTTTTAGGCGTTGTTCCAATTCGTCGATAGAAGGCGGTTGGATGAAGAGCGCCAATGCCCGGTTGCCATACATTTTTTTGATGTTGGCACCGCCCACCACATCTACGTCAAACACGATGTTTTTACCTTGTTGTGTAATGCGATCTACTTCGCTGCGCAGCGTGCCATAATAGGTGTCGGCATACACCTCTTCCCACTCAAGAAATTCCTGATTCTCAATTTTTGCGCGGAACTCATCGGCCGACAAAAAATAATAATCTCTCCCATTCACTTCAGCTCCCCGGGGCGCCCGACTGGTGGCCGAGACTGAAAACTCGAGATTGAAATTTTTTTGGAGCAGATGCCCCACAATGGTCGATTTTCCCGATCCTGATGGAGCCGAAAAGATGATGAGTTTCCCGATTTTTGGTGTCGTCATTGGCGTGTGGTTCTTCAATTGAAAAATGTGAAGTTACAGGACATTGAGGGACTGTTCTTTGATTTTTTCCAGTTCGTCTTTCATTTGAATTACAATGCGTTGCATTGCAGCATCGTTGGCTTTACTTCCCATGGTGTTGATTTCCCGACCCATTTCTTGAGCAATGAAACCCAGTTTTTTGCCCGATGCTTCTGCTTCGTTCATGGTTTCATAAAAGTATTGGATGTGATTGGTCAGGCGTACTTTTTCTTCGGTGATGTCCAGTTTTTCGAGATAAAAAATCAATTCCTGTTCAAAACGGTTATCATCAACCGAAAATTTCCCGGCCAGTTCCTGTAAGTTCTCGTGCAATCGGGTTTTAATTTTTTCGATGCGGGCCTTTTCGTGTGGCTCAACTTCGCTCATCAACTGGGTGATGCGCTCAACACGACCTTGCAGTTCCCGTTTTAAGGCATCGCCTTCCTGACGACGAAAATCGTTGAGTTGTTCGATGGCTTGTATCAGGGTTGTTTTAATGGATGCCCATTCCTGTTCATCTAGTTCGGCCTGTTCGGTTTTCACTGTTTCGGGTAGCGACATGATAATGCTCAGTAAATCTGATGAATTGCTTAAATTCAAATCCTGTGCAATGGGCATCAACTGACGATGGTATCCCTCGATTACCTGACGGTTGATTTGGGTTACTTTGTCCGAAATGGCTGATTCGACATAGAAACTCACGTCCACTTTGCCTCGCAATAGCCTTGCCGAAACTTCGTTGCGGACTTCTATTTCTTTCTCTCGGTACAGCGATGGGATCCGTACGTTTAGATCCAATTGTTTGCTGTTGAGAGATTTCATCTCAATGGTAATTTTCTTGTTGGGGAGTAAACAGGTGGCTTTCCCATAGCCGGTCATCGAAAAAATCATGTGTGACAGCTTTGTTTATTTTTCGCCACAAAGTTAAGATTTTATGCTACCCTGTGTGCAGCTTATTCTCTATTTCACTTCCTGCAGGGCTGAAATATCCTATTGAAAGGAGATACAGACATTTGCGTTGGGTATTTGGATTTGGGGTGTAAGCAATTATTAACCATTGTTGACTTGTGTTTTCACGAAAAAAGTTGCTATTTTTGCACCGATTTTTTTCAAACCATAATGTCTAACCAATAGTTTAGGTTTAACAAATTAATTAAATGGAAATTAAAAACGGAAAAGTGGGTGGCGTAGCTGCTCCTAAAGCCGACTTCGATTGGGATGCTTTCGAACAAGGCGTGATTACCGGTGTGACCAACACCAAAGAAGAACTTGAGCAAATGTACGACCAAACCTTGTCGACCATTTCTGAAAAAGAAGTGTTGGAAGGTGTGGTAATTGCTCTGAACAAACGCGAAGTCGTGATTAACGTTGGATTTAAGTCTGACGGTATCGTGAGCCGCAACGAATTCCGCTACAACCCTGAATTGGCTGTAGGCGACAAAGTTGAAGTGTATGTAGAAAGCCAGGAAGACAAAAAAGGTCAGTTGGTTCTTTCTCACAAAAAAGCACGTGCACTTCGTTCTTGGGATCGTGTAAACGAAGCTCTCGAAAAAGACGAAGTGATTAAAGGTTACATCAAGTGCCGTACCAAAGGTGGTATGATCGTTGACGTGTTTGGTATTGAGGCCTTCTTGCCCGGTAGCCAAATCGACGTGAAACCCATCCGCGACTACGACATGTACGTGGGTAAAACCATGGAATTCAAAGTGGTTAAAATTAACCCCGAATTCAAAAACGTGGTGGTTTCTCACAAAGCGCTTATCGAAGCAGAGCTCGAGCAGCAGAAAAAAGACATCATCTCGAAACTCGAAAAAGGTCAGGTACTCGAAGGTACTGTTAAAAACATCACCTCTTACGGTGTGTTCATCGACTTGGGCGGCGTAGATGGTTTGATCCACATCACCGACCTGTCATGGGGTCGCGTTTCGCATCCTGAAGAAATCGTTCAACTCGATCAGAAACTGAACGTGGTGATTCTTGATTTCGATGATGAGAAAAGACGTATCGCTCTTGGTTTGAAACAATTGACTGCTCATCCTTGGGATGCTCTCAGTGCCGATATGAAAGTGGGTGACACTGTGAAAGGCAAAGTGGTTGTGATGGCTGATTATGGTGCATTTGTTGAAATTGCTCCCGGTGTTGAAGGTTTGATTCACGTATCGGAAATGAGCTGGTCACAGCACCTGCGCAGCGCTCAGGACTTCCTGAAAGTGGGCGACGAAATCGAGGCTGTGGTATTGACACTGGATCGTGACGAGCGTAAAATGTCTTTGGGTATCAAGCAAATGAAGCAAGATCCTTGGGAAAACATCGAATCTAAATATGCCATCGGTTCTAAGCACAAAGCTTTGGTGCGTAATTTCACCAATTTTGGTGTGTTTGTAGAAATTGAAGAAGGTATTGACGGTTTGATTCATATTTCCGACCTTTCATGGACGAAAAAGATCAAACATCCGGCCGAATTCACCAGCATTGGCGAAAGCATCGACGTGATGGTTTTGGAAATCGACAAGGATAACCGTCGTTTGAGCCTCGGCCACAAACAACTGGAAGAGAACCCATGGGATGTGTTCGAAACCATTTTCTCGGTTGATTCTGTTCACGAAGGAACCATCATTGAACTCTTCGACAAAGGTGCCGTAATTGCTCTTCCCTATGGTGTAGAAGGTTTTGCAACGCCTCGTCACCTGGTAAAAGAAGACGGTTCTCAAGCCAAAGTGGAAGAGAAACTGGATTTTAAAGTGATCGAATTCAACAAAGCTGCTAAGCGCATTATCCTTTCTCACTCTCGCATTTTCGAAGATGATAAAAAATCGGAAGAAAAGGCTGAGAAAAAAGCTGAGGTGAAAACCACTAAAAAAGCGGTGAAAAAGGTGAAAGATAGCGTTGAAAAAACTACCTTTGGTGATATCAGCGATTTGGTTGACTTGAAAAACCAAATGGAAGCCAAAGAGAAGAAAAGCGGCGATAACGAATAAACCTAACTCTTGTACGCATGGACTTTAAGATTGAAAAAATGGGGGATTTCACCCTGGTGCAGGTTTTAAAAGAAAAATTGGACACGCACGTGGCGCCGACCCTCAAGTCGGAACTGGTGTTGCTCTCGGGCAACGGCGAACGCAATCTTCTGTTGGACCTGAGCAATAGCAACTATTGCGATTCATCAGGACTCAGCGCAATCTTAGTGGCCAATCGTTTGTGCAAGAATGCCGAAGGGGTGTTTGTTCTTTCCGGGCTTATGCCGGCCGTAGAGCGTTTGATCTCGGTTTCGCAACTCGACTCGGTTTTGAACATCGCTCCATCTCTGACTGATGGAATTGACATGATGCGGAATGCCATTGCCAAACAATAAGGGCAATGGTGTTTTCCGTAACCATATTGGGTAGCAATTCAGCGCTGCCTACATCGGAAAGATATCCCACCGCTCAGCTACTGAATGTGGCTGAGCGGTTTTATTTAATTGATTGTGGTGAAGGCACCCAGATGCAGCTGCGGCGCAATAAAATCAAGTTCACTAAAATCAATCATATTTTTATCTCCCATCTGCATGGCGATCATCTGTTTGGGTTAATGGGGCTTATCTCAACCCTTGGGCTTATGGGGCGTCAGGCCGATTTGCATCTCTTTGCCCATGTTGATTTGGAGCGTCTGTATCGGCCGCACCTCGATTATTTTTGTGCCGATTTGCCCTTTAAAGTCGTTTTTCATGCGATTGACCCCCATCAGTGGCTAATTATTCACGAGGATGATAAAGTGATGGTTACTTCCGTTCCTCTCCGTCATCGCATTGCTACTTGCGGATTTCTTTTTACCGAAAAAATAGGGTTGCCCAATATTCGCAAAAGTTGTATCGAGCAATATGAGCTTTCGATTGCTGAAATCGTTAAAATAAAGAACGGCGCCGATTTGCGCCTCGATGACGGCACCATTGTCCCCAACGATGATTTGATTGTGCGTAGTCACTTGCCACGTTCATACGCCTTTTGTTCTGATACTAAATACATCCCTTCGTTGGGAGAGAAGCTCAAAGGCATTGATTTGCTTTATCACGAGGCGACTTTTACGGATGCCGAAAAAGATTTGGCAAAAAAAACAGGACACAGCACTGCCCGACAAGCGGCAATGGTGGCTAAACAGGCTGAGGTCGGGAAGCTTATTATTGGTCATTTTTCATCGCGATACAAGCAAACGGACGTCTATTTGGAGCAGGCTCGGGAGGTGTTTCCGTTGACAGAAATTGCGGGTGAGGGGTGCGTGTTTGAAGTGGCTGTAAAACCGGGTATTTTTTGAGTCGGTTTTTCCTTATTTCGACGGGGGGGATGTGATGAATGATTGTTTTTTTGCTCCAAATATTCATTAGTCAATCATTTTGAGAGAATCGACAAAAAAAATGAACCATTCGACGGGTAAGTGAGTAAGATTGACTAAAATTATAGTCCAATTTTACATTTACGCGTTTCCATGTTTCCATATCGTGTTTATTGCAGTCGATCTGCTTTTTGTTGGCTAAAGAACCATCACGGATTGTTATCCTTATTTAGAGGAGGGTCGTGGATCTCGATTCTCATGCTGTGTAATGTGCTTGTTGGCTTAGCACAACCGGTTAATCCTCTTCGTTTGACGCATTTTTCATCGACCCATAAGTTGCCGGGTGTTTCGGTGCAATGTATTTACGAAGATCACATGGGCATTTTGTGGTTGGGCATTGAGTCGTTGGGTTTGACGCGTTATGATGGCAAAACGTATGAGGTTTATAAGAATAAGGCCGATGATCCTTCTTCTATCTCCAATAACTATCCGGCTCGTATTGTTGAGGATTTGCAAGGGAATATTTGGGTGGCTACCAAAGCGGGTTTGAATCGTTTTAATCGGGAAACAGAGACGTTTACGCGATACTATGTCGCTGGCGATGACCCGTATTCATTGTCTAACAATGCACTCAATGATATTCGCATCGATCGCTTTGGGAATGTGTGGGTTGCGACGGCCAATGGAATCAGTGTTTACAATGCGCGTCATGATGAGTTTTTGCGTGTTTTGTATAATAGCATTGAGAATCGACAGTCTGATAATATTGAAGTCAATGCCATTCAGTTTGATGATCAAAGTAATGTGTGGATTGGCACCAATCGCTTTGGTTTGTATATGATTCCGAACGATGCCTATACGCCGTTGATGGAGGCCTGGCAGCACAAGCCACTTTCGCAGCTCAATTCTTCGATTACGACCATTCATAATTGGGTTAATAATACCCAATCGCTTCATAGTTTGGCGGTCAACTCTATTCGTTGTTTGGCGCCGATGGGAACTGATACCGTTTGGGTGGGGACCCAAATGGGGCTGTTTGCATTTCAAAAGAGTGCTTCTGTTTTTCACAAACAAACCTTTGCTCATGTCAACATGCAGTTGCTCAATAAGGCGACTTATTTGGATTTGTATGTCGACTCGAACCGAAATTTATGGGCTGGCACGTCTAATGACGGTTTGATGATGATTCAGCAACAAACAAAACACATTCATTACCTAAATGCCGATTTTGAAGGTTCTCATAATCTGAAAAGTAATGCCATTCGCAATGTCATTGAAACCCGTTCGGGGCTCATTTGGGTGGCTACCAAATTTGAAGGACTCCATTCGTATGATCCGCGTCAAAATAATTTTGCCCTCATTAATAAGGCGACCAATTTTATTCCGGGCTTAAGTCATGAGTATGTATTGTGTGTGTTTGAGGATTCGCGTAACGTGATTTGGATTGGCACTAAAGCTGGAGGATTGACACGATGGGATCGACAGCGCAATACGTTTGAATACTTTAAGCACGATGCCAAGAATCCTGGCTCTATTGGCAGCAATCGCATTGAGATGATGACTGAGGATTCTCAAGGGAATTTATGGTTGGCTCACGAAAATGGGTTGGATTGCTTGCCTCCCGGGAGCAAGGAGTTTAAACACTATTTGTCGAACCATTTCCGCACGTTGTGTTTGACTAAGTCAGGGATTTTGTGGTTGGGAACCAATAATGGGATTTATAAATTTGATACCCAAACTCGACAAGCAGTGGTTCATAAAACCGTTTATTCAAAGGTGTTTAATTCCGAGAATAATCTGGATGTCACCCGGATTATCGAGGATCGGAGCGGCGTGTTATGGTTTGGAACCGGTAAGGATGGCTTGTATGAATATAATCCCATCGATGACCGATTGATTATTCATACCCATTCGCAACAGAATGTGACATCCGTGAGTGGGAATATGATTCGAGGTTTATATCAGGACAGTCAGGGGAACATTTGGGTGGGAACCAAATCTGATGGCTTCAATCGTTTCGATAAGGCTTCACGAACATTTGTTCGTTACCAAAACCCTAACCCACAGTCATCTAATACTTACTATAACTTTTTAGAAGATGTTAATGGCAATCTTTGGATGGGAACGCATAAAGGAATTGAACGTTTTTCTCCAAAGGATAGTAGTTTTACCTTGTTTAATAGCCATTATGGTCTGCAAAGTTTAATTTTTGATTCCAATGCGTATGGGTACACTCACGATGGGTTTTTGATGCTTGGTGGGAGCAAGGGGCTCAACATTTTCTCGCCGGAGAAGGTGAAGTACCTTCCTGACAATTCGCCCATCATGATCACGAGTGTGATGCTTGATAATAAACATTTGGCTCGCGACATTCAGGAGTCTCAGTTGTTGCGTGTATCGTATCGGCACACGACCCTTTCATTTGAGTTTGCGTTGTTGAACTATCTCACCCCCGATGAGAACACGTATGCCTATCAACTCGAGAATTTTGATAAAGATTGGGTTTATTGCGATACTCGTAATTTTGCTTCATATACCAATCTCCCTCCCGGTGATTATGTGTTTAAGGTCAAAGGTGCCAATAGCGAAGGGATTTGGAGTAGTGATATCAGGCACATAGCCATTCGTGTAGACACGCCCTTTTGGCGTGCCTGGTGGTTTATTCTTTTGGCTGTAGTATTCGGCGGCAGTTGTATTTGGTTGGTTATTCGGTTACGCGTGAGTATGATTCGTCGCAATGAAGCTCGCCTGAAGGAGCAGGTTCGTCAGCGCACTGCTGATTTGTCTCAGGCTTATGAAAAGCTGGAGAAGGTAAATCGTCAAATTGAAATCCGTAACAATGAGCTGCTTTACCAAAGTAAAAAAATCAGAAGTCAAAATCAGGAGCTGGAACGTCATCACCAAAATCTCGAACAACAGGTGATTGAGCGGACTCGCGATCTGGAGAAATCAAAGCAGAAAGCTGAAGAGAGTGATCAGCTGAAGTCGGCATTCCTTGCCAACATGAGCCATGAAATCCGGACACCTTTAAATGCCATCATTGGTTTTTCGGATCTTATCACTTCCGATGATGTTACCCCAGAGGAGCGCACTTATATGAATCGGGTGATTCAGAACAACAGTAACTCGCTGTTGCAGTTGATTAACGATATTGTGGATATTAGTATGATTGAAGCCAATCAATTACCTATTTCCATTACACAGTTTAATTTAGGCATCTTTTTGCACGATGTGGCCAATGATGCTCGCAAAAACAAGGCTCTCATTGAAAAGGGACTGACCTTGAATCTTGAAATAGAGGAACCATTAAATGATCGGATGTTTAATTCTGCACCCGAACGCATTCGTCAGATTTTTCAAAACCTGATCAGTAATGCGATCAAGTTTACCGATCAAGGAGGCATCACCATTGGCTGTCAGGCTGGTGTCACCGAGGGGCAGTATCTCTTTTATGTACGGGATACCGGTTGTGGTATTCTCAAGAGTCAGTATGAGGCTATTTTTGAGCGTTTCAGGAAGTTCGAAGACAGTACTTCGCGGTTGTATCGAGGCACAGGGCTTGGACTTTCTATTTGTCGCCATATCTGCCAGTTACTGGGTGGAAAAATTTGGGTGGAGTCGATTCCCGACAGGGGAGCTACGTTTTATTTTAGTTTGCCCGATCGCCCCATGCATGCCACTCCCAAAGTGAAAGCAACCGGGCCGCAACGTATTGTTTATCCCGATTGGGCAGGAAAAACCATTCTCATTGCCGAGGATGAGGACTCGAACTTTGAGGTGCTTCGCTACAGTCTGTTGCGCACCCACATTCGCATTGTAAGGGCGGTGAATGGTGTTGAGGCTGTTGATTATGTGATGCAGTCATCCAACGGGTTGCCCGACTTGGTGTTGATGGATATCAAAATGCCCGTGATGGACGGGATGGAGGCTTCAGCCAAAATCAAAGAGCGGCATCCCAATTTGCCTGTCATTGCGCAAACCGGATATGCGATTCCTCTTGATGAGCGCGATATGACGCGTGCACATTTTGATGGTTTTGTGACCAAGCCCATTGCAACGCGCAAATTGCTCGAAAAAATGCAGCAACTGATGCCCGTTAATCAGGGCTGATTTTTAAAACCGGTGTTGTGGTGAACGGAGATGCTCGGGTTTGATTTCGTTGTTTTATCGCAAAAAAAATCCCCCACTCATAAAGCTCAATGAAGCTTTACGGGTGGGGGATTGTTGTTTGTGGTTTAAACCTTATTTGATTTGCAGACTGTGCAGTTTTTGGTAAACCCCATCTATCGCCATCAGTTCGTGATGGTTGCCGCGTTCCACAATTTCGCCGTCCTGAAACACGCAAATCATGTCGGCATTGCGAATTGTCGATAGTCGATGGGCAATGACAATGGAGGTGCGATTGGCCATGAGTTTCTCAAGAGCTTCCTGCACCAGGCGTTCCGATTCGGTGTCAAGCGCAGAGGTGGCTTCGTCAAGAATCAAAATGGACGGGTTTTTCAAAATGGCACGGGCAATACTCAGACGTTGTCGTTGGCCGCCCGATAGTTTGCTGCCCCGGTCACCGATGATGGTTTGGTATCCTTTTTCGGTGGCCATGATGAAGTCGTGCGCGTTGGCCACACGAGCGGCTTCCATGACCTGCTCGGGGGTGGCGTTTTCTACTCCAAAGGCGATGTTGTTATAAATGGTGTCGTTAAAAAGGATGGCCTCTTGGTTCACATTGCCCATTAGGCCTCGCAAGTCGTGCACTTTAATCTCTTTGATGTTTACTCCATCGATGAAAATGCCTCCGGATGCAACATCATAGAAACGTGGTAACAGGTCGGCAAATGTGGTCTTCCCGCTACCCGATTGCCCCACCAGGGCTACGGTTTTGCCTTTGGGAATGTTGACCGATATGTTTTTAAGTACCGTCCGTTCGCCATAGGCGAATGATACGTTCCTGTATTCGATGCCTTGGTGAAGCTTGTCTGCCGAATGGGCATTTTCGGCATCGGCAATGTTGTTTTTTGCCATCATCACCCAGTCGATGCGTTCCAGTGCTGCGATGCCGCGCTGAACGGTATAAATGGCGTTGGAGAACTCTTTAGCGGGGTTGATGATTTGGTAGAAAATTCCGATGAACGATAAAAACACAGCACCAGAGAGGCCTGCTTCCTGATTTAGAATTAAGGTTCCACCAAACCATACCACCAGGACGATGACGATGGTGCCTAAAAATTCGCTCATGGGGTGTGCCAGATCACGACGTCGTGCCAAGCGGTTGCTGATGCGGCGGTACTCGTCAAGGTGCCCGTCGAAGCGATGATCCATCTTCTTTTCGGCGGTAAAAGCTTTGATAATTCTGAGTCCTGAAAGGGTTTCTTCGAGGATGTTAACAATGTCACCCAGTTTGTCTTGTCCTTCCCGCGATGTTTTCTTGAGGGTTTTGCCCACCCGTCCAATCACAATGCCTGCAATGGGCAGCATCACCAGAATAAACAGCGTGAGTTGAAAGCTCATCACCATGAGTGTTGCCATGAACACCACTATCAACACTGGGTTTTTTAATAACATGCTCAGGGATGACATCACCGAGTTCTCGATTTCCTGTACATCGTTCATCACTCGCGACATGATATCGCCCTTGCGTTCGTCACTGTAAAAACCCAATGGGAGACGGATGATTTTTGCATACAGAGAGGCACGAACGTCGCGTACCACACGGTTTCGAACGCCTACCAGCACGTACGATGCACCATAGGCAAAACCGGTTTTTAGCCCGGTGCCCACAATGATAAATACGCCTACGTATAGCAAAGCCCATCCCACACCCAGACTCTGCTTGATTTGAGTAATGTAGTAATAAACGTTGTGTTTTAGATCGCTCAGGTTCATCGCCCACGGAACCATTTCGTTAACGTCTTCCTGTAGGTTGAACAGAATTTCGAGGATGGGAATCATCATGGCCATCGAAAACACGGCAAAAAAGGCCGATAGCAGGTTGAACAGGAAGTTCAATGCCAGCTTGCTTTTGTATTGCCAGGCAAAGCGACGAATGATTAAAATAATATCTTTCATGTGTTTATAAAAGTATTAAGATGTAAGTGTCAAGACGCAAGACGACGAATGCTTTTAATCATGCGCCTGTGTGTCGATGCTTTTTAATGTGGTCTGTTTTATGCGTTTATGAAAAAGATTATGATGTGACTGTCGAAACTCAAGAGAACGAATGTTTTTATATCCTCCTGAGTGTGCGATTTTAGATCCTCTATTTGAATAATGCTTCGCAATCAAAATAAAAAAGAGACACACGCCACGAATTTTTTCAGGTCAATGTGTCTCTTTTGATAAAGATGGTGAAACGATTAAAACGAAAGGACGCCGGTGTATGATTGCGGCGTGATGGCACGCAATTCCTCTTTTACAGCTTCGCTCACGTTGAGTGTGTCGATAAAGCGGGAAATGGACTGGGCGTTGACTTCGGTATTGGTGCGAGTGAGTTCCTTGAGTGCCTCGTAGGGATTAGGGTATCCTTCGCGGCGTAAGATGGTTTGAATTCCTTCGGCCACCACGCTCCAGTTTTTCTCTAAGTCGTTGTGAATGGCATTTTCGTTGAGCAATAATTTGCCCAATCCTTTTTGCAACGATTTGAGCGCGATGACTGTGTGCCCAATGGGAACACCAATATTGCGTAAAACGGTGGAGTCTGTCAAGTCGCGCTGTAAGCGGGAAACGGGAAGTTTTGAGGCAAGATGCTCAAAAATAGCATTGGCCAGACCCAAATTTCCTTCAGCGTTTTCAAAGTCGATAGGGTTGACCTTGTGGGGCATGGCGCTGGAGCCGATTTCGCCTTTTTTGATTTTTTGCTTAAAATATTCCATCATCACATAGGTCCACATGTCGCGCGAGAGGTCAATGAGGATGGTGTTGATGCGCTTCAGGTTGTCGAAGATGGCCGCCAGATTGTCGTAGTTCGAGATTTGTGTGGTGAATTGTTCGCGGTCGAGTTTGAGGGTTTCGTTTACAAACTTATTCCCGAAATCGACCCATGAGAACTGGGGATATGCCACGTGGTGGGCATTGAAGTTTCCGGTGGCTCCGCCAAATTTTGCCGAGCAGGGGATCCCTTTGAGGAGTGTCAGTTGTTTGTTGAGGCGCTCTGCAAACACTTTAATTTCTTTTCCCAATCGAGTGGGGGAGGCTGGTTGGCCATGCGTTTTGGCCAGCATGGCAATGTCCTTCCATTCATTGGCAAAATCGTCGAGTTGGGCAATGACTTCTTCCAGCAAGGGGTAGTACACTTCGTTGACTGCATCGCGTAACGAGCACGGTACAGCCGTGTTGTTGATGTCCTGCGAGGTGAGTCCAAAGTGGATGAATTCTTTGTGAGCATGAAGTCCCAGAGTGTCAAATTTTTCTTTGATGAAATACTCAACGGCTTTGACATCGTGGTTGGTCACCGATTCGATTTCTTTGATGCGCTCGGCATCTTCGAGCTGAAACTCGCGGTATATCTTGCGCAATGCCTCGAACTTGGATGGTTCAAATGTCGCCAGTTGGGGCAGCGGTAATTCACACAAGGCAATAAAATACTCGATTTCTACCAGTACACGGTATCGAATCAGTGCATATTCCGAAAAATAGAGCGCCAGCGCATCGGCATGTTTTCTGTAGCGTCCGTCAACCGGCGATATGGCCGTCAATAATTGTATTTCCATCATATTTTATCTGTCATTTTTTTGCGAAGTGCAAAAATAGCAAATTTTTATCGCTCAGGGCAATTGATATTTTTCGTTTTTGGAGGACTTTCGCAGTGTCGTTGTTGTTTATGTCGCTGGCAATGTGCATTTGTCTTCATTTGTGGGAACATTTGACATCGTCAAAAGAATTCATAATTTTACGTAAAATCCTGTTGCGCATGACTCCGATGTATACATTCAAGTGGTCGCTTCTTGTTGCGGTGGCCTTGTTATTGTTGATGCCTTTTACAATGAGTGCTCAATCGGCTGCTGCTAAGTCGGTGGTGTATGTGTTGCCTGTTCATCGCGATATTGGCAGCACCAGTTGGGTGCACATGCAGCGAGCTTTTAAAGAGGCCGAAGCCTTGAACGCTGAGTGTGTGATTCTGCACATCAATACTTATGGAGGGCAGGTGGTGTTTGCCGACTCTATGCGTACCCGAATTCTCAACAGCCCCATTCCTGTTCATGCCTTTATTGATAACAATGCAGCTTCGGCAGGCGCGTTAATTTCCATTGCCTGTAAAAATATTTACATGCGCCCTGGGGGCAATATTGGTGCCGCCACGGTGGTCGATCAAAGCGGTCAGCAGATGCCCGATAAGTACCAGTCATACATGCGCAGTACCATTCGTGCCACGGCGCAGGCGCATGAACGTGATACGCTCATTCAGGGGCATGATACCACTTTGGTTTGGAAGCGAGATCCACACATTGCAGAGGCAATGGTCGATGCCAGTATTGCTATTCCTAATGTGGTTGATTCCGGAAAAGTGCTCACCTTCACGGCACTTGAGGCTATTGAGCATGGCTTTTGTGAGGGAGAGGCCAATAGCCTTTCTGAAGTCATTGATCGCTTGGGAATCGTCAATCCTGATGTCGTGACCTTTCGACCCTCGTTTTTTGATGGATTGAAGGGGTTGCTGACCAGTCCCATTTTACAGGGCATTTTGATATTAATTATCATAGGGGGGCTTTATTTTGAGTTGCAAACGCCGGGGATTGGCTTTCCGCTGGCTGCATCGGTGTTGGCAGCAATATTATATTTTTCACCTCTTTACATCGACGGGTTGGCTGAAAATTGGGAGATTCTTTTGTTTGCTATTGGGGTGTTGCTTATTTGGGTTGAGATTTTTGTGATCCCCGGTTTTGGCATTACGGGGGTGGCAGGAATTTTTCTGGTGGTGGCCGGGTTAACGCTGAGTCTGATTAATAACGTTAAGTGGGATTTTAGTGGCGTGAGTTATAATGATGTGCTTCAGGCATTCCTGATTGTGATACTGAGTGTTATCGCTGCATTCTTTGGTGGGATTTGGCTTACCCGAAGGCTAATTACTTCCGGTCCGCTGGCTCGGATGGCGTTGCAAACCACGCAGGATGTTGATGCAGGTTACATTGCTGTGGATGCGGGGCTTAAAAGCCTTGTGGGACAGGTTGGCGTGGCAGAGACTGTTTTAAGACCTTCCGGCAAAGTACTTATCGATCATGAGGTTTATGATGCTATGTCTGTTGCTGAATTTATCGATAAAGGTGCCTCCATAAAGGTGGTGAGTGTGACTTCTGGTCAGGTCGTTGTGAGTGTTATCTAACGATTTTTGAAATCTTGCAGTTGGCAAGACAAGCCCAATGTTTTTGTTATTTTTGCGATTCATTTAAGTATAAACATTCATAGCAATGAACCCAATTAAAAGTTTTATTCCGGCTGCGACCTGGTTGTTGCGCATTTTTGTTTTGGTGCTGGTTTATCAAAAGTATTTTGACACCTTTATTTCCTTTTCCTTTAATGGCATTTATTATTATTTAGTGTTGGCAATGGTGGTCATGGCGATGGTTTTATTTGTTGGTGGTTTTGTAAAAAAACATGCCATGACTATGATTGCCGGTTTTTTTATATTCGGGATATCGACGTTTCTCATGTTTTGGACTGGCGTGGGTGTTGATAAAGTAATGGCTCATTTGCCGTTGTCTGTTTTAGGGTTTTGTTTTTTAGCGAGGGGGAATAGTTGATTTTTTTCTTTGTCAAAAAATAAGTAAGCCGGAAGTTACCCTCAGTAACGCTCCGGCTTTTTTTATGTGTCGGCGATGAGCCCAAAATGGGAATAGAAAGGTCGGCCACACCTTAAAATTTCAATTTCATCAATAGAAATGTACCATTCGCAAAAATAATTGTCACATTCATGGCGTTATCGGGTATAACGAAAAACCAAGCCTTATAAATGCTGTTTTTTGATCAAGAAAAAGGCCATTTAAAGAATTTAAAAACAAATAATCACCGACAATTGACCCAATTTCATGATGCATTCAATACCCTCTCCGCAGTTAAGTTCCAAGCAGGTTTTTGAACAGATGTATCAATACATGGATACTCCGGCTCTGCTTATTGGTTCCAGCGGGCAGGTGGAGTGTTACAACAGTGCTTTTTTGAAGATGTTTCATAATGGGGGGATTGAGATCGGCAAAACACCCTTGGAACTGGTTTTTGATGTGCCGTTACGGGAAGTGCAGAGCATTCGGGAGTCATTTGCGGTAAAGCGTGCTCTAAAAGTGGTGGTGCGTTCGTTTGTGAAATCCTTTGTTAATCAGCAGTATGAGTTGTTTTTATCTCCGGTAGTTCTTCATGGTGAGACTTATTACGTAGGGCTGCTTTTTCCATTGGTTCCGATTGTTGTTCATCCGGATCCTGAATTGTCGCAATTTCAATTGTTGGCCGATAATTCCAATGATTTTTTAGCACTACTCGATCATGAAGGTGCTTTTTTATATACTTCGCCGGCCATTACCCGCATTTTGGGGTACCATCATGACGAATTGGCCGGTGATCGTCCCTATGATTTTATTCATCCGGATGATCAGGAGCGCATGGTGCGTAATTATCAGATGTTGATAAAAAAGGGCAGTGTTTTACCCACCAATTATCGATTTCGACACAAAAACGGCCATTACGTTTGGGTGGAATCTAGTATGCAGATTGCTCCGGCCACAGCACAAAGCCCTTTACGAACGATTATCATTACTCGTGACATAGAGGAGCGTATGAACGCGTGGAAAGCGCAACTGAATGCTGAAGAAGCGTTGTTGGCAAGTGAAATGCGCTACAAAATACTCACCGAGGTGACCAACCAGGGAGTGCTCATTCATCGAAATGGCTATGTGGTTGACATCAATCCTGCGTTGCAGCGAATGATTGGCTTGACCGACGAGGAGTTTAAAGGCAAGGCGGTGCTTGATTTTATTCATCCCGACAGCAAGCCGATGGTGCTTCATAATATGCAGTCGGGCTATAATGGTACCTATGAAGTGTTGGTTTTACGGAAGGATGGTTCGCATTTTGTGTCGGAGTTAACTGTGAAAAATATGGTCATCAACGATGAAAATTTTCGGGTGGCCACGCTGACTGATTTGACAGACCGGATTCGTCACGAGAAACAGGTCAGGGACAGTGAAGAACGGTTTAGAGGTATTTTTGATAACGCCATCGCTGGGATTGCTTTTGCCGATGAGCATGGACGCATTTTGTTGTCAAATAGTGCTTTCAGTCAGTTACTCGATTATGAGGTGGATGAGTTGAATGGTTTTTTGTTGTGTGATCTGGCTATTTGTGAGTCTGAGGTATTATGCCATCAATCGTTACTGTCATGTCTGATTGACAATCAGGTTCCGGGATACGTTGAAAAACGTTTGATGAAAAAGGATGGTAGCATTGTATGGGTTAACCTTTCTTTGTCGATGATTCCTGCCACTGAGCGAACGCCGGTATATTTGGTGGCTGTGGTGCAGGATATCACTGCAAAAAAGAAAAATGAGGTCGCTTTAATTGAAGCGCTTGATTATAATCGAACCATCAACCAAACCAGCCCCGTGGGGATCATTACGACCAATGCACGGGGGAAAATCACCTTTGCCAATTATAAGGCCGAACGGATGTTGGGGCTTTCGCGAAATAGTGCTTCGCCTTATGCTTATCAGTTGCCCAAGTGGCAGTTTCGAACCAAAGATGGCAAACCCATGTCTGCCGCTGCTTTACCATTTATGCAGGTGAGGCAGTTGCGTAAACCCATTCATGGGTGTGAGCACATGATTGTGTTGGACAATGGCCATCAGCTTTGTCTGTCAGTCAATGCAGCGCCAATCATGCGTGACGGCGAATTCTTTGGGATGATAGCCACTTTTGAGGACATCACTGAGAAGATTAAAAAGGATCGGGAATTGATTCGATCCTATGAAAAAATGAGTGAGTTGAATGCGACCAAGGATAAGTTTTTTTCAATTATCGCTCATGATCTTCGGAGTCCTTTGGCAAACCTGTTCAGCCTGACTGAATTGTTGCATAAGAACTATCGCGAGTATGATGAATCTACCACGACAGAATTAATACAGCTTCTTTACGAAAATTCTTCGCGGACTTATCTTTTATTGGAGAATTTATTAACCTGGTCGCGTTCGCAATGTAATAAGCTTACTTTTAATCCGGTAATGCTTTCGTTGTTACACATGGTTGATGACACCATCCAGTTGCTGAGTAGTGGTATTATTCAAAAAAATATCGCCCTCGTTAACTTGTGTGATCGTCAGATTGATGTACTGGCCGATCAGGCTATGTTATCCATTGTTATACGGAATTTATTAACCAATGCAGTTAAGTTTAGCCATCCGGGGAGTGCGGTTGAAATCAAGACGTTTTTCGACAGTCGCTATGGTGATAAGGTTGTGCTGGCCATTGCCGATCAAGGGACGGGAATGACTCCGGAGGTGAAGGATAAACTTTTTAAAATCGGTCAGCAGGCATCACATCCTGGAACCCAGGGAGAACAGGGAACCGGCTTGGGTTTGATGCTTTGTAAAGAGTTTGTTGAAAAGCAAGGTGGAAAAATATGGGTTGAAAGTGCATTGAACGAGGGTAGCACCTTTTATGTCACGTTGCCCCTGCATCCGGTGGTGGGGCCGCAATCTCGCGATAAAGGTGCCATGATTGGAAATCTGAAGGAATGTTAAAATTCGTTGTGTCTTTCTTTATTACAAAACCATCATGCTCCAATCCCGTAACAAGTGTTGTGCTTTGGTGGTGTTTTTTTATTTCAATGACTAATTCCCGTTTTCGAAGATGAATTTTTCTTGGCAAGGTTTATTGGTGGCGGTCGTAGCTATTTTGTTGATTGATATCAGTCGTCTGATGTTGCTTCCTGCAGATAAAGATCATCGCTATCAGTTTGTTGCATGGCTGAAGATGGGGTGGAACTATTTGGTACCGGTGACCTACATCGGATTGTTTAGTTACTATTTTTTTGCCATTCCGGTGGCATCTTCACCAGATATTTACCGTTCTTTTGGGTGGATGACCATCTCTTTTACCCTGTTATATATTCCGCGTTTGTTTTCATTGGTTGGTTTATCCATTGGGGCAATCCGATCAGGGGGGGAGGCTCTGTCGGAGGTCAAAGAGGTTGTTATATCCAACAGTTCTGGCAAAGTACCATACCCACGTATGTCGCGGAAAAAATTTCTTAGCCAAATGGGTATTATTTTTGCTTCTGCCCCTGTGGCATCAATTCTTTTTGGCTCATTTAAAGGGCGATTCAATTTCACCACACGCTATCAGGAACTTTCGTTCAAACATCTGCCAAAGGCTTTTAACGGGCTGCGCATTGTACATATTTCTGATTTACATTTAGGTAGTTTTAAGGGCAACGAAGCAGCACTTCAAAAAGCTGTTGAAATGATTAATCGCGAAAACCCCCACCTGATTGTGTTTACAGGCGATTTGGTGAATAATTTCTATCAGGAGACCTTAGGCTTTGAACCAATTTTAAGACAGTTGCGTGCCACCATTGGGAAATATGCCATTTTAGGGAATCATGATTATGGGCACTATTCTCGTTGGAGAAATGAAGCATCACGACAGCATAATTTCGATGAAATTGTCAAGGCCAATGAACGACTTGGCTTCACCTTGTTGCGGAACCAGCACGTGTTGTTGCATCGTAACGATGAAACCATTGCGTTAGCAGGGGTGGAATACTGGGGCAATCCTTCGCGTCACGGTAACACCGGAGATTTGCAAAAAGCCTCAAGGGGAATTGAATCTATTGATTTTAAAATTCTTTTGAGTCACGACCCCACTCATTGGGAGTCGGAGGTGATTAATTGCACCGATTATGCATTGACTCTTGCCGGTCATACGCATGGCATGCAAATGGGGATTGATTACAAGGGGCTAACCTGGAGCCCCGCTAAGTGGAAATTCCGTCATTGGGACGGCCTTTATCGCCATCATGACCAATACTTGTTTGTCAACCGTGGTCTGGGCGTATTGGGCATGCCCACACGAATTGGCATGTTGCCCGAAATTACTGTTTTAGAGCTTCGAAAAGTTCACTCAATTAATTAGTATCCCTTCCTAAGTTTCAAGACTCAAGAAGGGATACCTATTTTGCTCTTCTGATTTTTGTTTGGGAACTAATTTCATGTGTTGGATGGCAATAATATCCGGACTGCAGGATATTTTGCGTTTATGCTCCTTCTTCGTCAATAAGTATTTCTATCTGATGATCGGCTAGCAGTTTGACCGATTTTGAGCAGATGTTACTGGTGCAAATCAGGCTGATTTGCATGTTTGGTTCTTTTTGGCGAATGATGGTGGACCAATCGACAATTTTTTGGGCATCTTTGCTAATGATGCGCGACTTGATAATTTTTACGAAGGCCACATGTTCAGGGCCGAGCATTTCGAGTGTGATCTGATTGGGAACCCCCAACTTGTCGTTGAGGGTCGGCATTTTAAATGACGGGATATCGTTCATGACATTCGGTTTTTATAATCTTCATAGCCAAAAGTTCTGACTATTTTTAATCCGAGATGGTCGTTCCAGATGGCGATGTGTGGGTGGGGCACGCCGTTAAACATGGTGGTTTTCACCATTGTGTAATGAATCATGTCTTCAAATACAATCTGATCACCTATTTTCAGTTCTTCGTCAAACGACCAAAATCCGATGAAATCACCCGACAGGCAGCTGTTTCCCCCCATTCGGTAAGTTGGTTTTCCCGAAACAGGTTCGTGATGTGCTCCCCGGATGCGAGGCTTGTAAGGCATTTCGAGGCAATCAGGCATGTGTGCCGTAAACGATACATCAAGGATGGCTGTGCGGATGCCATGGTTTTCAACAATGTCTACCACTTGTGATACCAAAATTCCGGTTTCCCATGCAAAGGCACTTCCGGGCTCCATGATGATTTCTAAATCCCATTTTTCTTTGAACTGTTTTAATATCTGCACCAAATGATCGGTGTCATAACCTTTTCGTGTCATCAGATGGCCGCCTCCCATGTTGATCCACTTGACTTGACGTAGGTAAGGGGCAAATTTTTTTTCGATGGCCTCGAGGGTTTTTTCGAGGTTGAATGAGGTGGACTCGCATAAAGAATGAAAATGAATGCCCTCGATTTCTTTGGGAAGGGTTTCCGGCATCTGATCGGCAATCACCCCCATGCGTGATCCGGGAGCACAGGGGTTATATAAATCCGTGTCCACTTCACTGTATTCGGGATTGATGCGAATGCCCAGTGATACAGGTCGTTCAAATGCCTTCACCATAGGCAGGAACCGTTCGAATTGTGTGAACGAATTAAACGTGATATGGCTGCTGTATTTTAGAATAAGTGGAAATTCCTTTTCGGTGTAGGCCGGAGAATAGGTGTGAGCAAGTGTGCCCATCTCTTCGTATGCCAGACGGGCTTCGTGAATTGAACTGGCCGTTGAGTATGGGATGTATTCCCGAACAATTGGAAATGCACTCCACATCGAAAAGGCTTTAAATGCCAGGATAATATCTACTCCGGCTCGTTCTTTTACTGATTTAATGAGTGCTAAATTGTTGCGAAGCAATTGTTCGTCCAGGACGTAGCAGGGGGAAGGAATTTGCGATAGTTCGATGGGCATTGATGCAGTGTTGTGTGTTATCGTTTAAAAATTCAATGTGTTTCCAAACTCATGTCTTTGATGACGATGGCCGGGATTTCTTTAAACCCGTTGTGGACGTGACGGTCAATGTTGATTTTCTCGTGTTTGAGGATTTTTAGAACCAGTTCGGCTGCTGCTTTGCTTTCAATGGCGTACGACTTAAACAGAGCGATTTGTTGTCTGGGGTTCCAAGCGTTTCGTCCTTCTGGAGTATCGGCAACCTGCCCCGTGATGATGGGGGTTTCGGTGATGCCATATTTTTCAAGCATTTGAATAATGCCGTTGCTCATTCTGTTGTGAGCCGACAGGAATACGTCAGGTGCCGACATCCCGGAGCCGAGATACTGGTCAAATTCGAATTGAGCAAAATCCTGGCTCCATTCATCAATAAAGGTGTTGTAAACGACTTCAATATCCCCCGATTGGATGTGAGGTTCAAGTGTTTTCATAAAACCTTGGTACACCCATTGGGCGTTGCGATCGGACTTGTCGCCGTTAATGATGGCAAACCGTCCGGACGAATGATGCAAAAGTGCACTTTGTGCCAGCAATTCCCCTACGTAAATGTTGTCAAAGGCTATGTAGTAGTCCAGGTCGCAATTGGAAATAAAGCGCTCATAGGCCACTGTTTTAATGTCGGCATCTTTGCATAAGCGCACGATTTCGGCTGAAGCATTGGTGTTGACGGGGATGATGAGCATTACGTCTGCTTGTTTCTTGTCGATCATTTGCCGGGCTTGTTCTATTTGTTTGCTCATGTCGAGCTGGGCGTTGGCTGAAATCACTTGCACGTGTTGCTCTTTCAAGATACGCGTTATCTCGTCGCAGTCGGCCTGAAAATTGTTTCCCGCATAAAGGATGCCTACTTTCATTTTGTGTTGTCGGCAGGCACTTAACAACACGAGTGCCAACGTAAAAAGAAGTGGGATGCGGAGGAGAATGTTTCTTTTCATAAGCCATTTTATTAGTCGGTGTCGGGTTGGTTGAAAAAAGGCATAAAGAGAATCTCTTCATGCCTTTATATTAGATGCTAACGCGTTGGTTACAGTTCGAGATCTACGTTGTGTTGTTCTACCCAAGGTAATCCGTGTTTGTTGAGTTCTTCCATAAACGGATCGGGATTAAACTCTTCAACGTTGTGTACGCCGGGGTTTTTCCAGATACCTTTGAGATACATCATGGCGCCAATCATACAAGGTACCCCCGTGGTGTAGCTGACAGCCTGTGTGCCGGTTTCCTTAAAGGCAACTTCGTGGCTACAGTTGTTATAGACGTAATAGCTTTTTTCTTTTCCGTCTTTCAGTCCTTTGATGCGACATCCGATAGATGTCCATCCTTTGTAGTTTTCGCCCAGATCGCCGGGGTTGGGTAACACGGCTTTCAGGAACTGAATGGGGACAATTTCAACGCCATTATAAATGATGGGGTCAATGCCGGCCATTCCGATGTTTTGGATCACTCGAAGGTGTGTGAGATATTCTTGCCCAAAAGTCATCCAAAAACGGGCACGTTTCAGCGTGGGGAAGTTCTTGACCAGTGATTCCAGTTCTTCGTGATAAATCAGATACGATTCTTTCGGGCCGATTTCCGGATAGTTCAGGGGTTTATGAATTTCGTGTGGCTCGGTTTCGATCCATTTCCCGTTTTCCCAGTATTTACCGCGTTGGGTTACTTCTCGGATATTGATCTCGGGATTGAAGTTGGTGGCAAATGCTTTGCCGTGATCGCCAGCGTTGCAATCGACAATGTCAAGATATTGAATCTCATCAAAGTGGTGTTTGGCAGCATAGGCCGTGTAAACGCTGGTGACACCAGGGTCAAAGCCGCAGCCCAAAATGGCGGTAATGCCGGCTTGTTTAAAGCGGTCGGCATAAGCCCATTGCCATTTGTATTCAAATTTAGCTTCGTCTTTGGGTTCGTAATTGGCAGTGTCCAGATAGGCCACTCCGGTCTCCAGACAGGCGTCCATGATGGTCAAATCCTGATAGGGCAAGGCCACGTTGACCACCAGGTCGGGGCGAAAGCTGTTGATCAATGCCACCAGTTCGGGCACATTATCAGCATCCACTTGTGCGGTTTGAATTCTGTTTCCGCCTATTTTAGCTGCAATGGCATCGCACTTGCTTTTGGTGCGGCTGGCCAACATGATGTCGGTGAACACTTCCGGTAATCCGGCCATCTTGTGAACCACAACGGTTCCTACACCGCCGGCTCCAATAACTAAAACTTTACCCATCTTGTTCTTTGTGCTTTTAGCTTGTTGTTCCTAATTACTTTTTACTTGGCAAAGGAATGAAATTTTTGGGAATATTGCCAATACATTGTCGTCGGTTCTGTTGACTGTTGATACCTTTTGCTTGGTTCTATTGAATTCTTCAGAGGCTTATTTAAAAGTCGTAGTAGAGGTTTTTAAGAGATGTACGTATGCCAAACCAAAGGAATTTTGTGTCGAGTTCTTGTGTGTCGGTGCTTTCACGACGAACCCGATAACCTGCTGATACATTGAAATTGTTTCGAGGATTGACCATAAATGACAGCGAGATATCTCCCACTGTCAATCGGGTTTTTATTCCTTGACCGATTTCATGTCCATAATCATACGGTCGATCCTTGTTGGGAAGGAATATGTTGTGTCCATAATTAATGTCCTGTGTGTCGTTGCCGTACATGGCGCTGACGGCCTGTACTCTAAGGTTCCATCGATGATAGCGGTAGTTCATCACCGTGTTGAATTCCCTAAAGTTAGCTCCCATTGGGTGTGCCAGTTCCTGGTTGTAATGCCCATAATTCTGAATGGGCTGATAATAGGAGTATAAGTAGGGGCGGGCTTGGTTGAATTCGGCTTGCCAGCGAAGATTACGAATTCCAAACAGGTCGAACGTTTTCAATCCTATTTGAAAACCTTGTTTGTTAGCCCACCATTTGTTCCCCGAAAACATTTCATCGGCTTTAAATTCGTCCAAAACAAGTTGCCCATATAGGGTGAGCCATTTGGCTACAATCCATTTGGTGTTCAAACCCAATGAAACATTGTCGGGCGACCCCACGCTGTATTCTACCGGGCGAAAAAAGATGAAGGGATTGGCATAATGCCAGTCGAATCCTCTTTTTTGTCCCAATGTATCCATGTCGGCCCATGTGACGGCTTCAAAAAGTCCGAGACTCAGTCGTTTTCCCACGTTCCAATCGAGATAATGAATTACGGCATATTTAACCGGGTAACGGGTGTCGCCACTACCTTCTCGTTCCAAATGGGTCATTGAGCTCCACATCATTTGGTATTTCACGTTACCAAAGTTGGTTGTCAGCTTCAAATATGGATAGCTGTAAGCCACATCCGAAAGGAGCATGGATCGATATCCATCGCCAATAAAATTTTTCCCGTGACCCAGTTGAAAGTTGAAGTGTTGACCGGCATCCATCGAGACATATCCGGTGGCTTGTGAAAAGTCGAGCACTTGACTCTTTGGGTCGTAGTTTTGTCGTTTGGCACGTCCTTGACCGGGAATAACATTTCGTAAGCGAATGTAGTCATCAATGTATTTTGGGAAGGAAGCTTGGTTTTCAACAAAATCGGTATAAAATGCAATGTTTTTTCCGATGGTCCCATCAATGTATAAGCCTCGCGTATTCACAAATGTACTTTTCCCTTCTATGGATTCTTTTCCCGGCTCTATGTTGAATAACGGGTTGACGTGAATGGTGTATGCATTGGTTTCCCATTGCAGTGCGTGGCCTTTGAACAGGCGTCGAATAAAACTTTGCTTATCATGCCTTATGCGCATGCCATCATATAGCACGGAGTCGAGGTTGACAACTTGCTTCAGTTCATCTACCCGATAGTTGCGGATGGATGTGTGAAATCTTGCCCCCGGTTGGTAAATGGCCTTTTCGTAGGGCTGGAATTGCTGGTTTTCGTATATCGAAAA
Source organism: Breznakibacter xylanolyticus (assembly GCF_003254275.1). GTDB lineage: Bacteria > Bacteroidota > Bacteroidia > Bacteroidales > Marinilabiliaceae > Breznakibacter > Breznakibacter xylanolyticus. The sequence goes on along the minus strand of NZ_QKZK01000017.1, from coordinate 43,928 downwards.
TCGTTGCCCCTTCGCTTCCGTGGTAAATTGGCTGATCAATGTTATCAATAGGATTGAAAACGCAGTGGTTTGATTTGTTAACCTTCTATTCATGTGTGATTGCTTCGCTTCGTGTAATTTTAGCCGTGGCTAAATTAAGACTTTTTTAAACTCTCATTGTTATGAATTGTTTTACGAAAGTCGCACATTTGTTGTATTATCATAAACCTATTGTAATGAAATCATGTTTGTTTGCTTTTTTAATGATGTTGATCCCTTTTTTGGGGTGTGGACAGGAAAATTATAAATTTAGTCATCCAGTTTCTGAATATCGGGGTGGAAGTATGCATCCAGTCGTTGATCTTTCCGGTTTTGCGCCGGGTTTGGGAAGTCGACCTCGGAATATCATTTTACTCATTGGCGACGGAATGGGGGTGAGTCAACTTTATGCCGGAATCACAGCTAACAGGGGAGCCTTGAATATCACACAAATGCCTTATGTTGGATTTATCATGACCCACAGTGCTAATAAATATGTGACCGATTCTGCGGCCGGGGGAACGGCTTTGGCTACCGGCCAAAAAACTAACAATGGCGCTATAGGGGTGGATGTCAATGGCAACACGATTCCAACAATTCTGGAAATTGCCGACAGCAAAGGTCTTCATACCGGTTTGGTCTCAACATCGGCAATTACTCATGCTACGCCCGCCTCGTTCATTGCCCATGTGCCTTCACGGGGGAGTTACGAGGATATTGCCACTTTTTTTACCGGTATTGGCATTGATGTTTTCATGGGGGGAGGGCGTTTGCATTTTGAATCGCGCGCTGATGGTCGTCATCTTTCGAATGAGCTTACGAGTAAGGGTTTTCGGGTTGTGAATGCGTTGAATGACGCCATTGAGGCTAAAACTACCCCTTTGGCGGCATTGGTGGCCGATGAGCATATTGCCCGCTATCCCGAGCGGGGTGATTATTTGCCCTTGGCAACGGCTAAATCGGCGGAATTGTTGAGCTCAAATGCATCCGGCTTTTTTCTGATGGTCGAAGGCTCTCAAATTGATTGGGGAGGCCATCAAAATGATGCGATTTATGTGGTCGATGAGATGCTCGATTTTGATCGTGCTGTCGGTAAGGCTCTTGAATTTGCATTGAGGGATCAAAACACGCTGGTCGTCGTTACTGCAGACCACGAAACGGGCGCTATGAGTCTGATTAATGGGGATTTTGAAACCGGGGGGGTGAGGGCTGTTTTTGCATCTGAAGATCACTCCGGGGTTATGGTTCCTGTGTTTGCTTTTGGTCCGGGAGCTGAGCGTTTTATGGGATTTTACCATAATACCGACATCTTTTTAAAGATGAAAGAGGTCTGGGGATTTTAAAAGATCTTGTTTGTCAGTTTGTTGCCGGAGTGAGTCATCCTCCGGCATTTCTTTTTACTCCTGTATGACGTTGGGCTGTTGCTTGCGGGTGATGGCTTTGCGTTTCCATCTCCCCGAAAGATAATAGAGTTGAGTGAGTACATAGCCAATGGTCCATCCGATAGGGATTGACCACCAAATGCCGTCCACGCCCATGATGGGCGACAAATAAAGGGCCAGCGGAATGCGCACAATCCAAAGGGAAATGAGGCTGACAAACATCGGGACGATGGTGTCGCCCGCCCCTCTCAATACCCCGTGAGTGATGAACATCGACGAGTAAATGATGTAGAAGCTGGAAATAATGTGCAGGTAGTCTGTGCCATATTTGATGACCATCGGGTCGCGATTGAACGCTGCAATCAGATGCTCACCCCATATAAACACCACCGTCATCACCAGTAAACTGATTCCCCACGACATGTAGAGGCTGGCCCAAAAACCTTTCTTGATGCGATCGATGCGTCCGGCACCCAAATTTTGTCCCACAAACGACGATAAGGCACTCGACAGGTTCAGCGCTGGCATTCCCGCCAGTGAGTCAATACGTCCGGCAATGGTGTATGCTGCCAAAACAGAAGTGTCAAAGTTGGTCACAATCCTTAGCAGTGCCGTCATACCAAAGGCCACAAAGGTTTGTTGAAAACCGGTTGGTAACCCTATTCGCATACTCTGCTTGAATAGAGAGCGATCGAAACACATTTTGCGCGGATGAAATGATATGAATTGATGTCGACGCGTCAGGTAGATGGCTCCCAATATAAACGGGATCACATGCGCGATGACTGTTGCCCAGGCGACGCCTTCTATTCCCCAGTTGAAGACGAGGACAAATAGTAAATCCAGCAAGATGTTCGAAACGGTTGCTATCAGCATAAACCACAGAGGGGTCATGCTGTCGCCCATTCCGCGTAGTACCGATGAAATCCCATTAAATCCAAAAAAGGCCACCATCCCACTCATGTAAATATTGAAGTATTTAATGGCAAGTGGCGATACATGCGATTCAATGTTGAGCATCTCAAATATCTGACGACTAAATAGAATGCTGACCAGTGTGACGATGATGGATGCAAAAAACAGAAAGATAAAGATGGTACTGGTTGCCCTTTTAACCTTTTCGTATTCCCGCGCGCCAAAATATTGCGATACCACTACAGAGGCTCCGCTACCGATGCCGATGGTAAAGGCAATGAGTGTGTAAATGACCGGGAATGATGCCCCTACGGCCGCAATGGCTTCTTTTCCCAAAACACGTCCCACAATGATGCTGTCAACAATGTTGTAGGTTTGTTGCAACATGTTCCCGACAACCAGAGGCAAGGCAAATTTGATAATCAGACGTCCTTCATGTCCTTGCGTTAAATCTTTCATGGCGGGCGATTCAATGGGGCGATCCCTGCGTTGTTGTTTGAATGATGGGATGTGCAAATCAACGGCTTTTTTGTTGAACCCCCAAATTTTCTGGGCTTGAAAACTGGTTGGGGTATATCGTTGCGTTTGTTGCAGCTGATAGGCTTTGGTTGTGGAGGTTTTGTTGTGTTTGAATGTGCGTTAGTGTAATAAAATGAGAGTTTCGTCTGTTGCTGTTTTGTTTTTGTCAAAAAGAGGGGGGCTAACGTGTTCAAAACTTCTTAATTTGCTGTTTAATAGTTGGTATCCTTATTTAATAACTTAGAAATCAAAAACACCCCAATCATGAAAACGAAATGGTGTCGCAGTTTGCTATTTATGTCCCTGTTGGCAGTCGTAGCAGGATGCGAAAAGAACGAAAAAGAAGAATCTGAAGACTTGCAAACGATTGGTAATCTGATTGTGACGAGTAATAGTGCTGAACTCAATCGCCGTGTTACGATGCAAGATGAGTTGATGTGGGTTGAGCCCATTGAAGCGTCTACGCTTAAGAGTGCTTCTGAAATTGCACAAGTTGACTTGCGCAAAAACTACGCTTTCAAGCTGGTGGCCGAAGTAGCTCCCCCTCAGTTTGAGGGACATACACTTCAAGCAACACATGTGAAAATTGTTGACAAATATGCCTACGTCACTTATAATACAAAAGGTGATAAGTATTTGGGCGGTCTCGAGGTGTTTGATGTGTCTGATGTGACCAATCCTCAAATTGTTTGGCATGCCGTTTTTCCCAATGCCGATGTGAGTGCTGTGGATTATTACAATAAAAAAATCTACATTGTAGGGGCTACTAATCCTGATGAAAAGGGCTATGAGTTCGAGTCCCCGGCATTCTTAGAGGTACTTTCCCTGGATGATCAATATGCCATTACCGGTGTCGATAAAATGGTGGATGTTTCATCTTATGTGGGTACCGGTGTGGGTGTATGCTCCAGTGGCGTTTTTGTGGCCAGTGGTTCTGATGGCGGGATGAGTTATTTTAACCATGATTTAAATTTAGTCTACGAAAACAAGTTGCCCGATGTGCGTGATATTGCTCTAACATGTAATGATTTGTTTGTACTGACCGGACAGCCTGGGGCGGTGGGGCATTATCAATTGGCCAATAATGTGTTGGTTGGCAGTTATCCTGTGGCAGGTGATTTGCAGTCGGAAGCTAAATCCGGTATTGATGCAACCGACAAATATGTGTTTGCTGCTCTCAATTATGATGGCATGAAGATGTTGAATGCTGATGGAGCTTTAAAACAGCACATTGCAGCTCCTTTGGTTCCTGAAGGTAAAGATCGCAATAATTATGTGACTAATTCTGTTTCTGTAAATGGCGATCTGGTTTTGATGGCCAATGGTGAGGCCGGTATTTATATTGGAGGGATGATTGAGTCGTTAGATGATGAAGTTGTGATGTTGGGGGCCGTGAAGTTTGGCGAAGCTCAATCGGCTAACTATGTCGAATCAAAGGATGACGTGATTTTTGTAGCTACCGGAACGGGTGGTTTAAAGATATTGGCCATTAGTGTTGATCAGGGGGTGCCTGATGATATCATTCCTACTAAACCCTGTGAAACACTTTACTCCAGTATCATCGACATGTTCCCCGAATATGTCGATAATCAAAAGGCGCATGCGGATTTGTTTGACGATCAGGTGACAACGAATCTTTTGATCAATCAAGAAACGGATGTGTATATTACCTTTGTGGATGAAGGCGCAGGCTGGAAAAATACATTTGGCTATTATGCTTATCCTGCCGATAATCCCCCGACTACCGTTGATCAACTTCAGTGCCATTATGTATATCCCAACGTTTCCAAGATTAATGAAGGAGGTGGATTAAATACTGGTGATATGGTGCGGTTGGGAACCGAGAAATTTCCTGCTAATACTGTTATAGGATTCTTTTTGATTGCTCAGGGGTGGCAAAACGGTCGCGTAGCAAATGGACTGTATACACTTTATACAAATAATGAATTCAATACAAATTATTACCAACAACATACCTTGTTTATCGAAAGTTCTTGTAATGATCTGGTAATGACGCTTGAAGATGTGGTGCTGAATTCGGACTTGAGTTATAATGATAAGGATTTTAACGACATCATATTTACCATTAAGGATAACCGGGATGGTAAAGCTAATTCATGTTTTAATGTTGATAATATTCCTCGGAAATAAGTTTCTTCGTAATATGAAATGAGTTGATAAGCACTGATGGTTTGATTTTAACTATCAGTGCTTTATTGTTTTTCAAGGTGACGCGTTTCATAACGGATGTGTACATTGAGGCGTTTGATTTCGCGCCATAAAAAAAAGAGCACCACGATTGCAGAAAGAGTGTCTGCAACCGGCCCTGCTAGCCAAACGCCTTGAATGTTAAAGAAATGCGGAAGAATCATTAGTGCCGGTAGTAATATGATGACTTGTCGCAATAGAGATAACAGTGCAGCAACTCCGGCCTTGCCGGTTGATTGGAAAAAATTACCGGCGATGATTTGAAATCCAATCAATGGCATGGCTGCCAATAGGATACGCATGCCATTTCGACCGGTCTCCAGTAATTCAGAATTGTCGTGGTTAAAGACCTTGATGATGGGATCAGGAAATATTTCTATCATCAGCAAGCCGGTAATGCACAGGAGTGTGGCTGCTTTGATGCCTGTGATAAGCGTCTCTTTGACCCGACGGTAATGTCGGGCACCGTAGTTGAAACCGATAATGGGTTGTGCGGCCATGTTGATGGCGATAACGGTCATGACCAAAAAAACGCTCACGCTATTAATGATGCCCATGGCACCCACGGCAATGTCTCCTCCAAATTTGGTCAGTTGCATATTGTATGCCCCTTGCACGATGCTTGAGGCTAGTTGCATCGAAAAGGGGGCAAATCCGATGCTGATAATGTACCAAACGATATTTGAATCAAGCCGGAAATTGGACAGGCGAAGCCGAATGATTGATCGCGTGCTGCGAAAATGAATCAGTACCCAGCCGCACAGAAGCATCTGTGAGATGACAGTGGCCAATGCAGCTCCTTGTACTCCCATCTTAAATACAAAGATGAATAAGGGATCCAGAAGGATGTTGGCACCTGCGCTAATCATCATCGAAACCATGGCTGTTCGGGCATTGCCTTCGGAGCGGATAAGGTTGTTGAGTGAGAATCCCACCACGTTAAATACTGAGCCGAATAAAACAATATTCAGGTAGTCGTTGGCGTATTTTGAGGTGGCATCACTCACGCCAAATAAGCGCAACATGGGGTCTTTGATGGCAAATCCCAGGCTGGTGATAATTAGGGATACCAATAAAAGCATGACGAAGGCGTTACCGAGCACCTTTTCTGCCCGATGGTAATCTCTTTGTCCCAAATTGATGCTGATGCGTACGCCGGCTCCCATGCCAATGAGCATCCCAAATGCCATTTGAATAATCATGACAGGAAACACCGCACTAAGACCCGATAGGGCTAAGGCGTCAACACCCTGTCCGATGAATATTCGGTCAACGACATTGTAAAGTGAGTTTACAACTACGCCAATGAATGCAGGAAGAAAATTTTTCCATAAGAGTGATGAGATGGGGTGGTTTTCAAGTGATTTAATCAGAAGAGAGTGGCTCTGTGTCATTTGGATATTCTTAAACCTTGCAAAAGTAGGAATTAAGATTTCCGGAATGACCTAATTAACGTTTAATAACGGAGTTAAAAAAAGAGAAAGCTACGACCTGTCGATCGCAGCTTTCTCTTTAACCAAGCCTAACCCTAAACTTATGAGAATATATTTGAAGCAAGTTTTTGAACTTGCAAAAAAAACGAGTGATGAAATGTGAAGGGCATGTATTTAAAAAAAGAGCAGACAAGTCTGCTCTTTTTCCTTTTAACCTAACCTTAACTAAACCTATGAAAAAACTCTCCATTTTTTCATGTAACAAATATACGACAACGGATGGTTTTGTCCATAGTTTTGAGTGTTAAATAATCTTAAATGGTGTGATTGGTACAATTATTTTGGGTTGGTGTTAATCATGTGAAAATGAGCTGTGTGTTGTTTTGTGTTGCTGGTCAGACTAGTACAAAAGGGTTGGTTGTCCAACAACCCTTTTGTACTAGCTGTCATTTTGTTGTTGCGATGCTAAATTGTTTGATGCCCCCCCTTGTGGTTCCCTCGAATTGGGGGTGTTGATTTCTATTAAGTCGGGACTGATTCCCCCTTTATGGCGCTGTCGCTTTGTATTTCATTACCATAAATTTGGTCTGTTACCTGCTGTGTTTCTTTCATTGGTTTGATACCAGAAACGCTTTTGGGTGCATAAAGCCTTTAACCCAATTCAATTTGATGGCTATGGATGTGCTTCAATTTAGACAGAAATTTATAGAAGAAGCTGAAGATCTTTTAGTTCAGCTTGACAATGATCTGATTGCCTTGGAGAAAGATCCGGCAGATGCTTCTAAAATCGATCAGGTTTTCAGAGTGATGCATACACTCAAAGGATCTAGCGGGATGTTTGGCTATGATAAAATTACAGAAGTCACCCACGAACTCGAAAGTCTCTACGATCGGATTCGTGAGGGAACCATGGAACTTTCTCAATCATTATTGGATTTAACCTTTTCTGTTGCGGATCACATACGTAATTTATTGTCTGATTATGATTTTAAGGTCAAGACCAATATCGAAAATCAACAGGTTGTTTTTCAAAATATCCAGTACTTTTTGAAAAACAAAGGTATTGAGCAGGCAACGCATTATGTGAGGCGTAAAATTGAGTCTATTTCTAATATTTCAACCTGGCACATCTTGTTTAATCCGGATGAATCGATAATCAAGCGATGTATTAATCTCTCTATTACGTTTCATGATTTGTTTTTACTAGGGCAGTATAAAATACATCCACCCAATGCTGAGCATTCATCTGTCTATTGGAATATTTTTCTGATTACCGATAAGGGATATGACGATATTGAGGATGCGCTGATTTTTGTAATGGATTACTGTAAAGTGCAAAAAATCGCCGATTTCAACATCTTTAATGAAGAGGATCTTGATAAACGCGATCGGGAGTTATCAGAACGTTTGGTTGGTGACGAAACTTTTATTGCTGAAACTTCATCCATGCCCGCCACAAAGCGTATTCGCACCGAGGGTGGAGATCAAAACAATGTGGTTGGTGCTCGTCGCATCCAAGTGGAGGCCGAAAAACTGGATAATCTGATGTATTTAGTCAGTGAGTTGGTGACTGCCAAATCGGAATTAATCTTGTCACTTGGAATTAATGAGACCTTGAGAATTCAGGAATCTGCCGAAAAAATTGATAAACTATCTAAGTTGTTTAGTGATATCGCTTTGAGTATTCGGTTGGTTTCTTTACAAGAGATGTTGGGGCGTTTTCGCCGATTGATACGCGATTTGTCCAAAAATCTAGGTAAAAAAGTGGAGTTTGAGACTTATGGTGAAGAAACTGAATTGGATAAGAATATCATCGATGTGATTGCCGAGCCAATTTTGCATTTGGTGCGAAATTGTATTGATCATGGTATAGAGTTAACGGATGAACGAAAGCAAAAGGGGAAAGATGAACAAGGAGTTGTGAAGTTTTCTGCTTGCAAATCAGGTAATTATGTTTATATAGATATTTCTGATGATGGTAATGGGATTGATCCTGCTCAGATTCTTAAGAAGGCAAGAGAAAAAGGTTTTGTGGATGAGTCTGTTAATTTGTCAACCAAGGAAATTCTTGATTTGATTTTCTTGCCTGGTTTTTCTACTGCCAGTAATGTGAGTGAAGTTTCTGGTCGGGGGGTCGGGATGGATATTGTAATGCGTCGCATTCGTGAAATACGCGGTGAGATTACCATTGACTCGGAAATCGGAAAAGGAACCTGTTTCCATATAAAATTACAGCAAACCATCTCAATTATAGAAACACTATTGGTTACATCACACGGAACCAAGTATGCCATACCCATGGAAGATGTCGAAATCTGTGGGATGGAATACCATTCTTCAATTTTGGATCGCCAAAGTAATTTGCTTGAATTCAATAAGGAACTGATTCCTTATGTTTCGTTGCGCATGCACTTGTCTGGCGTGGTCGATGCGCCCGAAAAAGAGAAATTGATCATCATTAATAAGCAGGACAAGAGATATGCCATTGTTGCAGATCAAATTGTTGGTGAATTTCAAGCTGTGGTAAAACCGTTGGGGCGTAGTTTTTCGGATCAGCAATATCTGTCAGGTGCCAGCATTTATGGGGATGGTTCTATTGTGCTATTACTGGATACAGATAAATTAAAAGATGAACTATGTGTGCTTAATTGACATTCAGCGCATGTTATTTATAAAATATGGATTAATAACCTGACTAAAACTTAATAAGACAATGGAAAAATCAACTTATCTCACCTTTGTTTTGGGGAAGGAGTATTTTGCCGTGAATGTTGACCAGGTCTTGGAAGTCTTGCAACATCAGCAAATAACCAAAGTTCCCAAAACACCCGAGCATATCTTGGGAATTATCAATTTTAGGGGGGACATTCTGCCTGTAGTGGATACCCGAAAGAAGTTTAACCTTGAGTTGCAAGACGATAATCAACGCAGTATTACCATCGTGTTTGATATTCATAATGAAGAGCAACGTGTTTTGATTGCGGCTACTGCTGATGCTGTTAAGGATGTGATTGAAGTCGAGCCGGATGAGATAAAGCCGGTGCCTGAAATGGGAATTAGTTATAATACCAAGTTTATTTCAGGAGCCATTCGTAGGGATGAGGTATTTATTATGATGCTTAATGTCGAAAAGGTATTTTCTGTGGGGGATTTGGCTTTGGTGCAACAGCTCTCAGAATCTTCTGCTTTAATGGAATAGGTAATTGAAGATGGTATTTCACGATGTCCGATGGGGGACTGAATCGTTTTGAAATGAAAATATGAATTATAAAACTATAGACAAATGAAGAATTTAACAATAAGAACAAAGTTAATTGCCGGGTTTATTGTCGTGTCGATGATTGCTTCTTTTATTGGGATTTTTGGATCCATTCGTTTAGCTTGGATTGAAAAGCAAGATCAAGCACTTTATGAACAAGTGACGGTTCAGTTGGGGAACTTGGCAAATACTGTTGACAATTTTCAACGAATTCGTGCTGCCTATCGAGATATGATACAGGCAACAGAAAAAGAAGAGATTGTAAAAGGTGCAAAATTGATAGATGAAATTCTGGGTAGTGTCGATTTGTATGCCGGGGCTTATGAAAAAGGTATCGTCAACGAGGAGGGAAGAATGAAATACGATGCGTTTGTTGTGCCTTTCAATCAGTTTCGTGATGGTGTTGAAAAGTTGAAAATGTTGGCATTGGCTAATAAGGATGATGAGGCTAATGAATATATATTCAGTGAATTGATTATTCCATATCGCGAGGCACAGGTAGGTATGGATGCTTTGTTGGAGTTCAAGGTAAAGCAGGGAGAGTTGCTATCGCAAGATAACATTAGTAAGGCCAATCAAGCAGCTAATATAATGATGGTGCTTGTTGTTTTTGGGTTTATCCTTGCCATAGGTATCGGATTGTTTATTTCGGGCAATATTCGTAAGATTATTAAAGATTTTATGACTGAGACTAATTTATTGGTCGATGGTGCCATTGCCGGGGATTTGAATACGCGTGCGGATGTGTCAAAAATTAATTTTGAGTTACGCTCAATTCCCGAAGGATTCAACAGAACTTTAGATGCCTTAGTACAGCCCATGAACATGGCAGCTGATTATATGCAAAAAATCGCCAATGGGGATCAACTTGAAAAAATTACAGCCAATTACAATGGGGATTTCAATTTGGTGAAAAATAATATAAATCGTTGCATCGACATTTTAGGAGGGCTTAATTGTGAAGTGAAAATGCTAACAGAAGAGGTTGCTAAAGGTCGTTTAAATGTGAAAGCCGATGAGTCTCAGTTTACCGGCTCATGGTACCAATTGGTGAAGGGGATGAATTCGACCATTCATTCACTTGCCGGTTATGTTGACGCAATGCCAACTCCTGCTCTGATTTTAGATGCAGACTATACAATCCAGTATATCAATAAGGCTGGTGCTGAATTAGGTGGTTCGACACCAACAAAATTATTTGGCATGAAGTGTTATGAATTTTTTAAGACTGAAGATTGCCAGACCGAGAAATGTGCTTGTAATAGAGCAATGCGATCACTATCACGGGTTAATTCTGAAACAGTTGCGCGTCCTGGCAATACTCGTTTGGATATTGCTTATTCCGGTGTGCCCATTAAGGATGATAAAGGCGCCGTTGTGGGGGCTTTTGAGGTGATTACGGATCAGACTGCCATAAAAACTGCATTTTCTAAAGCTCAAAAAATAGGGGATTACCAAGCGTTGCATGCAGAACGATTAACCGAAAACTTAAGTTTGTTTGCAAAAGGCGAATTGAATTTGGTGCTTGAAACTGAAATCGGTGATGAAGATACCAAAGAGGCTCGATTGGTATTTGCTCAGATTTTCAATGCTGTTGATGATTCTGTAAAAGCGATGAAATTAATTGCAGAAAAAGCAAGATTGGTTGCAAATGGAGATTTAACTGTTCGCCTTGAAAAACGATCTGATAACGATTTATTGATGCAATCACTTTCCGAAATGGTTGCAAAGCTAAATGAAATAGTGGCACAGATTACGGATGCATCGGAGAATGTGGCTACGGGAAGTAACGAAATGAGTCTGACAGCTACGCAAATCGCTCAAGGAGCCAATGAGCAAGCAGCAAGTGCCGAGGAAGTATCTTCGTCTGTTGAAGAGATGGCGGGAACTATTCAGCAAAATAGTGAGAATGCTATTGAAACCGAGAAAATTGCGACTGCTTCGGCTAAGGGGATTATTGAGGTGAGTTCATCTTCTTCTCAAAGTTTGGATGCCATAAGGTTAATATCCGAAAAGATTCGTGTGATTAATGATATTGCTGAAAAGACCGATATTCTGGCCATTAACGCTGCGATAGAGGCCGCAAGAGCCGGGGAACATGGAAAAGGATTTGCGGTAGTTGCTGCAGAGGTGCGCAAACTGGCAGAGGTGAGTCAAAAAGCGGCGGTGGAAATCAACTCGTTATCTGCCTCTAGTCTTCGTTTGACAGAAGAGGCCGGTACTCAGTTGAATAAGATTATTCCCGATATTGAGAAAACAGCACGACTGGTGCAGGAAATAGCCATGGCCAGCAGAGAACAGAGTGCCGGGGCTGAGCAAATTGCTAAAGCGGTTGATCAGTTCTCTCAAGTGACACAACAAAACTCTGCTGCAGCTGAAGAAATGAGTTCTAGTTCAGAAGAATTATCCGGACAAGCTGATATGCTTAAAGAAGTGATTTCCTTCTTTAATACAGGCAAGAAGGAAAGTAAATTGCAAGAGAAGCGGCGTACTGCTCCGTTGCAGCATCACAAAGGGAATGGCGGTGGATCGACCGGAGGAAATGGAAAAACAGAGAAAAAAGGTTTGGCCATTGTTCTGGATGATTTAGATTCAAATAAGGGGTACGAACAATTTTAATTTTTAATCTACAACCCAATGCCGGCTGATTTTGATTTAATTTAATCAGCCGGCTATGGATTTTTTCGATGTAGGGCAAAGTCTCTAAATATAGTGACTTACTTGATTGATGGATCATTGGAAAACTATGTTATGACCTGTTTGGCAAATATCGACTTCAATATGTATGGAACCATGGGGCAAGTAATAGATGCTTCTACGGGGGATTTGTCGTTGTCGCAATATTTAATGGGCGTAACTGTTCTTATTGCGCTTTTATTATTGATAGGCATGATGGTTTATATCCGGATGCTGTATCGAGAAAATAAGTATTTGTCCGGTCAATTGCATAACGAGATTCAGTTGATGAAATCTGTCATGGAAGTTATGCCATATGGGGTTAGTATTAAGGGTGTTGATGGACGTTATTTGTATTGTAATGAGCGTTTTGCTTATGAATTATGTGTGGCAGCACCCGAGCGATTGAGTGGTAAGTCATTTGACGAGCTGAAATTGGCAGATCCTGCTTGGGAGGTTCTTAAAACGGATGAGATGGTGGTGGCGAAAAATGGCGCTTCAATGACAGAGATCAAACTCAAAGAACCCGGAGATATGCCCGAAAAGTGGTTTAAGGTTCAGCAATTAAAGCTACAATCAAGCATGGGGATTGCCATTGGGCAGGTGGACATGATTGAAGATATTTCTGAGTGGAAGAATTGTCAGATGAATGCTGCTCACAAATCTGAAGTCCTTAGTGTGCTTGCTTATATGGTGGAGTTGTTAGGACGGACATCTCATTTTGGAGATATTTGTCGGCACTTGATAGAGCAAATGACCCTTGTTGCAAATGCTCGGGGAGGCATGATGTGGGAGGTCGAAACATCTGATTCCGGTGAATTGTTTTTTAGGTTGTTAAACCATTTTGGCGATTGTGTTAAAATTGATAAAACGCATTTTTCTGTCCCGAAAACCGCAGGAGATCGGGTGACCAATTATGTTGATCTTTGTAGAAGGGTTGCTACGCTGTCGCGCCCTTTGTCTTCATTTCAGATTTCAGATAATGATCCAGCGGGGAAATTTTTTGGTAAAAAGGATGTGAAGTCATATTTATTTATTCCGGTATCAATCAAGCAGAATGGAGTAGTTGCTGTAATTTGTCTTTTAAATATTGAGGCCGAACGCGAAGATGAGATTCTGGATGATTTAACGCCTTTTTTGGCTCTAAACGGTTACATTATTGAAAATGTGCGTACTGCCAAAATGAAGCAGTATGTCGAAAGTGCCCTCTCGCAATCCAACAGGCAGTTGATGTCATTGATGGATAATCTGCCCGGCACTGTATTTACTTGTTTGAATAATGCAGATCGGTCGTTGACCTTTATGAGTAAAGGTTGCTATCTGTTAACCGGTTATTCCAGTGAATTGTTTTTAAGTCAGGAGATGGGGCTTCAGGATTTGGTGCATCCAGAGGATCGGATGATGGTTTGGAAGAAGTTTCAAGAAGCGATATTGTCAAATAATCCATATCAAATAAACTACCGAATCATTACGCTGGGTGGAGATGTACGATGGATTTGGGAATCGGGCAAAATCGCCTCAGTCAATTCTCCCGGAGGTTATTTAATTGATGGGGTTTTGATGGATATAACTGAACGAGTGGAGCGAAATATGCGATTAGTGGAGAGTGAGAATTTTTGTCGTTCCTTATTGGATGCCATGCCCGATCGTCTATTTCGTGTCAGTCAAAGGGGCGTTGTGTTGGCAACTCCTCAACAATCGCTTTTTTTCTCGTCGTTTGATTCGCATCATGATGCTGTAGGAAAGCACATTTCTAATTTGTTTGGATTGGAGAATGAGGAGTGTTTGATGGATGCGATACGGGAAGTGTTGATGTTGCGCAACTTGCGTGTGATTGAGTTGGCTTCTGGTGAACAGTTGGAGCCTTATTGGCTGGAGATAAGGATTGTTCCATTTGGCGATAATGAAGTGTTGATGATTGTGAAGGATGTGACGAGTGATAAGTTGCTTGAAGCCAGGTTTGAACAGACTGAGTATTTGTTGAAAACTCAATTTGAACAAGGAAACATTGCGATGGGAATACTTAATGATGCTTTGAATTGGAGTCGTGTCAATCATCGGATGGAGAAAATGAGTGGGATGTCAGGAGAATGGCTTTCCGGCTTATGCTGGCGCGATATTGTTGTTCCCGAAGATGTTGACTACACGAGTGTCATGTTTGAGCAATTGCGTAATGGAGAAAAAGAGTTGATTGACGTGGATCTGCGCATTCAATCAAAAGATGGGCGCGTTATTTATACGCATACCAATATCTCGTTGATCAGAAATAGTTTTACAGAGCAGTTGTTCTATCTTGTCTCGATGCAAGATGTAACGTATCGCAAGGAGCTTGAACGTAAGGTGTTGACATCGGTGATTGAGACCGAAGAACGAGAGCGTATTCGGTTTGCGCAAGAGCTGCACGATGGGTTGGGGCCGATTCTTTCATCCATAAAAATGTATGTTCAATGGATTCAGATGCCTGATCTGAAGACGGATCCGCATGTTATTTTGTCAGACACCGAGCATTTGGTGGATGAAGCCCATCGAACCGTTCGGGAGATTTCATTTAATATGAGTCCACACGTGTTGAAGAATTTTGGATTGATACCGGCATTGGAGACTTTTACCAATAAACTTTCGGAAGTGAATCGAGTGTTGTTTGATTATCAAGTAACAGGTATTAAAGGGCGTTTTTCCGAAGAGGTGGAAATTATTTTGTACCGAGTATTGACCGAATGTATTAACAATGCGATGAAGTATGCCGAAGCTTCAGAAATCGTTATATCAATAGAGCAATCGGAAAATGTTTTATCTGTTTGCTGTAGGGATAATGGAAAAGGGTTCGATGTTGAAGATGTTTTGGCTAAACGCAAGGGAATGGGGTTGTTTAATATGAATAATCGATTGCGAACATTATCCGGAAAGTTGGATATCCACAGTCAGCCAGGTTGTGGTACAGAGGTGTGTATGGTGTTGAATCTTAATTAAAAATAATGGCTATGTATTCAGTTATCATTGTCGATGATCATAAGATGTTTCGTGAGAGCTTAAAAAAAATGCTTCACATGGAGGGATTGGTTAAAGTGATTGCGGAAGCCTCTAATGGAAAGGAGTTTTTGAATTTGTTATCGTCACATCAGCCTGATGTCGTTCTGATGGATATTTCCATGCCGGAAATGGATGGAGTGGAGGCGACTCGTATGGGTATTGAGTTGATCCCTGATCTGAAGGTGTTGACTTTATCATCATTTGGTGATGAACGCTATTATTATTCGATGATTGAATCGGGTGTGAAGGGGTTTGTACTTAAGAGTTCCGGGATTCATGAATTACTTCAGGCCATTGAAGAGGTATCGGCCGGAGGAAGTTGGTTTTCAAACGAACTGTTGCGAAAAGTCATCTCTTCAATTGGAAAAACACCTGGTGAGTCGAAACGCGAAACGCTGTCAGAGCGGGAGGTTGAAATCTTAAAATTGGTGTGCGAAGGGTATAGTACAGAGCAAATTGCACGGGATTTATCGTTGGAATTTGACGATGTTCTGATGATGAAAGAGGGGGTTTTGCACAAAACGTCTTCTGCCAATACAGCCGCTTTGGTGATGTATGCAATTCGTAATAGCTTGATTGAGATTTGAGTGTGTTCGATAACCCGAATCGATTGATTTGTGTGGCATTTTTTTGTGAGAGATGGAAGGAATGATTGGATTGTATGAAATGTTTCTATCTGTACCGGGGATTTTTGTGAATGGGGTTGAATTCTCGGGTGTCTGTTGCTAACCTTTTTATCTATGAAGAAACGACGTTTTTATAGTTCGATTTACGATCGTCCTGATACCTCCATTACAAAAGACGAATCGCTTACTTTTTCCGAAAGGGATGAGGATTTGAGCGATTTTTCGAAGTGGGTTGCATTGATGGATGAGATAGATGTGGATGCCTTGGGGTGTTCAAGTTTTTCGGTTGAAGATTTTGTTCAAGCTGATTGGTTTCAGCGGTTTCATGAGCCGATGTGTCTATTGGGGGCTGGGGGGAAGGTATTGTGTCATAATGTTGCATTTGGAACGCATGTGCTGTCGTATCGGAGGGGGGAGGACGTATTGGTTATAGGCCAACTATTGACGCCCGAAAAGGCGGACTGGTTTGAGGGGTTGTTTGTGACCGGTGCCTATAACCATTCTGATCATTTACATCATTGGGTCACTTATCTGTCTCCATCAGGCGAATTGATGCGTGGTGCAATTGAGGCTTATCCGATTGAACTTGAGTCGATGTGGGTGTTAATACTTCATGTGTCATGCGAGCATGATTCTGATGACTATCAACCGGTCTGTTTGACTGATAAGTATAAAATGGCATTTGAAATCAGTCCGGATGTGATTTGTATCACGCGTTTGTCCGATGGTTTTTTTGTGGAGGTTAACGATAATTTTCTGAAATTTTCGGGGTATGAGATGCATGAAGTCATCGGAAAAACATCTCTTGATCTAAATTTTTGGGCTGAACCGCAACAGCGGGATATTTTATTACAGAAGTTGATTTTAGAAGGTTCGATTGATAATGTGGAGATTCAGTTTCGGTTGAAAGATGGGAGCATTGCCGAAGCCATGGTGTCGATGCGTACCATTTCGGTGAATCATCAGGCGCATTTGTTTTTGTTTGCCCGTGACATCAGATATCGTAAGGAGTTGGAGTTCAAATACCGATTGCTTTTTGAAAACTTAAGTTCAGGATTTGCTTTGCTTGAGAGCAAATTTAGCTCACAGAGGGAGATGAATGTGTTTGTTTTTGTGGATGTGAATCCTGCTTTTGAGACAATTTTGGGATTCACATCTGATCAGATTGTGGGGCGGGAGATCAATGACGTCATTCCACATCTCGATGTGGAAATGCATGATGCCCTGTTAGAGGTGGCCAATGATGGACAATTTAAGCGATGTGTGGATGAGCGTTTTATTGAGGGGAAAAAGTTTCGGATCATGGTTTTTTGTCCCAAAAAAGGCTTTATCGCGATATTGTTTGAAGATATTACTGAAATGATGAGGCAACAAGATGAGTTGCACGAACGCGACGAGCAGTTGCGACAAATGTTTGAGCACACACACTCGGTGCTGATGTTGCTCAATCGGGACGGGGAGTTGGTAAGATTGAACCGAGCCGGCTTTGAATTGGCGGCTCATTTAAATAGTGATTATAGTGGGCTGCGTCCCGGTAATTTGATGAATTGCGTTGGAACCATTAATAATCCCCGTGGATGTGGGTTGGGGCCGGTTTGTAAAACCTGCCGGTTGAGGAAGATGGCGCGTGAAACTTATGTGTCCGGTAAATCATTTATCCGTGAAGAGATATGGGTGTCGCAAATGAATCAAGGTGCTGTGCGCCGACTTTATTTGTTGGTTTCCATATCACGGTTGATATTGAAATCGGGAACCCACTTGTTGATTTCAATTGACGATATCACGCGGCGAAAAATTATGGAAGATGATTTGGTTTCTGCCAAACAGCGTGCTGAAGAGAGTGATCGGCTTAAGACAGCTTTCTTTAGTAATTTGTCTCATGAAATACGTACGCCGTTAAATGGGATTATTGGTTTTTCTAATTTATTGAAGAAGAAAGATATTTCGCCATCCGATTTGTCGCTTTATACGCATTACATCAATGAAAACAGCAATCGTTTGTTGATGATTATGAACAATGTGATTGAATTGGCGCAGCTGAATTCTCATTTGATGAAGATTGTCAATAGTGAATTTGATCTTGAAAAGGCTGTGGTTGAGACCTTGAGGATTGGGAAAACCATGAATCCCGAAAAACAGTTGAATGTTCGTTATAAAATTGTAGGAGACAAGCAAGTGATTGGTTATCCGACTGTTTTTACGAGTGCTCTTAAGCAGTTGGTTCTTAATTCTTATAAGTTTACTCTCTTTGGGAGCATTGGTGTTAAGTGCACTACCTCTGCGGGACGTTTGTGTTGTATTGTGGCTGATACCGGAATTGGTATTGAAGCTTCATTTCAGGATTTGATTTTTGAACCTTTCCGCCAACAGGAGGACGGGATGACCCGTAATTATGGGGGGATCGGTCTGGGGTTGGCTATTGTCAAAGAATACATGAAGTTGGTGGATGGCAGCATTACGTTAAAATCGATTCCCGGACGAGGATCTGTGTTCCGGATTGAAATGCCTGTGATGTCATCCGAACAGTTTGATGTGTCGAGGTCGAAAGTCGATTTTAGTGTGAAGAAGAATTGAATGTGGGATGGACGGTTGTTTGGGGCTGAATTGAGGATGTGAAATTGGATGTATTAAAATACTTGGAATGAATTATTGAACTTTTAATAATGGAATGATTATGTCTGACGTAGTACTGATTGTAGATGACGAGTTTTCAAATTTCTTAGTGATTCGCGAGTATTTGTCGGCAATTGGGGTGGTGGCCATTTTGGCCAAGGATGGGATTGAAGCTGTGGAGTGTGTGCAGGGAAATGCAGATATTAAGTTGGTGTTTATGGATTTGCGGATGCCCCAAATGGATGGTTTTTACGCCACCCGTTTGATTGGAGCCATTCGTCCTGGCTTACCGGTGATTGCTCAAACGGCGTATTATTATAACAATATTCAGGAGGAGATTGTGTGCAACGGGTTTGATGGCTATTTGTTGAAGCCATTTACCGAAGAGCAATTGTTGGATGTTGTTAAAAAGTACATCCCGGTGGTTTCCGAAACATGAATTGGGGCATTGCATTCGTGCAAAAGGAGGGAGTGAAAACGAATAAATCATGAAGGCATGTGGCGAAGGAATCAGATTGTAATAATCATATAAACAAAGCATACGTATGAGCAGTCATCGTAAAAAGCCCATTAAGCATCACTTTTTATCAGCCTTTCGTCCCGTGCCGAATAGAATCGGTTTGGAGCCGACAAAGGAGTTGTCGGCAATTTATCGTTATTCGTATCTGTTAATGGTGGCATGGGTTGCCATTGTCATGGGGTCGTTGTGGTGGAATTGGCATCTACAGGATGAGAGCATGCAGCGTTTTGCTCTGGCTGAGGCTCAGAGTGCATTCGTCAAGGACATGGTGTATCGGCAGTGGGTGTCGAACCAAGGTGGGGTGTATGTGGTGATGACCGATAGTTCTCAGGTAAATCCTTATCTGTCGCATTTGCCAAACCGTGATTTGGTGACCACCGATGGTGTGAATCTCACATTGGTTAACCCTGCTTTTATGACGCGTCAGGTCAACGAACTAGGGAACGAACGTTTTGGATTAAAGGGTCACATTACCAGTTTGAGATTGTTGCGTCCAGAGAATGCTCCCGATGAGTGGGAGCGTAAGGTGTTGACTATGTTCGAGCAAGGAGTCGATGAGTACAGTAACCTGGATACTGAGGACGGGCGTCAATGTGTTCGGTATATGAAGGCTTTGCACGACACGCCTGAGTGTATGAAGTGTCATGGCGGCGAGGCTTTTTCTCAGGCCGGTATCAGGGGAGGATTGAGCGTGTCAGTGCCATTGGAAAGGTATCAGGCCTATTGGGCTTCGTTCTTTTATGGGAAAATCCCGGTGCATGCCGCGTTGTTGGTGTTAGGGCTGGTGTTTATTGTGGTAGGGCGACGTCGCATGATGCGCTATGCATTAGATACGTCAAATGCCTTGAAAGATGCCCGAGATAAAGAAGAGGCTTTGGTGCTTCAGAACAATGAAATTATCATGAAGAACCGTAAACTCGACGAGATGCACGGCCGTTTAGCTGTGAAAAATCTTCAGTTGCAGGCGTTTAATAAGTTGACGGCAGGCATTTTGAGTGCTGTTTCCGAAGATGAGTTCTTTGATGTGGTGGGGGACATTACTCAAAAGATATTGGATATTCCCTACATGAGTATTTATTCGGCATCCTCGGCCGAAGGAATGCCCCGTACCATTGTGCAGCGGGGAGAGTTACCCAATGGGGGGATGTCGGGAGCCGATCACGGGGGGTGTTGTCCCTTATCGGGCGATAAGCCTGAGAATCCCTTGCAGATGCGCACCGGGAATTGTGCATTCCATCAGAGTTCCTGGGCATGGATGCCTTTGTCGGTGCGGGGACAAATATGGGGCTGGATGATTTTTATTTCTAACGAAATGTACAAGTTCGATTCGTCCGATATGCAGTCGTTTTTACGACGGCTCGCTTATCAGGTCGGGGCGGGTATTCAAACCATTTTTTTGAGGAAAGAGAAGATGGACGAAGAGGCGCAGGTGCTTCAGGAAAATTATGACCTGACGCTGCTCAATTCTTCCAAAAATCGATTCTTTTCGGTGGTGGCGCACGATTTGAAAAATCCCTTTAATGTGATTATGGGGTTGTCGGATGTTCTGCGAAAGGGATACAGAACTTTTGATGACGAAAAAATGAAGCTCATTATCGACAATTTACATGATGCGACATCTAAAACAGCTCATTTGTTGGATAATTTATTGGAGTGGGGGCGCATTCAGCTCGAGGAATTGCGTTTTGAACCTGAGCGACAAAATCTCCGTTCGGTGGCTGAGCAAAGCTTGGCAGATGTAGAATTATTGGCTCGACAAAAAGGGGTCACCATTGTGAACCGGATTAATAAAAAAATCGACATCATGGCTGATTCTTACATTGCCCGCTCTGTATTTCGTAATCTGTTGTCAAATAGTGTGAAGTTCTCGTTTTTTGGAGGCAAAGTTTGGGTCGATGCCAAGACTGAGGGCGATTGGGTTAGATGTAGTGTGACTGACCGCGGGGTGGGGGTGGAACATGATAAGGTGAAAAACCTGTTTCGTGTTGATGAAAAAATGAGCACCATTGGTACGTTTGGCGAAAAAGGTTCCGGATTGGGACTGGTGCTCTGTCGAGAGTTCATCGAAAAACATGGCGGGGAAATTTATATTGAACACCCCTCGGCCGGTGGGTTGCGGGTGGTGTTTACATTGCCGGCTCTTGCGGGTGATGGTTATGCCGATGAAGGGAGTGCTTCTATTCATCATGCAAAGGTTTGTTTGGCCATTCCTTAATGTGGTGACATTGATACAAAACACCCCGGCTTGCAAGCAATGCAAACCGGGGCGTTTCATTTTATATCGCTGTTGGCAAAATTACAGCATGGGTTCGAGGATGAAACCATATTGGTAGTTTTTGGCCTTAAAGCGGTATTGGGCATGTGGGTATGCCCCCCAGCTGTTATCGCCGCCCACGCCCATTTGAAACAGGTCGATGCTCATGTAAATGTTCGCACGAGGATGAATGTCGGTAGTGTGTTGTTGTTTCTTTGTTAGTCCCGGGTCAAAGTCGGCATCGGTGTTGCGCAGTGCCTTGAAGTTTAGTGGCTGTAAACCGATAACTTTTAACCCTTTG
The DNA here is from genome assembly GCF_003254275.1 of Breznakibacter xylanolyticus. Classification (GTDB taxonomy): domain Bacteria; phylum Bacteroidota; class Bacteroidia; order Bacteroidales; family Marinilabiliaceae; genus Breznakibacter; species Breznakibacter xylanolyticus. The sequence continues at coordinate 22,174 of NZ_QKZK01000017.1, read as the reverse complement.
CCTTGCTCGTTGGTGAGGGTGGCCCAGCGGATGTCGGTTTTGTTGCCGTTTTCCTGGGGGCGAATGTAGGGGACGTACTGTTGCTCAACGGTCGATTGATGGATGCCCACGAATGCCGAGGTGTTGCGGTCGATGTAGTTCTCCCAGGGGCCACGGCCGTAGTAGCTCAGTTGGTTCAGTGAGCCTTTCACCGGCAGGGTGAAGCCCCAGCGGGGCATCTCGGGCAGAGTGGCCTGACCGGCCTCGAAGGCGGCATCGACCAACAGTGCGCCTTGAGCATTGAGGGCGTAACGGATGCGAAGGGTTGACATCACATCGGGGAGTTGTACAAAGGCCAGAACTTCGGGGTGACCTGATTCGGTGTTGGTGATCACATCAATTTTATCGAGTCGGCTGTTTTTTCCGGCGGTGCGCCAAATGTTGAACTTAACGGGGTAATGGTATCCAAAGTCGTTGTCGGTGGGTGCGCGCCAAAAGTTAGGTTCGGCGCTGCCGGCCAGCAACTCTGTGCCGTTTGCCACAAAGGAGGAGAGCAGGCCACTGCGTTTGTCGATGCGCACAGTCACGTTGGCCGATTTCATCTCGATGTGGCGATCGCCGGGGGTGATGCTGATTTTGTCGGTTTGGGTGAATGTCTGGCGGCTAAAGTAGTCGTTGCTGCCGAGTTGGAACTGCTCGCGAGCCACCTCATGTTCGGCGGGCACCATGGTGGTGGCGCGGGTGGTGTGGGCATAGACGTTGAGCAGCCACTCACCCTCAAGGTCGGTGGGGGGGAGTTTTAGGGTCACATCTTCGGAGGTCAGTGGAGCCACGGCCGCAGTGAACTCGCCCGTGGCGGTTTGTTGGCCGTCTTTGAGCAGCTCCCAGGTGAAGCGGTAATTGTCAAGTGACGTGAAGCAATGTTCGTTGGTGATGGTGAGGATACCTTTCGAGAGATCTTTGGCCTTGAAGAGGATGTCCTGATACACCTTTTTCACCTCCATTAGGCCGGGATGGGGGGTGCGGTCGGGGAACACCAGTCCGTTGAGGCAAAAGTTCTCATCGTGGGTATAGTTGTGTCCACCCAGGTCGCCGCCATAGGCCCAGTAGGGGCGGCCGGTTTCGTCGCGGGTGAGCAGACCCTGATCGACCCAGTCCCAAATGAAACCGCCCTGCATGTGGGGGCTGTTGCGAATGATGGTCCAATACTCCTGAAAGTTACCCGAGCTGTTGCCCATGGCGTGCGAATATTCGCACATGATGAAGGGGCGTCCTGGATTGGTGCGTGCAGCATACTCTTTCATGTAGTTGATGCCGGGATACATGGGGCACACCACATCGGTGTTGCTGTTTTGCCCCGATTGCTCAAACTGCACCAGACGGGTGTTGTCGCGTTGTTTCATCCATTGGTAAGCATCGTAAAATACCTGACCGTTGCCGCATTCGTTGCCCATGCTCCAGAGGATGACTGACGGGTGGTTTTTATCGCGTTCCACCAGTCGTACGATGCGATCCATGTGAGCGGCGTGCCACTGGGGCAGGTAGGCGGGGTGGATGGCTTTGTTGAAGCCCCCCTGTAACTCGGCGCCCATGGCGTGGGTTTCGATGTTGGCTTCGTCCACCAGGTAGAGGCCGTGTTCGTCGCATAATTTTATCCAAAGGGTGCTGTGGGGATAGTGGCTGGTGCGAACGGCGTTGACATTGTGTTGTTTCATCACCGCTATGTCCTTGAGCATGGTTTCTCGGGTCACGTAATGGCCGGTTTGGTCGTGGTGCTCGTGCAGGTTGACGCCTTTCACGGTCACGGGTTTGCCGTTGACCAGCAGTTGGCTGTTTTTGAGTTCCACGGTGCGGAATCCGATTTTGCACGAGGTCATTTCATCGCCCATGCGCACCACCAGGGTGTAGAGGTTGGGATGTTCGGCACTCCACTGTTTGGGTGCCGTTACCGGGGTGCGGAAGGTGTGAGTGGCCTGCGCAGCTGCGTTAACCGTTAGCGCGGCATCTTGTGAGAGGATGGTTTTGCCATCGGCGTCTACCAGTTCCAGACCGATGGATGCTTTGGCGGCTTTGGTCAGATTGTTTTTCACGGTCACATCTACCGCCAGGGTGCCGTTCACGTAGGCGGCATCCAGCCCTGCCCGGGCAAAGAAATCGGAGAGACGCACTTGCGGGGTGCTATAGAGGTACACATCGCGGTCGATGCCCGAGAGGCGCCAGAAGTCCTGATCTTCGAGGTACGATCCGTCGCTCCATCGGTACACCTCCACGGCCAGCAGGTTGCTGCCCTTGCGTACGTAGGGGGTAAGGTCGAACTCCACGGGGCTTTTGGTCACCTGACTGTAGCCCACCTTTTGTCCGTTTACCCACACATACATGGCCGAGGTGCCGGCCTCAAAGTGCAGGAACACGCGGCGTCCGTCCCAGCTGGCGGGAACGGTAAAGGTGCGGCGGTACGATCCCACGGGGTTGTCGGTGTGGGGGATGAGGGGCGGATTTTTGGGGTAGGGGTAGGTGATGTTGGTGTAGATGGGGGTGCCGTAGCCTTGCAGTTCCCAGTTGGAGGGCACGGGGATGGAGTTCCAGGCCGAGGCATCGAACGCTTCAGTATAGAAATCGGCGGGACGGGCATCGGGCGTCGGGCTCCAGTGGAACTGCCAGTCGCCGTTGAGCGGCAGATGAAAGGCCGATGCTTCGTAGCGGTCGGTCATGGCATCGTGGCGGTTGTCGTACATCATAAAGGTGGCACGGGGCGCCTCTTTGTTGATGCCAAAAACCGCCGGGTTCTCCCAGTCGGGCGTTTGCGCCGGCATCGCCAGGGTGGTGGCCAGAGCCATGCCAAGCAGCGTGTGGTGTGGTTTCATAGTATTGTATTTAGTGGATATTAGTTCGTTCTTATGAATGTTGAGTTTTCAATGAACACAGAGTAAAAATAAACGCAAAGGCGCGAAGGCGCTGTGTTATTTTGTTACGTCATGCGTTTAAGTAACAATGCAGATAACTCAAATGAGTTATGATAGTAGGTATGGAGACTGAGATTGTTTTGAAAATGCGAGACGTAATCGATTCAATATACTCATTGTTTGGGGATTCATTTAAACGCAAAGACGCTAAGCAATTAAACGTTACGAATTAATTCTCTGCGTCTCTGAGTCTTTGCGTTTAATTTCTTGCTCTTGCACTTTCTCTCTTTTGCACTTTTTCCCTTTCTCTCACCACCCCTTGAGCTTTTTATACCGCACGAGGGCCTCCACAAAATAGTAGTCGGCATAGGTGAGTGGCACGTCCACCTCGGTATTGTTGGGCATGTGGCCCACGCTGTGTTTGAGGATGAAGTTGCCGTTGTTGCCCGGTGCGTTGCGATACGGCGGAGCCGCCAGGGCGCGCAGTTGCGTTTCGGCCACCGAGAGGTATTGTTTGGCGGTTTTTGCATCGACATAGCCGCTCAGTTCGATGAGGGCCGAGCAGATGAGGGCACCGGCAGAGGCGTCGCGGTAGGTGTCGGGGATGTTGGGGGCGTCGAAGTCCCAGTAGGGGATTTTGTCGGACGGCAGGCGCGGGTGGTTGAGGATGAAGGCGGCAATGTGGCGCGCATGGTTGAGGTAGGTGGTGTCGCGGGTGAAGCGGTACATCATGGTGTATCCGTACAGCCCCCATCCCTGACCGCGTGCCCAGGCCGAGGCGTGGCTATAGCCCTGGGCAGTGTGTTTAAGCTCGGGACGGCCGGTGAGGGTGTCGTAGCTCACCACGTGGTAGCAGCTGTAGTCGGGGCGATAGTGGTGTTGCAGGGTGGTGTTGGCATGGGTGATGGCCACATGGGCATACTGATCGTTTTTAAATTCCCCGGCGGCCCACATGAGCATCTCCAGGTTCATCATGTTGTCGATGATCACGGGGTACTGCCACTGCTTGTTCCATTCGGCCCGGTCCCACGAAAGGATGCAGCCCGTGGCCGGACGAAAGCGGGTGATGAGCGAGTTGGAGGCGTTGCGGATGATGGTGGCATAGGTGGTGTCGCCCGTCAGGCGCAGGGCGTTGCCAAAGGGGCAGAAAATCATGAAACCCACGTCGTGGTTGTCGGTGGTGTATTGCTGATCGGCCACGCGCATCGAGATGAGGTGCGCCTGTTGGCGGAGTTCGTCGGTGGGGGTGTTTTCGTAGAGATACCACAGCACGCCGGGGAAGAAGCCGCTGACCCACCAGCCCGAGTTGCAGGTGATGAGCCGCCCAAAGCGGTCGGTGGTTTGGGGCAGACGGTTGGGGCGGTCGGCCAGCGAGTGAGCCATGGCCAGGCTTTGTTGGGTGGCAAAGGCGAGGGCATCATTCACCACCGTCTTCATGGGCTGGGGCTTGGGGCATTTTTGGGCGTTGGCTGTCAGCAGGGTGAGCGACAACAGCAGCAGGGGAAGGATTTTTGTCATATTTGATTGGTTTTATTTGTTTAAACGCAAAGGCGCTGAGTCTTTTATGGAATATCAAAAGCGCGAAAAATTGAACACTAAACACTCGTTCTCCGTTTTGTTTTCTCTGCGACTTAGCGTCTCTGCGTTTAAATCCATACAGAGTCACCCGGCGTCATCGTGTTTGGCATTAGTATTTCACCACCTCGAGCAAGCCCGGTTGGGGTAGCGTGCCCTGTGGTTTGCGGTCGCGGTTGGGGGGCAGGGCTTCCCAGCGCAGCAGGTAGCGATGACCCTTGGGGGGTCGTCCCGAGTCGAAGACTTTGTGCACCAGCATGCCCTTAAAGGGTGAGCGCACCACATCGAGATGGGGCGGGTAGGGGGTGGTGATGGCGCCCGAGTCGATGGGTGCCAGGGTGGCTTCGTCGACCGTTATTTGGGCATCGCCCCACCGAAAGTGGTGGTAGCCCATGGTGAGTTGACCGGGGCGGGCGGCAGGTTGGGGGGCGTCGATGAGCAGCTCGTTGACAATGGTGCCCATGCCCTTAAAGTCCCATCGGTAGTTCCATTGGGTGATTTGTCGCAACATCCATTGGTTGTTTTCGTACCGGGCCAAAAACAATTGCGTGTTGCCCTGCGGGTCATATTTGTGATAGCCAATGACGAGTCGTTTTTGGCTGTCGAAGCCGATTTTGATGCCAATGTTGATGAGGCCGCCCCCGGCCCGGGTGGTATCGACATGAAGTTGCTGTTGGCTCAGGGTGATGGGCAGGGACACCGCTTGGCCACGGATGCTCTCCCAGTGGATGAGGTCGCGGCTGCGGGCGTGCGACAGGGTGTGGTTGGTGCTGCAGTCGGGCGTATTGCGCCATACCCAAATGAGGTGATAAAAGCCATCGGGCCCCAGTACGGGGCCTTGCATGTAGGCGTTCATGCGGCCCTGACCGTCGGTGAGGGGCTGGTCGAGCAGGCGCTCCCACCGCAGGCTGTCGGGGTTCCAGCGGTTGTAGACCTCGTAACCCGAGCCGCTGCGGCCATATCGGTAGTGAAAGAGCAGGTCGCCGGCGGGGCTGTGCATGAATTCGGGGTAGGTGGTCACCTCCTCGTCGTGGCCGGTCATGGCATGCAGGGGCTGCAGGGAGGTGATGTCGTGGGGGCGGCTGCTGCGGAAATAGATGAGCGGGCTGGAGTGCATGTTGCCCGACAGGTGCAGAAGGCCTTGATCATCGACCGCGAGCGAGAGGTAGTTGTGGCTGTCCCAGCCCACTCGTGAGGGGAGGGTTTGCAGTTGCCACTTTCGGCTGTTGAGGCGTCGCATGCCAATGGTCATTTGGTGAGCCGAGTCGTAAAAGGCCACGTACTGACGCTTGCCCACGGTGTGAAGGGCAAAGTTGACGGGGAACGAGGCGGGCACCGGCGCCACCGGAACGGCAGTGACACGCGGTGTGGTTTGCGAAACGAGGCCCGAGAATGGCAACAGCGCCATGGCGATGAGTAGCAGCAGGCGTGAATGGATCATTGGAAAATGGATGTGTGTGGTTAAAAAATGTGTGTTTGTTACAAAAATATAAAAAACCCGGTGGCTGGTAGGGGGTGGTAGGTGTTTAGACGAATTTTCCTCGGAGGACGGGACAATCGTCATGCACCGATGGGGCGCATGGGGTGTTGACCGGTGGTAGGGCATGGTGCTTGCCCGGGGGACGGAAGTCGTTGGGGGAGGGGGCGTACCTGGCCATGCCTTTGTGTATTGCCCATCGGATTGTTTTTCATACTTTCGCCGAATTTCTTTACGCCCATGACCATGCCATTGAACATTTTCAAAAAGTCCTACCCCTTTAACGATGACTTGAAATTCAACACCCGGCTGATTTTTTTCATCACCATTGGTGTGTTTTTGTTTATGTGGCTTTTTCAGCCTTTCGACATTGGGTTGCTGAGCGTGCGCGAGCGCTATTACTTGATGGTAGGGTTTGCCGTGATCACGTTTTTCACCCTGGTGTTGAACTTATTGTACATCCCCAGTTTGCTGCCCAAGTTGTTTGCCTCGTCGAAGTGGAACATTCAACGGGAGATATTTTACGACCTGTGGATTCTCTTCACCATCCTGATGGGTTATTTTTTTTATACCCGCTGGCTGGGGGTGATGGGGTTCGATTTTTACACCGTCATCAAGCTGGTGCTCATGGCGGCCATCCCGCTCACGGTGCTCATCATCTTTAACCATCAAAAAATGTTGCGCACCCACCTGAAGATGGCCGACGAGTTCAACAAAAAACTCAGGGATAACAAGCAGAGCACCGATCCCATGATTCACTTTAAAAGCGATTATCAAAAGGACAGCCTCTCCATTCGGGTGAGTACGTTGGTGCTCATTCGGTCGGCCAACAATTACATTGAGGTGTTTTGGATGGATGGATCGACCCTCAAAAACCAAATGGTGCGCTGCAGCATGACGCTGGCCGAAATGGTGGTGAAGGAGTTTAAAACCATCTACAAATGCCATCGGTCATACATTGTCAACGTGCGTTTCATCGACCGCATTGAGGGAAATTCGTTGGGGTATAAAGTTTTTTGCGAGATGCTGTCGTTTCCCGTGCCCGTGTCCAAAAATATGGTCGATAAGCTGCGCGAGTTGATTTAAGGCCTCCACCCCGGGGCTGACATCCGCCCCTAAAGCTGTTGTTTTCGTCCCTAAACCGTGCATTGGCACCTAATGACGGGCGTTTGACCCTATTATTTTTATGCGGTGGTGCCCAGAGGTAGCTTTGCCCCAAAATTCATTCAACACAATTATGGAAGCATTGAAGATTGGGGATCTCATCGTGAAGCAACCCATTGTACAAGGGGGCATGGGCATTGCCATTTCGTTGTCGGGGCTGGCCTCGGCGGTGGCCAACGCAGGCGGCATTGGCATGATTTCGGCCGCCGGCATTGGCATGGGTCAACCCGATTACATGAAAAATTTTAAAGGAGCCAATATCCGCGCCTTGCAACAGCAAATACGCAGAGCCAAAAGCCTCACCAACGGCGCCATTGGGGTGAACGTGATGATGGCGCTTACCGATCACGAGGCGCTCATCCGCACCACCATTGAGGAAGATGCCGACCTGGTGGTGATGGGGGCGGGCTTGCCCCTGAAGATTCCCGCCATGCTGGCCGAAGCGGGTTTGACCGATTTTCGTACCAAGCTGGTGGTGAAGGTGTCGTCGGGCAAGGCGGCCAAACTCATCTTTCAATCGTGGGCATCTAAATACCAGCGCATCCCCGACGCCGTGGTGGTCGAAGGCCCTCTGGCAGGTGGTCACCTGGGGTTTAAAAAGAGCGAACTCTCGCAGGAACCCGTGCCCTTGCATCAGCTGGTACGCGACACCGTGAGCGCCCTGCGTCCCTTCGAGGAGCAGTTTGGGCGTGAAATACCCGTCATCGCCGGCGGCGGCATCTACACCGGGCACGACATGTACCACATCATGCAAGCCGGTGCTAAAGCCGTGAAGCTGGGCACCCGGTTCGTCACCACCCACGAGTGCGATGCCGACCTGGCCTTTAAACAAAGCTACCTCACCTGTGCCGACGCCTCGGGCATCGACATCATCGACAGCCCCGTGGGGTTGCCCGGCCGTGTGGTCAAGAGTGCCTTTGTGGAGCAAATTCAGCGCGGCGAAACCAAGCCCTTTAAGTGCGCCTGGCACTGCCTGAGCACCTGTAACTTTAAAGAAGCCCCCTTTTGCATCGCCCAGGTGTTGTACAACGCCTCGCAGGGCAAAATGGACGAGGGCTTTGCCTTTGCCGGCACCAACGCCTGGCGCGCCACCCAAATAGAATCCGTGGCCGACGTGATGGCGCAACTGGTCGCCGAATACGAGCTCGAGGCAACGCAAGCCCCTGCCTTGGTTTAAACACTGTCCCTGTCATAAAACTCTGTGAATCTCTGTGCAACCTCCGTGCATCTCTGCGTCATCCTGTGTGACACCGAGAACCACTGAGGAGACACTGAGGGGCACAGAGTTTTTTTGTTTTTCATCTGTTCATGTGATATTGATGTATTGGTCTTGATGGTCATTTGATTGTGATGGATTCTTTGATGGTGAAGGTATTGATGGTTTTAATAATTTATTATCTTAACCGATGTTTAATTTTAAAACCTTATCAATATGAATAATGCAAAGCACAGCATTAAAGCAAATCTTTATTTGAATATGCTAACCGATAGTCCCAACGATTACATGGCACGGGTTTTATCGGAGAAAACACTGAATGTGGCAGACATTTGCCAAGCGGCAGTCACTCGTGGCGGAGCCCCAACCACGTCTGATGCCATGATGCATAACGTGAATCTCTTTTTGAAGGAGATGGCTTACCAATTGTCGGACGGTTTTTCGGTCAATACCGGCTATTTTACTGCCTCAGCGCACATCAAGGGGGTGTTCGACAGTGCCAAGGAAACTTTTAATCCGGCCAAACATTCAGTGCTTTTCCAATTCAATCAGGGTGACCTATTGCGCAAAGAATTGGGTGATGTGGATGTGAAAATCATGGGGGTGGCCGATACCGGCATCATCATCACCGAGATTCTTGATGTGAAGTCAGGCTCGGTCAACGATCGGGTGACTCCCAATCGCAATCTCCGCATCCGGGGCAACAAGCTCAAGGTGGCGGGTGAGCATCCACTGGTGGGTATTCGTTTTGTGAATCAAATGACCGGTGATGCCATTGCTGTGGATGCTTCGGATGTGGTGGACAACAAACCTTCAGAGCTGGTGATTGTGGTTCCCCCATTGGAGCCAGGCCAATACACCCTTGAGGTGGGTAGCCAATATTCCGTGGGCAAAGAGCTTCTGAGAGAACCACGCACAACTGTGTTCGACAGGATTCTTACGGTGCAATAAAACTTCCGATACACCATCGGAGCCTAATCCGACGCACCATCGGAGCCTAATCCGACGCATCATCGGAGCCTAATCCGATGCACCATCGGAGCCTAATCCGATGCACCATCGGAGCATAGTCCGATGCACCATCGGAGCATAGTCCGATGCACCATCGGAGTTGCTAATACGTCACTTACGTCAATACAAAAAAAACCTCCCGGGCACAATTGGTGCGGGAGGTTTTTACATTTGAGAGAGGGGAAAAGGGGAGTGCTGCAGAGTGTAGGGGTGCAGAATGGTGGAGTGTAAGAGTCTCCTTGCCTGTTATATAACTCTATTGAGTTATCTGCATTTATATTTAAATGTTAGACGTTATAAATTAATTCAGCGTCTTAGCCTCAGCATTTACTCCTACTCTGTGTTCATTGAAACCTCTATATTTTCTTACAATACACTTTCTCAATTTAGTCCTGCAAATCCACAATCCTGTCGAAGGCGTATCCTTCGGCAATGGTTATCCCTTTGGTGAGAGTGCCCGAGGCGATGTCGTAGATGTGAACGGTCGAAGCCGATTCTTTGGGGTTGACGCCAATGTAAGCCTTCTTGCCCAGTATCACCGAGCGTTGCGAAAAGGTACCTTCACTAAAGGGAAGGTCAGGAATGGTGAGAGCATCGGTGGTGAGGTCAAGGATGGCGTAGTAGCAGTTAAAGTCGCTGCCCCAGCCTGCTGCCCCGGTGTAGATGGGATCTTGCACATACAGCAACGCTTTGCCCCGGGTCAGGTATTGTGCTGTAACAATTTTGCCATGCGAGGCGGCATGTTTCTGAAAGCCGACATAGGTGGCGTCAAAAGCTTTTTCGCCTTTGTTGATGCGCAATAGCGTGCCGTATTGCTGAGTGTCTTTGGTGGCATTGGGCAGAATGCTGTTGCATGCCAGGTAGTAGTTGCCATCGGCATCAAAAAACGACTTGCTTTGCATTAGCTCGCCATAAGCAGTGCCGGCCATGAACTGCGCCCGCGATTCTTCAACCACCTTTTCGACGCTCATGTTGTCGGGCTTCACAAAGGCCATGTAAAACCGGGTTTTGTCTTTGCTGTTGGCATATGAGTACATCAGAGTGTGGTCGGCCTGTCGATAGGCGGCAATGCCTGCCAGGTTAAAGGCACCACCGGCGGGCAATGCGGGCAAGGCCAGTTCACCCTCGGCCACGATGGTCATCTGATGGGCATTGACCTTTATCCACAGTATCTTGTCCGACGGACCATTGGAGCCCAGCAGCACCAGCGTGGTGTCGTTGATCCAGGCATGGGTGAAGCGCCGATCCTTGAGGGTGTTTTGCTCAAAGGCGAATTCCTTCACCACCTCAATTTGGTTGTCCTTGATGCGGTATTTGCCAAAGCGATCCTTCTCCTTGGGGATTTGATAATAGTATTGCCCCTTTACAATGGTTTCGGGGTTGAGCTTGGCCGACACATCGGCACCTTTGCCCTCGAAGTCGATGGACGTTTGTTCGTCGAGCGACTTGACGCCCTGCACCAGTTGGGTGGTGACTTTACCCATGCCCGAAGTGCTCCCAATGGTGACCCAAATGTCGAAGTGAGCCGTTTCCAGCGGGTCAGCCTCTGCAGCAGCATCGTTGTTGTCTTCGCATGCCGTAAAGGGCACACACATCAGGGCAAACAGCAGTGCCCACACGTAGTTGATTGGTTTTTTCATCTGTTTATTATTGTATTAAGATATGAGTATCAAGTATTAATGTCGTTAAGCTAGTGCGATTCTCAAAAGAGACAAGAAGATGTTTAGACTAAAGACAGATAGATTAGACTGAAGAGACGAAAAGAATGGATCTAAACATCTGTCTTCATCTCATCATCTGTCTCTTTGTCTGATATCTTTTTCTCTTAATTAAACGACATTGAGTCAAGTATCAAGACGCAAGACAATGCATGATTTCAAGCATGCTCCTGTGTGTCGGGTCTTTACATATGATGCATTTCATCTGGTTTTTATGTATAGGCCCTATATCTCCCAAAGGGGACTTTGAGCCATTTCATCAATTGTGAGTTCGTTCTCTCTTGCTCTCTTGCACTCTCTTGCTTTGTCACTCTGCCACTCTTCTTTCAACTCCCCACATACACCCTCAGCTTCACCATGCAGTGACGGCCGGGCTTCTGCAGCATGAAGTTGTCGTACACCGTGCGGTCGAGCAGGTTGTTGACATTGAATGAGAGGTTGTATCGGCCATTGTGCAGCGAGAAGGTGAGGGCGGCATTGCTGACCCACTGTGTGGGGATGATTGATTTGCTTTTGAGAACGCCATACCCCTCCCAGGTGAGGTAAAACCAGTGCACATAACGCAGGTCGTACGAGAGGGTCAGGCGGGTGTTAGATGTCTTCAGCGGGTTGTATAAGTGCAGGTTGGCCATCCCGTTGGCATACAGCCAGGGGCGGTTGGGCATGCGGTTTTTGTAGGTGACTTCGGGTTTGCCGTTGTCCTGGGTGCGGGTTTTATTCACCTCGTACAGATAGCAGGCGTTGGCCGCCAAGTCGAAGGTGCGTCCGGCAACATAGCGCAACTCACCGTCGATGCCCGTGACCAGCACGTTGTCCACGTTTTGATATTGGCTCATGCCTTCAGCTTCGGTAATCTTCATGCGGATGTAGTCGTCCACTTTGCGAACGAATCCGTTGGTTTCGTACTCAAGGCGATGGCCGGGCAGTGTCCGGAGGGTGCCCTGCAAGCCCAGATTGGCGTTGAAACTCTGTTCGGGCGTCAGTTGCAAGTTGGGGTAGGTGTTGATGCCATCGCCCAGCATCTCGCGAGCCAGGGGCAGGCGCACCGCACGTTCAAACGACGCCTTCAGCGCCAGGGCATCGGCCACGGCGTAGCGTAGCGCCAGACCGCCGCCCCAATGTGTGGTTAGGGTATGGCCGCCCATCTCTTTGGCACCTGTGATCCAGTACAAGTCTTGTTGTTGCACCTCAAGACGGCTGGTATAGTTTTTCACAAACAGCATCTGTTCCATCTTGCGGTTGCGCCCGATGTGGCGGTACGACAGGCCGGTGATGTGCTTGTCGAAACGGTCGGTAGATGGCACAAACTCCGGATCCACGTCATCGGTGCGCCGGTTGCGAATGGCGTTGAGCGAATAGTGCAACGTGAGGCTGTGGTGGTCGTTCAGGGGGTAGGTCAGGCCGAGGTCGGCCACGTGCTGCGGGCGATGGATGCGGCGCATCGACCGGGCACGGCCGTATCGTTCGTTGCCCGAACTGTTGGTGTAGGTGCCGTCCCACCGATACTTGCGGTACACGGTGTCAATCACCGTCTCGTGGTCGGAGGTAAAGGCATAGGAGAGGTTGGTGGAGAGGCGGGGCGTGAGGAAGTCGTTTTTATGGTAGATGACTGACACGCCGGACGACTCCATGCGGGTGGCCGCCTGTCCGTACACCACACTTTGCACCGTGCCGGTTTGAATCTCGTTGTGGCTTTGTGCTGCCGAAGCGGCCACCCGCAGCGCATCGACCCAACGGGTGCGGGTTACGCCCACTTCCACTCGCCCGAAGGCCGATGTGTAGGCATCGTGAAACCGTCTGGCCGAGGTTCTTTCGAAGGCCTTGGTGGTGGCGTTCCACACCTCCACGTTGTGCATGGTGTAGTTGTTGTCCGAATGGTTGAAGCCCAGCGTGGGGCGGACTACCAGTTTGGTTTTGGGGTGGTGGTAGCGGGCAGACAGGTCGGCCCGGTGGGTGTTAAACGACCCGCAGGCATAGGAGGCATCCAGATAGTTGACCTCTTTGGGGTTGGTGACGATGTTGACGGCTCCCCCCAGGGCATCGCCCCCCAAGTGCACGGGCACCACGCCTTTGTACACTTCTATGCGGTCGATGAGGTTGAGTGGCAGGTTGGCCGCGTTGATGCCGCTGCCCAGTGTGGTCATGGGAATGCCATCGATGAAATAGCGCACCGCGTTGCCCGACAGGCCGTTGATGGTCAGGTCGGCATTGGAGCCCAGGCCACCCTCTTGTCGCAGGATGAGTCCGCTGGTGCGTCCCAGGAGCATGGCCGCATCGGTGGCTTTGTTGACCTGCGGCTTCACGTCAAGGGCGTTGATGGCCAGAGCTGTTTCACGCAGGGTTTGGTTTTGGCTTTTGGCCATCACTTCTACACCGTGCAATTTCACTGGTGCGGTTTCCAACACCAGGTCGAGGCGGGTGGCGGTGGTGATGTTTACTCTTTGGTGGCTGTCGATATATCCCAGCGACGAGATGGTCACAAGGTATTGCCCTGGCGGCAGTGCCAGTTGATAGTTACCCAGGTCATCAGCGGCCACGGCGTGCGAAGTGCCATCGACCCTCACCACGGCTCGCGGCACGCCATTGCCCTGTGTATCGGTCACCCGTCCTTGCAGTGACAGGTTGTCGGGCGCCACGGCTCGTGCGTGGGTGAAAATAAGGAGTAGATAAAACAGGAACGTCAGATGCCTCATGCCGATTGTCATCAATAAATGTCATTTGCCGGAGGGACAAAGGGGAGATGAACAACAGCAACGGGTCAACGACCAAAATCAAAAGCACATGGAGATTCGTCACGGTGTTACCAGCCCTATCCTCGAAAGCTTGTTAACGATTAAAGATCTGGCAGGTCTTCTGACTTACTCCCGTTGACCCAACGCCTTCCCGCAGCGCACGTGGCGCCGCAGTGGCAAAGTGTGTTGGCAACGTTGAACGAGCTTACAGCAGCGGGACTGTTCAGGACTTACACCTGATTCCCTTTTCATCTCGCGCGGCGGATACCGGTTGAGAACCAAATCGGCGGCAAATGTAAAGAAATTATTGAAAACGCAAAGGGGCAAAGTAAGAAAGCAAGAAAGTGGCAACGCAGGAGAGTAAGAGAGTGCAAGAGTACAAAAGTGCAATGGCAACGTGGAAAGACAGGAAAGTGCAAGAGGGCAAGGGACAACGTAACTGAGTAATTAAGCGACAGAGTGCCTGAGGGAAGAAGAACAAAGCACGGTTGTAGAAGTAATTAAAGACGAAACAACCCCAAAGTCCACCTTTGGGGGATTTAGGGGGCTTTTAGGTTTACGTGGGTGGATGCAGTCTTTTTTCAAACCAATGTCTGACAGTCTGCATGGTTTTTTGCTGATGGGGGGATGCCTGACGTCGGCACGAGGTGCGTTCGTCGCTGCCCGTGGGAGCGCCCCAGCGTATCTCGATGCCGTCGTTGGGGTTGTAGGCCATCTCGAAGGCCGCGCGCCGTGCAATGATGTCGGCCAGTGTCAGCGTTTGCTCACGGCCATCGGTGCGGGTGTAGATGATGGTGCGGTTTTGGGTTTCTTTGTCGATGATTTTTTGGAGTTTTTGCTTCATGTCATCAGGCGATGTGAGAGCCGGAATGTCAAAATCGTGAGGCGATAGGGCCACCCGATTTGGCAGTTCCAACAGGGCATCGATGGCAATGAGCAGGCGCAGGTCGCGGTTTGGGGTGGAGTATTCTTCCCACAGCCCGCCGGCTAAAAAGATACCGTTGGCAGTGCCCGGCATGGGAATGACAGTTCCCGGGTGGGCTTGCATGTAGGCTTCGCCCGTTGCCACCGACTTGACCCTCACCTGCAACTGTTCGTGCAGCGCCTTGATCATATCCATCAGCGCCGTTTGCGGGTCGAGGGGGCGGGGGTTGATGATGCGTTCCATGGCCAGGTAGAAGGAGTCGGCCGCCATTGAGCGTTGTTGCAACGAGTAGGGGGCATATCCCCGTGTGTCGATGAGTGAGTCGTTAGGCAGGGGATGCAGTTTGCCATCGACCAGGGCAATGGGGCGAAAGGCCTTGAAGCCCGGTTCGCCCACTACGCCGTTGGTGTTAAAGAGAAAGTTTCCTCTCCAAAAGCGTTTGATGGCCACCGTTTTATCGGGTTGGGCATCCACAGCCAGCAGCACGCCGGGACGATGGTTGGTTTGCGCCACATAGCTCACCACAATAAAGGTGTGACCGTAAGGGTCGGCAAACACGGTGCCCGGACGCAGAGCTTGATGCGTGAGGGCAACGGGGTAGTAGTCGGCATCGGGATTGTCAAGGGCGGTGCGTCCCGTGCCTGAGTGCACGCCATCCATGGCACGGCGAATGAGGGTGTTGAAGGCTTTCACCGGATGAGTGTGCGAGGAGGGCGATTCGTTGGTGATCCATTGTCCTGTTTTGGGGGCTTTGCCCAAATAACCCCGGTCGCTCAGGTGAAAACCAAAGGGCAGTCCGAGTTTCCATGCAAAGTATGCACGCAAAAAGAAAGGGTTGTCGGCACAGTCGGGTGTCATCTGCACCACGGCACTCCCTTGGGTTTCGTCTTCTCTTAAACAAAGGCTGTTGTGCAAAAAGTTGCGCTCGCGGTTTTGGGTTACCTCGTGCAAGGCTTTCCACGATGCTTGCTCATCGCAGCCGGAAAACAGGGCATTGACCCAGGCTGAATAAAGGGTTTCCATGGCTGCATCCCATCCCCGACGGGTGTGCCATATTTTTCCCACCTTGGGCAGGGTTTTGCGCGGTGCGACTTTAAAATAGAGGTGCGCCACTTCGTTGCCGTCAATGAGGACGTTGACTTCGTGGATGCCTTCGGTTTGTGCCAGATAGGTTTCGACCCGCCAGCAGGGCAGTTCGTTGCCCGATCGGGAGGATAAGGATGTTAAATCCCCAGAGGGGCTGCTGACAATGATTTTGGCTTTGCGAATGTTGCCCCCCCCCGTGGTGACCAGGCGGAGGGTGTCGCCGGGTTGGGGTTGCTCGGGCAACACCATCAGGGCGTTAAGCGGAGAGTAGGCATCGGGGGCTTCGCCTTCGATGACCGATTCAATTTTTTCGAGCAGTGTGGGCGTGGGTTGACCCGGATTGGGGGTGCCGTTGCAGCTTGTTAACACAAGGAGCAGACTGCCCCAAAGTTGAAGGGGGTGGGAAAATATGCGGTTCATGGTTTTACGGTGTTGGGGCGGTGGGTGTACCAGGGATGAAGTGAGATGGGGGTGATGCCGGGCATGCCGATGGCATTGAGCACGCGACAGGCGGCCACCAGATGTCGGTCGGGCACATGATCAGGGTCGCCGGCAATGAGGCTGCTGACGTGTACCCGTCCCGAAGCGTGGATGAATCGTCCCCCACCCAGGCTAATGCCCACATGGGTGACGTGTTGCTCGCAGGTGCCAAAAAACAGCAGGTCGCCGGCCTCGAACAACAAAGGGTTGTCGATGGCAAGCCTTTGCCCGCATTGAACCTGTTGTGAGGCATCGCGCCTGAGCACGATGCCGTGTGCCAGGTAGGTCATGGCCACAAAGCCTGAGCAATCGATGCCTTTGGCAGAGGTGCCACCCCACAAATAGGGAAAGCCGTTCATTTGTTTGGCTGTGGCGATGATGTCGGAGCCATGGGGAACGTTGCGACTCCATTGTTCAAAGGGGAGGCATTGTTTCTTTTTGAGATAACCGCAGCGGCCGTCGGGGAGCGTCACTTTCAGGTAGCCCCGTCGGGCGGGGACTGTCTGCATCAGGTTGCCCAACACCACGTCTGCGACGGTGGGGCTGTTTTTTCGGGGGTGCTCCACTATGTGACCCACCGGTTGGTTGAAGATGCAGCGCGAAGTCTGTGTCCATTGCTCCCCGGCTTGAGGTGTCATCAGATGAAGAGCAGCGGCGTTGGTCCAGCCGATGTATCGGTCGGGGGTTTGCACGCGGTACCAGTTGTCGTGCACATCGAGCAGGCGCAGGGGGGTTCCCATGAGAGCTTGTGACACCAATTCGGAGGCATGGTTGGGACTGGCGCGCAGGTTGGCCACCGACAGGGTGACCAGTGCCCGGGTGTGTTCGCCCAACGCAGCCTCGGGCAACAGACGGAGGGAGTCAATCAGGTCAATGCCCTGTTCGTGCATCCGTTGCATGATTTGTTTTTTAGCTTCGGGCAGTGTGGTTTGACCGTTGATGACCACTTGGCCGTTGTCGGTTTGATGCAGTTGAAATTCGAGAACCTCTTCCCGTTTATCCCACTGCTGTTCGATGGTGTGTATTTGTTGTTGAAGGGAACGTATCGTGGCGTTTTGCGCCAATGACGCCGTCACTGTGCAAAACCAGTAGCACAGCAGGAGATACGTCGTTCGGAAATGAATCATGGGAATGCTTGTTTTCGCTTTGCAAAAATGGGGAATAGTTCTCAACGATGAAGAGGTGGAAGGCTTAACTTTTGTGAATTCTTTTCGTGTATTTTTGCAGATCTATTGTTGGCGTGCGCTTGTGTCGGTGGGGCTGTGTTCCTTGTGTGGACGGGTGCATGTTGAATGAATGTGTTGAATGAAACCCTGCATATTTGTATATGAAGAATCTGTTGTTGTGTTTTATGGTTGGTGGCTTGATGATGAGTGCAACCATCCCATCGTTTCGTGATCGGCAAAAGGGTTTCACGCGGGTGCGGGAGGCTTATGTGGCCAAGGAAAAGGGAATGGTGAAGCTTCTGGGTGAGCACGGTCTGAATCGTGACAGTTTGAGGATTTACCTGCGGGCGTTTAAGGCCGAGAAAGTTGTGGAGTTATGGGGCCGAAATCTCTCGGATACGACCTTTGTGTTGTTGAAGTCGTACCCCATTTGTGAAATGTCGGGCGAAACGGGGCCCAAACGGCGGGTGCGCGATTTGCAGGTTCCCGAAGGTTTTTATCACATCACCCAACTGAATCCTTTCAGCAAATATCATTTGTCGATGCAAATCAATTATCCCAACGCTTCAGACAGCGTGCGGGGCGTGAAAGGGCTGTTGGGCAGCCTCATTTTTATTCATGGGGGGTGCGAATCCTCGGGGTGTCTGGCCATGACTGACGACCGCATCAAGGAGCTGTATCTTTATTGTGTGGAGGCTTACCATGGTGGTCAGCAACGCATTGAAATGACCATCTATCCCGCACGTCTCTCGATGAGGACACTTATGCCCGTTTGGTAAAAGCTTATGTCAAAAACCGCGATTATTGTTCACTGTGGGCCGATTTGAAGCGGGCTTACGACCTGTTTGAAGCGCACCGGGTGCCACCTCGGGTGCGATTCCTGCCCGACGGGGCACATCAGTTGGAAGAGGGGCAGTAATCATTCATCCACGAATGGCACGAATGATTCGAATTGATCGTAATTTGAGTGATGGGGTGGTGTATCTCCGTGAACTCGGTGTCTTCTTTGTGTAACTACATATATAACTCTTTTTGAGTTATCTGCTTTTTTAATTGAACACAGGTTTAATGTTTCTCAAACTATCATCATCATCCAATGTCGTTAAGTTAAGCCCTGAAAGGGCGATAAGCAGTAGCGTTGGGCATCGCCCGGCGATGAATACAAACTCAATCTTAGAGCCCTGAAGGGGCGTAAGCTTACGCCCTTTCAGGGCTTGAGTTTGTTTTTTACATTTAAACAGGGCTTTGCCCTGCTCTATTGCTGGCGCCCCATTGGGGCTTAACTAAACGATATTGCATCATAATCTGAAAAACTCTGTGGCCCCGTGTCACTGTGTTCATTAAAAACTCTGTGAAATAATGTTGTATGACACTGAGTTACACTGAGGGTCGCATAACCCCGATTCAGCCCATGTTGTTTATCATAAAATAATTCATTCATGTCACATTCGCGTGCGTTGGTTCGGTCGCTGGGACTGGGATTTGTGGTGATGTTTGTCATTGCCAATATCATTGGTTCGGGGGTGTATAAAAAGGTGGCGCCTATGGCCGCCGAGTTGCATTCGGCCTCGTGGGTGTTGTTGGCCTGGCTGGTGGCCGGCGTGGTGACCATGCTGGGGGCGTTGAGCAATGCCGAGGTGGCCGGACTGTTGGCCGATACGGGCGGTGAGTATGCCTATTTGCGCAAGATTTACAACCGTTTTTTCGCATTCATGTACGGGTGGTCGCTGCTGGCGGTGATTCAAACGGCCACCATTTCGTCGTTGGCCTATATTTTTGCCCAGTCGCTTCACAGCATCGTGCCATTGCCACCCATGTTGACCCACTGGCAGGAGGTGAGCCTGGGAGGTCTCTTTTTTCCGTTTTCCGATTTTAGCATCAAAGCGGTGGCCATTGTTCTGATTTTGCTGCTGACGGGGCTTAACATTTTAGGGCTCAGGGGAGGCGCCATGCTCAGTCGTGTGATATTGGTGATGGTGGTCATCGGTTTGGCCTTGATGGTGGCTTTTGGTTGGCGGTCAGCTCCGCCATCGTCGGGGGCAACATGGGGCATTGGCGATCTGGCAAGCCATCCGGTGACCTTTTCGGCATTTTTTACGGCCATGTTGGCGGCTTTTTGGGCCTACCAGGGATGGGTGTCGGTGGGTTTTATCGGGGGTGAGGTGAAGGATGCCCGCCGGACGTTGCCCAAGGGCATTGTGGTGGGGGTGCTGGCGGTGATTGTGGTATATCTGCTGGTGAACGCGGCTTACCTGAGGGTGCTCACGGTGCCCCAGCTCGAGCAGGTGCATGCTTCGGGCAATCGCATTGCCGCCATCGAAGTGATGCGTTTCCTGGGCGGGGAGGCCGGGGTGTGGTTTATTTCGGTGCTCATTTTGCTCACCACGCTCGGGTGCACCCATGCCAGTGTGCTCACGGGGGCGCGTCCCTATTATGCCATGGCGGGCGACCGTCTTTTTTTTCCGGCCATCGGGCGTCTCAACCGGGCGCAGGTTCCCGGCAATGCCTTGTTGTGGCAAGGTCTTTGGGCTTCGGTGCTGGTGGTGAGCGGCACGTTCGATCAACTCACCGACATGATTGTGTTTGCCGTGTTCATTTTTTATGGAGCCACCACGTTGGGCGTGTTCATTCTGCGTCACCGCATGCCGCAGGCTCATCGTCCCTATCGGGTGTGGGGATATCCGGTGGTGCCGGCACTGTTTGTGCTTTTTTGCGGGGTGCTGTTTGTCAACACCATCGTGGCGCGTCCTCGCGAGGCTTTCATGGGGTTGACGCTCATGTTGTCGGGGGTGCCTGTTTATTTTTGGATGCGCCGCCGTCGATGGGCATCGAAGGATGAAAGGAGGCTTTAGTGTGTTGAGAAATGTTTTACATCCAATGTTGTTTCGTCAGTGAGAATCGGATAAAAGACAAGAAGAATTATAAGCGGCAGACAGATTGAACAGATCTAAATATCTTTCCTCATCTCATCATCTGTTTCATTGTCTCACGTCTTCTTCTCTTCATGAAACGACATTGATCTTACATCCATTGCATGCTCTGCTTATTTTCTCTCAGGCACTTTCTTAGCGATGCAAACCGACTTCGTCGATTCGTTGCTTAGCCCCTCAGACACTTCTTTCTTAAATCAAATCGGCCACCTGTGCCCCGGAACAGAGGATGAGGTCGTCGGGAGCCATGCTGATTTGCAGCCCTCTGACGCCGGCACTCACAAAGATGGTGGCCTGCAGCGAGCAGGTCTCGTCGATGTAAGTGGGTAGTTTTTTTTCATGCCAAGGGGTGAGCACCCGCCCCGGATGTATCCGGTGAGTTCCAGTATTTCCTTCATGGGCACCATGGCCACGTTTTTGTTGCCCGATGCTTTGGCGGCTTTTTTCAGGTCGAGGGCTTCGCCGCCGGGGATCACACACACCAGCACGCCGGTTTTGTCGCCGCGCAGCACCAGGGTTTTAAACACTTGCTCGATGTCCTGTCCCAGTTTGAGTGCCAGGGTGGTGGCGCTCAAATCCGATTCGTCTACCTGGTAGGGAACCAGTTGATGGCTGATGCCCATGGCCTCGAGTTGTCGCACGGCATTGGTCTTGGTTGTTTTGGCTGGTTGCATGACGGGATGATTTGTGTGCAAAAATAGTCAAAATCGGGGCAGGGGATTTCATTGGCCAACGGTTGGGTGAGATGTGTGTGCAAGAATGAGATAGGATGCATCGGGAGGGGGATGGCCGTGAATTACGGTGGGGCGATGCGCATTTTTTTTGCGCTAAGAATTGGACGGGATGGAAAAAACAATAAATTTGCAACACCAAACGCGGAAGTAGCTCAGTTGGTAGAGCATCAGCTTCCCAAGCTGAGGGTCGCGGGTTCGAGTCCCGTTTTCCGCTCCCTGATAATCAAGGCCTTGCAGAGATGTGAGGCCTTTGTTTTTTGGGGTTACTAAAACACTACTAAAACATTTTTAAAAGTATTTTCTCCTTTCTTTGATAGGTAGGCTTTTCAGCCTCAGGACGATAAAATTACTAAAACACTATTTCCCTTTATATTTCTCTTGATGGTGCTTGATTTCGTTTGGGTTTTTTTGATGTTTTATGCTTGATGTCTGTTTTTGTGAGGGTAAGGCGATGTTTTAAGGTGTTTATTTATGCTATTGCCCACGTTTTTTGAGGTATGTGTCTGTAAAAAGGGTGCTTTTTCCATGGTTTTGCTCAAAATGTTCGTCTTTTTACGGTGAAACAATAAAAAACCCCTTTCGCATCACGCAAAAGGGGTTCCTTTCTTGAAGTCAAAGTCACTTATTCGTCTTCTGACTCCTCATCATCGTCCGAATCTTCGTCTTCATCCTCATCTTCTTCGTCCAATTCGTCCAGCGCATCTTCCAACCAATCCTCTAATTCATGGATGGTTGCTTTCTGCTTGGTCGAATAGCTCACTTCGATGATGATTTCATCATCCTCGGTGCTGCCTTGGATCTCGTTGACCAATTCATTCTCGGACAACAGTTCAGAAAATTCAGCCAACAACTCGGTTGGCACTTCGAAAATTTTACTTTTCATGATGTAAAAAATTAAAGATTAATAAAAAACATATGTGATTTTCACATAATTCAATCATTGATGCCGTTTCCACTGTTTCCACCGTTTCCATTTCCAGCGATGGAAACGGTGGAAACGATGGAAACGGGCATGGCAATGGCTGTACGAAAGGTTGGTAACCTGTCGTAAAACTTGGTTAAGACAATTCTAATGTGT
>NZ_QKZK01000016.1 GCF_003254275.1 Breznakibacter xylanolyticus | reverse complement strand
AGTTGTATTTTGTTTCGCAACATAAATCTACAACTATAGGGTGAAACCTTCGGGCGGTAACCCTTATTTTATTTTTTGTCGGTCAGTAGTGTTTTTTAATAATAAAAACAATACCTCATGAGGAAGAAACTACTTTTTGTACGCCAATGGCGACAGTGGAACCGACTGGTCGCGAAGTTTAACAAGGTGCACCAGCGGCTGGCCGTGGCCATGGATGCCAATGAGCATAACCAACTGCTCAACAAGCTGAAAACGGTGTTTCACCAGCTCGAAAAAATGCAATCCCACACCGGCATCCGCCTGGCAGGTACCGCATTGGCCCTGGTGCTCACTGCTGCAACGGCCAACGCCCAGGAATTCAAGCTCAAGGGGGATGTGAAGCTGTTTCAGACCGCTGATCTGGAAGCCACCGGAACAATTAGTATGGCTTTTGCCGATCTGGATCAGGATGGCGATCAGGATTTATACCTAGGAATGCGCAATGGTACCATTAACGAATTCTTAAATGATGGAATCGGGAATTTTACTAGTCACGGCACTTTGAAAAATGATTTAAATTCCGAAATCAAGATTGATTATGGATGCATTCTTACATTTGGTGACATTGACTCTGATGGGGATTTAGATTTAATAGCATCTAATGATGCGTGGTACTCATCTGAAATACAAATTTTTAAAAACACCAACGGAGTTTTTAAAAAAGACAATTCACTATCACACCCATTCACATGGATTAATTCGCTTAAGATGGCCGATGTGGATGGGGATGGAGATGTTGATTTACTGATAGGGTTTCAGAATTATTCATATGAACCCCAAATTCCAAGTACGAATAGCGTGATGATTTTTAAAAATGAAGGTGGGAACTTCTCTAATTCGACACCTCTAAAAATAAATGGCACAGCTTTCGACTCATATGACTTCGATATGGCCGATATTAACGGCGATAGTAAAGTTGATTTCATTGACCGCTCTAAAAGTGAACTCCGATATTACCCCAATGATGGTACAGGTACATTTACAAACTTTAATTATCTTCTTGTAAAAGATGCGCAATATGTCCCCAAAACGCCAATGGGTGCCATTGCCGATGTAGATGGCGACGGGATATTGGATGTGTGCAACCTGAACGGGGATAAAATCAATCTCTATAAGGACACTGAGATACCAGGAACATTTAGTAGTTCTGAAAACTTAAAGACTACCGAATCGATGTTAAATAAAGCGCCTTTCACAGAATTCACGTTGGTTGATCTGAACAATGACGGCGTACTTGAATTGTTTTTTAGTTCCAATTCAAATATTGGAACTGCAAAAGCCAATTCTGATGGAGATTTTATTTTTCAGGAATATTTGAGTGAAAACAACACACTCATTACAAGCAATCGTGGATTTTCATTAACGCAGTTAGATCCTTCCGGGCAATTTGAATTGATCATCCCGGAGTATGATTCTTATGACATCATAAATTTTATTGATAAATTCAAGCTGCAGAAATATGCTTATAGTCAAGATGATCAACTAATCAAAGGTGAAATCATCATGACCGGGACTGACAAATTATTAATCGATCGGTTCTCAAATTTTGAATTTGCCGATTTAACGGGTGACGGTTATCCTGACCTCTTTGTGCCTTCCAATAATGACGGAATGATTTATCAATATGCGCAGACCGAAAACGGTTTCCAAGCGCCTGTGGCACTCAAAGCGGGCGAAGAATTCGTTTCTTTTGGGAATGGTACCGTTAACTTTATCTCTTTTGGTGATATTGATAATGATGGGAATCTTGATTTGTTTGTTTCGGGATATTCGAATGAAAGTGAAGCTATAAAGGTATATCTCCAGAATAGTGACAATGAATTTGTTTATCAGGATTACATGTCTGCTGATGGTGATGTTATCAAATCAAACTATAATACCTTCACCAGTATTACAAATAAAACTTGTGGTCTGGACGTGTTTGTGTATGATACCGACAAACTAAACCCCACTTTCCGTCTCCGTCAATACCTCTGGACCGACATCACCGCACCGGAGTTGACTCTACCGGCCGATGCTACCGTAAAAATCGAGATCGGAACACTCACCTATACCGTTAACGGCACCGAATTCGATCCGTTGGTAGCGACCGATAACTGCGATGGGTTGGTTGTAACCAACAATTTCAACAACAGCAGCACATTGGCCGGAGAATCCATTGATGTGGGCACCCACACAGTTACCTGGACAGCCACCGATAAAACCGGCAACAAAACCGAGCTCAGCATGTCCATCGAGGTGAAAGAAAAGGCCTCGTCGTCGTCATTCGCTGCCGGCTCGCCTCTGTCGGTGCTTCCCAACCCCACCGCCGGAAGTGTGACCGTCGAAACGGGCACCGACCAACCGGGCACTTATGGTGTTGAAAGCCTGAGCGGCACACGCCTGTTGAATGGCACCATTGAAAACGGCCGCGCACACATCGACCTGTCAGCCATGCCCAATGGCATCTACCTGGTGCGTGTAACCGTGAATGGTGACACACAAACCGTGAAAATTGTCAAAAACTAATCCACTCAATGAGTGATTTGTAAACGCAGAGACGCTAAGTCGCGGAGAATGATAACTCAATCATTCCCTCCGCGACTCTGCGACTCTTAATATGTAACACTTTTCAGTTATCTGCTTTTATTATTTTAACACAGATTTAAAGTTTCTCAACCTTAAATGATAATCAAAAAAAACGCTGTGCCTCTGTGTTCATTGAAAACTCAGTTCAACTACTTTATAACTCTTTGAGTTATCTGCTTTGTTATTTTAACGCAAGGCGTAACAATATCACTCAGCGCCTTCGCGCCTTTGCGTTTATTTTGACTCAGTGTCATAATACCTCAGCGTTACACAAAGAAGTCACCGAGTTTCCCATAGATAGACCATCACTTAACTCAAATTATGAAACCTTTCAACATGCAACCCCAAGTCATTTGGTTTTTTGGATTATCGGGCGCCGGCAAAACCACCCTGTCAGATGCCGTGGCAAAAACGCTGAGGCAGAAAGGCATTGCCGTGAAACAGCTCGATGGTGACGACCTACGCCGGGGGCTGAACAGTAACCTGGGCTTTTCGCTCGAGGATCGGCTCGAGAACATCCGCCGCAGCGCCGAAGTGGCCAAGCTGTTTATGGAATCGGGCTTCGTAACTCTGTGCAGTTTCATCACCCCTACCGAAGAGACCCGCCGGGTGATGCAACAGGTGTTGCACAATACCCCGCTGACTCAGGTGTATGTGCAGGCATCGCTCGACACCTGCCGCCGTCGCGATCCCAAAGGCTTTTACCTGAAAGTCGATCGGGGTGAAATCAAAAACTTCACCGGCATCGATTCGTTGTTCGAAGCCCCCCGACACCCCGATGTCACCATCACCACCGACCACAGTTCGGTGGATGTTTGTGTACACATTTTATTGGACGCAATTAACCCCACACAACCTTGTGATTCGATGCCGCGCGCAGTTCAATAATTTGTCTTTCATTGATAGCCACACAACAGAGATCATAGGTAACAATGCCCACAAAATAGGAGTAAATCGACGCGATGATGAGCCTTTAACCATGCAAGGCCGGCAAACACAACCCCAGCAGCGCCCCCACCAGCGTCAATAAAATGGCGCCCAGCTTGGTGAGTCGCATCAGGGCAAAGATGATCACAAAAATGATGACGGCCTCCCACTGAACGGCACCCAGCCACGATGTCAGTTGAGCATCGGGCAGGAGAGAAGTACTGTTCATAAAAGCCGCCTGCCCCAGAAAGATAAATGCAGAGCCAATAAGCCCGATGGTGGCCGGCCGAATGCCTTTGAGGATGCCCTGAATGACCACGTTCTCCTTGAACTTACTCAGCACATGCGACACAATCACAATGAGCATGAGCGAAGGCAGCGTCACCGCCACAGTGGCCACAGTGGCACCCAGCGTGCCGGCCGTTTTAAACCCCACATACGTGGCAGCATTGATGGCAATGGGCCCCGGAGTGACTTGCGACAAAGCCACCAGGTTCGAAAAATCATCGTGCGTGATAAAACCAAACGTCTGTATCTCCTGATAAATCATGGGCAAGATGGCGTATCCGCCGCCAAAACCCAAAATGCCAACCTTGAAAAACACATAAAAGAGCTGCAGATATGCCATAGCGTTAAATCTTTTTGATGTAAACGAACCAAATCCATCCCGAGAGGGCTCCAATGAGAATTCCCCAGGCTGCATTGACATTGAAGATGGTGATAAGCAAAAACGTGATGGCCGCCATGGCCCAGGCGAACCTGTTTTTGAGCGACGACCGCACCAAACGAATCACCGTATCGAGTATGAGGGCGGCCGACGTGGCCTTGATGCCGGTAAACACCTTTTGGACGTAGAAGTTTTCTTCGAAATTGACCAACACCACCAGAATGGCAATGATGGAGAGAAAAGCCGGCAAAATGGTTCCCAAGGCAGCCATCAAAGCGCCGGGAAGCCCCCGCAGCCGCAACCCGATAAAAATGGATGAGTTAATGGCAATAATGCCCGGCAGCGATTGCGACAGGGCGATGATGTCGACCATGTCGTCCTGCGTGAGCCATTTGTTTTTGGTGGTGAATTCGGCCTGAATGAAGGGAATCATGGCCAACCCGCCACCAAAGGTGAAAAAACCAATCTTGAAAAAGGTGGTAAACAAATCAACAGAAGAGGGACGTGTTTTCAAAACGCTATCATTATCGGTAAAGACGATTCGGCCCTTTCAGGCACCTTTAAAATGTTGAAATACATTGATTCATCACAGAACAGACGACTATATAACTCCCTTTGCTGAGTTACACTGAGGTTTCTTCGCCTCACTGGTTCTCATGTTTTCTCACTGAAACTCAGTGTGAGTTATTAGTCAGACACGTTGATGAAGATGAGTTAATGCTGGGTTGTAATGCATTCAACAGGCATTCCAACATCCGAATCTATTGGGCATCAAAATTACGTCTTTCCGTCATTCATCGCACCCATCTTAGGACAAAAGGAGGGGGGAGCGCCCCCTTTTTATCGTGTTTTGGGGCATGACAGATCATTTCATCATTGTTTTAGGTGACATTGCTCCCTGAATGTACGAACTTGGGGTTGGAGAAGAAATTATGGAGACAATCACCCTTCCTCACATCCGACGACACCGAATGATCAATTTTAAAAATCTGATCCGTATCACCATTGGCCTGTTTATGATGGCTGTTTTGAGTTATGCCATCCTTCCGGCAACCCCACTGCTGGTATTTGGCAATTTCTTTTTTTTGGCTTGTTCGGGCATGGCTTTTGGCATCCTGCTTTATGTGTGGCAACATCCCCAAACTCCGTCAGACTATCGAAGCAGCTTAAAATTCTTTAGCCTGTCAATGTTCTTTTGGTTCATGGGCGATTTGCTTTGGCTATTCAATGAACTGATATGGCATTTGGAAACTGACCCTTCCCTGGCTGACATTGGGTATTTAATGAATTATCCATTTATCATTGCCGGGGTGTGGGCATTACCCAATATGGAGAAAAGCGCCTTTTACCGCCGCAAAGCGCTCAATGAACTCATCATGATTCTCATCTGCACCGCTGTGATATTTTGGTATCTGGTGGTGTATCCCTTCTTTGTTTCGCAACAAGAGGATATTATAAAAACCCTCCTGGTCATCGCTTATCCACTGGGTGACATCCTGGTGTTTTGGTCCATTGTGATGCTCTTGTACAAATATCCGTTGCGTATGGCCAATCGGGCCATCCGATTGATGGTGGTGGCACTTAGCATCGTGGTGGTGACCGACATTGCTTACACGGCCCTGTCGTATCAAGACACCTACGATACAGGCGATTGGATTGACTTGGGATATTTCGCCTTTTATTTTCTCATGTCCCTGTCCGCTCTTTCCATCAAAGACCAACGGGAAGAAAATGAACATGGAACTGTTCATGTGGGCATGTCGCATCAGGAGTGGGTGACATATATTCCTTACGCATTTTGTTTGTTGTTGTATGGCTTATTGTTTTATCTGTTTTACACCAACAGCACAGCCAACATGGCCATTCTCTATATCGGAGGATTGTCATTACTGCTCTTACAAGTGCGGCACATGCGGTTAATTTATGTCGATCACAAGTCACTCACCAAAGAGATTCTCTTCTTTAATCAACACTTGGAACATAAGGTGATTGAACGCACCCAGGATCTCTATCAACTCAACCAAAAACTCTATAACGAGATACAGGAACATATTCAAACCGAGAAAAACCTTCGGGAGAGCGAACAGCGCTTCCGCACATTGGTGGAGACCTCGCCCTATGGCATCGCTCTGTGTTCGATTGATGGTTACTGGATCATGAGCAATCATCAGGGAGCCATTAGCTTGGGCTATCATAATGCCGAGGCGATGATTGGAAAAAAAGCCATTCGTCACGTTGAGGAATCGGACCGTAAATATGTGCACGAAGAATTCCTCAAATTACACCAGCAGTCTAATCCGGTTTGTCTGATTCTCAATATTGTTCGTACCGATCGATTTACCATCCCTCTGGAAGTGAGCGCCACCATGATACGCGACGAACATGGTCTGCCCAAGATGATTCTCATCATTTCGCGCGACCTCACAGAATTACGACTCACCGGTGAGTTGCTAAAATATAAAAATCAAGAACTTGAAAATCTCAACAAAGAAAAAGACAAGCTTTTTTCAATCATCGCGCACGACTTACGCAGTCCCTTTTTCTCTATCATCGGGCTGTTGGATATATTACTAAAAAAGCAAAATCTTTTAAACGAACAGGAGCGCCACGAGTATCTGGAGATGGTAAAAAACTCGGCACAAGAAACCCTGACCATGATTGAAAACCTGTTGGAATGGTCGCGCGTGCAACAAAACCATCTGGCCATCAAAAAAACGCCATTGAAAGTGAACGAAATGGTGGGTGAGGTCATCCGCACAGTGGCTCCAACGGCCACCCTCAAACGCATTCATATCGACACCGAGATCGCAGAAAATTTGGAGGTGCAAGGCGACCCCAACATGCTGCGTACCGTGTTCCGAAATTTCGTGGGCAATGCCCTCAAATTTACCCATCCCGATGGCGTAATCACCATTACAGCTCAACACCACACCTCCAATACCGAAATCATTGTTTCGGATACGGGCGTGGGCATAGAAGCCGATAAACTGGACACACTATTTTCGGGGACAATCTCCGGCACAACCCGTGGTACCATGGGTGAAAAGGGCACCGGCCTGGGTCTGTCGCTGTGCAAAGATCTCATTGAACGCCATGGGGGCAAAGTATGGGTCGAAAGCCAGCCCGGCAAAGGGAGTCGCTTTGGTTTTTCGTTGCCCAACCTGTCGAATTGAATAAAGAGCTAACCATTTTTGCCTATTTTTGAAGCTCAAACAAGCCCTCTGCTCCCAATGACACGATATTTTATTGAACTGGCATATAACGGATCCCGCTACCATGGCTGGCAAATACAGCCCAACGGAATTACCATCCAGGAATTACTGCAAGATGCCTTTTTTAAAGCCACTCGAGTGCAAACGGACATTACCGGGTGCGGCCGCACTGACACCGGGGTGCATGCATCCTATTTTGTGGCACATTTCGATATGCCGGAACCATTGGTTTCGACCCTAGCCTGTCTTGAAAAGGTGAATCGAATTTTACCCCCCGATATTGCGGTATATTCCATACAGGAAGTAGAGCCGGAGGCACACAGCCGTTTCTCGGCCGTTGCCAGGCGATACGAATATCGTTTGTCACTGTACAAAAACCCGTTTCAGACCCAACAGGCATATTTCCCCCGGTTCACGCCCGATTTTGAAAAAATGAACCAAGCGGCAGCATTGCTTTTCAATTATCAGGATTTTACCAGCTTTAGCAAGCTTCACGGCAATGCCAAAACCAATATTTGCCGCATCGACCTGGCACAATGGGAACAGCAAGGATCAACATGGGTGTTTACCATACAGGCCGATCGCTTTTTACGCAACATGGTTCGTGCGATTGTGGGAACACTTTTGGAAGTAGGGCGTGGCAAGATATCCGCCGAACAATTTTGTGACATCATTGAACGCAAGAATCGTAGTGAGGCCGGGATGTCGGTTCCGGCTCATGCACTGAGCCTGGTGGACATACACTATCCGGCGTCGGTATTTAAGCCAACGCCGGGGTATTGGTTGCCGGTACGTTAACCCCGGTCTTTATACAGGGGTGGATAGCCATCAGACCCTTCTAATACTACAAATTGCTTCAATGAGACGGAATGGATAACTATTCATTCCATATCTTCCAAGCCTCGTCGGCCTGAATGTGCAACATCTCCAACCCATTTTTAATAGCAGCCCCCCTTTCGAGTCCTTTTTGGAGGAAAAGGGTCACTTCGGGATTGTAAACCAAATCGTAAAGCAGGTGTTCGGAAGTGAGTAAGTGGTAGGGAATATCGGGACAAGCATCCACTTTGGGGTACATGCCCAATGGCGAAGCGTTGACAATCACGGTATATTCCTTCAGAAGGGCATCGTTGAGACGTGCGTATGTCAGCATTGTGTCATCGACTGGCGTGCGAGAGACATAAGTGCAAACGAGGCCCAACTTTCCCAAGGAATAAGCGACCGATTTCGCAGCCCCACCGGTACCCAAAATCAAAGCTTTGGTGTGATGAGACTTCAAAAAGGGCTCAATGGAGCGGGTAAAACCAATGGTGTCGGTATTATACCCCGTGAGGGTGGGTTTGTCACCATCCCAATTAAATTTAATAACGTTGACAGCACCAATTTCGGCAGCCACAGGGTTGAGACTTGTGAGAAAAGGCATCACCTGCTCTTTATACGGAATGGTGACATTCATGCCGGAAATTCCTGGATACTGCTGTAGTAATGCAGGAAAATCGTCAATGGAAGGGATGGGTAACAAATGGTAAACCCCGTCGATGATCTCCCGCTCAAATTTGGCGGTAAAATATTTTTGAGAGAAAGACTGCGATAGGGGATACCCAATAAGTCCGAATGTTCTCATTTTGTTTCTTTTATAATGGAATAAAAAAAGCCTGAGACCTTCGTGGTTTCACACAGGACTCAGGCATATAAATCATTTCAAGATGGTCATAACAACTCTTTGGGGAGAAAAACGACAGCAAAGTGTCGCCACGGAGCCCCTGACGAAGCGTTTCGAGAGGAATCATCTCGTAAGGCGCAATGTTACCCAGGTTCACATTGGCACCCATGTGCTGAATGAACCAGACTTGTTGGTTCTTTTGAGGGGTCTCCCATATAATTTTAGTTTGCTCCACTTGTTGCTCAATATCGGCAATCAGCTTGGTATTGGCCGAACCGTCGGCGTTGAAAATGCCAATGGTTCCGCTTTCGCGAGCCTCGGCAATCACTTTCCAGGCACCGGCTTGCAACTCACTGCGCATCATCATGATCCACTCATTATTGGTAATCACACGTCCGGCCAGCTTGGAACCCACTTCGCTCAATACGGTGTAGTCTTTGGCCAATCGTTCGATGTATTTCAACTTCACATCATGATCCATTTCGATGGTACCATCGGATACTTCGACATATTTCATTTGATATTTCTCCAAGTAACGGAGAAAATCATCAAACATGCCTCTGATCACAAAGGCTTCGAACAGAGTTCCGCCAAAATAGGTTTCGATACCGGCCTGACGGTACACATTTAATTTATCGGCTACGTTATTACAAATCAATGAAGTTCCAAAACCAAACTTCACCAGGTCGGTATATTCGCCCGACACCGAACAAAAATCTTCCGCTTCGCGAAGGCTGAGGCCTTTATCCATCATCATGGTCACACCCGATTGGCGAGGTTTAGCCGGTCGTTCGGGGAGATAAGGCAATTGGTAATTTAACGTCATGGTCTATTTTACGTTCTTAGCTTTTTTATTGATGAGTTTTGTGATTTCAGGGGCATTGAGCAATTCGGGGAACTCGGTGAGCACCACTTGAAGGTCGTCGGGCTGACGACGACGTCCTACTTTGAGGTATCCCAACGCAAGGTCTTTGTCTTGCGCAAATTTAAAATAAATGACAGCCGCCATGTACGAAACAGCTCCCACAGTGGGGTATTCAACCAGGGCGCGGTCAATAAATTCAATGAAATTAAACAGGGGATCTTTCTCGGTATGGAGCTGCACCAGTTCAATCCAAGCCCATATTTCTTCAGGATCCTGCATCAATCCTTTTTCAATGCAGGCGATGGCCTTGTCGTAAGCCATCAGTTCACGATAGGCTTTGCCCAAAGCAAAGCAATAATCCGGATTTTTGGGTTGCAAACGCACAGCCTGTTCAAGCGGGTATATGCTTTCAGCAATTCGGCTGCTGTTCATCAACGACGTACCAATACCGTACCAAGCATCTGCAAATTGAGGATTATGCTCAATCACCATTTCATAATAACGAATGGCTTTATCGACCTGCCCCAACTGTTCGAGACACTCCCCAATGTATTGAAAAGTCATGGTATTTTCGAACCCATAGGAAGCATAAGTGAGGTAACAATCCAATGCCATCTCAAACTGATCGAGATGTGCATAACTGTTGCCCATATTGAAAAATGACTCGCTGTGATCGGACACAATGGCTATTGAGAACTCATAAGCCTCAATGGCCTTGGCAAATTGCCCTGTGCGATTATAAAGGATACCCAAATTGTACCAGGCATTGTCAAAGAAGGGATTCATATCCAACAATGTGGAGTATGCTTCAATACCGGCCTCGTCATCTTCGGTGCGTTCGTAAGCATATGCAAGTTCGAACCACATGTTTTCGTTATGGGGATACCGATCACAGCCCTTTCTCAGGTAGTCAACAGCCAATTCAAAACACCCTTCCTGGTTGAGATTAAAACCAATATCGAGCAGAAAACTTTCTTCATCATTCCCTGCAAAACGTAAAGTCTCATCGAAATATTTCAAAGCATTAACATCATCGCCCTTTTTGAGACACAACCACCCCATCGACATGAGCAATTCTGGGCTTTGGGGATCAAATTTAAGATGGTACTCAATGATTTCGAGGGCTTCATCGAAAAATCCTTGTTCAGATAAAACAATGGATAATTTTATTTGAAGAGGAATGGCATCGGGATGTTGCTTGAGACCAATTGAAAGAATCTGTTCGGCCAAATCCATTTGGTTGGTTTCCAAATAATAGTCAAACATGTTCTCAACTTCGTGAACATCAAAATACTGCTCACGAAGATGTTGATTCATCGCTTCAAAACGTTGAATCGACTCATTGGTGTCATCAAAATGTCCTTGCAAGAAGTCCTGCATATATTTGATTTAGTACGTTGCAAAACTACCAAATTATTGCGAATTCCAAGCATGAAGTTATCAACAACAAGCCCCATCGGCCAGGGAGAGGCGAATGGGGCTGTGTGTCGTGGGTCACGATTTGACGGGCTGATGTTCTGCTCGAAGCAAGTCGTTGATGGTTTTAACGGGATTAAAAGTGGTCAAAGGGACTTCGACAAACATGGTTAGCCAGTGTGCCATGGCTCCGTTCCATAAGCCCGGTAACTCCAATGCTTTAAGAGGACGACCGTTTTGAGACTTTTCGGAAATGAATCCCGTGTCAGGATCCACATAGAGCAAGAGGTTGAATTTTTCACCCCGATAGTTCTTCACGGCACACACCAAATCAACAGGATTAAAATGAGAACTTCCATCAAAAACCGCCTTTCGCGCCGCATTAGAGAGGTCAATTTGAGAACTTTCAACAATTTGCAACGACAAACTGTTGTCGCCATTCATCACCCAAAAAGGCCCCCCTCCGGGTTCTCCCAGATTTCGCACCATCCCGCACACACGCATAGGGCGGTTTAAATAGGTGTGAAGTTGTTTTTTTAAATGTACATCGTCGGCATTTTTTACGATGTCGGGCAATTGCAACAACAAATCCTTTTCAAGTTGTGGGATGATTTGTGTGCGAATGGTTTTCAACTCCAGCTGGTCGAGATTCGAAAGCACCTCAAACACTTTTTTGCGCATTCGACATAATGTTCCGGCCAACACTTTTTTGTAGGTTACCGTTTCAGCCACGCGGTGTTCGGGAACCACATTGTCGATGTTTTTGATGAAAATCAAGTCACTATCCAAGTCATTGAGGTTCTCAATAAGCGCCCCATGCCCGGCAGGACGAAAAAGCAAGTCACCCGAGTCTGTTCTGAAAGGTTGATTGTCAGGGGTAACCGCCAAGGTGTCGGTTGCTGTTTTTTGATGGGAAAAAGAGACTTCGATGCTCACATCGAACCGCTTTTCATATTCACCTTTTTTAGCGTCCGTAATTTGTTGAAATAAGGCTTCATGCTCGGGACTGACCGTGAAATGAAGCTTGGCTTTTCCCCGTGCATCACGACCGTAAAGTGCAGCTTCCAACAGATGCTCTTCGATGGGGGTACGGGCCTGCTTTCCTTGACCATGAAACTTAAGCACCCCTTTGGGCAAACCGCCATAATTCATTCCGGTATTCAGCAGGAAAGTGCTCAAAATCTCCTCAGCATTGTCTTTGCGCACAGACAATTTTTTCAAATCCATGCCCATGCACTTCTCCAGTTCGTCAAAAAATGGGAAATCAGGTAAGCGCTCAATGAACTCGGCAACAGGCTTTGGCATCTCAGCCGGAGCCTCATCGGAGAGTTTATTGAGGTAATCGAACAAGGCCTTGAACATGCGGGTTGCAGCACCGGATGCTGGCACAAATTTGGTGATTGAGAGACCATTTTTGACTTCATCGTCAAACATTTGCACGGCATGTTGTGTCGCATTAGTATCGACTCTTAATATGCCATTGTCAACAGTGGCAGCTTTAACGATGTTCATAAAGGGAAAACCATCTTTGAAATGGGAGAGTTGCATTTCAATTTTCTCAATGGTGATTCCTTTTTGCTCTAATTGTAACTGATCATTTACAGATAACATGTTGTTAAGGTTTAAGTTGAATTTTTTTTTAAGTATTGAACCAGCACAAAATCTGGATATATGAAAATACAAATCTTTTTTATTCGTTAACAATTTTGCGAATGTTTTTTCACGACAAATTGTCGACATTGTACTTCAGTGATGGGGATGAGGGACTAATGAATCAAGTTGCAAGCATCAACGGTATACATGTATCAAGAAAGAAAAAACAAGCTGCCATCAACAATTATGCTTGATGGTTTTGGAAATGATCATCATAGGGCATTAAAAAAAAACCGCCAGACTTTCGTCAGCGGTTCTATCACATTTATGATCTAACCCATTAATTGGATTTTTTCACGTACTGGGTTAAAATCACGATCTGTTGACCTTCAACTTTTCCTTCGATGTATTCGGCATTATCGGGGTCGAGACGGATACCGCGAACTGCGGTACCCCGCTTGGCTGTGAAACCACCTCCTTTAACATTTAAATCTTTAATGAGCACCACATTGTCGCCATTCTGGAGTATGTTGCCATTGCTATCGACATGTTTGATGGCGTCTTCGTCTTCAACACCGGCTTTGGCCCATTCGAGGGTTTCCTCATCGAGATACAACATATCCAACAGATCCTGTGGCCATCCTTCGGCTTTAAGACGATGCAACATACGCCAAGCCATCACCTGCACAGCAGGAACAGTACTCCACATGCTATCGTTGAGACAGCGCCAATGATTGGCATCGGTTTTAGAGGCATCGGTTATTTGCTCAAGGCAAGTGGGGCACACCAACACGTGATCATCGGCATTTCCCTTGCGCACAGGAGCCACTTCAAACCCTTGTAAATCGCCGTTTGCACCACATAATTCGCAAACGTCGCCGCTTCGGGCTTGTAATTCTTTTTCAAAACTCATGAGCTTATTCGTTAAATTCAAAAAATATGCGCAAATGTAGGGTTTATTCGGGAAATGACAGGATGAAATGGCAATGAGTTACAAACAGGCAGTGGGGCAATCATGTCATTGATACTGAATGTAAATGGGTTGAGGTTTTAACTTCATCAACTCAGGAGCCGTTAACAACCGATGAGGAGATTTACGAAGATCGTTTTTATAAAAAATCTTGAATCCTGTAAACTGAACGGGCTCCCGAAAAATGTAGTCCTTGTAAGTGCTATACTTAAGAACCGGCTCCCCCCATCCATCCATATTGATGACCACCTGCACATTCGGGTGAAGTTTAATTTGACGATAGTGCTTCACCATGCCCTGAGTAAAACGATGAACGACCAGTATTTTAGGTGGTAACTTGTATTCATCCACCAAAGCGGCCAAATGGTCGATGCAAAAATTAATGTCATCGGCGGTGAGATACCCAATAACCCGGCCGGGTACTTCACCGTCTTTCATCGAAAATTCAGGGTCAACGCCCAAATGAACATTGGGCAAACGCAGATATTTATCCAAGCGGGGAGTTTCGCTCATCACCGTGCTGTGTCCAACCTGAATATCAAGAAAAAGAATGGCTTTTCCCATCTTCGCGATAGCAAGAGCAGAGTCGATTTGATGATCGGGCATACGCATGCAGTAGCTGCTATCCTTCATTGGATGCCCCTGAGCCACCACTGCGATGTAATGAATGGCCGGTTGCACAGGCGTTAAGGAGTCGATTTGTTGCCATGTCTGAACTTCTAAGTTCAATCGCCGCCACACTTCATCAGGGGGGTACTCGCCCAAAATACCCATTCGCCGTGAATAGAGATTCCCATAATAAGCCACAATACGGTGAAAAGGCAATAAGGCGCCCGGGGGCGGAAATGGCTGATTTTTCACCGGCCATCGACCCGATGTGTCGCCATTGGCCAAACGATCAATGATGTTGAGATACGAAACGCTATCAACGGTGACCATCACGGGCGCAATGCTATCCCGGGACTGAATCACGGCGGAGTGTGATTTTTCGCTTTGACTGCAGGCTACATTGCCTAGCATCCCCACCAAGCCCACTCCTAAAAGAATGAAAATAAACAAACAAACATGTGGTAATTTCATGGTGGATGCGATGAAGGTTAAAATGAACGTTTCATGCTACGCAACAATACTGCGGGAGAGATGTCGGGGACAATGATGCGACGAACTGTTTGTAACGGAAATAATGTGTCACGCTTATCAGCCAAAATGAACGACAATTTAAAGTAATAACTCATCTGCTGAGCGGTGGAATGATTGAAAACTCCATTGGGATAAGCCCAGCAATCGATCGATCGGTTGGCCGGTGAGCTCCTGAAGCATTTTTTGCGGTTCGACCACCTGTTTCAACCAATCGTTCGCCGTAAGATATTGTGTTGCCATGGTGTGATCCCAACTATGCAGCCCGATGATATGGCCACGCTGCGCCAATTGTGTAATTTGACTTTTTGATAAATAATTGGGTTTATCACATGTGATGGTCATAATGAAAAAAACACCTCTGAATCCGTATTGCTCCAGAATTGGGGCAGCAATGGTATAATGCGCCACCCGTGAGTCGTCAAAGGTTAACATGACGGGCTTGGAGGGAAGAGGCTCGCGATTCACCCTATAATCGTAAAGTTCAATGGGCGTGATGGCGTAATATCCGCTATCGTAGAGCATTTTAATATGAGCCTCAAAGGTGGCCTGCGAAACCTTATAATTGGCTTTCGTTCCATTCTCGATGCGGTGGTAACATAATACTGGGACTTGAGGCATGGTCAGAATGGATGGCGTATCGATGCGTTCGTCTGAAGTAACCGACAGGGTATCGATGGCAATGAATGGTTGTTGCTTATTTACGGAGTGAGGCACACAAGAAGTTACTATCACTATATTGAAAGCGAGGCACATGCTCAACAATATTCGCTTGAAAACTCTTTGCATCACACAGCACGATTGAATTATTAATATACACCATTCAGTGGGCGTGAGGGTGTTAAAATTGTCATTTTTTGACGAATTAATCAGACCTTGTGCTCCACAACACTGAGGTTTGATTCGTACCAACTTCGTACCTTTTTCGCCCCTTGTTCGACTCCGGGTCGAAGCGGTATCGAAGCGGAGTCGAAGAACAGTCGAAGCAGTCCCGAAGCAGGGGCGAAGCGGACCCGAAGAAGCACTCATAATTTGACTTGGCTGGGCTTAAAAACACATCATTGGTTATATATAAATCAAGAGATGAGTTAATTACGCGGAGTCCTTGATGACGGTAATATTACTGTCATTTTTTGTTTCGATAACAGATAACCAGCAATGCCATGCGTTAAGTCATCGTCGACAACAGCCATGAAAATTAAATGTGTCGCATTAAAAGCAGTCCCCCCCCCCCGAAGTCAAACGATTTTTGGCGCTTAGACAACAAACCTGTCGAACTTTAGAGTAATGGTTATCTTTGCCAAATGAATTCTACAACTCAATCGGCTCACCACGAGTCCAACATACACATCTTACTCACCAACAGGAATGGTGGCTTTAGTCAGGCACCCTATCACAGCATGAATTTGGGAACTCATGTCAATGATCATTTACCGCATGTGCTGTCCAATCGGCAAGCTTTAGCCAATCGCTACGGACTCCGGGTGGAACAATTTGTATATATGAACCAGGTACATGGCAATAGCGTCGCAGTTATTGAAAAAGCTGACGGAACCATTCCCCAATGTGATGCCATGGTGACACAGACTCCGGGTGTGGTACTAATGGTATTGGTGGCCGACTGTGTTCCCATCGTCTTGAGCGATCCTTCAAGGCAAGTGGTGGCCGTTGCCCATGCGGGTTGGCGGGGAACCGTATCGAAAATCACCGCAAACGTTTTGAATGTAATGAATGACATGTATGGCTGCCAATCTCAAGATATTCAGATAACCATAGGGCCAGCCATCGGTCGATGCTGCTATCAGGTGGGGCATGAGGTGATTGAAAGCGTTCATCAAAATTGCCCCGAAGTTATTTCGGCCTTGATTCCCCAAGGGGATGCCACCCATTTTGATTTGCATGCGGCCAATCGACAAATATTAATCGAAAATGGCATCAACCCCAATCAAATTCACCAACATCAGCAATGTGTGTGCTGCCACAGCGAACAATGGTTCTCGTATCGGGCATCGAGAGGACGAACCGGCCGTTTTGGCATGGGGGTATGGATACAATGACGTTGTTGATAAATATTTTTCTTCGTGAACGAGAAAAGTAGGGTAAATCGTTATACTTTTGTTTTTCGGTATGATTTCCGAACAAATGATATTACAAGCGTTGCTCAATCGGGCAAATAATGGTGATTTCACTGCTGTTTCATTTGTTTCAGAAAAATCAAACAACATCTCCAATGAGTTGATAAATTGTCGTTTGCCTGATATTATCAGGCATTTTTTTTGTCCTCATGTATTCCATCGTCACACACCACTTCATAATCCACATCCAACATGAAACGAGCCATGTTTAACGCTTCGACACATAAGAAAGACGAAGATCGGTGCAGCCAATGACTATTGGCGAGTTCCATGTGACCATTGAAAAACAAATTTTACACACATGAAAAATATGAGTCTGGTGTCCATCACCGATTTTTCACGCGAGGAAATATTGCACATCCTCAAGCTGGCAGCAAAATTTGAAGCCAATCCCAACCAAAAACTGCTTGACGGAAAAGTGGTAGGCTGCCTGTTTTTTGAACCATCCACCCGCACACGACTGAGTTTCGAAACGGCAATTAACCGCTTAGGCGGCAGGGTCATTGGATTCTCCGATTCCTCATCGTCATCGGCCACTAAAGGCGAAACCCTCAAGGACACCATCAAAATGGTGAGCAATTACGCCGATTTAATTGTAATGCGTCACCCACTTGAAGGGAGTGCACGGTATGCCGCCGAGCAGTCGCGAGTGCCAGTGATCAATGCAGGCGATGGAGCGAACCAACATCCCACACAAACGCTTCTGGATCTTTACTCCATTCAGAAAACACAAGGCAAACTCAACGATTTGGCCATCGCCATGGTCGGAGATTTAAAATATGGACGCACCGTGCATTCGTTACTCATGGCCATGTCACATTTTCAACCCATGTTTTACTTTGTGGCTCCCGACGAATTGCGATTGCCCGATGAATACAAGCGTTTTATGAAAAAAGCGCACATTGCCTTTCACGAATATCGCGATCTTAACGAGGTAATTAATTATACTGATATTCTTTACATGACCCGAGTGCAAAAGGAGCGATTTGCCGATCCCATGGAATATGAAAAAGTAAAGAATGCCTATGTCCTTCGCAACGAGATGTTGTCCCAATCACGCAACAATTTGCGCATCCTTCACCCGCTTCCACGTGTAAATGAAATTCACACCGACGTGGATGTGAACGAAAAAGCCTACTACTTTCAACAAGCCGAAAATGGTGTTTACGCCCGCATGGCCATCATTGCTCATATTTTAGGGTTAGCCTAATGCTTTAACAACGAGTTATTATGAACAAAAATAAAGAACTTAAAGTCAGCGCCATCAAGAACGGAACCGTGATTGATCACATTCCGGCGCAGCAGTTATTTAAAGTGATATCGATTTTGGGGTTGGATAAAATACAAAACCAAATCACCTTTGGAACCAATCTCGAAAGCGGACAATTGGGGCACAAAGCCATCATAAAAGTATCAGAGAAATTTTTTGAAGATAACGAAATCAATAAAATTGCCCTGGTAGCCCCACGTGCCAAACTCAACATCATTCGCGACTATGAAGTGGTGGAGAAGCGCGAGGTTCAGATTCCCGACATCCTCGTTGGCATCGTGAAGTGTGTGAACCCTAAGTGTATCACCAATAACGAGGAAATCACCACGCGATTTATGGTTGAAGACAAATCAAATGTGACGCTCAAGTGCCATTATTGCGAGAAAATCACCACTTCAGAACACTTTATGATTTTAAAATAAGTAATGACATCAAAAAAAGAATCCAATTCAGCTGCAACGACACACGCGAAAGTCGATTGGAAACCCGGAACCATGATTTATCCCGTGCCGGCAGTAATGGTGAGTTTGGGTGACACGCCCGAGGAGTATAACATCATCACAGTGTCGTGGACAGGAACAGTATGCACAAACCCGGCCATGTGCTACATCTCGGTACGTCCCGAACGTCATTCGTACGAAATATTGAAGCGCACCGGCGAGTTTGTCATTAACCTGACAACAAAAGATTTGGCCTATGCCACCGATTGGTGTGGGGTGAAATCGGGTCGCGACCACAACAAGTTTGAGGCCATGAAGTTGACACCGGCACCTGCCACGGTGGTGAAAGCTCCTGTAATTGCCGAATCCCCCCTGAACATTGAGTGCCGGGTGACTCAAATAATCCCCTTGGGATCACACGACATGTTTTTGGCTGAGGTGGTGAACGTCAGAGCTGATGAACAGTATATACACCCCGAGACGGGCACATTTGAGCTCCATCGCTCCGATCTGTTGGCGTACTCGCATGGTCAGTATTATACATTGGGAACAAAAATTGGTCGTTTTGGGCATTCTGTTGAAAAAAAGAAAAAGAAAACGATCACGAAAAAGTGAGCAGATTAAAAAACTGCGGGCAAATGTTTAAAACAAAGTAGGATGGGAGGGAGTCACCTTCACCACCTTATTTTCACTCACATACCACAAATATCCTTCCACCTTTTCATACTTCATACGAGCCGCCAGGTTGACATAATTGGCAACCTGGCGTTCATGTTCTTTGGCATGTACGTCGCCAAACTTATAGTCGATGATTTTTAATACCTTATCGTCGAGCACCACCCTGTCGGGACGAAAAGTACCCCTTGCCGACAATAATGATCGTTCATTCAACACCACCAAACCGGCTTTGAACCACAACGCCACTTCGGGAGCCGCGATGAGCTGACGAACGTATGATTGCATGTGATCGACATCGTCAGTGGTGATCCATCCCTCTAACACCAGCTGATTGACAGCTCTTTCAATGTCTTCATGCGTTTTAATCAGCTCAAACAAACGGTGCATCTGCTTGCCTTTGTTAATTTGCAAACGAGAGGATTGATCCATAAACCCCTCACTCTCTTTAAAAATTGCCACCCTATCGGCATAAGGCCAGGTGTGCATCATGGGCAATGGCCAGGTTGAAAACTCAGGTGTTTGAGCCTGATGGGATGGCGAGTGGAGCGCACATGGGGGCAAATCACCCACCAAAAAAGAATCATCATTCCCCAACTGTTGCTGCGATTGCACATCGGCAATGATCTCAAAATCGCGACGCACCATTGGGTCGCTTAAAGAAAGAAAAAGCAAATCACCAATGGTTTTGAATTTTTCTCCGGGTAATGGGCAAAAGCAAAATAAACCGGCACATGCACGGGTAAAGGCCACGTACAATAAGTTGAGGTTATCAACGTAATTGTGCAGATGCTCATCGAGATAGTTATTGGCAAAATAGGTGTCGAGGAGCTTCTTATCGAATCGCACAGGGATGTAGTCGAGTTTGCTAAAAGGGTCTTCGCACCATAAAATGGCTTTGTGTTTGGAATCTTCGAGCTCCCAATTGAGAAAGGGCATGATAACTGTTTCAAACTCGAGACCTTTCGACTTATGAATGGTCATGACACGGATGGCATCCTGGTCTTCGGGCACTGACACCGAACGCATTTTCCCCTCAGCTTCCCACCACTCAATGAAACCTGCCAAGTCGGCCATTTCATTCTGCACATACTCGATCACGATATCGGTAAATGCTTGTAAAAAAACACCTTCGGAGACATGTCGATTGGGAGGAAGTTGCTGAACCAACCGCTGCACCAAGTCAATTAAGGGCAACCCCTTAAGTTGTAATATATTTTTGGTGTCGATGACCGTATGTAACAAATCGGCTTCCACACCATCGGATTCATCGGAAGTCAGCACAGAGGAGTACAAGTCAATGTATGCTTTGTAGACCTGATTTTCGTGACTAAGAATGTGACAAAGCTGATTGACCACCATCATCACAGCCGCCGAACTCCCTAGAACCAAGGCTTCATTTGAGACCACCGGGTAGGGCCGGGAACTGTATTGCCCCGACAGCAGGGCATTGGTCACCAGTCGTGCCTCGTCGGTTTTGCGTACCAAAAAACAGATGTCTTTAAATGAATACCCCTGTGAAATGATGTCATCCACCTTTTGAATAGCCAGTTTGACTGCCATTTCCTGATATTCGGCC
This sequence comes from Breznakibacter xylanolyticus, assembly GCF_003254275.1. Lineage (GTDB taxonomy): Bacteria > Bacteroidota > Bacteroidia > Bacteroidales > Marinilabiliaceae > Breznakibacter > Breznakibacter xylanolyticus. The sequence goes on along the minus strand of NZ_QKZK01000016.1, from coordinate 72,147 downwards.
TTTGTGTTGCCTTCAATAAAACGGATGTGTACCTGTCCGCCAGAATGAATATTTTTTGCAGCGACCTTTTGTTTGACATCGTGATAGGCTTCGACAATGCGGTCACCCCATTTTTGCGACAGAGCAGCATCCGCATGCACTAAATCGGCATTAAAATCGGCTTGCAAAACATTAGATGCTTTCTCAAAAACACGGTTGTTGAACGCAATAATGGTCTCACGGCTTCGCCAATTGGTATCCAAATTCTTTTCGAAATAACCCTGGTGCTCAAAATCTGTTTTGACCTGTCCTGCCAATAATTTCCAATCAGAGTTACGCCATCGATAAATGGATTGCTTCACATCGCCCACCAGCAAGCTATAATCATCGGCCGCAAGGCTGTTGCCAATTAAAGGCCGAAAATTGCTCCACTGTAATGTTGAAGTATCCTGAAACTCATCAATCATGAAGTGCTTATACCGGGTTCCGCTTTTTTCATAAATAAATGGGGAATCATTTTCATCTATAATCCTATTGAGCAGTCGGTTAGAATTGGATAATAAGAAAATACCCTCTTCCTTGCAAATCATATCCATCTCGTTGGCAATATCATTGAGAATGGCCAATGCATTAAAATTTTGTAATATGACATTTGCCGTATTGTAGGCTGGTAAATGCTTATCATAAAATTCAATCACTTCGCTCAATTGATTATTAAGCCCCGCATGATAGAGAGGCAAAATTTTAGATTCGGCCTGCTTATTGGTTTTTAAATACCATGTGTCAGGGGCATTCAAATATGCCTTGAGATTGGGTAATTTATCAAAGTTTTTATGGAGCGCCAGGTTTTCAATGACTTTGAAGGGAGTATTGGATTTTTTGATGAAATCGTCCCACGTAACTCCATGCGCCTTCATCATTGACATCATGCTTTGCCCATAAGTCACCATGGTATCATTAAACGTATCAACCACCCTCTTGAGTTCATTTTTATAGGACTCCAAAAACAATTTGTCATTGAGTTTTTGAATAAAAGAAGCATGGAAGCCCTGAAAGGTTTCAGCATTGACCTGTCGACCCAGCTGCATAATTTCATCTGCAATGTTCCAGCTTTTTCCACCCTCCATACGCTCGTATGAAAAATTGATAAGCCACTGACGAAGTTCTTGTTTATCAGGCTGTCCCAACTTCATCACCAAACGATCGACCGCCAGTTGCAGAATTTTGGTGTTGTTAAGCTCGGTTTTATAACCACTAAACAATCCAAGTTCCTGAATAAAAGCCCTTATGATTTTTTGAAAAAAGCTATCGATGGTTGAGATAGAAAAACGAGAAAAATCGTGCAACAAAAGGTGCAAAATTTTCTCGGCCTTGCGACGTACCGCTTCTTCAGAACCCGCTTTTTGAGCCAGTTCTGCCATCCAATCGCTATGCAAATTGGTAGTCCACAATTCGTAGAGTGATTTGATGATGCGCCCTTTCATTTCTGCAGTGGCCTTGTTGGTAAATGTGACGGCCAGGGTATGTCGATAGTCCTCATCGTGAGCAAAAAGCAAATTAATAAATTCGCGGGTGAGGGTATAAGTCTTTCCGGAACCGGCAGAAGCTCGGTATATTTTGAGTGTGGACATGCAGAAACGATGAATTGAAGATGATAAAAATGCAAATAAAAGCGCTCGACACCAAGGCTGCAATGAAAAAATATTGGGGCAAACAATAGAAATTGATATCTTGCTTCACAAAACAAACCTGATGATTCATCACAATCATACTTTCCAGGCCATTGACGGTCTGACCCTTTTTGCACAGTCGTGGATTCCTGATGACACCCCAAAAGCCGAAATTATTATGGTTCATGGCATTGGAGAACATTCGGGGAGATATTACCAGTGGGCATCGCGCTTTTGCGAGCAAGGCGTTGCTTTTCATGCCATTGATCATCGTGGACATGGTTTATCGAAAGGCAAACCGGGGGTGATCAATCACTTAAATGATTATCTCAATGATTTAGAAAGCTTTATTAAGTATTTAACACCATATTTTCACGCAACACCTCGATTTGTTTACGGGCACAGCATGGGAGGAAATTTGGCGCTCAATTACCTCATGCATTTTCACCCCCAGGTGACAGGAGCCATCATCACGTCGCCATGGCTCGGTCTGGTTCATCCGCCATCACCCTGGATGACTCACCTGGTAAGGCGCATCGATCGACTGGTTCCCCATGTGACCATCAGTAATGGCATCACCCCAAAACAACTGACGCACGATCCGGTAGAGCAGGAGCGTGCTGAACAAGATCAATTAAATCATACGCGCATATCGGTACGGCTATTCAATCGGCTCAGTACAGCTGCAGAATACTTAATGAGCCATCCCCAATCATTTACCATGCCTCTATTGATGTTGCACGGTCAAGACGACAGCATTACCTCATGGGAGGCCACACAACAATTTGCCCGACAAGCTCCCAAAGCCACGTTTAAAGCTTATACGAATGCATTACACGAACTGCACAACGAAACCATTCGCGATGAAGTTTTTATGGATATTCACAACTGGATAGAAATGCAAATTGCAGGAAAATAAACAATTATAAATGACGCCCCTTTTAGAAATTTGATTCAATCATAGGGCGAAATACCACATCGTGCATCACCACATCGTCGGGGAGCATTAACATGCTGAGGATGGTTTTCGCCACACTTTTTGAAGTCATATAATCAGGGCGATCATTGCTCCGAAATGGGGTATCGGTTCCACCCGGATATATGCTACACACTTTGATCCCATCTTTACGAGCCTCTTTTCTGAAAACTTTGGTCAACGCTTCAAGCCCCGACTTGGAAGCGGTGTAGGCACCAATTCCTTCGTTTGAGTAGAGACAAGCCGTAGACAACACATTCACAATCATCCCATTTTATTGAGGTTGCATGGCCTTATAAGCTTCACGCATAAATATAAAGGGTGCACGAAGGTTGACTGCCACCATGTGGTCAAAATCATCGGTTAGGATGTCAGCAACATTGGCACGTGCTGAATTGAGGCCGGCATTGTTGATGACAATATCAATGCCACCCATTTCAAGCGATGCTTTTGCTACAAAATGGATGATGTGCTGCTCATTGGTGACCGAAAAAGTATCCGTCACAATTTTTCCCCCGTCAATCGATAAGTCGTTTATCAACGTCTGCATTTTATCCTCAGATCGGCCGCACAGTGCCAAATGTGCTCCCTGCTCTGCCAGCATGATTGCCAAATCACGACCGATGCCCGAAGTGGCGCCGGTGAGTAAAATTCGTTTATCTTTTAATGTCATGGTTTCCATTTTTGAACCACAAAAATAGCATTGCAAACGAGTATAGACGCCGTTGCGAAACATGAAAAAGGAATCGTAACGAAAAATCATTGCAGTGAACCATTTTCATGATTCAAGGGCGCAGTGAATGGGTTGTCGAATTGTAATTTTTCGCTATTTTTGCTCGCATTAAAATTCAAAGGAGTAACCCATGAACATGATTTATACCGATATGTTTGTATTCACGACCACCCCTTAGGGGGTCAATCATGATTTTTTTCGGTCAACGTGTTCAAAATCAATTATTCCAATCAATCCTTTTAATTTATGAGAGTTTTAAAATTTGGTGGTACCTCGGTTGGTTCTGCCCAGAATATATCACGTGTCAAAGCCATTGTTGAAGCTATTGACGAACAAGTAATTGTGGTGGTGTCAGCCGTTGGTGGCGTAACCGATCGGTTAATTCAAGCCGCCAAAATGGCTGCCGAAGGGAACCGCGAATGTTTTGAAAAACTCGATAGCATCATTGCCACCCACCACGAAGTTGTCAACACACTTTTTGATGCCTCCACATCCCCTGCTGTGATTCAATCCATTGATCCCGAGATTGAAGAGTTAAAAGCCATCCTAAAAGGCGTTTTTTTGATAAAAGAGCTCAGTAAAAAAAGCCTCGAAAGCGTTTCCGGCATGGGAGAGCGGCTCTCATCAAAAATCATTGCACAATACATACCGGGCATGAAATGGTATGATAGCCGTGAATACATTAAAACCAATTACGAGTATGGCCGCAGTCAGGTAGATCAGGAGATGACGCAAAGCCTGCTGTGCGAAGTTAAAGCAAGCTTGGGAGCTCGTTCACTTTTCCCTGGCTTTATCAGCAGCAACCGCAAGAATGAAAATACAACCCTTGGGCGCGGAGGCTCTGATTATACGGCAGCCATTTTGGCCGCTGCTTTCGATGCTCAAATGCTTGAAATATGGACCGATGTAGATGGTTTTATGACGGCAGACCCAAGAGTGATCAGCAGAGCCTATTGCATTGACAAACTCAGCTATGCTGAAGCCATGGAATTGTCGCATTTTGGTGCAAAAGTCATCTATCCGCCAACAATTTTGCCGGTATATCAAAAAAATATCCCCATCAAAATTAAAAACACCTTTAATCCGGTGGCTCCCGGCACTTTAATCAATGCCGAAAAGGAAAATATCTCGTCACACCGCCCCATTAAAGGCATCTCATCCATCAAAGGGGTATCACTTGTTACCGTTCAAGGAATTGGGATGGTTGGTGTTACCGGCATCTCCATGCGTCTGTTTTCATCGCTAGCCGCCAAAGAGGTCAATGTCATCCTCATATCACAGGCATCATCGGAAAACAGCATCAGCATTGTGATTGATACCGAACAGGCCATGGTGGCACAAAAAGCCATCGAACAAGAATTTAAACGAGAAATTGCGCTAAAACAAATCAATAAAATATCCATTGATACCGAAATGGCCGTGGTAGCCATTGTGGGGGAGAACATGAAACGCACCACCGGTATTGCCGGCATGCTGTTTAACAGTGTCGGTAAAAACGGGGTAAATGTATTTGCCATCGCTCAAGGCGCCTCGGAATTAAACATTTCCTTTGTCATCAAAGAGAAAGATATTAAAAAGGCCATCAACGTCATACACGAGTCATTCTTCTTATCGGATTACTCGCGATTAAACCTCTTTTTGGTCGGCAAAGGAACCGTGGGAGGGAAGTTATTGAAGAAAATTAGCGAACAGCAAGATAAGCTACTTAAAAACAATCGACTTCGAATTCGTTTGGCTGGCCTGGCCAGTAGCAATGCCATGATTTTTGACCGCGAAGGAATGGATCCGGCAACTGCTGTTCATCAACTCAAAGAAGAAGGCCTTAAGGGATCCATCACTGACTTCAGGGATCAAATCATATCCATGAATCTGGCCAATAGTGTTTTCGTGGACTGCACTGCCAGCGAAGATGTGGCTGCCATTTATCAATCACTTCTCGAAGCGAACATATCGGTGGTAACAGCCAATAAAATTGCCAGTTCATCATCGTACCAATCGTACATCAAGCTTAAAGAAACGGCTAGAGAAAAAGGGGTGAAGTTTCATTTCGAAACCAATGTGGGTGCCGGTTTGCCTATTATTGCGCCCATTAATGATTTGGTGAAGAGTGGCGATAAAATCATCCGACTGGAAGCGGTGGTTTCAGGCACCCTCAATTTTATTGTCAATACGTTATCGAAGGATAAACCATTATCGCAAGTGATTACCGAAGCCAAAGAAAAAGGCTACAGCGAACCCGATCCTCGCGTGGATTTGAGTGGTACCGATGTGGTGCGAAAACTCTTGATATTGGCACGTGAAGCGGGTTATGTGATGGAAAAGGAGGATGTTGAGGTGGAACCATTTGTGCCTCAGGCGTATATTAATTTGCCTTCGCTCGATGCTTTTATGTCGAAAGTGGGCGAGCTGAACGCTGAATACGAAGCACGACGTCAGAAACTTGAATCGGAGGGCAAACGATTGCGATATGCTGCACGTCTTTCTGACGGGAAAGCCAAAGTGGGACTTATTGAAGTGGATCGAAACCATCCATTTTACGATTTGGAAGGCAGCAACAACATCATCCTCATCTGGTCGGAGCATTACAACGAACACCCCATGCAAATAAAAGGCTATGGCGCCGGTGCTGATGTAACTGCAGCTGGGGTATTTGCCGACATCATAAAGGTGGCCAATATCAATTAATTACATTTAATAGGGCAGGAGGGAGTCAAAAAAAACATTAAAAGATTTGCTTCGCTTGAACTTACTCCCACAATTTCTTGTCATTACAACATTAAATAAAGTAAACCATTAAAATATGAGTGCCCCCATGAAATACTTGGTGATACTGGCCGATGGATTGGCCGATCATCCTATTGCTGAATTAAACGGTCTCACCCCCGTCATGGCAGCAAACACCCCCCATATCGACGCTTTGTGTGCCATGTCTGGTACGGGACTTTTAAATACCGTTCCCGCATCGTTACACCCCGGGAGCGAAGTGGCCAACATGACCGTCATGGGCTATGATGCTGAGAAATACTACAATGGACGTGGCGTACTTGAAGCTGCTGCCATGGGCGTTGAATTAGATAAAGATGATTTGGCTTTTCGATGCAATTTGATCTCTATCAAGGATGATAAAATCCTCAACCATTCAGCAGGTCATATTTCGAACGAAGAAGCTCATATTCTCATTGATGCCCTTAATGCAGAATTTGCAACCGATCGGGTACGTTTTTATCCAGGAGTGAGCTATCGCCATCTTTTGGTCATAAAAAATGCTAACGGATTAATTGAATGCACCCCTCCACACGATGTTCCCGGTAGTGCGGTGGCCGATGTAATGCCAAGTGATGCAAGTGGTCAAAACAAAGAAATATTGAATATCGTTACCGATTTAATTGAGCGTTCACAAAAATTTTTGGCCAACCATCCTGTCAACATTAAGCGAGCCCAAGCCGGAAAAGCCACTGCCAATTCCATTTGGCCTTGGTCGCCAGGTTATCGTCCGCAAATGCCAACCATTCAACAACAATATGGAATCGCGACGGGTTCCGTGATTTCGGCTGTGGACCTGATACATGGCATCGGCCGTTATGCCGGTCTACAATCGATTCAGGTTGAAGGAGCCACGGGTTTATTTGACACGAACTATGCAGGAAAAGCACAGGCTGCCATAGATGCTTTAGAAACAACCGATTACGTATATCTTCACATCGAAGCGCCCGATGAAGCCGGCCATGAGGGAAATGTGAAGCTTAAAATTCAAACTCTTGAGGACATTGACCAAAAAGTAGTAAAACCGGTACTTGAAAAAATTGTGAACGGTAAAAACAATGTTACCATTGCCTTTTTGCCCGACCACCCAACTCCCTGTGCCTTGCGTACACATACACGCGATGCGATCCCGTTTATGATATACCGCCCCAACGAAAAAGGAGATCAGGTGAATGAGTACAATGAGCAATCGGTCAAGCAAGGTTGTTATGGAACTCTCAACGGAGTGGAATTCATGCAAACCTTGGTAAAAAAATAGAAAACAACAAGCGACTATTGCCAGGCAAATTATAAATTTGCCTGGTTTTTTTATTTTGTCACCATTCAGCATTTTGTGTAATATTCATGTGCAAAAATCTCAATACATGGGTTGGATGGCTGAATTAAAAAATAGAAACACAGACATTCCGTTTATACTCAAAAAATCACAATTCATTATTCAATGAAACGAGCCATCCACTCACAAAAGGATGATCATTGGCGAGTTTCATGTGGCAACTGAAAAACAAATTATTTACACATGAAGTATTATAGCATCAATTCCCCACAACGCATGGTGGGACTCAAAGAGGCGGTATTAAAAGGGTTGGCCGAAGACAAAGGGTTGTATATGCCCAAACTAATTCCCCAATTACCGACTTCATTTTTTCAAAACATCGATAAGTTATCGCTGCCCGAAATTGCCTTCGAGACTCTTAAACCCTTTTTTTGTCCCGATATCGATGAAACCCATTTTGCAAGCCTGGTTGCAGATGCATTAAATTTTGAGATTCCCGTAAAACACATCTCCGCCAATATCCATACACTCGAACTCTTTCATGGTCCCACTTGTGCCTTTAAAGACGTCGGAGCACGCTTTATGGCACGTATCCTGGGCGAATTTGTCAAAGGGATGGACAAGGAAATCAACATCCTGGTGGCAACATCGGGCGATACCGGCAGTGCTGTTGCCAATGGATTCTACAAAGTTCCGGGAATTAACGTTTTTGTGCTTTATCCCAAAGGACTTGTCAGCGATGTTCAGGAAAAACAATTTACCACGCTCGGCCAAAACATCACAGCCATTGAAGTAAATGGAACCTTCGATGACTGCCAGCGTATGGTCAAAGAAGCATTTATGGATGCTGAACTTAATAGCAAAATGGTTCTTACGTCGGCCAACTCAATTAATCTGGCTCGACTGCTGCCACAATCGGTTTATTACCATTATGGTTATGCACAATTGAAAGCTCAAGACAAAGACGACGTAGTGATGTGCGTGCCCAGTGGTAACTTTGGAAACATCACAGCAGCCTTGGTCGCTGCCCGCATGGGATTGCCGGTGAAACGCTTTATAGCTGCAACCAACGCCAACGATGTGGTTCCTCAATATCTCGTTAACGGAAAGTATCAGCCTCGTAAATCGGTCGCAACCATTGCCAATGCGATGGACGTGGGAGATCCCAGCAATTTCGTACGCATCGAAAACCTCTTTGAGCATCAATACGAAAAAGTAAAAGCAAATATTGAAGCCTGTTCATTTACCGACGAAGAAATTCGCGCCACAATGAAACGTGTTTTTGAGAAAACCGGATACATCCTCGATCCTCACGGTGCTACGGGCTACGAAGCGCTTGAACGGATGCTTCAACCGTCAGAAAATGGCTTGTTTATGGAGACCGCTCATCCGGCCAAATTCCCCGAAGTGGTGGAACCCGTCATTGGTCAAAAAGTTCCCGTACCCGATCGATTGGCAGCCTTTTTCAAAGGCACCAAACAAGCCAAAGAAATCAATGCCGCGTTAACAGATCTTAAAGCTGTTTTGATTTAAAATCGGACATCAAACCCAGTATTTTCAACGCTCATGCATCCTGCATGGGCGTTTTTTATTACAAACCTGTTCAGTTTGGCACAATTTCTGTATCTTGAATTTGCAAATGTTAATAAGAAATTCAAACTTTTTCACCAAAAACAAGTAGAAAGGAGTAGAAAAATCTTAATTTTACAATAAAAGAACATTCAATTATATTAAAACTATAAAAGCAAGTTTAGTTATGAAGTATTTAGTGACAGCAGCCTTGGCAGTAACAGTTTTGTTTTCAACCGTCAACGCACAGGAAGAGAAAAGTGCCATCACGCTGAAAAATGAAGCCGTAGATGCACTGAAGGTAAAAGACTACAAAAAGGCCCTCGCCACTTACGAACAAGTCATGGAGATCACCAAAGATGCTCCTGAAGGAGTGGTTTATTACAATGCCGCAACATGTGCTCGAACACTTGAAAATTACGACAAAGCAATTGAGTATTACAAGCAGTCGGAAAGCCTGAGTTATCGTCCCGACCAGTCTGCTTTCTATGTGGGTTATGCCCTCAATAAGCTCGACAAAGATGCCGAAATGGAAGTCTACATGACCTCAATCATGGAAAAATATGCAGCAAGCACCATTCTTGATAAAATGAAAGCGTTGGTTATCACCTACTATTTAAAGGAAGGATCAAAACCATACAACGAAGCAGCAGATATGCTTAAAGCAGCGAAACCAGCCGACCAAAAAGAGTTGGACGAGCTCAATGCAAAAGTGAAAGTCAAATTTGCTGAGGCGAAGCCTTGGTTCGAAAAAGCGGCTAAATATGCTGCAGCCGATGACGAACGTATCGTAAAACCCATGGCTGAAATTAATAGCCGATTGGCAGAATAAAAATAACATTAAAAATAAAGAGCCATTTCCGAAAGGAAGTGGCTCTTTTGCATTGAATTAATTGAGCAAAAAAATGAAATACTTGAAACACATCCTACAGAACTGATTCCAAAATCGGTTTTAATTCAATTAATCAATCATAAAAAAAGCAGCATCTCAGATAAGGGAGATGCTGCTTCTAATGTATATCACAACAAGAAAATCAATTCTTATCCTTTTCCTGCGCCTTTTCTTTCAGTGATTTAACATCAGCCTGGTTGGTTCCTATACTGGTGATGATTTTAATTTGTTCAGGGTCAAAATCAACCTTTATCAAATCACCTTCAGATACGCTGGCTTCAATAATCACTTCGGCCATCTCATCTTCAAGGTACTTTTGTATCGCTCGCTTTAGAGGACGAGCACCAAAATTAGGATCATAACCTTTTGAAGCAATGAAATCTTTGGCCTCCGGTGAAATCTCCAATTTATAACCCATCAATGCAATGCGATTGTAAAGACCTTTCAATTCAATATCAATGATTTTGAAAATGTCGTCTTTTTCCAATGGATTAAACACAATCACGTCATCAATACGGTTCAAAAACTCAGGCGCAAACGCCTTTTTGAGCGCTTTTTCAATCACATGGCGGGCATGATCGCCGTCGTTTTCCCGATTAGGCGTCACAAAACCCACACCTCTTCCAAAATCCTTCAACTCACGCGAACCAATGTTCGAGGTCATGATGATAATTGTGTTTTTAAAATCCACACGACGCCCTAAACTATCGGTCAATCGACCTTCGTCAAGCACCTGAAGCAATAAATTAAAGACATCAGGGTGTGCCTTTTCAATTTCATCTAAAAGCACGACAGAATAAGGGCGACGGCGCACCTTTTCGGTAAGCTGACCACCCTCTTCGTACCCGATATATCCCGGAGGAGCTCCAACCAGTCGCGATACTGAGAACTTCTCCATGTATTCACTCATGTCGATACGAATTAACGCATCAGCACTGTCAAACAAATATTGGGTGAGTACTTTTGCCAAGTGAGTTTTCCCCACGCCGGTAGGGCCTAAAAAGATAAACGACCCGATGGGGCGGTTAGGATCCTTCAAGCCGGCCCTATTGCGCTGAATCGCTTTTACCACCTTTTGAATTGCATCTTCCTGACCAATCACCGTGCCTTTGAGTTCATTGCTCATTTTTAACAAACGCATGCCTTCGGCTTGAGCCACCCGTTGCACAGGAATACCGGTCATCATGGCAACCACTTCGGCAACTTTCTCGTCGTCAACCATTTCGCGGTGCTTCATCAATTCCTCTTCCCAATTACTTTTAGCCTTCTCTAAGCTCTCGATGAGCGATTTTTCTTTATCGCGGAAGCTCGCAGCCAATTCAAAGTTTTGTGCCTTAACAGCTCTCAACTTGTTTTCTTTCACCTCTTCAATGTCTTTTTCAAGAGAAAGAATCGACTCGGGCACCACAATATTGGAGATGTGCACACGCGAACCTGCTTCATCAAGGGCATCAATGGCTTTATCAGGCAAATGACGGTCACTGATGTATCGCTCGGTCAACTTCACACAAGCTTCAATAGCCTTTTCGGTATATATCACATTGTGGTGATCTTCATATTTCTCTTTTATGTTATTGAGAATCACCATGGTTTCGTCCACCGAAGTAGGTTCAATCATCACTTTTTGGAATCGACGCTCCAAAGCACCATCTTTTTCAATGTGCTGTCGATATTCATCAAGGGTGGTGGCACCAATGCACTGTATTTCACCACGCGCCAAAGCAGGCTTAAGCATGTTGGCTGCATCCAGTGATCCGGTTGCACCACCCGCACCTACAATGGTGTGAATTTCATCAATAAAAAGAATCACGTTAGGATTACGACTCAATTCATTTAAAATGGCCTTCATCCGCTCTTCAAACTGACCGCGATATTTGGTGCCGGCAACAATTGAAGCCAAATCGAGCGTCACCACGCGCTTGTCAAACAACACGCGCGACACCTTTTTTTGGATAATACGCAACGCCAACCCTTCGGCTATGGCCGATTTACCAACCCCTGGCTCTCCAATGAGGATGGGATTATTCTTTTTACGGCGACTAAGAATTTGAGCCAATCGCTCAATTTCTCGTTCACGTCCGACAATCGGATCCAATCGCCCCTCTTCAGCTGCTTTGGTAATATCGGTTCCAAAATTATCGAGTACCGGTGTATCCGATCCACTTTTAGCACCGGGTTGTCGGGGAGCATCGCTGCCCCCCGAAGATGAGAATGGGCTATCAGCATCATCATCTTCAGGAAAGTCGGATTTTGCCTTAGGGAGAGTTTTCTCCATCAATCCTTTAACTTTTTCGTATTCAATATTTTCTTGTGCCATAAGCTCACAGATATAAGATGATTTTTCCCGTAACAATGCTAAAAACAAATGTCCGGTATTAATTTGTTTACTTTTAGTCGCTCGAGCTTCAAGTTGAACCAATTTCAAGATACGCTCAGAAGATTTCAATAACGGAATGTTATCGGCTTGTATGGGATTATCTTCCCTCAATTTTTCTTCCAATCGCTGACGCACCGAAAAGAGATCGACGTTGAGTTGCGCCATCAGTTCAATTGCAGTTCCTTCACCTTCCCGGATTAGACCAAGCATTAAATGCTCCGGAGAGATGTATCGGTTTCCTAATCGTTCCGCCTCTTCCTTGCTGAAACTCAGAACATCTCGCGCACGTGGTGAAAAGTTTAAATCCATATAATCCTGCTTTATTTTACTTAACAATAGAATTACAATATTGTTGCTTAAAAATACGCATTTGAAGCTTTAAAAATAAAACAAATGAGAATATTTTTTTCTGCGTAATTGTTAATAAATAGTCACACCACAGCCGGTCGTAGTTCGCAATTTTTGACTAAATTAGGCCGTTTAAAAATGGAACATTCTAATGTTTCATGACGAGTTATTAGTCACCCGAAAAATGCGTAATAAATGGCTGAAGAAGAGAGAATTATTCAGATTAACATTGAAGAGGAAATGAAGTCGGCTTACATTGATTATTCAATGTCAGTGATTGTTTCCAGGGCGTTGCCCGATGTGCGAGACGGCTTAAAGCCCGTACACAGAAGGGTCCTCTTCGGAATGAATGAACTGGGAGTAACATACAACAAACCTTATAAAAAATCGGCCAGGATTGTGGGGGAGGTACTTGGTAAATTTCACCCACACGGCGATTCATCGGTTTATTTTGCCATGGTTCGTATGGCTCAGCAATGGTCATTACGTTATCCCATGGTCGATGGTCAGGGTAACTTTGGAAGTGTGGATGGCGATAGCCCCGCTGCCATGCGTTACACCGAAGCCCGTTTAAGCCGTTTGGCCGACGAGATGCTCAATGACATAGATAAAAACACTGTTGACTTCCAACTAAACTTCGACGATTCACTTTCGGAACCTACCGTTTTACCATCGCGGATTCCTAATTTGCTCATCAATGGATCTTCAGGTATTGCCGTGGGGATGGCAACCAATATGGCCCCCCATAACCTGACGGAAACCATAGATGGCATTGTGGCTTACATCGAAAAACGTGACATCACCATTCCGGAATTGATGCACTTTATTAAAGCACCTGATTTTCCTACCGGAGCCATTATTTATGGATATCAAGGTGTAAAAGAGGCCTTTGAAACAGGGCGTGGTCGTGTCATCATACGTGCGAAAGCCGAAATTGAAACAGATGGCGGTCGCGAAAAAATTATCATTCGCGAAATACCATACATGGTCAACAAAGCTGAGTTGATCATGAAAATTGCTGAACTGGTTAACGAAAAGAAAATCGAAGGCATCTCCAATGTCAACGATGAATCGGATCGTGAAGGAATGCGGATCGTGGTGGATGTGAAGCGGGATGCCATATCGAATGTGGTTCTCAATCACTTGTATAAAAATACCGCTCTTCAAAGCTCGTTTGGTGTCAATAACATTGCGCTGGTAAAAGGTCGACCAAAGTTGTTGAATCTCAAAGATATGATTGAGTGCTTTGTCGAACACCGTCACGAAGTGGTTGTTCGTCGCACCCAATATGAACTGGATCAGGCTGAAAAGCGGGCTCACATTCTTGAGGGACTTATCATTGCCTCCGACAACATTGACGAAGTGATTGCGATCATCAAAGCTGCTTCGTCGCCCGATGCTGCACGCGAAACGTTGATGAAACGTTTTGATTTAACTGAAATTCAATCGCGTGCGGTTGTTGACATGCGTTTGCGACAACTCACAGGTCTGGAACAGGATAAATTGCGCGAAGAACATTCAGAGCTGATGAAACTCATTGCCTATTTAAAAGAAATATTGGCAAGCGAAGAACTCCGTATGAGTATTATCAAGGACGAATTGCTTGAAATAAAAGAAAAATATGGTGATGCGCGACGCACACAGATTGTGTACAGCTCCGAAGAATTTAACCCCGAAGATTTCTATGCCGATGACGAGATGATCATCACCGTTTCGCACATGGGTTATATCAAACGGACGCCTCTGGCAGAGTTCAAAACTCAAAGCAGGGGAGGGGTCGGATCCAAAGGATCAACCACGCGCGATGAAGACTTTATTGAGCATATTTATCCGGCATCCATGCACAACACCATGCTCTTTTTCACCGAAAAAGGAAGGTGTTTCTGGCTGAAGGTTTACGAAATCCCCGAGGGGTCTAAAAGCTCAAAAGGAAGAGCCATTCAAAATCTTTTGAATATCGATGGCGACGATAAAGTGAAAGGTTTCATCAAAGTAAAACAGCTCACTGACAAAGAATACGTTAAAAAGCATTTTATAATAATGGCGACACGCCAGGGCATCATCAAAAAATCGCCACTGGAAGATTATAGTCGTCCACGCCAAAATGGGGTAATCGCCATCACCATTAAAGAAAATGATGAGCTGATTGAAGCCAGACTCACCGACGGGGAATCAGAAATCTTAATGGCCACCCGTAGTGGACGAGCCATTCGTTTCCCCGAAAACAAAGTTCGCAGCATTGGTCGTACCGGAGCCGGCGTTCGGGGAGTCACTCTCGATGATGATAATGATGCTGTCGTTGGCATGATTTGTGTTCAGGACAAAAACGATCATATCTTAGTGGTTTCGGAAAAAGGTTTTGGCAAACGTTCCGACCTGGATGATTATCGCATCACCAATCGTGGCGGTAAGGGCGTCAAAACCATGAAAATATCAGAAAAAACAGGCGCCCTCATCTCGATTAAGAATGTTACCGATGATAACGATTTAATGATCATCAATAAATCGGGTATCACCATCCGCTTGGCAGTTGCACAGATACGTGTTGCCGGACGTGCCACCCAAGGCGTTCGATTGATCAATCTGGACAAAAAGCAGGATGAAATAGCTTCAGTCACACGAGTGAAGGCTGAAGAAACCGAGGAAATACCCGAAGAAATTCTCGATTTAAACAATGAAAATACCGATTTAACGGACACCACGGAAGAATCGGAAACTGAAAATCAATAATCAATTTTGCACAAACTTTAAACAAGAAAAATGAAACGGATTACTTTTTTAGTGTGTATGCTTGCTGTAACGGCCGGATTGTATTCACAAAAAGGCAAAGTAGCAGTTGCGGAATCGTTACTGTCCACCAACGATGTGGAAGGCGCCCGCAAGGCCATTGACGAAGCCCTTGTGAATGAGAAATCAAACACTTGGCCTAAAACCTTCATTGTTGCCGGAAAAGTTTATGCCAAGACGAAAGACGAAGGTGCAGCATTTAAGGCTCTTGAGTTTTTCCAAAAAGCTCGTGAACTCGACCAAAAAGGAGACGAAAAAGGCAAAGGCATTGGACGTTACGACAAAGAATTGACTTTAGCATTGACCTTCTTCAAATCCGATTTGACAAACGTTGGCGTGGGTGGCTTTGAAAAAGAACGATATGATATGGCCTTTAAAGCTTTTGAAGGAATCTTATCTGTAAACGAAATGGCCGGTATTACAGCGATTGATACAACCATTATTTATAATTGTGCTTTGGCTGCTTACAATGATAAGAACTGGGAACAAGCTGAGAAATATTTCCAAAAAACCATTTCTTACAACTATGCCGGAGGCGATGCCATTTTATTGCTCCATCAGGTGTTTACAACCACCAATGATTCAGTAAAAATGGCAGCAAACTTGAAAAATGGATTTGAGAAATATCCCAATGATGATCGTATTTTGACCACTTTGATCAATTATTATTTGTCATCACGTCAAAATCAGGAAGCATTGGCTTATCTGAATAAAGCCATCGAAAAAGATCCCAACAATCCATCTTTCTATTATGCTCGCGGCGTTTTACACGATCAAAGCAAAAACTTTGATGCAGCACAGACCGATTACAATAAGTGTATTGAAATTGATAGCAATTATTTCAATGCCTTGTATAACCTTGGTGTAATGTTCTACAACAAAGGTGTTGAACGTAATAACCAGGCTAACGAGCTCACCGATATGAAAGCATTTAATAAAGCTCGTGATGAAGCCAATGGATACTTCAAATCATCTTTACCTTTTATGGAAAAAGCTTACACTGTAATTGATGCAAAAGAAGGTGCGACAGCTAGTGACAAAATTTCTGTGTTAGAAAGCTTAAAGAGTCTTTATTATCGCTTTGACGATCTTTCTAACTACAATCGCGTGAATGATTTAATTAATTCAATGCGTTGAGAATCCTCAATTTCAAAAAAAAGGTGCTTCGATATTTCGAAGCACCTTTTTTTTGCCATATACAATTATTTGCATCGTGATGTGTCGTTGCATTTGTAATGGTTCGAATGTTGGCCTATGATGAATAACTTACATGAGAGACAGAATACAAGGCGCTGAATAGCCTTCAAATTTCCACATATATAAAATACATAATATCAATTATAAGACACGGAAGTAATTGAATTACAGCTTAATGTGTTATTCAATATTTGTCCAAATAATAAAAACCGAAATTCAATCCCCCCTTATCCCACAATCAAAAAGCCACTCAGAAATATATTCCTGAGTGGCTTTTTGATTGTGTATTATCTGAGTATTATTAGTTGGCAGTCAAAAGTGGCTGTAAAGGCATCATAGGCTGCAATTGTAAATCGAACAAATTGTAATCAGGCCAATGTGCTATGGTTTCGATATAATTTGAAATTTGACGTTCAATTTCGACAGTGAAATCAGCACCTTTCCAAGTGCCGGAATTCAACAGTACCACATACGAAATGCCATCTGCCTGATGAACCATCAAGGCCGAAACACTAGCCAAAGTACCTGTGCGAATCCAAGCATTTCCTTTTATTTTACGCCATCCCAATGGACTTTTAAGTGGACATTCGGGCTGTGTCATCGTCATAATGGATTCGGAGCTTAAAATATCTCTTATTTGGCTATTGCCATCAATTGACAACATCAACTTCATCAAGTCAGACGCACTGGCAATCCAGCCTCCGGCAGCACCTAATGTGTAAATGTCATTACCTCCGTATGTTCTTGAAACCATTGTTCCTGTGCCACGAAAATCTTCTACGACCATTGTCGAATCGGGCTCATAATATTTAACTTCATTTTCAAAACGCTCACTCAAAAAACTACGTCCCAATCGCATATCAAATATTCCCAACGGAAACAGAACTTCTTTACGAATGTATGACTCATAATCAGTCTCGGTGACTTTTTCTATAACCTTTCCTAAAACGGCATATCCAAGGTTGGAATAGCTGCTTTGGCTGTCGGGCTGAAAATGCAATCGATGCATCAAAGCAAACACAATAATATCATCGACAGAAACAGGAAGCGGTTTGTTTAATTTATGAGCCACCACACCAGGCATGAACATGTGATCGCCATAGCGTGGAGTCCAACCGGCACTGTGTTCAAGAAGTTGTTTGACTGTGATGAGCTCAACACGTTTATCAACATAATTAAGAAACGCAGAATCGTTTAAAATGCCATCAACGCCGAACACTCGGGAATCAAGCGCTAATTTCCCCATTTCAACCAATTTCATAATCCCTACTGCCGTGACCAGTTTGGAGACACTTGCCACACGAAATAGATGATATGGCTCTGTGGCAATTTTCAATTCTCGGTCGGCAAAACCATAAGCCTTGGCAAAAACCAATCGCTCATCTTTGGCAATGGCCACGGATGCACCAGCAATATTCCATTTTTTAATAAATGCCTCCATGCGCGAATCAAAGGAAACAAAATCATCAGATTCACTAAAGGCATTGCTCAGCCGCAACGATGTAGCGCTGGGCATTGGTGTATTAAAGTCGTTACCGAGTGATTGAAAATCCTTCAGGTAAAATGTACCGGAAAAAGCCAGTGCACTTAACCCCAATGTAATCAATCCTATATGTAGTATTTTTTGTTTCATTTCCGTCATCTTAAATAAGAGATCCAATCAGCTCTTTATATGGAGAATCTCTTTTAATGTTTCACCCAACAGCACTTTCGTCACAAAAAAACATCGTTTTATCAAAAAAACATCATTTATCGTAACCTCTTCACAATACCAACATAAAAAAACAATCGAATGGCAATGGCACAAACCAAGAGGAATAAACCACCGGGAAATTGCTGAGGAACAAATACATAAAAAACACCTAACAACCCAGTCCCCACCAATGCAATCCTTGCGAGCAAGGTATATCCCTTGCACCGCCGACTCATCAGCCCCATCACCAAATTGGTGGGCAAAGCCCATAGTAGATTAAAATTATAAGCCGTAACGGTATGACAACTGATGAACCACAAATAAGCTAACAGTACCCCAACCATCCCTGTTAGGATAAAAAGAAACCGATCCAGCACAATCAAATTCCATCCCAATCGCCACTGAGCCAAGGATAACCCTACAACTAACAAAAGGAAAAAAGACAATAAGAGTCTTGGTGACAAGTCGATATTGCTTGCCGTTACCGCAGGCGTTTGCTCCAACAATACCGAATGAGAACTCACCAAAGGTACCGTCAAAGAATCACGTACAAAGTGCATTTTTGAAAACTGAAGACTCAAATAATCTGGCAAATACATTTCGCTATAAGGTGTTGCAGGCACATCTGCTTTCATTCCTAATAATAGATGGATACCAAACTCAGTCCATAATGAATGTTGTAAATACTGACCATAAAGTTGACGCATCGAGAGCGAGTGATCACTCACCGAATCAATAAGCACCTTGCCCCCAACAGCTTGAATCACCATATCACGAATGCGTGTGGCGCAATTGTCATAAAAAAAATCGTATCGATAATCACGGTTTTCTGGAGCCGCATTAGCCACTAGCGCATCAAATAAACGCTGACGTTCAACTGCATTCAAGTTCAACACTTGTTCCTCAACACGTCGGTTTTCGACCATGTAACCAGGCATAAAATGGGAGAAACGCCCCACCGAAAGCATGTAATTCAAATTGCCATGCGCAAACTTCAAATAAAACCACGATGTAGAAAAATCAAACGTTCCATAATTAAAAACCCAATCATGACCTGTTTCCGAATCAGAAACCCGGAGGGCACTATGTCCAAACACTGAATACAACTCTTCACCGGGCGAACATGTCAACAATGAGATATGAGCCTGCTCCGACAGTTTCACAGAACCATGGATGGATGTTAACAACATCAACCAAATAACCAATCCAATTAGCACAATTTTATTCATATCTCAAACATTCTATAGAAAGTGATTTACATTTGTAAATCACAAATGTAAATCGCAATTACTGCTTATAATCAACATCTTAAAGCACCCACCAACTCCTTTATATCATTCACTTGGTGCCGAATCATATAATCTCGGATGCCATCAATAATTTTAACACAAACCATGGGATCCACAAAATTGGCCGTTCCCACTTGAATGGCACTAGCTCCGGCAAGAATAAATTCAATAGCATCGGTCGCATTGCTAATTCCACCGAGTCCCACAACTGGAATTTTCACTTCACGAGCCACCTGCCACACCATGCGTAAGGCCACTGGCTTCACCGCAGGCCCCGACAAGCCACCGGTTATGGTTGAAAGCATGGGGCGCTGTTTTTCAGCGTCAATGGCCATTCCTAACAGCGTATTAATCAGCGAAACGCTATCAGCACCAGCGCCTTCAACACCTTTGGCAATCTCAACAATATTGGTCACATTGGGCGATAACTTTACCATTAAGTGACGAGGAAACACCTGACGTACCGCTTCTACAACCGCCACCGCTGATGGGCAACTGGTTCCGAATGCCATGCCCCCCTCCTTCACATTTGGACATGAAATATTTAACTCAATGCCGGGGATGTTGGGCAATGATGCAATTCGCTCTGCTGTAGCCACATACTCCTCAATGGTCGAACCGGATACGTTGACCAACACATTGGTGGTGAAATGACTGATGCGAGGATTGATGGTCGTTGCAAAATATTCAACCCCTTTATTTTGTAGCCCCACGGCATTGAGCATCCCCATGGGCGTTTCAGCCATCCGGGGATATGCATTCCCTTCACGATGGTTGAGCGTGGTTCCTTTAACAATTATCCCCCCCAATTGATTGATATCATAAAAATCGTTGTACTCCTCTCCGTAACCATACGTTCCGGAAGCAGTCATCACAGGGTTTTTGAGTTGTAACCCATTCAAGTCGACAGATAAGTTTACCATTTTAAATCTTTTGAATCGAATACAGGTCCATCAATACATGTACATTTATTACCTTGTTGCGTGGCCGTTACGCAACACAAACAGGCTCCAATACCACAAGCCATGCTGTTTTCGAGCGATACATGACAATCAAGGTGATGATTGGCAGCATATTTGGCCAATACTTTCATCATCGGCTCCGGGCCACAAGTGTAAATCACATCAAAATCAGGCTTGTCGGTTTTCATCACCGGATGATGTATCACAAAGCCCTTCGTCCCTTCTGAACCATCTTCGGTGGTCACATACACATCGCCAAGCTCCCGATATTCGCTCATGTCAATTAAATGAGCAGCCGATCGGGCGCCCATGAGAAATCGTGGTTTAATACCATGCTTGCGAAGTTCTTTTCCTAAAAATAAAAGGGGTGCAATGCCACAACCACCGCCGACAAGCAACACGCGATCTGTTTTGGGCATGGGAAATGAGTTACCAAGCGGATAAACCAAATTGAGTTTTTGACCTGGTTCAAGTTGTCCCATCCAACGGGTTCCTTCACCAACTTCCTGCACTAACAGACGTAAAATACCTTGATTTTTATCGGCATCGTGAACAGATATGGGACGTCGCAAAAAAACATTGGGACGATCCTCTACTTTTACCTGCACAAACTGCCCAGGACGAATGTCGGGCAGTTGACTCGGATGCTGTAAATCAATGATCACATAATCATGCGTGACCCTGCGAGTCTGGAGAACGGTAAAATCATCTATATACTTTTTCTGACACATGTTTGCTTAATTTACATTTATAAATCCTTAAAATCTCTGCAAATATAGTGCTTTTTGCTGTTCTCCATGCATTGGCTCCTAAGAGTTCACATGAAGTTAAGGAATTATCGAGCCGTTGGCAATCCTAAAATTATCATGAAAACCGGTGGTCTGAATCCATCATCAGGGACGTTACACGCCCTGAAAGCCGCCATCAGACAATTACCCCGGCTTATAACACACAAAAGTTCGATTTTTATAAAATACCACAATCTGCTCAATCTCCAGCCCGGTCAAGTTAGAGAGCTGTGTCATCATCGGAGGCAATGTAACAATCGGTTCATTCGTTTTAGATGGCTCAGTGTCCACGACAGACTCATTTGAGATAGTATCTGCAGTCACAGACGAAGCAGAACTTGCAATTTGAGTGTTTTCAGCCTTATCTGAACCAGAGCCAGATATTGACTCCAGAATGCCCGAACGATTCACCGTCGGTTGGTCAAATAATGTGTTCCCCTTGGGAATGACACTCCCTTTTAACATGCTTCCACGTCCGGTGATGAGCCAATCGCCACTAATTTGAGGATAATGGGTCAGGATTTTTGCCAGAAAATCGAGACTGGGCTTACTCCGCTCCGATAATATGTGCGATATATTGGAGCGTTGAACACCGATGGTATCCGCAAATTTCGACGGCGTTAACCGTTCATGTTGCAAAATCTTTAAAATTCGATCCTTCATGTGGATAGATATGTAATTGCAAATATACAAATGTAATTAATACTTCAATTCACTTTAGTGAATTATTAATGAGATTTGGTAGTTTACAAATGTATGTGGGACGTTATGGATTATCCTTGATATTTGCCTGCGATTTGATCGCATACCATAAATTATTCACAATCAATCAATGTGATACACGAACATGTGGTAGAGTTTTTCAGCAAATCATAAGAATTAAACTTATAGGTTAATATAGATGATTATAAATACTGGTTATCAGTCATATATACTGATGTGAAGGGATGAAAATGGGGGCGATAAGGCCATTAATTTACATTTGTACTCTAAATTATCAAGTAATTATTTAAATAGGTAATGTAATACACTGAAATACTGAATATTTATGCTCTTAATATTTGTATTTACATATAGGGGGTTCTCTCGCTTGCTTTTATCTGGATTTTATGATTTAGATGTGTAAATCCAAACTGTGCTTTTACACTTGTTAATTTAGAAGGTGGTATCATGTTATTTACATCCGTAACTCCAAGGATTGATTACATTTATAAACTACCAATTTTGCATCCAAAACGCATTCACTTATACCACGCGTGATCGATGTCTCTTAAGTGTGGTATTTTCCCTCATCGAAAAATCACATTACGACATAAAATATAAAAGTGGAGCATCGTTTCTAACGTCCATTTTGATGTTGCTGCCACAACTTCGATTGCTAAAGCAAATTATACACTTGTTTTTAAAGAAAACATCGATATTTTACTGCATGAATTATTCTTCATGAGGCAGTTGGCGCTATAGAATGAGCGATTTCTGAGTGGGTTAATTATGTTGTGATTATGCGTGGCTAATTATTACTGCCAGTTTGCAATACAAAGAGAGTCAATTCTGATTTGTCTGGAACAATCGTTGGCAAATTCAATGAATCCAACATTTCGTAGCACTCGAGTTAATTTGCGCTTATAAATTTATTGCAGTCATTTTATGATTCAGCACCCTAATATCCACCTGCATGGTTGCAAACCCATAAAAGGGGCTCAGAAAGCCACCTCTGACATAATTCCATATTTTATTTACCCAAAAGATTCAAAAGTGTTCCAATAAGGCGAATCTGGCTCTTAGCAACAAATAATACATTTAGATCATAAATATATTTAAATAAAAAAGCGAAACATGAAACATGTTTCGCTTTTTTACTGGTGACTCAGCTGGGGCTCGAACCCAGGACCCCATCCTTAAAAGGGATGTGCTCTACCAGCTGAGCTACTGAGTCATCCTGGTTTTGCGGTTGCAAATATAGGTGATTTAATCGGTATCATGCAACTATTCCGACAATAAAATCCCATAAAACATGAAATTAAATCATATATCCCTGTATACCAACCGTAAAAAAAACACTATTTTTTTGAATCAAACGCAATTTTCAACGATAGAACCCACTTTTCGATGCGTGAATCGGTCAATGCCGACTGGTTTTCCACGTCGATGGCCAGTCCCATGAACTCATTTCCCCGTACCGCACGTGAACTTTCAAATGAATAGCCTTCGGTGGATGTGAATCCGACCAGCTTGGCTCCCCTTTGTTCCATAAATTGAGCCATGATGCCGATGCCATCTACAAAATTCTCGGGATAATCACGCTGATTGCCTCCCCCAAAAATGGCCACCTTCTTGCCTTTGAAATTACGCTCTTCAAGATCCGGCAATAGCTCATCCCAATAATTTGGTAATTCACCGTCAAACCAAGTGGGAACGGCCAAAATAAGGTTCGTATAGGGCATAATCGCATCCCCTGTCACACTATCGGCATCCAACTGTTCGATGGGGTCGTCTCCAAATTGATGGATGATTTTTTGTACCTGCTGGCGGGTTTTCACCGACCGATAACTGTATATGATCGCAGTCTTTTTCATGTGTTTAAAATTTGTTATTCAATGGCCACATGGAACTCGCCAAGAATCATCCTCCTGTGTGAATAAGGCCTACACATGGCTCGTTTCATCTGTTTATAAATGTATTAAGATTTAAATATCAAGACGCAAAACAATGATTTTTAGATGGTACTGATATACTCATGCAATTCTGCACTTCTTCCAATAATCAACCTCCTATTTGTCAAAGCTGTAGACATCTTCATGAGATTTATATCATCAATAATGTATCAATTGCACAGCAGCCTGATAAATACGATCATTACCGGGCAAAATGGCCGCTTCCAAAATTCTATTAAACCCAACAGGCGTAAACGTGGAGCCAACACGTCGCACGGGGGCGTCCAGGAGCTCAAACATCTCGTCGCCGATCATTGCAGCCACTTCGCCTCCAAAACCCCCAAATACTTTGTCTTCGTGAACCACCAGGGCACGCGAAGTCTTGCTCAACGATGTGCGGATTGCCTCTTTATCGAGCGGAACCAACGAGCGCAAATCAATGACCTCGACACTGGCCTTACCCTCTTGTTGGAGCTGCTCGGCCACCTCTAGGCACATGTGCGTGGTGTTGCCGTAGGTTATAATGGTCAAATCGGTTCCTGAACGACGAATCCGAGCCTTTCCGAAAGGCACCTCAAAATCGTCGGGAACCACAGTGGCCGCTTTGGGGGCGTTATAAAGTGCCTTGGGCTCCATAAACACCGTCATCCCTTCGCTGCGCATGGCTGTGCGAATTAACCCGGCCCCATCGTCGGCAAACGAAGGATACACTATACGCACGCCCGGAAAGGTCATCAGGGCTCCTTCGATGTTCTGACTATGATACAAGCCACCACCAATGTATCCGCCCGATGCCAATCGGACTGTAATATTGGGCGAATATTGTCCCTTGGTTCGCCAATACTCATGAGTGGTCTCGACAAATTGTTCCATGGCCGGCCAAAAATAATCAGCAAACTCGGCACCTTCCACCACGATGCGCATATTACGGTTATAACGCGACATCCCGTTGGCGGTTCCCAAAATGTAATCTTCAGCAATGGGCCCGTTAAACACGCGTGTTTTCCCAAATTCCTGCTGCATGCCTTTGGAAACGTTAAAAATCCCCCCCTTATCCTTGTTGGCCACGTCCTGTCCCCATAAATAAGTGTCGGGATTGTGTCGGAATTCAGCTTTGAGTGCTTCGTTTAGAGCCTGAATAAACTTGACTTTGTCACCCTCCTGGTGATGAACCCCATCGGGATACTTATTCGAAACATACGCCGGCGGTAACACATAATCAAAAATCGAATCCGGTGACGGAGCCGGTGCGGCCATCGCTTTGCGATGTGCTTCTTTCACCTCCTCCTTTACACGCTCATCTATTTCAGTGAGTTCGGACTCTGTCGCCCGTTGATAGCGCAATAACAAACGTTTGTATTTTTCAACAGGATCATACTCCTTCACATAACTCAACTCATTATCATCGCGATAAAGTTCGTGACGGTCTGAGTTGGAATGCGAATGAATGCGAACACAGTTGGCCTGCACGATCACAGGTTTTTGATTCTCCATGGCCCAGGTAACAGCCTCTGTCATGGCATTTATTGAATCAAATACATCTTTTCCATTGCAATAAATCACGCGCAGGTTTTTCAACGATTCAAAATTTCGAGCCACTTTGCGATTGGCCGTCTGATCCTGCTTGGGAACTGAAATACCGTAGCCATTATCCTGAAAAACAAACACCACAGGCAACTGTTCGCGCGATGCGCCATTTATGGCCTCGTAAACGTAGCCCTCCGATACCGACGATTCGCCTTGCGAACTAATCACCACGGCATCATTTTCGCCATAGGTCTTGAGCGCACGTCCCACACCGGCTGCATGCAATGTATGATTACCCGTGCACGACGATACGTTATGAATGTTCCAAGCCGGCTTGGCAAAATGGTTCGACATGTGTCGCCCCCCTCCGGCCACATCGGCATCTTTGGAAATCCCGTTGAGAATGATCTCTTCGGCCGTCATACCAGCCGACACGCAGGTCTGCAAATCGCGATAATAGGGAAACAAATGATCCTTGTTGCGACGAAACACCTGTCCGATGGCCAGTTGAATGCCATCATGTCCGGCAGCCGGCGCATGATAGCTCCACCCGACAGCCTGCTTCAGGTAGTTGGGCGCCCGGTCATCGAGCGTCCGCCCCAAAGTGATTAAATGATACCACTTTAAAAGGGTCTCTTTATCGGTCTTCTTGATACTATAGCGTACCGGCACATCACTTTTCATATGATTATAATTTTTTCCTCTCATCCCTCAAGGAGAGACTTTAGGATACTGTTCTGTTGATTATTTATTTTTATCAGTCAAAGATGCCCTATGTGTTTAAATATTTAAGCCCATTCGTCACAACTCGTGATTGTGTGGATTTTTTAGGCTCAGCAAACAACTGTATTTAATACCCCTTCCCACGTCCAATCAAATGGGAGTATCAAGAGCAAATGCTTCCAGATAATCGGCAATGCGGCGTAAAAAGCCTCCGCCCAAGGCTCCATCCACAATGCGGTGGTCGTAGGATAACGACAAGAACATCTTGTGGCGGATGGCAATCACATCGCCCGTGGGAGTCTCAATCACTGCAGGCTTCTTCTCGATGGTGCCTGTTGCCAAAATAGCCACTTGCGGCTGATTGATGATGGGGGTTCCGATGATGTTGTGGAACGAGCCGAAATTGGTAATGGTAAAGGTGCCTCCTTGAATGGCATCGGGCGATAGCTTGTTGGTTCGCGCCTCGTTGGCCAAACGATTGATGTCACTGGCCAGCCCTGCCAAATTTTTCTGATCGGCTTGTTTGATGACCGGAACAATCAAATTTCCCGATGGCAAAGAGACGGCAATGCCAACGTTCACATTTTTGCGATAGATGATTTGATCGCCATCCACCGATGCGTTCACCCCCGGGAAATCGCGAAGCGCCTTGGCCACAGCCTCGGTAAACACGGGCATATAGGTCAACTTCTCTCCATATTTGGTTAAAAATGCATCTTTGCTCTTTTCGCGCCATAATACGATGTTGGTTACATCGGCTTCGACAATAGAAGTTACGTGCGGCGACACCTGCTTAGACATGACCATGTGATCGGCAATGAGTTTTCGCATGCGATCCATTTGACGTATTTCATCCCCTGCCGAAAGCGATACCGATGCCTTGGGTGTTGACGACACTGGAGCAGCGGAAGCAGAAGAAACAGGATTTTCTGCTGATGGAAGCAGTTTGTCGGTACCTTGTGCAGCCGATTTTTTTTGTGACAAATAAGCCAATACATCCTCCTTGGTAACCCGGCCTTCCATCCCACTACCACGAATGGCATCGAGCTCACGTGCCGTAATACCTTCGGCCGATGCGATGCTGCGAACCAATGGCGAATAGAATCTCTCTGACTCCAATCCCAAATCTTCGCGCTTGACTAAATCCGATTTAACATCTACATCTTCAGTTTTTTGAACAATGTCTACAGCCGAAACATTTTCAACCGCAGTTTTTTCGGTCAATTCGGCTCCCTCAAGGGCAATGACGGCCACAATTTGTCCCACAGGAACCACTGCGTTGACTTCAAATCGCACTTCTTTCACCACGCCGGCTACCGGAGATGGTATCTCTGAGTCGACTTTATCGGTCGCTATTTCTAATATCGGATCGTCCTCCTTCACGGCATCGCCCACCGATACAAACCATCGGGTGATGGTGGCTTCTTCGACACTCTCACCCATCTTGGGCATCACAATATCAAATGTTGACATACGAGTTGTTTTGAATTTAGCTATTTATAAAAGATATAAACATCTGTTTTGTTTTTATCTAAAACAACCACCCCCACAAAATGTTCTCAATTGAGATAAAAACCCGAAAAATAAAATCAAAAACTAAGACAAATCTCTTTTTATTCACCGGATGGATGGGAAAAAGTCGCTGATTCATCCCCTTTGATGCAACCAATTTAATGCCCTTGTTTATCTTTGGTTCCCATGGGTAAAACGATTTCAAAAGTAGAACCGGCTCCCACTTCAGACACCACCGCGATGTTACCTCCCAGCAACTCGACATACGACTGCGCAATGGAGAGACCCAGTCCATTGCCACCATACTCCACACTGATGCTTGGATCGGCCTGCCGGAAGCGTTCATAAATATGGGGAATGGCCTCCTGCGGAATACCGATACCGGTATCGCGTACAAAAAATCGAACCTGCCCATTGCGACACACATATCGCAATTCCACCTCGCCCTGATGGGTAAACTTAATGGCGTTGTGCAGAATATTGGAGAGCACCTGAATGAGTTTGCCCGGATCGGTGGTTATCACATCAACGGGTTGTATTTCATCCAAATGAGCATTAAAATGAAGTTTCTTCCGGGCTGCCTCCCCCTGGTGGGTTTCCACCAGTTTTTGGATGATTTCCTGAATGAAAACAGGACGAAACATCAGGCGCTCCTGCCCTGCCTGTATCTTGGCCACAGTGAGAATATCGTTTACGATGGTGAGTAACTTAAGGGTACTGTCGTAGATATGCCCGGTGTATTCACGATAGAGCTGCTCTTCCATTTCCGTTTCGTTGAGCAAGCTCGAAAAACCCACAATGGCATTCATGGGTGTACGAATCTCGTGCGAAAGGTTTTGCAAAAAAGCTTCTTTGAGCTTATCGCTGCGTTCGGCACGCTCCAAAGCTTCGGAGAGCTCGTGTTCCATGGCCTTCCGATGCGTGATATCCTCTTTCACGGCAATATAATGGGTGACCACATCCTCTTTGTTCTTCAAGGGCGATATGGACACCGATTCCCAAAACAACGATCCATCTTTTTTAACCCCTTGCATTTCTCCCCGCCAGATCTTTCCGCCTTTGACCTGTGCCCACAAATTGTTCCAAAAATGATGGGTATAATTGACCGCGACCAGTTCCGCAAGCGACTTGCCAATAACTTCATGAGGCTCAAAACCGGTGATGACTGTAAAACGGCTGTTGACAAACTCAATTTGCCCACGGATATTACATAATAAAATATGCACCGGACTCTGATCGAGCGACATTGACAGAATGCGGTTTTGCTCGGCCGCTCGTGCCGCATTAATTTTTTCTTCTTTGAGCTGCAAAGCCGCCCGAATGGCCAATGGCAAACGAAATAACCGATCCTTCACTACATAATCCCAAGCCCCGGCTTTGATAGTTTCGGCAGCCGTCTCTTCGTTCATTGCGCCGGTCACAAATATAAAAGGAATAATCAGTCGTTTTTGCTTTATTTCGTGCAGCGCCCCCAACCCACTGTATTGTGGGAGGTTATAATCACTCAACACGATATCTGGCAACATTTCATCCAATGCCTTGAGAAAAGAAGTTTTATCACTGACCCACTTCACCCGGCAGTCGTATTCCTCCAAATGACGTAACTGGGCGATGTTCAGCTCTGCATCCAGCGCATCGTCCTCCAGCATCAACACATATAATTCGGTCTTCTCTTTCATGTGTTAATTATTGGTTCCTCAGTTGACACATAAAACTCGCCAACCGCATCCTCCTGTGTGAAATGAATATACTCATGGTTCGTTTCATTTGGCTGGTGGGACATTGATGAATGCCCAAAAGTAACCGATGGTCTTAATGGCTTTAACAAACTCAAGAAAATCGATGGGTTTGACCACAAACCCGTTCACCCCAAGCTTGTAACTGCGCACCACATCTGTCTCCATTTGCGAAGAAGTGAGCATCACCACCGGCAGATTGGCATATTCGGAGGACTGACGGATGGCTTCGAGCACTTCGACACCATCTTTTTTGGGCATCTTTAAGTCAAGCAAAACCAAGGCCGGCAAAAATCGCTCTCGGTTGGCATATCGATTGCGATAAAATAAATAATCCAACGCTTCCTCCCCATCGCGCACCACGTCAATCTGATTGACAAGATTTATCTCCTGAAAGGCAGCCAAAGTAAGTTCAATGTCGTTCACATTGTCCTCAGCGTATAATATGCGTGGCAATCGATCCATACTCGTATTTTTTACATCTTGCACAGAATGGCGTCTATCTACCTTCATCCCCAACCGGGCACATCATTGTCGGGTCTGATTCAACATCATTTGGTTTTCAATTTAAGTCTTTCGCCATCAAACCGCAATGAAATTTTACGCTCACATCTCTATAAACTTTATTGACGACAAAGAGATATGAGTGCCTCTCACTTCCACAGAAGCTTTTCACCGCCATTTTGACAAACGGCTCAAACCTGGAGATGAAAAAATCGAACATTTCTCCCTTACGTTCGAGCCGTCACTTATTTTTGTAAGTGTCAAAATCACTCAAAGGTACCGCCATGGCAAACTGCAAACACCTGAATGTCTGTAAATTTTACAACAAGTACAAAAACGCCCTCGATGCCAATTGCCGAATTTACATCGCCAAATATTGCCACGGATGCGGTGAGCTGAATTGCAAACGACTGGAGTTTCGCATCAGTAACGGTTACAGTGCCGTTGATAATTATACCCCTGAAGGCGGAGTGCTGATTTTGTTGGACGAAGAGGTTTTGGTGTAAAAAAATTACTCACACATATATCAAAAAAGCCGGTATCGAAATACCGGCTTTTCTTATATCTCTTTACAATGTCGTTTCGTTAATGCGATTCGTAAAAAAAACAGTAATATTATTTGATTTTAATAAATTAAACTAAAGAGACGATATGACAAGTCTAAAAATCTTTCTTTATCTGATCATCTGTTTACCATCTAACATCTTCTTATCTTAACGAATAGGACATTATATCCTAACACAATGCTTTACTTAACCAGTTTAATCTGAAGGTTTGCATCCAAAGCATCCATAAAAGCCTCGGTGTTGAGGTAATGTTCGGGCTTGAGATCGTTATTATAAATGCACAGCGCCAAATCTTTGGTCATTTTGCCCTGCTCAACAGTTTCGATGCACACCGATTCTAAGGCATGACAGAAGTCAATCAACGGCTGATTGTCATCGAGTTTGCCACGGAATGCCAAGCCGCGTGTCCAGGCATAAATGGAGGCGATGGGATTGGTCGATGTGGGTTTGCCCTGCTGATGCTGGCGATAATGGCGTGTGACGGTTCCGTGAGCCGCTTCGGCCTCCATGGTTTTGCCATCGGGTGTTACCAACACCGAGGTCATCAATCCCAGTGAACCAAAACCTTGGGCCAGGGTATCGGATTGAACGTCGCCATCGTAATTTTTGCAAGCCCACACAAACTTTCCATTCCACTTGAGGGCGGCAGCCACCATATCGTCAATCAAACGATGCTCGTAAGTAATGCCCAATTCCTCGAACTTGGCCTTGTAATGCTGTTGATAAACCTGCTCAAAAATATCCTTGAAACGACCATCGTACTTCTTCAAAATGGTGTTCTTGGTCGACAAATACAACGGCCACCCCTTGTTAATGGCCTGATTGAAACATGAATGTGCAAAACCGGTGATGCTTTCGTCGGTGTTATACATGGCCAAAGCAACGCCATCGCCATTAAAGTCATACACATCGTAGCTTTGAGGCGCCGAACCATCTTCGGGCGTAAAGGTAATGGTGAGCTTACCTTTGCCCTTCACCAGAAAATCGGTGGCGCGATATTGATCCCCAAAAGCATGACGGCCAATGCAAATGGGATGCTCCCACCCCGGAACCAAACGAGGTATGTTACGAATAATAATGGGTTCACGAAATACAGTGCCATCCAATATGTTACGAATGGTACCATTGGGCGACTTCCACATTTTCTTGAGGCCAAACTCCTGCACGCGAGCCTCGTCGGGGGTAATGGTCGCACACTTGATTCCTACATTGTATTTTTTAATGGCTTCGGCAGCATCAATGGTCACCTGATCGTTGGTGGCATCGCGATGCTCCATTCCCAAATCAAAATATTTAATGTCCAAATCCAGATAAGGCAAAATCAACTTATCCTTGATCATCTTCCAAATCACGCGGGTCATCTCGTCTCCATCGAGCTCCACAACGGGGTTCACTACTTTGATTTTCGACATGTTGTATCTTTTTTAAATTGTTCCTATCCTCATCAAC
Organism: Breznakibacter xylanolyticus; assembly: GCF_003254275.1. Lineage (GTDB taxonomy): Bacteria > Bacteroidota > Bacteroidia > Bacteroidales > Marinilabiliaceae > Breznakibacter > Breznakibacter xylanolyticus. Next base: position 40,177 of record NZ_QKZK01000016.1, on the reverse strand, counting down.
ACCAGCCAATCCGGCCATTATTCGATATCCAGGTCAAACAAACGCGACAATTCGGCCAGCGCCGGATTTTTCTCCTTCATGACCTTGTATTTATCGGAAGCCGTAAACACTTTTGCCTGCACGTTTTCTTCCTTTTTAAAAGCGATCTCAAGCGCCAGTCGTGCATTTTTTAAACTGATTTTTAAATGCTTAAACAAGGCAGGCTTTTCACGCTGTACCTCTGTTTCCTGCATGGCATGAATCAGCTCAAGATAAACGATATTTTCCTTTTGTATGGTTGGAATGTGGTTGATCAGAATGCTATGCAGGCGTGAATTGCTCGATTCGATGCGCGCAGCATACCCTAACCAGGCAGCTTTGAGCCCATCCGGGGTCACAGGTCTGCTCCAAGTGGGATCCACTCCGGCATTCTCATCCACAACTGCCTCACCCATCTTTTCCTCAACAACCGGCAACGCTCCATTGTTTGATGCAAGCTCCTTGATAGAAACTGTTTTAATGACATGATGAGGAGTCGGTTTGGCAGAAGAAACAGCCCCGGGAACCGTGCCGCTCGCCACAGCCGCACCGGTCGACTGAGCCTTGGCTGCACGCTTGGCCGCTAACTCAAGAGCTTTTTTTTTTCGCTAATCAACCGCGCCAGCTTGATTAGCATAAACTCAACAAACAACCGTTTGTTCTTGGCGTTGCGATATTGCAGTTCAGCATCAGTGGCCACATTAAGCGCATCGTACAGAAAATCGACACTGCATGCCTGCGATTGCTGATGATATTTTGATCCGATGGCATTCCCCACCTCCAACAACTGTATCGACTGGGGATTTTTACACACCAGCAGGTCGCGCAAATGAGAACTGAGACCCGACACAAAATGATAGGCATCGAATCCGTTTTTGAGGATGTCATCAAAAATCACCAGACTATCCACATAATTATCGGCCAAAAAAGCATCCACTAACTTAAAGTAATAGTCATAATCTAACACATTAAGATTCTCTATTACTTGCTTATATGTGATTTCCTTACCCGAAAACGCCACAATCTGGTCAAAGATACTCAGCGCATCACGCATGGCTCCGTCGGCCTTTTGGGCGATGACAGTCAATCCCTCCTCATCCACCGCAACTCCTTCGCTTTGAGCCACATATTTAAGATGATCCACAGCATCCTGCACCGAAATGCGGTTGAAGTCGAAAATCTGACAGCGCGATAAGATGGTTGGTAATATCTTGTGCTTTTCAGTGGTTGCCAAAATGAAAATGGCATGTTTGGGCGGCTCCTCCAGCGTCTTGAGAAACGCATTGAAGGCCGAAGTTGAGAGCATGTGTACCTCGTCGATGATGTAAACGCTGTACTTACCAATTTGAGGCGGAACCCTTACTTTATCAATCAGCAGACGAATGTCGTCCACCGAGTTATTACTGGCCGCGTCAAGCTCATGAATGTTGTAGGAGCGATTTTCGTTGAACGAACGACATGACTCGCATTCGTTGCATGCCTCATATTCGGGCGTGAGGTTGATACAGTTAATCGTTTTGGCAAAAATTCGGGCACAAGTGGTCTTTCCAACCCCGCGTCCTCCGCAAAACAGATAGGCATGAGCCAACTGCTGATTCTTAATGGCATTTTTTAACGTCACGGTGATGTGTGCCTGCCCCACCACCGAACGAAATGTCACCGGTCTGTATTTTCGTGCCGAAACAATGAATTCCATAACCTCTGGCAGCCTGTTTTGATACTGCCCTGCAAAGATAAAATTTTCGGGCTTGATTCAAAACCCGGCCAGTGTCAAAGTTGCACTTATTCTCTCAATTGGGACAATGGCGCAACTCAAATAAAATTACCATTGCGCCATGCCCTGTTGATTCAGCAACACGTCAATTGCGCTTAAGAAAAGCACCAATTTTAACGTCTTCACTTTTGATGTGAGCCACCAACCAATTTTTGATGTAATTGGTCACTTCAAGTGTCAACACCAGCTTACCGTCACTCAGCTTGGTATAAAAATCGTTCACCTTGAGCATAAACGTGCGATGCAGTTGCTTGTGACGCTCAATGTCGGGATATCCACTTTTGAGCATCAAGGCCTCTTCGTGCGAAAAATGGGTCTGGGCGTAATCAATCAGCCCTTTCACCAACAGCAACAAATCCATGGGCGCTTTTTGCCCTTTTAACCCCAAATAATAACGTTCCAGGAGTTCAAATAGATGCTGATGCTCTTTGTCGATGAGCAAATCATCAACAGCCAAATCGGTTGTCCATTCGTACATAGTTATTCTCGTTTTAAAGTTTAAATGACATTTTAAAACGGGTAAGGTCAGTCGTCAAGCCTACATTGTCAAATTGAAAACAGTGAAGGCCTAACACATCCAAAACGTGCAATTTGGCGGTGTAAAAATAATCATTTGTCACCAAACCATCCTCTAATTAAGCAAAAAACTACCCAATTGCAACAACATCAACAAATGACTAAATCATCCCATTGTTCAAATCCGTGGGTAACTGAGCTTCACGCAAAATGATACGTCCAAAATTAGTGGCTCGGCTATTGATCATCCGATAGAGATTTAACAACTCCAAGTGTATTTTGCTCGACTCCATCGTTTGCGCATTGAGCGAAAACAAACGTTGATAATGATGTTTTTCCAAATCAAAGGCCAGGTAGGCGTACTCGCGATACTTCTGCTTCATTTGCAAAGCCCGGTTGTAATCACGATTCTCAACCAAGTCGAGCGCTCTCTGCAACTGGTGCACACACTGAGCATGATAATGCTCAAGCTCCTTACGCCCCTCGGAGGAAAACTGCCATTGTGATTGCTCCCACTTTTCGGCCTGATGCACCAGATTCACCGACACCAAATCGGCAATCTGCTCCAACTCGTTCATCAAATGCAACAACTGAAACACCTCGGGCGGCCATTTCTCACGCTGCGACACACGTGCCGACTTCAACCAAAAATCGTTGATTTTTTGACGATAATGATCGGTCTCCTCCTCCATCTCTCGAATCATCGAAGGGGTGAATTGCGGCGGGCGTTGAAACAGACTCAATGAGACATCAACCATCCTGAGCACCACTTGCCCCATCATCAACAACTCCTTCTTTAACAAACCGGTAGAGAGATCGGGTGAATCAAGAACTTCATCAGTGAGAAATTTCAGGGCAAACTCGTGTCGCTGTGGGGTCGGCAACACCCACCGATCCATCCATCGGCCAAACCACCCGGTAAAGGGGAGCCAAGCCAGCATCAGCACCAAATTAAACAACGTGTGGGCATTGGCCACCCAACGCCCATATTCGCCCCGTGTGCCCGTAATCCAATCCGTCAAAAACGCCCACCAGGGAAGCATGAAAACAAAAACAAATGCAGTAAACAACTTAAACAGAAAATTGCTCAATGCGACCTTTTGAGCCGGGCGTCCCACATTCATGGCCGAGATGAGCCCGGTGACTGTGGTGCCGACGTTAGAACCCAGCACAAGCGGTAAACTGGCCTCGACACTCAACAGCCCAGTGGAGCCCAACGTAATGAGAATTCCGATGAAGGCCGCACTGCTCTGAATAACTGCCGTACCCAGCATGCCAAGCAACAATGCCAATACAGGATGTTGAATATGGGTGATCAATTGCAAAAATGGCGCATACTGCTGAAGCGGACGCATGGCTCCGGACATCAAATCCATACCATAAAATATTAACCCTAAGCTCAATAGCGTCTCAAAGCTAAACTTCCACTTCCCACGTGTAAACATTGATACCAATAGCCCCAGCCCCACCGCCAACAGAGCAAACGCCCCTACCTTGAAGGCGATCAACTGGGCGGTAATGGTAGTACCAAAGGCTGTTCCCAGCACTACAGGCAACGTTTGGGCAAACTGCAACAATCCGGCCTCCACAAAACCCACCAATACCACCGTGGCGGCACTACTGCTCTGAAACAACATGGTGAAAAACACACCAAAAGCCACCCCTGCCACCCGGTTGCCCGAAACATAGGTCAACAAGTGACGCATTTGCCGCCCTGCCAAATTGCGAACGCCCTGACTGAGCATGTTGATGCCCAACAAAAACAGTCCCAAACCGCCCAATATGCCCATCACCACCCCAAGGGTATTCTCGGCACTCCAATCCGATGTTGTCATCATCCCTGTTCAAATATCATATTTTCGACGCCTCAAAAAAACGCCTCGCTCAACCTTCCTTTTTGGCACCCACAAAATAATCTTTCTTATCGGCAAAAAGAACATTAAATGTGGTTAAACTACCGTAGGCTCGGGTGATATATTGCTGCATTTGAACTTTTTCTTCATCTGTCAATTTCTCGTGCGAGTTGATGTTTTGTTCCAACACGCGCAAGCGGTCGCGCAACATCACAATTTTGTGAAAAAAAGTATCGATGGGAATCTCTTTGGGCTGCAAATCGTCTCCAGCTGCCTTAATGATGAGCGAACCACCCACCCAGCGGGGAGCCATGGGTAAACGCGAGGGTAACAACCCGTATTGATCCAGCACTGTGGCAATGGCTTTGGAGAGATCATCCACATCCACGTTCACCGATGGCTTCTCCTCGCCGGCCTGCACAACCGACAGTTCACGATTCGATTTCAAAATATCCACCTTGCCTCCATGGGCAAAAAATACCTCATAGGCTGTCAGTCCCACACGCGACACAATGCCCTCGCCATAACGGGGATGCTCCACCCGCGATCCGGCAGTGATTAGTTCCATAAAAAACAGTGTTTTAAGATTAAATAATTCTCAAGCAGTTTTGTAAAATTTTGATTAAAATTACAAAATTGATTCATTGAAAAAAGAGCCATGAAAATCTCCCTCCTCTATTTTACCATGCTGGCAACCCTAATCGGTTGCGCATCAACCGGAAAAAAAAATAATCCATCTGCTGCGCATTCGCAAAACTCATCCCCCGCAGCCCTACAGGCCGACACCAGCCTGCTGAGCACGACCAAATGGCGACTGCTGAGTTTTGTGCAAGCAACCATCGACACATCGGTTTACGACCAAGGCCTGCCGACCCTGTCTTTCGACCTGCAAAACTCAAAAATGTCAGGAAACTCGGGCTGCAACAACTTCATCTGCCCCATTACCATATCGGGTGCTAACCTCCAACCCGGCGATATCCTCTCTACTAAAAAATTCTGCATGGGCATTCCGGAAACGGAATTCTTCAACGAGTTGAAAAAAGTAAACCGCTGGCTCATCCAAGCGGATACACTTAAACTTCTAAATGCATCAAATCCTGTATTGATTTTTATATCAGACAAATAAATCAGTCATGCCCCTGCTGCTTAAAACCAGGTACCATCATGAACGGCAAACGGAGTTGTTGCGTCAACCACCCCTGAATTCGTGCGACTATTTGACCCCACAAGCCATTGCCCATCTGCCAAAAGCCATCCAACACCACTTGCAGTTAAGTGGGTTCATGAATCACCCCCTGCCCATGCAGGCCGACATCCGCTGGAAGAATGTTTACTTTAAACGAACGTTCAAAAGTGCTTTGAAAAAAATGGATTGTACTCAGTACAACGCCGTCACTCCCCCCTGCCGATTGGCCTACATGCGCATCAAATACAAGGGCTGTGCGTTGATTCAGGGGCGCGACAAATACCAGGATGGCAGAGGCAACATGCGCATCGCCATTGGTGGAATTGTCCCCATTGTCAACGCCTCGGGCGATGAAATGACCTCCTCGGCACTCCTGACTCTTTTGGCCGAAGCCTTTTTAGTGCCGGGCTACCTGCTGCAACCTTACATTACCTGGAATCCCATCAGCGAACAAACCATCCGGGCCACCATCACCCATCAGGGGGTATCGGCTACCGGAACTTTTCATTTCAATAACAATGGCCAACTATCGCATTTTGATACAAATGAACGATGGATGGCCATGCCCGACGGCTCATACCGCCAAACGCCCTGGAGGGCGGAAATCAATGAATATTTTGCTCAAGAAAAACTGTGCCTGCCCGGCAACATGAGAGCCATTTGGCAATTGCCAGAGGGCGATTATGAGTATTTCAGGGGCGACATTTTCGGAATTGACTACCATAATCACGGATGACTCAATACCGAATAATCACCCCTTATCCTCCCTCACAATCGCCTCGCCCACAAATATAATAATTCACATCACCAAAGCCTCCTGAGCACGATCGGCAACCGTTGCATCCACCAAACATCCTCGCTCTGCATTGCGGAAAAACCGCTCGGCATTGGCTCCCATAAAATTGGCCACAATATCGTGAGCCGAAATTTGGTTGGGAACCGACATCTCGTGAATAGACTTATCGACAAATCGTTGAGCATGAATCAATAAATTCTGCTCCAACAGAGGCATATCTTCGGCGGTCCAAAACATGTTGACTGGGTCAATGACGCCGTCAAAATCGGTGCCGAGTGCTTGCAGCGTCCAGGCATCCAACCCCGCACGATCGAGCAAACGGGCAATATACACAATCTGATTCCACACCAGCTCCGACTTGGCCAACAACCGTTTGCTGCGCGACGCAAACCAAAGGTTCGATTTCTTAAGACGTTCTTTGCCGGCAATGCGCCGTTCATCCAACTGAATGCCAAAGATGCCGCCTGTGCGGGCAATATCGATTATCTCGCTATCGTAAAAATTGATGTCGCCCGAATAAAACGCCCCAGCCTCGGGCAAGGTGCTCACGGTTTTGTTTTGGGGGCTCACCAGCCCGTTCACGGCGCCATGGCTCACCACAACGGGGATGCCTTCACCCGAAAACTCACCCTTGAGCATCTGAAAATAGGTCGTGCGTGCCTTTTCGCTCATATGCTTGATGTCAATTAAACATCTCGCCCCTTCGTTCGGATTGAGCAACAATCGAATGGCTTCCTTACCAATCTCATGCAAATCGGCATTCATATCGGCCTCCTGATTGGTCATCCAATCCACCACCCCGGTCAAACTCTGCGCATGACCGGTGAGATGGTTTTTAAAATGATGTGCCAGGGTGACAAAAACAGGAGGATATTCCCACTGTTTCACGATACGAATATTATTCAACACATCATCATGATTATAAGTCAGGTAGCTGCGATTATTGAAAGCATGCCCCCCTTCTATCGACATCAACATAAACACCGTATGAACATCCGACATAACGGGCGCGTTGTCGATAGCGGTGAAACTGCGCACCAATTTGTACCTCAATCGCTGACCGGCAACAGTCACCTCTGCTCCATCCAACTGGCAATAAAATTGATAATCTTTCTCCAAATCATTAAAATAACGATACACCGATGCCTGCACATCGTCAATACGGGCTTTACCCACGCCGGTGACAAGGTTGGTGACTCCATCGGCAATGAGGTTATTACCGGCTGCGTTGGTGATAAAAGGCTTTTCAAGGGGCGACAACGAGACCACCACCACCGAAAAACCACCCTTGTGCAAGGTTGTCACATCGGTTTGGGTAAATTTGGTCAGCCCCATCACGGTGCGGTTGAGCAAACGATCAAAGGCCGTGGGTGGATCATAATGGAATATGCTATTCTTTTGCTTGACATTAGTCGTATTTTGCCCCGCAGGGTGAAACGAAAAACTTTGACCGTATGGCTTAATAGATGGATGACAATGAATATCAATGCGTTTCATAGAATTCAAGATTTTAGTTGATAAAAATAACAAATTAATCAACCACTCCAAACAACTTCATGATCAATCCCCCCCTTCCAACTCACGCAATAGGATGTCTGATTGATGGCACCGACACGAGGGATATCATAAAGAACCGACAGAGGACTATAACCCGCATGGGGTGACACCTGGGCAATATGCAAATACATCATGGTGGTGATTAAACTGGAATGCCCCAATTGATCTCGAACGGTGGTAATATTGAGCCCCGACTCTAACAAATGGGTGGCATAAGAATGACGCAAGGTATGCACACAGGCTTTCTTGGTGATGGCGCTTTTGCGCAGTGCATTTCTCATAATGAGTCGAATCGACTCTCTGCTAATCATTTTTCCGGGCTCAGACCCATTAAATAGATATTCAATGGGCTTGTTAACGTCCAGATAGTGTCGAAGCCCCCTCACCGCCATATCTGAAATGGGGACATAACGATCCTTCCGCCCTTTGGCCTGCCGAACGTGCACCATGTGACGTTCCATATCCACATCACGAATCTCCAAGCGAATCAACTCACTGATTCGCAACCCACAATCATATATCACGCCAAGTATCAATCGATGTTTCAGACTGCCAGGTGCCATCAAAAGGCGCTGTATTTCAGCGCCCGAAAAAACCACCGGCAACTGATGTCTGGTAGCAATGGCGGGAAGAGACAACAACAGGGGTTGATTTCCAAAAATGGCATAAAACTGACGCAACCCGCACACCAAATGCTTGAATGAACTCTGACTCGCTGTTTCGTTTTTCAGCAACCAATACATGTATTCCTCAAGCTGTTCGATGGTCAACAGCAACGGATTGACTCCTCGATAGTAAATAATCAGCTTACTGATTTGACGCAGGTAATTGTGAATGCACGAACTGGATTTACCGGCAATAAAAAACTTACGCTGATAAACACGGCTCATCTCGGCAAACTCGGGAAACAGTGCGACGGCTTGTTCAAATAACGTTTTTACACTCATAGCAATCTCATATTTAAGAATAAAACCATTGAAAAATCAATATCATCTGGTGGCATTATTCTGAAAAAATGAAGAAGTTTTTTGCCTTCAGACTGATTAAAAAGACTGATGAGACCAACGCCTGAAAATCGATGATGCAATTGCATAAAAGCAATCGATCTTCTGCAGGGGCTTAGTTCATTGTTACAACCTCTTACAATAAGAAAAGCCAAAAAGAAGACTCTCCTTCCCTTTGGCTTAAAACGTTACATGAGCAAGAAAACGCTCTCGGGCTATTCAACCTCGCCCACCAAGTCGTAATCCTCGGCAGCAGTAATTTTGACGTCATAAAACTGTCCCACTTGTAGCCCATCTCCCTTCACAATCACCTCGGGATCGACCTCGGGCGAATCGTACTCGGTGCGACCAATAAAACCATCTCCTTCGGGCCGATCGATAATTACCTTCAGCGTCTGCCCCACTTTATTCTCATTGACTTGGCGACTGATGTCTGCCTGTATGGCCATCAGCTCTTCCACTCGTGCCTGTTTGACTTCGTCGGGCACATCGTCCTGATAATTCTTGTAGGCATATGTGTCCTCCTCATGCGAATATGCAAACACCCCCATCCGCTCAAAACGAGCATCGCGCACAAACTGTTTGAGAATTTCAAAATCTTCGTCTGTTTCACCGGGATGCCCGGCAATGAAAGTGGTGCGCAAATGCAAGTTAGGAACCGTTGCTCTCATGCGATCCACCAAATCGATGGTCTGCTGGCGGGTCACCCCTCGACGCATTCGCTTGAGCATGGAGTCACTCACGTGCTGCAAGGCAATGTCCATATAGTTACACACATTGGGAGTGTCACGCATCACTCGAAGCACATCTTCCGGAAATCCGGCCGGATAGGCATAATGCAAACGTATCCAGTCAATCCCCGATATCTGTGCCAACTCCTCGACCAAACGTGCCAGACTTGGCTTCTTATACAAATCGACACCATAAAACGACAAATCCTGAGCAACCACCTGAAGTTCCCTCACTCCCTGATCGCGCAGCCGCTGCACCTCGTCTTTAATATCCTCGATAGAACGCGAGATATGTGGACCGGTAATGATCGGGATGGCACAATAGCTGCACCCGCGATTACATCCCTCCGAAACCTTCAAAAACGCATAATGCGCCGGTGTGGTGATGCTGCGTTCATTCCGTAAATCGGCACGATATTCGAGCCCCAAATCGTTCACAATCCCCTTCCAATCGAACTTGCCATAGAACTTATCCACTTCGGGCAATTCGCCCTTTAAATCGCTCATATACCGCTCCGAAAGGCATCCCATCACAATCAATTGTTTCACCTTGCCCTGCTCACGGGCTTCGGCAAACTGGAGAATGGTCTCAATGGACTCTTCCTTGGCATCGCCAATAAAACCGCAGGTATTGATAATCACCACCTCCCCCTTGGAAACCTCAGGATCGTGCGCCACCTCAAAACCACCGGCTTTGAACTGTCGGATTAAAAATTCACTGTCAACCAAATTCTTGGAACACCCCATGGTGATCACATCCACCTTCACATTGCGCTTCTGTACTGCCATAAATCGTTATTCTGCCCTCGGAAACTCACCCACAACACATCATTGCGATTACGCCCCCTTACAAGCTATTAATCAAACTTTTAAAAATCAAAATTATCGGGATCGGCTCCAACCCGTGCCCCCTTGTCCAAACTGGTAATCAGTTCAACATCGGCTGCATCAAGCGCAAAATCAAATATCTCCAAATTGCTCTTCATGCGCTGCTCATTAACAGTCTTAGGAATGGTTACCACGCCCATCTCAATGTTCCAACGCAACACAATTTGTGCCACTGTGCGCCCATATTTCGCAGCCAACTGTTTTAGCGGTTCAAGCTCAAACACCTGTCCCTGCATCAAGGGACTCCAGGCTTCGTATTGGATGCCATGTTTTTTACAGAAATCGACCAGTGAGGGTTGCACCAGGTAAGGATGAAATTCAACCTGATTGACCATGGGCTTAATTTCGGCGGTGGTGAACAAATCCTCCAAATGATGCTGATGAAAATTTGACACACCAATGGCTTTGGCACGTCCGTCGCGGTAGATTTGCTCAAAAGCCCGCCAAGTTTCTTTATTCAGAGGCTTGGGCCAATGTATCAGATACAAATCAACCACTACCAATCCCAATTTATCCATGGAAGCTTCAAACGCACGCAAAGCAGTATCGTAACCATGCTCGCTGTTCCACATTTTAGTGGTCACAAAAATATCTTCGCGGGCAATGCCGCTCTCGCGGATAGCTTGCCCCACGTACTGTTCGTTCATGTATAGGGCGGCCGTATCGATGTGACGATACCCCAACTCAAGGGCTTGACGCACCGAGGTCACTGCTTCATGCGCATCGGTAATCAAATAGGTGCCAAAGCCGATCATCGGCATTTTCACCCCGTTAGAAAGCGTTACTTCTGGTATTTGTGCCATAAATTCCTTGTTTTTAATATCAGAAAGATAACAACCCAAAAATGATTGGGTTCTTAACGAGAAGTTAAAAACCCGACCGGCATGCCAATCAGGTTTCATCAATGAATCCCTCATTTACAAGGGAAAACCTCTACACTTATATAACCTTTCGCTTTTTTACGCACAAGATTCTCTTCTTTTCCCACCAGTGATCATGATTGCAGCATCATGTCCTAAAGAGAGAAAAAAAGCAAAATCAATTCTTAAATAATGACTCCACAAAAATCTTTCCATCAAATAGTTGTAAGTCATCCATCCCTTCCCCTATCCCAATGTATTTCACCGGGATCTGAAACTGGTCGCTCACCCCAATCACCACGCCCCCTTTGGCCGTACCATCGAGCTTGGTAATAGCCAAAGCAGTCACTTCGGTGGCCTTGGTAAACTCCTTGGCCTGCTCAAAAGCATTCTGACCGGTGGATCCGTCTAAGACGAGCAACACCTCGTGAGGGGCATCTGGCACCACCTTTTGCATGACCTTTTTGATTTTTGAGAGCTCGTTCATCAGATTGACCTTATTGTGCAAGCGCCCGGCAGTATCAATAATGACCACATCAGCATCCTGAGTCTTGGCCGATGCGAGGGTATCGAATGCCACTGAAGCGGGGTCCGAGCCCATTTGTTGCTTCACCACGGGAACCCCCACGCGTTGCGACCACACCACCAACTGATCGATGGCCGCCGCCCGAAAGGTATCCGCAGCGCCTAACACGACGTGTTTACCGGCCTTTTTAAACTGATAAGCCAACTTCCCGATCGTGGTGGTTTTTCCCACCCCGTTGACGCCAACCACCATGATCACGTAAGGCTTCACACCGTCGGGCACATCAAGATTACGGGGTTTATCCACCTTGTCGTCAATGAGCAAAGCCTGAATCTCCTCACGAAGAATGGTATTGAGTTCATTGGTTGTCAAAAACTTATCTTTAGCCACGCGCGCTTGAATTCGTTCAATGATCTTCAGAGTGGTATTGACCCCCACGTCCGAGGAGATGAGAACCTCTTCGAGATCATCCAACACATCGTCGTCCACTTTCGAGCGACCCGCAACCACACGGGTCAGTTTCATGAACACACTCTCTTTGGTTTTGGCCATGCCTTTATCCAAGTCCTCGGTCTTTGCTTTTCTAAAGCTACTGAATAAGCCCATTGACGTTACTTTAACAAGATAAAACATCCATGCCGCCAACAGCGACATAATTGATACAGATTGGGATGGGCAACAAATGTACAAAAGACCCTGCGTTCATTCATCCTTTATAAAAAATGTTTTGCCAATTTGAGAAAGAAAATGCATTTAACACTGCCCTTCCCCGATGCAAGACACCCAATCGCATCATACATCCAGAAACAACAAAAGCCTCCCCGAAAAAGGAAGCTTTTGTAATGTATTTCACCAAAGAAGATTACTTCTTGCTGAAGAATTCTTTTACTTCTTCGTTTGCAACAATCTCTTCTTTAAAAGAATATGAACCGGTTTTGGGCGACTTCACCATTTTAATCACTTTGGTGTGGTTTTTACCGCCCCCTTTTTGTAACGAAGCAACTGTTTTCTTAGCCATGACTTAATGTATTATTTAATTTCGCGGTGCAAAGTCACGCGCTTCAAAATAGGATTGTATTTCTTACGCTCCATACGATCTGGAGTGTTTTTACGGTTTTTGGTAGTCACGTAACGTGAAGTACCCGCTTCGCCGCTTTGCTTGTGCTCGGTGCACTCAAGAATCACCTGAATGCGATTTCCTTTACTTTTCTTAGCCATCGTTGCGCTGATTAATATTTGTTAATAAACCCGTTTGCTTTGGCATCTTTCAGAGCTGCTTCAACACCTAATTTATTAATCAGGCGCAAACCTGCTGCTGAGATGCGCAAATCCACCCAGCGTTGCTCAACGGGCAGAAAAAATTTCTTATAAAAGAGGTTCACTTCGAACCGTCTTTTGGTTCTTCTTTTCGAGTGGGAAACATTGTTGCCCACCATGAAGGTTTTTCCTGTTATTTGACAGACTTTTGACATGTCTCTATGTTTTATCGGGATACGTTTTTCAAACAGGGCACAAAATAATAGATTAAATTTCAAATAAGCAAGTCATTGGATTAAAAAGATTCTCTTTGAACGGATTATTTTCCAATTCGGCCATTTTTTCCCATCTCCTCTCATCAAACAAACAAACTAAATAATTTCATAATAAAGCAATAATTCAATCATTTATCATCCAACAATTCATTCATCAACATCATCAAGGCCATGTCAACAGAACGAAGAACCGTACGATCACGAAAAGGACCAAACGCAAATTTCTGAGCGTTCACCTGTCCCTGAGGATTGCACACGGCAATCCATACAGTACCAACAGGTTTCTCCGGAGTTCCGCCCGAAGGTCCTGCCACTCCCGAGGTGGCCACCCCCCAATGGGTTCGCATGAGCCGTTGCACACCACGAGCCATTGCACTCACCACCGGCTCACTAACAGCGCCATAAATATTTAAATCATTAGTGGATACACCAAGGACCTCATGTTTAACTTCATTGCCATAAGCCACCACGCCCCCGTTGTAGTAGGCCGAACTACCGGGCACAGATGTGATGGCCGCACCAATGGCACCACCGGTACAACTCTCGGCCGTGGCCAGCGTTTGACCACGTGCCACCAACATTTCACCCAGGCGTTTCTCAATGCTATCGTCATCGTATCCGAAGATGTATCGACCCACAATGGGCTGTAATGCATCAACAGCCTGGTTAATGGCACGTTGCATCACTCCGGCATCGCTCCCTCTTGCCGTCAGACGCAGGCGAATGCGCCCGGGCTGTGGCAAGTAGGCCACCTTGATAAAGGGCGGAATGGCATCCTCCCAATCACTGAGCATCTCGGCCAAAACGGCCTCTGGTATTTGAAAGATATGCACGGTCTTGTGCAGGATATGGTCGGTATGAAACCGTTGCTGAAGCCGTCCAATCACCTCGTGTATCATGGCATGCTTCATCTCCGATGGGACGCCGGGCATGCTCACCACCACGCCTCCATCGCGCTCGAACCACATTACCGGCGCTGTTCCCACGGGGTTACGAATAACCGTACAGCCCTCGGGAACCATGGCCTGACTGCGGTTGAGTTCGTTGATGTGCCCCACCCGCCCCTTGAGTAAGGTCTCCACATCGCTGTAAACCTGCTCATTGAACACCAGTCGTGTATTAAAAAAATCACACAGCACATGCTTGGTAATGTCGTCGCGCGTGGGCCCCAAGCCGCCGGTCATCAACACGCATGGCACGCGGGACAAAGACTCGTGTAATGCCCCAGCGATGGCTTCCCGATCGTCGCTGATGGACGTGATTCTGCTCACTTCAAAACCCACCTTATTGAGCTCCGTACCCATCCAGGCCGAATTGGTATCTACAACCTGCCCTATCAGAATTTCGTCGCCAATGGTGATGATTTCAATATTCATACTCAAATATCGTTTAGGTTAATGTTATTCAAACAAAAGACAAGAAGATTATTAGACTGAAAAGACTAAGCAAAAGAGATCGAATACTCTTTCTGCATCTCATCAACGGTCTCATCTTCTGACCTCTTTTTATCATATCGTCTTGTGTCTTGATCCTTATATCTTGATACTTATTTCTTAATCCTTATATCTTGATCCTTGCTTCTTGAGACCACTTCAAACACAAAGCCCACTCACATTAGCTCATCAACGCCTTGATTCGTTGCAACAATGGCGGATGAGAGTAATGAAACCACACATAAGCCGGATGTGGCGTTGGATTACCCAATGAATTGACCGACAACTTCTTGAGCGCCGACACCAAAGCCTGACCATCGGCATGATTGGCGGCAAACCGATCGGCGGCATACTCGTTGCGACGTGACAAACCATTGGTCATCAATCCAATGACCAGTGAAATGGGTGAAAAGAGCAACCCAAAGGCCACCAGTCCGATGTGAAACTGTACCCCCTCACCTCCCAAAGCCTTGGTGAGTTCGGGAGTGGTGACGAACAACGAAAGCAGAAACAACAAAACACCGGTCTGTGCAATGCCCGCGAGCATGCCCCATAAAGTATGTTTGAGCTTATAATGCCCCACTTCGTGCGACAGCACAGCCACAATTTCAGACTCGGTGAGGTCGCGGATGAGGGTGTCATACAGCACGATGCGCTTTCGCGAACCTAAACCGCTAAAAAAGGCATTGGCCTTGGTCGAACGCTTGGAGCCATCCATCACATAAATGTTGTCGAGGCGAAAACCGGAACGTAAACTAAAGGTTTCAATGGAATCGCGTAATGAACCGTTATCCAATGGTTTTTGCTTGTTAAACATTGGCAAAATCCATGAAGTGTAAAACATCGACATAAACACCGAAAAACCACTGATGAGCAACCAGGCATACACCCAAAACATCTCCCCTAGCCACTCAAACAAAAACATCACTCCGCCCATTAGTGGGGCACCAATGAGAAGGGATAACAGTGCCCCCTTGAGCAAATCGGTGATAAAAGTACGCCGCGTGGTGGTATTGAAGCCAAATCGCTGCTCAATGACAAAAGTTTGATACCAACTGAAAGGGAGATTAAAAAATGAAGCCGCCACACCAATGATGGCAAAAAAGAGGAGGCCGCGTCCCACAGGGTGTAGGGTGATAGAGGCCGCCCATGCATCAACCATTGCCAACATTCCACTGCTCAATACCAATAAAGTAGCAACAAAACTAAAGGCTCCGCTTACTTGACTAAACGAAAAATTTACACGCCGGTATCGCTTGTGATTCTCAAACGTATCGGCATCGTACACATCGCGGATGGGCTCCGGGACTTCGTGAGACCACGACCGCCGATTGAGCCAGTCGAGACACAAATCAGTTGCATATTCAAACACCACAAAAGCGATAATCAGGTAAAAAAGAATCTGTTCCATCATTTACATTCAAACATGAAGTCACAAAAATAACAGAATCCACAACCACACCCGCATCGTGGAACAAAAATGAAGCAACACCTTTTTTAATCCCTGTTAAGAAGATTTATGAAGCCATTACGATAGCTTTGTCGTTATATATGTGTGCAGAAGTAGAAAGTCCCTGAATGCCAAAGCAAGAAGCCCACTCACTCACAAAGACATGACAATCTGCCACTTATAAATCTTAAAAAAAAGAAAATGAAATTGACTGTTCATCCCAACACCAAAGGCCTGATTTTCGATTTAGACGGCACGTTAATTGCCTCCATCGCTTTGCATTACAAGGCTTACTTAAAAGCATTGGAGCCCTACAACGTTCGTTTCGACATGGCCTACATGTTTTCCTTCACCGGCAAACCCACCGTGCAGTGTTGCGAACAGATTATCAACGACTTTGGCCTTCCAATGACACCTGAGGCACTGAAAGAAAAACAGGAAGCCCTCTTTATGGAGCACATCCACAACATAGAAGTGATTGAACCGGTGATGAATGTGGTGAGAGAACACCAGGGTAAAATCCCCATGGGCATTGCCACAGGTTCGGATCGCGCGGTGGTGGATCTCATACTTGAAAAGACAGGCATCGGCCAATACATGTCGGCTGTGGTGACCTGCGATGATGTGACACATCCAAAGCCACATCCCGAAACTTTTGCCAAATGTGCCCACCTGCTGGGCGTGGATCCCCATACCTGCATGGCCTTTGAAGATGGCGACCACGGCATGACTGCAGCACGTGAAGCCGGCATGAAGGTGGTGGACGTAAAACCCTTTTATGACAAACCGTTGTGGAATTTAAATAATTAGTTTCTGGTTTATAGTTTCTGGTTATTTGTTGCAAAAAAAACTGAAACTTTAAACCTGAAACCTACAAACTTGCCCTCACCACCATCTTTGTATCAATCACTTCGCGCATCTTGTTGCCCGAGAAAACAAACTCTGCTGCCTTCTCTCCCATCTTGTTAAAATCAGTGGTCAACACCGTAATCCCTTCCTTGACAAAACGTTTCATGGGGGTATCGTTGTATGAAATGATGCCCAGATTTTGCCCCACCACCAGGTTTCGATCCGAAGCCTTGTCGAGTAACATGGCCAACGTGCGGTCGCTCACCATCAAATAAAGATCGCCTTCCCGCGGGTTGAGCGCATCAGCATCGTAAAGCACCTCCCCGGTGATGCCTTCATCGTCACAAAACTTCTGAAAATATTGGATGCTCTCCTTTGGATGATAGGTAAACTCGGGGTAAACGTATATAAACCTTTGATATTTTTGCACTTGCCCAATATGCTCAACCAGGTTATCATAGAGTGCTGAACCAAAATTTTGGCACACAAACGACTGATTGGGCTGCACATGTATGTTCCAGTCAATGATAAGAAGTCGCTCGGGGTCAATTTGTCCCACAATGCGTTTCATATCGGGATGATCAAAGTTCATCACAATGTAGTGACTGTACTTCCCGATGCTATGCCGGATGATGTCCTCGAACACACGGATGTTATAATGGTGAAAATGCAAATCGACACTGTAGCCCTGCGGTAAAGCCTTGCGAAAAGCCCCGTACAACACTTCTTTATAGGCCTTAAACGTGTCGAGAAACAAAAATACTTTCGAGACCTCGCGAGCCACATAATAGCCCTTGTTGGGCACCGACTCCACCAGTCCTCGATCTTTCAACTCACTATACGCCTTAAATACCGTATCGCGTGACAATTTGCACTTTTTGATTAAAAAGTTCACCGACGGCAATGGATCACCCATCTCGAGCACATTACTACGAATGGCATATTCGATGCTGTCGACCAGCTGGATAAATTTTGGCGTCCCGGAGGTTTCGTCAATAACGGGGATAAACTGTTCCATCAATACTTATATAACTCTCATTCAATCACGCGATGCATCGCTGCATGCAGAATCGATTTTTAAAATTTCTGCAAAAGTAGAGAAATGTTCGGGAAATGAGAAGATTAAATTTTTGAAAAAGAATTATTCATTAACATTCATAACGCAACCTGCTTGAGTCTATTCTATTATTTGAAGCTCTTTTTTTACGATTGTTTCCATTGCCAAATATTGGTTCATTACTCAATGCAATAACATGAATGTCAATTACTAATATACTATTAGTTACCAACACAGACCCTTATTGCGAATAATCATCACACTTATCACAATAACTTCTATTCGTAATATTATCCATGCTTTTACGCGACCACCTCCCTCCTCGTTTCATCCCTTGTTCTGACCTTCTAAAAAAAGTTAAACATTGAAAACTACATTTGTTTTATGAGTTTTCAATCTACTTTTGCTGTGTTCATGGCGCTTGCGAAAGAACTGTCCCTTTTATTTCAAAACTGATTTATCAAATTTCCTAAAACTAGCCATTGACCATATTTTACTTCTCAATCATTCATCAACCATGATACGAGCCTTGTCTAGTCCTGCGACACACTGAAGCATGAATAATGGAAGAAGTGTAAAAAACACATCAGTACCATCATTTTAGTTTCTATAACATCTTCTTGTTATTGTATATCAACACAATCGCTTTGAGAAGCAAATAATTCTTGGACACAAAATATTGAAATACAGCCACATATTATAAACACATGAAACAACACATTTTCACCCTTGTCATCATTTTAACATCGCTAGCCTTCTACGGATGCGAAAACCTATTTGAATACAGCCCCTATCAGGTAAACCTGGACGGACAAAAAACCAAGCGAAACGAAACGGCCCTGACGACCTTGTAGGGTATCAGCCAACATGAGTTTGCCCCCTTTAAGGTGGCGCTCATCGGCGACAGCCACACCTATTACGATGATTTTGAAGATCAGGTGGCTGCGATCAACCGTATGGACAGCATCGACTTTGTGATTCACATGGGTGACTTGACCCTGAGTGGCATCAACCGTGAATTTCAATGGTATGGCCGCATCATCGACAACCTCAGCCTCCCTGTCATTACCCTGATTGGGAATCACGATTGCCTCTCGAATGGCGAACTGGTGTACCGCGAAATGTTTGGGCCATTCAACTTTTCATTGGTTTACAATAACTGCCAATTGGTGTTTTTTGACGACAACATTTGGGAGCGCAACGTGAAAGATCCTGATTTTCAATGGCTGCACAACGAATTGCAAAACGGCAAGGGGGTATCTCACCAATTGGTCTTTGCCCACATTCACCCCTGGGACGGACAATTCAGCGTGGGCAACACTTATTTGTACAACCAAATTATGGAGAGCAACAACGTAACCGCTTCGATTCACGGACATGCTCACAAGTTTAGCTACGACAAACGGTTTGGCAAAATTCCATATCTGATTACGGGCGATAGTACCGATAGAGAAGTTGTTGTGCTTGAGGTACAAAAAGATACCATCCTCGTGAACCGCAAAACTTTTTAACTAACAAAATACAACCCGCTTCACCTCTCCTCACTTCCATCTATACACAACGCCATGCAAATACGCCATTCTCACAAAACGTTTTTAATCCGATCAAAGACTCTTTTTGTAATCTTATTATTTATTTCAAACACTACATACCTACTGGGGCAGGAATCCTTGGTTATGACCAGCGATGTTCCTTCGGCATGGATACAAAAAATGAACGTTCGTCGCCCCATGCGGTTTCGCGACGATACCATCATGGTCAAACCGCGCTGGTTCATCCCTGACCATTACCATGTGCAATATGCCGGAAACATTGGTTTTATGAGCATTGGTGCCGGTTACTGTGTACGCAATCGTTACGAACCTACCCTTTTTTACGGATTGCTGAACCACACTCTGGGTAACAGTTTGGCCACGGTTCACACCGTTTCGCTAAAAAATAGCTTCATCCTTACCCGAAAACCCATCTGGGGGCATCTCTCCCCTAAAGCCGGAGTGTCCGTCAACTGGGGTTATACCAACAATACGTTCAACGAGTTACCGCCCCATTACCCGAACAAATACTACTTTCAAAACAAAATTCATGTGGCTCCCTTTTGGGGCATTGAATGGCAACAAGCACTAAATAACAGCCACTTGAAAGCAATGGGGTTGTATATCGAATTTTCGACCCTCGATGCTTATCTGCTCGAATTCATCAGAACCCGATATGTTGGTTTTAATGACATTTGGAACATGGCCGTCGGTATTTCGTTTTACATTCACTAAAACATGTTTTCCAATTCGCTCATATCGTCTCGAGCAATTATTCATCTTCAAATGATAAGTATAAGCAGACATCTGTCATCGATATAATACCTACTCGAAACGATCGCCAAGAAACTTTGATCAACGCCAACGCACATCCGCTTGCATACTCCAAGCATTAGAACCTATCCCTTTCATTCAATCATCCGCAAACACAAAAAGGCACAATCCAGCGAATTAACTCACTGATTGTGCCTTTCCAACTTTTTACCCAACACGTGATTCACATCAGACGTGGGCACCATTTATGAATAATCTTCATCTTAAATCATTTCATGTAAAGAAAAATGAACCATCAAAATATGAACAAGGATAATATATCAAGAAGATCATTCTCACTCTCTTCTTGAATCAAAACATCTCATTCAAATAAATGGTCAACGTGCCTGGTTTTCGGTGCGTATAGGCTTACCGATCCCTAGCTCATTGCATCATGATTTCTTAATGACCTTACTCAGAACAGATTCTTTGCTGATTTTCTTGGTACAAAAGAACCAGTCTTTGCATTCAAGCCCCTCTTCCTTGCCTTCCATCCTGTTTTGCGCTGAACTGCACGATGCTGCCGGCGAAATGATGACATCGTCCCCGGGACGCCAATCGGCCGGCGTGGCAATGCCAAATTCATCGGCTGTCTTCAGCGCGATTAACGCACGATATAACTCATCGAAGTTACGACCCAAACTCAAAGGATAATAAATAATGGTACGGATGATGCCCTTGGGATCAATGATAAAAACTGCCCGAACCGCTTTGGTATTGCTCTCCCCGGGCTGAATCATCCCATATTTGCGAGCCACCTCCATCGTAATATCCTCAATAAGCGGAAACTTTACCTCAATATTCTTCATGCCCCGGTATTCGATTTTTTCTTTGATCGTCCGCAACCAGGCAATGTGACTGTATAGACCATCCACCGATAAACCAACCAATTTACACCCGGCTTCCGCAAATTGCGATTCCATGTGGGCAAAGGTCATAAATTCGGAGGTACATACTGGTGTAAAATCGGCCGGATGGCTAAATAAAATCACCCAACTTCCCTTATAATCAGCCGGAAAATTGATGGTTCCCTGCGTGGTGACAGCAGTGAATTCGGGTGCCGGTTCTCCAATACGCGGCAGTGAAATGGGGTGTGCTGTAAGTTCGTCCATAATAAACAACAATTATTAATGATAATTTTTAATTCAACTTACATCTTTCATACAACATCAAGATGATTGTATGTGCAAAAATGTTTTTTAAAATTATCTAATAGTTGTTTCAATTTCAATAACCCAAAAAGGGGGAATTAAACAGACTTTTGGTGCACTTCTCAATGGTTGTCATCATTATAAACCAACTCGTATTATCACTACAACGCTTCAACAATATCTCTATCCAAGCCGGGATGTTGGGTTATCTCATCGACAGATATCCTGGCCTGCTTCATAATTTTGGCTGTGGCTTGCAACCGATTTCGCACATCGGCTTCGCGTTGCAACGCCGCTTCCTTTTCTTGAACTGCCTCCTCCTTCTCCTGCAGTGCCTCCTCAATCTTCATCTCATACTTACGTGCCTGCTCGTCGAAAATCCGATCCAACTCTTCCTCTGCCTCCAACTGCGTGCGAAACTGCTGGTCGGCAACCGGAAAATGCAGTATGTTGGCAATCTCCTCAAACTCTTCGGGAATCTCTTCCATGTCCAAATAATAGTTATGGCCGGATACCCATCGCTGGTTAAAGAACATCATGAATCGCTCCAGGCGCGTGCGACGCTCTTCGGGTAGGCGCAATGCCTGCAACACATAGGTCTCGTGCGTGAGCAGATTGATGAAGTCACTCTCAATATGAAGTTCCTTTTTACTCACCGAATCAATAACTTGTCGCTGAACCTTGATGGCCAAATGCGGAACCTCGGGTAGCGCGTAACCCAAGATGTAAATGGCAATGATGGGCAACAGACCATCGTTGTCGCGCGATGCCTCCCGAGCCGTGCGCTGTGCCTCCAGGTACCCGGAAGCCAGATAGTTACGAAAACGTTGTATGTCGGTGCTGAACTTCGACTTTTGAAGCTCGATGAGCACCTTGTGCCGCACTCCGTTCTCGTCTTCGATGGTGGCCTTAAAATCAAGGCGGAAAAGCATGAAATCGCGCTTCACATCAATGGCCATCACCTCTTGTTGCTCCAACTGAAGCTCCACAACCTCCTGCTCCAGGATGGTCGACAGCACCAGCCTGGCAGCCTTGTCGTGCTGCATCAGGTATTTAAAGGCATTGTCGTAAAGGGGGTTGACGATAATCATGGACACACTAAATAGTTACATTGACAAAGATACGACATTTGTCAATGCTATTAAAGATCAGAATCAGGCTTACCAATAAGACGCTCCAACAGCCAGGTCGCGTTCAGGTTATGTGCCAGACCGGGCTTGAGACGATAATCATAAATGATGTCGTCATGGCCAATGGTGATTTCGAAACAGATATTGGTAAAACGCCCCGGCCGCTCCTGCACCAAGTCACCCAGCGCCAAATCGTGCGTGGCTACCAAACCACATGACTGAAAACCAAGCATCTTGAGCAAAAAAAGACGGGAGCCGGCCAGTTTATCGCGCGAATTGGTTCCCTTGAGCATTTCGTCAAGGATTACAAAAAGACCGTCCGACGAGGCTGCCGCATCCAACAATTGCTTTAAACGCAACAGCTCGGCCTGAAAGTAAGAGGTATGATTCACCAGGTTGTCGCTGGTGCGCATGCTGCTAAAGAGTTGCATGGGGCGAAATCGAAACTGCGAGGCGCATACCGGTGCCCCGCAGGACGCCAAAATCAGATTCACCCCCACGGCTCTCAAAAAGGTACTTTTACCTGCCATATTGGCTCCCGTCACCAAATGAAAATGTGGCATTGCATCCACCCGATAATCATTGCACACCCGTACTTGTGCCGAAATGAGCGGATGTCCCAGATCATGGGCAGCCAAAACCTCATCGGTCGAAAGTTGCGGAATGGCATATCCGGGATGGTTATAAGCATAATTGGCCAAACTCACCAACGCATCCATCTCGGCCAGAGCATCAACCCACATTGGAAAATCGGCCGCCCACCGATGCATCCACCTGCGGTAGCGCATCATCAATAACACATCACGCATTACCAGGCCATTGAGCACCATCGACACCAACAGGTTGTTGCGCTGGTTGAAACTGCCCAGGATACGCCCCAGCTCGGCAAACGCCTCCCTGGCTCCGGTCTGAGGAGAGGTAAGCTGATGAGCAATCTCCTTGAGCTTGTCGCTCTCAAAGGGCGCCGGTGGCTTTGCGACATGTGACAACAGTTCGTTATATCCCGAAAACGTTTGATAAAACCGATCGATACGGCCGTGAATACGGTTGGTGGCTTTCATTCGACTGCCCCAAAGCATCAGTTGTGCCAACATCAACACCAAAGGAAGTTGATAAGCCACCAAACCTAACACATTGAGTGTTAAAGCGCCAAAAGTGAAACCAATAAACAAATAACTGCTCCATTGCCATAATGACTTGACAGGGGTGACATCCTTCGGCTGTTCGCGCAGATGTTGCAATACCCCTTTGAGTGACACAGTGGCATGATGCCCCAAAGCCGCAAACATCTGCCGCCACTCCAGCAATGGTGACAACTCGGCAATAGCCGCCTGCCGCGCTCGAATTACCGTTTCCTTGGTTGACATATGAGCCAAATAACCAGCCAGGGCATCGGCACCCTCTTGAGTGACCGTGCGATTGAGGTATTGATAAATGCCTCCTGGAACAAACAAATCCAAATCAAACGAATAGGCATGTGTGCCATCTGCGTAGCAGGTGCCGGCTTCAAAGGCACGCAAATCACCCTCTTGCGCCGCTGATTCTTGCTCATTAATGTGTTGCAACGCTTCAATAAGACGCAAATGCTTCATAAACCGCTGGTCAATTTTAAACACCACGCCAAAAGCCACCGTGGCTCCCAATGCCCACCACAAACTCCACCCGTGAACCATCCATTGGTACATCAACACAAGGATAGAAAGAAACAGCGCTATTTTTAAAAGAATAAACAACAGGTTATAACGCTTTAAACCTTGCAACTTGATGTTAAAAACAGCTTCGCGCTGCTGGTAAATGGACGCTTGTGACATTTCAAAAATTTCGTTTGGTTGTTTTAATAATTCACCTTGGGGGGATAAAAATACCTTATTTTAAGACAAACATTGGCATTGAACAATCGACCTTGAACCATTTCATGAATCATGCGAATTAAGGGTTGGGATTTTCATTCACAACCCTTAAGAATGGATAATCAAATCATCTCGAGAAAAGATTTCTTGGCTCTGGCATAACTCACAGTATCTTAGTTGATGTTTGTAATTTTCCGTAGGGAAAAAAGATTGGTAGCAAGCAACCGGTTTGTTGGTTCTTTTGCCCCGAATGGGGCAAGACAAAACGATATACGCCTTCGTTTCTACCGAGCTTTCCTGCCTACGGCAGGAGATTTATAAAATCCTCTGTAACTCTTGTACTTTTGCACTCTTGCCCTTTTGCCCTTCTACACTTCTACACTCTTGAACTTCTACACTTCTACACTTCTACACTCTTCCACTCATACACTCTTCCACTTCTTCCAATAATCCTGTGTGCCCCAAATCGAATCCTTAGATATTTCATCTCATCATCTTACATCGCCAGTTCCTCCCGATTCCCGCTTCACTTTCACATGAAAAGCCGGAGCCTCATAATCTTTGGGCAAATAATCCGCTGGGACGGTAGTGGCATTGCCATCTCTCGAGGCTCGATAATGTGGAGACATGATCTCGATGCCCTGTTCGTTAAAGACATCCTGTATGTTTTGATGCAACACGGAATATATCAACGCCTGCTTTCCCGATTCTCGGGTATAGGCATTGATTTGATACGACACATAAAAATCATCCAACCCGGTTTGCAACACAAATGGCTGAGGTTCTGACAGAATCATATCCGTGCGCGACGCTGCCTCAAACAATGCCTGATGCACCTTGCGCCATGGCACATCGTATCCAATGGTCACCGTGCTGTAAACAATCAACCCTTGCCCATTGGCCTCGACACTGTAATTGGTGGTATTACCGGTTAAGATTGACGAATTGGGAATGGTGATCACCTCATTTTTGATGGTGCGCACTCGCGTCACCAACATGGTTTTCTCAATCACTTCGCCCGTTACTTCTCCTATTTTGATACGATCACCAATCTTAAACGGACGCATATACGTTATGACCAATCCTGCCACCATGTTGGCAATGGCCGATGATGACCCCAACGAAAACAAAACGCCAATAAACACCGAAACTCCCTTGAAAATATTTGAATCGGAACCGGGTAAATAGGGAAATATGAGCACAAACATAAAAGCATACAGCAAAAACCGAACAATGTGATAAGTCGGCATGGCCCAATCAGCATGAAAACCGCCTATCTCGAGCTTGCCTGCTCCAATCTCATGAAAGACATATTTCACAAACCGAATCACATATTTCATCACCACATAAATCACCAAAATGCTAAACAGATTTGGCAAATAGGCCCATACGGACATCAATACGCCACGAAATGGTGACCAGATAAGACGAAACAAGGCATCGGCCCATTGACGCGAAAAGGGAAAAATGCTAAAAACAATGGGCAGCGTGATGTACAATAATATTGCGTAAACAAACCAACGCATGATTTTCAACAAAAACAAAACAACAAGCATCTCCTGCTCGGCGGTTAAAAATGTGTAGTCTTTATACGATAAATTCCTAAGCCACTTGCCCTTGTTGCGGTCAACATACGCCAACAGTTTTGCATAACCCTTCCCGATTAACCAAAACACCAACCATGCCAGCCCCAAAACCAGCAACACCAATCCCACGCGCACCAGCGTTTTCACCAAGCTGTTTTCTCGCCGGGCCATTTCTATCGACCCGCCAATGCTGTCCCGAATGTTCTGAGCCAAAGTTTGCATTTCGATTCCTTCCCATAGCGCATCATTCTCAGAAACACTCATCACAATTAAATCACGATAAACAATATCATAACTGTTTTCGGACTTCTGCACAATGATTGAATCTACATTCAAAAAATCATCATCATATAAACGATGTATCTTCGCACTGATATTCAAAGCCCTTTCCTTGGGCATGGAGGCTCCTATTTTTGAATAGATGTAAAACAATGTGTCTTCCATCACCCCCCTTACCGGATAACCGACCGCTGAACTCCGCAACGATTCGATGTGCGACTTTTTCTGCAATTGTCTCCTTTCGTCTTCTTGAGTGATGGCGTTGAGCTCTTTTTGAAGCTCATCTCTATCTGGCCCGTCTGTGCCTTGACGTTGCTTAAACGCCTCTTCCAGTTCCTCTCGCCGTAGGGAATCGGCCTTACGCTGACGTTCCAGTTCATCCAAACGTTGCTGATATTCGAACAATAATGTGGCATTGATGGAATCGTTTGAGGGCGAATTCACAACCTCTTGTCCCCATAAATGCGTACTTAACAAAAGTACAGCCGCCAAAATCGAAAACAATGATTTCATAAATAACATCTTAATTTTCAACAACTAACATCTTCGCACTGAATATTCTATCTCTCTTAAACTTGTTCCATTCAAAATGACAATAAAGGTTTCTTCTTCTCACTGGCTCTCATCTTAGCTCACTGCAACTCAGCGTTAGTTCTTAGTTGAATACGTTAAAGAAGATGAGTTAACGCTGAGTTATCTGCTTTTTTATTTGAACTCATGTTTAAGGTTGCACAAAATTTCATCATAACCCGTAAACTTCTGTGCCCCTGTGCTCATTGCAAACTATGTGTCTCCTTTGCGAGCCCCTATTTTGCCAGGTCAATTATGCACTTCAAGAGCACAACCAATTGTTTTTCCTGTTTTCATAGTGACCCTATAATGAGTCTCCTACTTTTTACCCTTAATTCGCATTCAAAACATAAATGTAATCAATTTCATTATCCGAATGTCAATCTTTTACCAATCTCCAAACACATCTCTCACATTAAATAATCCGATCAACCGAATATCATTCCCCTCCCCTTGGGTTGCACCGATATGTGCTTTAGGGGAGCCTGTAAATGAATTCTCTGCAACTTTTAACACTACACCAAACACTCTATCCATCAAACCATTAATCAATCACCAGGTTCAATACAACCGACACAGCCACTTTTCCATCTCCTCCCTGACCATATTTTGGTAAATTTGTCGGTTTTTTAATCATAAAACCATGCCATCTACCATCCGACAAATCCAACCCGACGATTTGGTGAAATTGATGAGTTCTTGCGTGATTGTGGATGTGCGCACTCCCGCTGAGTACGAGAAAGGCCACATCCCCGAGAGCGTGAACCTCCCCCTGTTTACCAACGACGAACGTGCGGCCGTTGGAACCACCTACAAACAGGTAGGGCAACAGGAAGCCATCGACCTGGGACTGGAAATCGTTGGCCCCAAAATGGCTCAACTGGTGCGCAAAGCCCGGGAGATAGCCGCCGGTCGTGCTCTGGTGATTTACTGTTGGCGCGGCGGAATGCGCAGTGGCAGCGTGGCCTGGTTACTGCAAACTGCCGGCCTTAAAATATTTCAACTCACCGGCGGTTACAAACAGTACCGCAAGCACTTTTACGAATTACTCAATCGCCATCCCTGGCAACTGGTGAATCTGGGGGGACGAACCGGCAGCGGCAAAACAGAAATCCTTCACCAACTCCATCAAATGGGTCAACAAGTCATTGACCTTGAAGGCATCGCCAACCATCGGGGATCAGCCTATGGCGCCCTGGGACTACCCCCGCAACCCACCAACGAACAGTTCGAAAACCTGTTGCACGATGCCCTCACGCGTATGTCACCGCATCAATGCATTTGGGTGGAAAGCGAGAGCCAAGGCATCGGCCACAATTTTATCCCCGACGAGTTTTATGAACGAATGCAAAACTGCCTGTTCATTAACATTAACATCCCCATCGAAAATCGCATCCAACGGTTGGTGCGCGACTACGCCTGCTTTCCCAAAGAGATGCTCCGCGATGCTTCCTTGAAAATAAAAAAACGACTCGGTGGACTCGTGATGCAACAGGTGCTCGATGCCATCGACCATGACGACTTCGCTTCTGTAGCTCGTCTCACCCTTGGTTATTACGACAAGACTTACGACCATGGCTTTGCGTTGCGACAATCGCCCAAAGCCGAACTGTCCTTCGACCACGACGACACCGAGCGTATGGCTCAAAGCCTGATGCAATCCATTTCTAATCTCTTAAAAACACCACAATATGCCAATCATTGATACACGGGGACAACTGTGCCCCAAACCTTTAATCATGGCCAAACAGGTGTTCAACACCCTGGAGCCGGGACAAATCATGGAAGTACTCACCGACCATGAGACGTCACTGAGCAACCTGATGAATTTCTTCACCGCACTCAAGGCCATCCCCGTGAGCGAAAAACATGACGATGGATGGCACGTGTACGCCACAAAACCCCTCTCGGGCCATGTGGAACCCGTCAACCCCGAAGCTTTTTGCCAAACCTCCAATGCCACACCAACCGGAAAACACGTCGTTTGCCTCACCTCTAACCTGATGGGGAAAGGCGACGACCAACTGGGCGCGCTGCTCATGCGTGGCTTTATCAACGCTTTGGCTGAACAAGATGTGCTGCCGTCTCACATCATTTGCTACAATGGCGCCGTAAAACTGGCCATAAAGGGAACAGATACCCTCACCTCCCTCATCACCATGGAAAACCAAGGCGTCAACATCATCTTATGCGGAACCTGTGTGGACTTTTTCGACATCAAACCGCAAATAGGTACCGGAACCATCAGTAACATGTATCAAATCACCCAAATCCTCTCGCAAGCCTCAAAGGTCATCTATCCATGAACCGGTACTTCGACAACGGCAGCACATCATTCCCCAAACCGTCGCAGGTGGCCGATGCCATCCATCACTACCTCACCCACATGGGCGGCACTTACGGACGATCGGCCTACCAACGGGTGTACGAAGCCACCGCGATGGTCGAAACATGCCGCGATGCCCTGGCACACCGGATGGGAACCGCTCGCGCCGAAAACATTGCCTTCTGCTCAAATGCCACCATGGCCATCAACACCGTCATCAAAGGACTGCCCCTGACGGGCAAACGCGTGTGGGTATCACCCCTGGAACACAACGCTGTGATGCGGCCTCTGTGGGAGTTGGCCAAACATGGCATCATCAACATCCACACATTGCCGGCATGGCCCGATGGCACTATCAACATCAATGCCTTATCAAACATTGATTTATCAAATACCGGACTGATTGTTGTAAACCATCAAAGCAATGTCAACGGGATCATTCAGCCGGTTGAAACCATTGCCCAATGGGCTGGCAAGGTTCCCCTGTTGGTCGACGGCAGCCAATCCGTCGGCCACCTGCCCATTCATCTCGACCAGTGGGGCATCGACTATTTCGCTTTCACCGGCCACAAAGGATTGCTCGGCCCCAGCGGCACCGGCGGATTCTTTGCCAAACATCCCGAAACACTCGTGCCCCTCATCCATGGCGGCACCGGCAGCCGCTCCGACAGCTACGACATGCCCCTCGATGTGCCCGACCGATTTCAGGCCGGAACACCCAACATCACGGGCATCTGCGGCCTGCTGGCCGCCCTGCAACACTTCCCCCAACCCCGTCACACACACGCCGACCTATTACACCTGATGAACGCCATTGCCCAACTGCCAGGCTACAAAGTATGGGGCGCCAACAACCCGATCGAACAAGGAGCCCTATTCTCCATCACCCATCACCGGATGACCCCATCTGACATGGCCGACAAATTGTATCGCCATTTCGGCATCGAAGTGCGACAGGGACTCCACTGCGCCCCGGCTGCTCACCGTCACCTGGGCTCTTTCCCCAACGGCACGCTCCGAATTGCCCCATCACCTTATCACACCTCCGATGACTTGGAGTTTTTATTAAAGTCACTAACAGAATTATCTTCCATTCAATAACATGCACCGCACCATCCTCACTTTTCAAAACACACGCAACGTGATTAAAGCCGACCAACTGCTTGCTCACCACGGCATCAGAGCTCGCATCATCCCGGTGCCGGAACACATCTCGTCGGAATGCGGCATGTGCATCGAAACAACCCCCGAAAACACCCTTGCCATCCAAAGCCTGCTGACAGAGAACCATGTTCAATTTACCATCCAACAATGGTAAATAATGCCAAATAATCAAACTTGTGCCATAAACGCCAAAGGCGCTCCCCCTCCCAAACATGGAGACTTAATACTTCAAACAACAACACCTAAATCGCAATGAAACAACAACATACCAACACCTACTTCGACCTGCTATCCACCGTTGAAACCGGGGGCTGTTCGGCCAAACTATCGCCAGGCCAACTCTCCCAAATCCTGTCGGAACTCCCCATCATCAACGACCCGCGCATCATGGTCGACATCCAAACTCACGACGATGCAGGCGTGTACCGCCTCAACGACCAAACAGCCCTGATTGTCACCACCGACTTCTTCCCTCCCGTGTGCAGTGACGCCTTCGAATTTGGACAAATTGCGGCCGCCAACGCCCTCAGCGATGTATATGCCATGGGAGGCACGCCGCTGTTAGTGCTCAACCTGATGATGTTTCCCGCCACGGGAATTCCTCTCGAGGTGTTTGGCGAAATCATGCGCGGTGGCCAACAAAAAACGGCCGAAGCCGGTGCACTCGTCATGGGCGGCCACACCATCAACGATGCCGTGCCCAAATACGGACTGGCCGTGGTCGGTACCGTGCCCCCCGACCATCTCATCACCAACGCCGGCACTCGTGCCGGACAAAAACTCATCCTCACCAAACCTCTGGGAAGCGGCATTCTCATGGCTGCACACAGGATGCAAATGCATCAACCCGACGCCTACCAAATGGCACTCGACAACATGAAACAACTCAACAATACGGCCAAAGAAATCATGCAGAAATATCACGTGAGCGGTGCCACCGACATCACCGGGTTTGGGTTGGCCGGGCACGCCATGCAAATGGCCAATGCCGGCAGTGTCTCCTTCGTCATCCATCCCGATGCACTCCCTCTGCTCCCTCAGGTAACCGAACTCATCGACCTGGGATGCATCCCCGGTGCCGTGTGGCGTAACCATGACTATACCCACAATCTGGTGCAATACAACAACCCGGAGAACCTCATGCACCAAGCCATCTGCTGCGATGCCCAAACATCCGGCGGACTACTCTTTGCCGTGGATGCCAACAAAGCCGATGCCGCCATCACCGACCTACAAGCCAACGGTCACGCTCTGGCTACCATCATCGGTGAGGTAACAGAAAGACACGAGAAAGCGATTTATTTTAAATGAGGTAAATGAGAAAATGTGCATGTGTGAAAAAACGCAAAAATGAAGCAACCACTTAATTTTCTATTCATTATCACACCTTCAGACAGGAAACATCGGGGAAATTTTGAACAGGATTAAGTTCCTCTGCCCCATCCGAAGCAAAACACCCTACAATGCTCTGAATTCTAATGAGATTGTTGCTTTACCGAGTAAAATTTTGAACCGCTGATAAGAGTATATTCCCCCCAATAAAGGAACTAAGGAACTAACGGCAAACTCACGAAGAAACTACTCCCCTGACCCAACTCACTCTCCACCCAAATATGCCCGTTTTGTTTCTCCATCAACTCTTTGCACAGAGGCAGCCCAAGCCCCGTCCCGCGTTCACCCATGGTTCCATGGGTACTATAAACCTCCTCGGCCCAAAACAAAATCGGAATCACTTCCGGTGAAATACCCACGCCCTGATCCTTCACTTCCAAAATGGCCAAACCGGGTTGCTCGTGATAATTGATAGCAATCACCGCCCCCGGATGCGAAAACTTAATGGCATTCGACACCAGATTACGTATAATGGTGGTCATCATGGCATTGTCGCCCCATGCCTCGGCCAACGATGGCACCTTATTGAGCAAATGAATGTCTTTGCTCTTGGCCAGTGAGTGTAACTGCCCGACCACACTGTTGGCAATACGCCATAACGATATTTGTGACGGCTGAAACACAATGCGCCCGGTTTTCGACAACGCCCAATTGAGTAGGTTCTCTATCAACTCGTACAAGGCATGCGTACTATCATTAAGCATATTTAGCAACCGACCGGCCTCCTCTACGGTGTAAGATGCATAGTTATTGGCCAGCAAATCGGTAAATCCCAAGATATTGCTGAGCGGATTGCGCAAATCGTGCGCAATGATATACAGAAATTTGTCCTTTTGTGCGTTGCTGTCCTCAAGCTCTTTATTGACCAACCGCTGGGTCTCCTCAATCTCGATGCGCTCGGAGATGTCGCGCGCAGCGGCATAAATCAGATCACCCACCAACGTCGAACGCCACTCAATATATTTATAAGCTCCGCTTATGGTACGACATCGGTTCACAAAATTAAACACCGACTCATTCTGTTTCAACAAACGCAAAGCCCCCAGCGTTCCTTCCAAATCCTCGGGATGAACCATGTTCAGAAAATTCTGACCCACAATCTCATCCATTTCATATCCCAGCACATTGGTCCATTCAGGATTGACCCTCATAAAGGTTCCATCGATGCGGCAGACACACAACAAATCGAGGGCTGTATTAAAAAAACGATCCAACTCGTCGGATTTCTCCTTGAGCAACTGCTGATTGCGACGACTTTCGGTATAGTCGTACGCTGTCCCCCTGATGCCGGTCACATTGCCATGCTCATCATCCACCCGCTTGGCATTAAAAACCAAATAAACCGGATCTCCTTGACGATTCAGATAACACGACTCGTGACCTCGGATATTCCCTTCACTCAAAATACGCCTGAGCGTCTCATGACCGGCCTCTGTTCGCGAAGCGCTTTGAAAATCGGTGAAATGTCGCCCCAGCATCTCCTCCTGACGATACCCTAACAACTGCTCCCATGCCTGATTTAAAAACACAAAATGCCCCCGGGCATCGCACTGCCACACCAAATCCTGCGACGTCTCCACCAAATCGTGGTACAATGCTCGTGAAGCCCGCAATTCAGCCTCGTGCTGCTTGCGCTCGGTGATGTCCTGAATGGTGCCAATCATCTGCATCGGCTCATTGTGCTTGTTCATGCGCAACTCTCCCTTGCCATGAATCCATCGGGTCACCCCATCTTTGATGCGCACAATACGATACTCTTTATTAAACGGCTGACAATGTCCCACCACCTCATTAAGAAAATACCCCCCCATCATCTCTCGATCGTCGGGATGAATAATTTCAAGCCACCCTTCTATCGTTTTCGCATAATGGCCATCAATGCCAAAAATCACATCCAACTCGGGCGAACAAGTCCAATAGCCCGACGGAATATCCAACAAGTAATGTCCCAAATTGGCAATCTTTTGAGCCATATTCAAATACAGCTCTTTATTGCGTAAGTTATTTGAATAAACCTCCTGATCGGTCACATCACGCATCAGCAGCAAATACTGGGCATTGTCATCATCATCCGAAATGAATTCGAATGTGAAATAAACGGTTTTTTCTGAGGGGGCTCGCAAGTGAAAATAACGGGTGGTGAACTCCTCCTTGCGGGTGCGCGCCTGAAACAGACAATCATCAAACTCGCTTTTCTCACCCGGAATAATCAAATCGGTCATGGGATAACCCATCAAATGAATGGCCGGCTGACGAAACAACTCCTCAGCATAAGCACTCAGATTTAAAATAACGCCTTCGGCATCTACCAACAACATGGCAAATGTTTTGCTATGCCACGCTTTTTGATATATACGCGACAGCGCATCCACATGTGTTGCTTTGGGATGATAGCCAAACGGATCGGTTGTGCCTTTGTCGGTCGATTGCCCCTGCATAGCTCGTTATTTCATAAAATGCAATATTTAAACTACTTACAAACACTAATTTAAAGTCATCCGGGGAGAAATATTGCTTACAATAATTTATGCATTTTCATCCGTATTATCCAAATAAAAAAACAGCTTCACCGACACGATGTGATCGATAAAGCTGTTTTTTTTCATAATCCCTCATTCAGCAGTGAGGCCCAAACATGCCTGCGGCTCATTTCCATTGTGGTAGCCAATTGCCCAAAATCCCTTCGGGCGTCAGGGGTGCCATTTCTTCCTCGGTGAGCTGACGCATCCAACCGACCCGCTGACTCAGCCCGGCTCCAGCCCCCCGATTGTTTCCCTCACGAAAACGCGCTGTCGCCTTGTTGGTGACTTTTCCCCAATTGTCCCATCCTCGAACGTCAATCACATCCGAAAGGTCGCATCGCACAAAGGCCACCGATGCATAAGGACGCCATGGTCGCCCAAGGTAATGGGTGCCCTTGCCCGAACCGTGCACCCGGCAATCGAGAAACACAAAACCATGCTGTGTTTCGGGCAACGTCGAAGCTGCCGTCACATAGCCCGTGTTCTTGCAAAAAATCACACAGCCATCAAACACAGCCGTCGACCAGCCAAAAATAAAATCGACCGTACCCTCGATGTAACAATTCAAATAATACTGCCGACTCTCCTCTCCATGAGGATATAAAGTATCTTGAAAACCTAAAAATCGACAGTTGCGAAAAGCCACCATGTCGCCATCCACTCGCACCGCCACAGCTTGCCCCACCGGCCCGGAGGAATTCTCAAAAGTGAGGTTCTCAGCCACAAAGCCATCGCCGTTAATATAAAAACTGGCAGAACCTGACGTCCCCATCTCTTCCCCAAAACGATTCTTTTTTTGCGCAAAATCATCATAGGTGAGCACCGTCCCCTGTACCTCTTCCCCCATCAGGGTGATATTGGTTTTGGTGGTCGATACCTCGAGCTTTTCTTTGTAAATCCCTTTTTTGATAAAAATAATCGTGCGCTGCTTACGCAAATGCGGAACAGCGTCAATAGCCCCCTGAACAGTGGTAAAATCGCCCGAACCATCGGCCGCCACCACAAAATCGGGCTGCGCCCCTGCCTGTCCCCATGCACTGAACACCATAAACATGAGGATAATGGATATTGTATGAATACTCTTCATAATTAAATAATTAGCCCCTAATCCCCCAAAGGAAGACTTGAGATGTTTCAACTTTTTTGTACTTCCCCTCTCTTGCTCTTTTGCACTTCTGTACTTCTGTACTTTTACACTCTCCTGCACTCTTGCACTTATGTACTCTTACACTCTTACACTCCTACACTCCTACACTTATGTACTCTTGCACTCCTACACTCCTACACTCCTACACTTATGTACTCTTACACTCTTACACTCCTACACTCCTACACTCCTACTTTGCCACTTTGCCACTTAGTTCCTCCGCTTCATCTCACCACAAACTTACGCCACACCCGCCCTTTTTGGATGTGATTGGCCAGGGTATCCTGCAGCGACCAATAAATCACCTTGTTATACTCCCCCTCAACAGGAAAGCTCACCAAAAAACCCGAAACATTCTCTTTCATCGGCAACAGTTCCAGCGGCAAACTATCGGGACGGGCAGCCTCATCGGCTACCTCGTCGCCCACAATCACCCGCGCCACGCAATGCGGAGGAATGGCCAGCCGCAACTGCTGAAAAGACTGATGGAAGGTCTGTAGCGTGTCTACATATTGTGTCTCATCATCCAAGTATATCAATCCATTACCTCCAAAATCCTCAACCTTTCCTTCAGGAGTATAAAACCGAAAGAAACGCAATGAATCGTTTAAAAACAGGGCATACTTGCGCAAGCCCCCCGACGGATAATAGTTCATGGCTTCGGTCTCGACATAACCGGACAAACCGGAACGTTTCACCGAGCGGTAATAAAGTCCTCCGTTGGAATATCGGCCGGTCTTCACCGAATCCCCTTCCATCTCATAAGTCACCACATCGGTGCTGCCATCGGGAAGGTTGACCAACTCCTGGTTCTTGGGACGGCACGAAACGGCCAGCAATAACACTGCCACGGGCATCAAAACTTTTCGCATCCTCATCATTCGTTTGTTTTAGGTTGATGTATCTTTGCAAAAATAAACGAAAAGTTAAGAAAACTCTGCACAACCATCAACCGGAATGCAGGTTATCACCTTATCTCATCATCCCCAACAACATGGAGCAACCCACAGGCGCCTTCAACCCTCAGATTTTGCAGGAACTCATCACCACCCGCATGCCCTACGGAAAATACAAAGGTTCGCCCATTTGCGACATCCCCGAGCACTACCTGGTGTGGTATCAGCAAAAGGGCTTTCCTCCCGGCAAACTGGGTGTACTCATGGGCACCATGTACGAAATTCGCCTCAACGGACTGGAGTTTCTCATCACTAAATTACGACAGATGATGCGTTGACCACGCTTCCCTACTCGCTTTTTTACCGCCAAGGTTGCGCTAAGAACACTAAGAAATAAACCTTCGCGCCCTCGGCGTTCTTCTCTCTGCCCTTTGCGGTAAACCTTAATCACCCGCAAAAAAAAAACACGAAGCAACGACTATATAACTTTTTTGATTATCTGTTTTTATATTTGAACAAGGGGAAACAAAGCTTCTTCAGTTTGATACAATAAATCAAAATAAAACTCGGTGTCCCTGTGTCTCCCTGTTCATTGAAAACTACGATATAACTCTTTTGAGTTATCTGCTTTGTTATTTAAACGCATGGCGCAACAAAATAACTCAGCGACTTCGCGCCTTTGCGTTTATTCTGACTCTGTATTATCTATCAACTTAGCGTTTATATTGCTCAGCATACAAAAAGCCGGTTCCCCAATTGGAAACCGGCTTTTTTATTCACTTGTGATGTGATAAGACGGAATAACTCACTCGCTTCGCCAACAAGCATCTGCCTACAGCTCAAACGAGAACAGAATCCTGAACCACAATTACTTCACCAAGGTCACATCCATCACAAATTCATCTTCAATCATGTTATCGCCCAGGCTCGTGAAAAACTTGCCCGACCCATAACGAATGTCATACTTGGTGCGATCGACCACCACTCGCGCCTGATAACCATTAGCCGTTTGCACCGCCTTAAAGGTCACCGGATGGGTTTTTCCCTTGATGGTCAACTTGCCCGATACTGTGGCTTCATTGTTTTTAAATGCACCGCTTTGCGTGATGACCAGTGTCGCTTCCTTATACTTATCCACCGAAAAGAAATCATCATTCTTGAGGTGAGCCACCAGTTTATCGTTCCATTCGCCCGGCTCAAGATCTTTCACATTGATGGAGGTCATATCCATCACAAAGGTTCCCGAAACAATCTGGTTATTTTTCAGCTCCAACGAACCACTTTTGAGATTCACGTATCCCCAGTGTTCGCCCACCACCTTTTTACCGGTCCATTTCAGTTGTGATTTTTGGGCATCGATGGTCACTTTTTGTGCCACCATGCTCAGGCTCATCACCAAGGCCACTGTTAAAAATGTCAACTTTTTCATATCGCTAATTTTTAATTGTTTATGCTTTTTATTTAAACTTTATATATCATACAAAACTTCTCAAATCTCACCACTGCATTGGCACAATCAGATCGATCAGATGGGCATCACGCAAGGCTCTCACCTGGCCATGTTGCCCCGTCATGGCAAGGGCATCGCGAGGGTGCAGGTTGTGATTCATTATCTCAACATCACCACTCACCACCATTACATAATGTCCCTGCTGGGGAGTGATGGGAGACAAAGCAATGGTATCGCCTGCCTTTACAAAAGCCCTCTTCACCCAGGCTTGCTGATGAATGGTCAACACACTGTCCCCGCCCTTGGGGCCGACCAATTGTTGCCACTGCCCCATCGCCTGCTCGGGATTAAAGTTGGCTTGGTTGTATACCGGCTCCACATTTTTTCGGTCGGGAAGCATCCAGATTTGAAAGAGGGCGACCTCTTCGCTTTCGCTGGCGTTGAACTCGGCATGAAACAGACCACTGCCGGCGCTCATCACCTGCACATCGTTGGGACGAATCACCTCACGGTGTCCCATGGAGTCTTCATGCATCAATGATCCCTGTATGGGGATGGTTATGATTTCCATGTTGTCGTGCGGATGCAGCCCAAAACCTCTGCCCGGGGCAATCACATCGTCGTTGATAACCCTCAGTGCCCCAAAATGCATGCGCTGAGCATGATAGTAATTCGCAAAACTAAATGAATGGTATGTCTTTAACCATCCATGATTAAAGTAGCCCCTCGATTCGCTTCGAATCACCTCGAGGCCGGGTATGGAATGTGTCATGGTTGATTGATTTCAGTTTCACAATCAGCTCAACAACCAATATTTACAGGTAAAAACCTAAAATAAATATTCATGCATCATCATCTTCCGGATGTTGCCCAGAGTGCCACGACATTGAGTCGTGCATCATAGGACTTCATCTATTGAGCAATGCTTGTTGATGCTTGTTGATGTTACAAAATTAGCTCCTCCACACCCCCAGACCAATGCAATTTTCCAATTATCAGATGTATTTATCCGAAATACGTCGCATAGATGATTACAACCCCAGCCTTCAGGCTGGGGTTAACAGAGATGTACAATTATTAGTTCGGTATAATCACACCGCCCTACACCATCAGTCTGGCGCGAAAATCTGAAAACGACTGCCCCGACACAT
The DNA here is from genome assembly GCF_003254275.1 of Breznakibacter xylanolyticus. Classification (GTDB taxonomy): domain Bacteria; phylum Bacteroidota; class Bacteroidia; order Bacteroidales; family Marinilabiliaceae; genus Breznakibacter; species Breznakibacter xylanolyticus. Next base: position 1,188 of record NZ_QKZK01000016.1, on the reverse strand, counting down.
TTTTATAAAACTTGCTAAAATGTGCGGGGTCGTCAAAGCCCAAGTCATAGGCAATCTCCTTAGATGTCAGCTGGGTGTGCACTCCCAATCGGCGGGCTTCGAGCACGATGCGCTCCTGGATGTACTCCTTGGCATTGCGCCCAATGGAGAGCTTCATCACATTATTGAGATAATCGGGTGTAATACCCAATGCATCTGCATAATCACTCACCTTATGCCAGGCATTGAAACGCTGTTCCAGCAACTGCTTGAACCGCCCTACCAACTGACGTCCGGCCTGCAGCGACTGAGGATTGGCCTGAGCCTGTGGCTCCATCACGCGGTTGCATTCAATCAGGAAAAGTTTCAGATACGCAGCCAGCGCATCCTCGGCATAGGAACGTCCGCTATCGAAGCTCTCGGCAATTTGACGGGTCAGGTAACGCAAGCGCACTGCACCTTCAGCATCGACGTGCAAAGGCGGCACATCGGCATAATGAGCAAACAGCCCCAGATTAAAGATAAAATCCTCGCGGATGTGGTGCCGATCCAAAAACTCGCGCGTGAACATGATCACCTCCCCCTCGGGACGTTCATCGGTCACCATCTGATGCACCTGCCCGGGACTGACGAAAAAAACCACATCGGGCGCCAAATCGTGCTCCCGATAATCGAGGTAGTGCTTCCCCAGCCCCTGATGAATCCATATGATGGTGTAAAAATTGTGCCGGTGAGGCACATCCGGCTGCCCTCCCGTCTTGTCCCAGATGTACCCGGCCGTGCGATAGGCAAACGCCACAGGTAAATCGCCATGCATGAGCTGCATCGACGGAATGACTCCCGATATCTGTTCACTTAAAAATTGATCTTTCATAAAATACCCCCCAAAGAGACTATTCATGGAACTGTGTCTGCAATATATAAATATTAATTTTGCAGACAATGAAAGACAAACCAGATTTCAGTTACGAAGACTTTGAACGGGAAGCGATCAAGGGACTTTATGAGAAAAAGAATTTCATGGGTGAGAACGGTGTTTTCACCCCTCTGATCAAGCATTTTTTAGAAAAGGCATTGGCCCTAGAGCTTGAACAACACCTTAAACATGAGGGCGGAAACAAGCGAAATGGGCTTACGACCAAAACAGTAAAAAGCTCTACCGGAGAGTTTGAATTAACAACCCCTCGAGACAGAAACAATACGTTTGTG
>NZ_QKZK01000015.1 GCF_003254275.1 Breznakibacter xylanolyticus | reverse complement strand
ACCTTGTATTTAGGTACTTCCCAATATTTTCAAAGATCGTTTCTTGTTGCTTTCGCTTTGCTTGGCTTCCCAAGCGGGCTGCAAAGATAAAGACTTTATTTTTGAACTTCCAAATGTTTTTTCTTTTTTTTTTCGTGACCGAAACCGGTGAAGGTCGATGGTCAAAAGTGAAAAAAATCAGTATTTCAATGGTTTCGTCTTCCGGCTGTGTGTCGCTCTCGTTCGAGCGTCGTGACCGTTTTTGCGGCTGCAAAGATAAAGGATTTATTTTCTAACTTCCAAATCTTTTTTCAAAGTTTTTTCGGTCGGCGTTTTTCGGTGTTTTGTCACCTTATTCGGCCTTTTCATCATCCCTTGTCGGCAGGCTTCCCGTTGAAAGCGGATGCAAAACAACGGCTATTTTTTTGCTTTTCCAAATCATTCGGGCTGTTTCTGGCTAAAGAAATGCTTAAATAGTGTTTTCAGGCTTAGCACGTGGGGGTTACGAGAGAGAGGAAACTGGAATAGCGATAATCAATTCTTTGAATTCCTTATTTGCATTAGCATTTCGCTAGAGAATGCACCCGCCGTATCTTCTTAAATAGTTCCGAAGCAAAAACGAAATCATTCAAAACTTCATTGTCTGAATCAAAAATTTCATCCTTGGTTCCTTCCCAATGCTTCACTCCCTCATGTAAGAATATAATCTTTTCACCAATTCCCATCACCGAATTCATATCATGTGTATTCACAATGGTGGTAATGTCATATTCGGTGGTAATCTCCCGGATCAATTCATCAATTACAATAGATGTTCGTGGATCAAGACCTGAATTTGGTTCGTCACAAATCAAATAACGCGGATTTAAAGAAATGGCACGAGCAATCGCAACCCGCTTTTGCATACCGCCACTAATCTCAGAAGGATAACGTTGATTTGCATTTTCTAAATTAACCCTCTTCAAACAAAAATTGACCCGTTCATCTTTTTCAGACAAACTCATATTTGAAAACATATCCAATGGGAATCGTACATTTTCTTCCACTGTCATATAATCAAACAACGCTGATCCCTGGAATAACATCCCGATTTCCTTCCGGATGTTTTTTCGCTCCAATGAATTCATCCCTATAAAATTTCTTCCATCATACAAAATTGCACCATCATCAATTTGATGTAGCCCCACTATCGATTTAATCAAAACTGTTTTACCAGAGCCACTCTGACCGATAATTAAATTTGTTTTACCTTTTTCAAAACTCGCACTAATATCATCCAATACAATCCGACCTTCAAATGATTTCCTTAATCCAACAATCTCGATCATGTTAACAATAATTGAGTAATCAACAGGTTAAAAAGCAAAATCTGAATACTACTTACCACAACTGCTTTAGTACTTGCTACGCCAACTTCCAAGGCACCACCTGAAGAGAAGTAACCCCAATATGCAGAAACAGTGGAGATAATAAATGCAAAAATGACAGACTTAATCAATGAATAAACCACGTAGAAAGGATTAAATATATATTGAATCCCATAAATAAAATCATCAGAAGGCACCAACCCGGTTAGTAATCCGGCAAGCCACCCTCCTAACAATCCGATCCCCATACTCATCACAACTAAAAAAGGAAAAATAAAAACACACGCAAGTACTTTGGGTAAAACTAGATAATTAACAGAGTTGATCCCCATGATATCAAGAGCATCAATCTGTTCAGTAACTCTCATCGTACCTATCTCTGAAGCAATATTCGAGCCAACACGCCCAGCCAATATTAAACAGACAATGGTCGATGAGAATTCTAATATAATGGAATCACGGGCAACCAAACCGACTGTAAATCGAGGGATTAAAGGACTAAAAATATTCAATGATGTTTGCCAGGTAATGACAGCTCCCATAAACACCGAAATTATAGCCACTATTCCAATTGACTTTAAACCCAAACTTTCTACATCCCGCAAAAACAAACGAGCAAAAATCCCATGTTTCTCTGGTTTATCAAAGATCTGTCTTACAAACAATGAATATCGCCCTATGTGGAAAAACACACTCATACTGTTGAATAAATAGAAATAGCTGCTAATTTAGCGCATTCTTTCATATATTAAAGAAACAAATACCTACAAATAATTATGGCAACACAAAATACCTTCTGTGTGATTATGGCTGGCGGTATCGGCAGTCGATTTTGGCCGCTAAGTAAAGAAAACAGACCTAAACAATTTCTCGATATCTTAGGTACAGGCAAAACGCTTATTCAGCAAACCTACGAACGCATCCTCCCTTTGTGCCCGCAGGAGAACTTTTATGTCGTCACAAATATAGAATATAAACAAACAGTCCTGGATCAGCTCCCGAATTTGTCTCCCCAACAAATTCTTACCGAACCAACTCGCCGCAACACGGCCCCTTGCATCGCTTTTGCAAATGCGCATATTAAAAGAAAAAACCCGAATGCTCTAATTATTGTAGCTCCATCTGATCATTTAATTACCAATGAAGACGTCTTTAGACATAACATCTCAGACGGACTAAAATTCGTCGAAAAAGAAAAAGCTTTACTCACTTTAGGTATTAAACCTCACCGCCCAGAAACAGGTTATGGATACATCCAAATTACTCATGACAACCAAGATAATCCGGTAAATTTTCATCCTGTTAAAACATTTACTGAAAAACCGAACCTAGAATTGGCCAAAGTGTTTTTTGAAAGTGGTGAGTTCTTTTGGAATTCAGGTATTTTTATTTGGTCTTTAAATTCTATTCAAGATGCATTTCAAAAATTCCTACCTGACATGCATGATCTCTTTGAAAACTATTCTCTCGCAATCAACACACCCGATGAGAATAAAATACTTAGCGACACTTTTCTTACATGTAACAGCATCTCTATTGACTATGGCATAATGGAAAAGGCACATAATGTCTACGTGCAAACAGTAAACTTCGGCTGGTCGGATTTAGGTACCTGGACAAGTTTGTTTGAACATTCACAAAAAGATCATAACAACAACGCCATAGTAAGCGGGAAAGTCTTATTGTACCAGTCTAAGGATACTGTGGTTCACTTGCCGGAAAACAAAATTGCAGTCATTCAGGGACTAGAAAATTATATTGTTGTCGAATCGGAAGAAGCACTACTCATTTGTCCCAAACAAAACGAACAACAAATTCGACAGTTTGTTACAGATGTAAAAACAGAACTCTTGTAAAATAAAATCAATAAAAAGAAACAAAAAAAAGGAAGGCTTAAACCTTCCTTTTTTTATTAATATCTACACTATTAAAATTCCCACAAATCATGTTCAAAAGTGGCAATTTCATTTTTTATCCGTTGTGACTCCAACATAGCATCTAAGCCCTGAGCATATTGATCTATTTGACGATTATTATATACGTTTGCTTCTTTCACGATATACGAATTAAAATATCGTTTGGCAAAAATATCATCAAATGTTCGTCTTTGAGCATCATTCTTCGGATTAAAAACCTCATGACTGGCAAAAAGATCCCTTGCTTCATTAAAATAAATCCAGCAAACTTGTTTCTTCTTTACCTGATCATTAGTGCCGTCGGATTCAACAAATTCTCTGATGGGACAAATTCCTAAAATTCGTACATCTAAGCGAGAATAATTGCGATCGAAAAACCAGATCTCCTTAACAAGCAACTGCTTAATCTCATCGGGTTTCATTTCTCCCTCGATAACCTTTTTTTCAAACAAACCTGTCACAACATTTTGAACCTCATGAGTATCTCTGACAGCACCCATCTCATACTTCAATTGATCAAAAGACATGATCGTTTGAAATTCATCATTTGTTTTGGTTGAAAAAGCTGTTAACCCCTTAGATTCAACACCATGCATAATCAAATTTATCAAACTAAATCGATCATCCATACGCTGAATTGGATAATATAGCGGCAAATTGATTCTTTCACGCAAATCAACAATACGCCATACCTTCTTAGCCCACAAAACATCTGCTTCACGGATATATGGAAATGGAATGGGGCGATTATTTTTAACGTGATTCTTTTCAAACAAACCATTCAATCGCTGTGATTCAGTTGTATCACGCTCTTGAACACCTTGCGCCTGACCTGACAATGATACCATCATCAAACCCATTGCCATTATGAAGAACACCTTTTTCATGGTATGCATGTATTATATTTTTCAATCCAATGTTAAGGAAATACCCCCTAAAGCCTTTGAAACTTTATCGGGTCCAACAGCGCGAATCTCAGTTATAAAAACTTTCGATCCACGACCTAAGCTTCTAATCAATTCTTTCTGAGCTGGCGTGAAACGGTTATTTGTTGACGGTTCATCCACACTGTAACCATTCTTAACTGCTGAAACAACAAATCTAGTCACATTGTATTCTAATTCGAAATCAAAATCTTCCATTTCAGCGAAAACACCTGTTTGCTCTAATAGTAAACTCTTTGATATCTTACCTTCTGACTTACCAGCTACTTTAGCAATAGGAGCCGGAATACGCTTAATACGAAAATCCATACTTCCCAGGTTACGTTTTTTCCCATCAATATCAGCAGATACTGATATTGTGGACTTTCCACCAGCCGTTCCTGGTTTAACCCGAACCATATAACCATCTCCTTTTTTTGTAAAGGTAGCATTTGTCATTGATATAGACAACTGATTAGAATTGGCTCCCGGAGCTGATATTGTTACAGGATTTTCAACCCCCTCGTAAAACACATTCATCTTAGTGGGGGATATGACAACCATTGGGTCAATTACTTCATATTCACTTTTTACCGTGTAAGTCTTAGGGGTTCCGTCGGGACCAAAAAGTTGAATTTCAGCATTAATAGGCTTTTTCCCTGTTGAACTTGCAGGTACCCGCAACAAACCAATACCTTTCTCAACAGGAATATCAGAACCATTAACCTTAATTTTAGTATCTGCAGTAGAATCAGATGCAGCGACCATCACTTGAGCCAAAAATTCACCGCCTCTAATTACAACCTTAGAGTTAGCAATGACCAAAGGCTCAATTTTATTAAATTTAAACGTCCCTTCATCATTCTTTGATAGCAAATACCGCAATACATCAGCCTCAGCATTACGTACATCACTCGTTAATTTGCTCATCAATGCCAAAGAAGCAGACATTGGTAAATGTTCAAATTTTTCACTTTCCCATGATCTTTGAATACCCTCTTTAGCAGTTGGATCAGAGGTGCTTAGCATTGCGGAGACATTACTCCTGAGTACGCTGTCAGTTTCAATATACCCCAACAACATATCCTTTAGCTCATTGATCTTGGCTTTAAGTTGTTTTGAACGATCTCCACCCTGCTCAACAATCATCACCTGAGCCGCAATATCCTGATTATCAGCCCCTGTGTAATTATCAGGTGTGGCATTAGGATCATCACTCACTTTCTGAACCATGTACAGTTTAAGATCATTTATTTGTTTTACCAATTCATCTGCTGCAACACGAATTTTCTGAGCATTTTCCCACGATTGTGTGGCTCGAGGATTTACAACAGCGGCATTTTGCAAATCGCCATATAAAATACCACACTTCTTTTCAACAGTACTAACAGATTGTTGTATGCTTTTATCAACCAACTCGAAAGCTTTCAATAATTCACCCGAAACATTTAAAGCCAACATAGCCGTAAGGAAAAGATACATCATACCGATCATCTTTTGCCTCGGGGTTTCGGGACAGTTTCCTCCACTCATAAGTTAAGATTTTTTTGAGTTTGAAAATAGTTATCTAGTCCCTGCATTCATTGCACTCAGCATATTGCCATATATGGTATTTAACTCACCAATAGACTGACTCAGCTTTGAAACCTGTTCTTTATATTGTTTCGTTTCGTTAACCGACTGCAACAATTGCTCTTTCACATCATTCATGCCTTTAATCATGGAATTAGCAACCTCAAACTGTGCTGAATTATTTTTTAATTGTAATTCATACATCGAGTTGATTGAAGATAAATTCTTATTCATACCATCCATTTGCTCAGCATATGATTTACTACTATTGGAAACACGGTCTATTTCCTGGCTCATAGCTTGAGTCAAACGTGTATAAGAACCACTCATCGCTTCAGTAGAACGATTCAATTCTTCTACAAATTTTTTGCCTGAAGCATTTAAGTCGTCTGCCAAACGAGAACCACTCTGAGTTATAGCCTGAGCTGTTGAATCATAAGACTTAGCGAGTTGCGAAGCTGAATCCTCAAGCAACTTGACTGATTTAGTCTGAGTAGAAGTCAAATTACCAACAGACTCAGATGCCTGTTTCAGATTCTTCAAGTAAGAATCAGTAACTAAAGAAGCATCTGTCAAATCAGAAAGTTGTGATGTTGTATTAGAAAGTTTTTTAATTCCCTCAGCTAACTTTTCTACAACAGCAGGTTCTAAATGCCCACTTTCAATTAAAGCAGCTAAATCACTTCCGCCACCACCATGACTCACTCCTGATTTAACGCCACCTGCATGATGAGACTCTTTAGGCTCAAGACCAACAAGTTCTGGGTAAACCAAACTCCAATCGGGCATTTGATGGGGAGGTTCAAAAGCAGATAAGAAGAAAATAATGATTTCGACACCCATCCCAATTACCAACATCGGGCCAGCACCTGGATAGTGTTGAATTTTAAATAATGCTCCTGCTAAAACGACGGCTGCACCCCAACCATAAACTTTTGCCATTAATTTTTTATACCCGGGGCTTTCTACCAATTCTGTAAGACTCATATGACCTGAATTTTTAAGATTTACTTCAAAAAAATAATTATAGATTAAGAATATTTATCAATCTCCAATATAATCACGCACACATCTAAAGCCAACATAAGATTTTGATGAATCCTGGTATTCATAAGTACGCGTACCAGTTTGAAGGAAATACGCAACGTCTTTCCAAGATCCACCTCGAATTACTTTACGCTTCATCACGGTAGGATCATCGGGTAAAGCATTATACTTATATGTGGGATTAAAATCATGAGTAAAACTGTAAGAAGACTCATCAAAAGATCCTGAAGTCCATTCAGCAACATTACCAGCCATATCATAGAGACCAAAATCATTTGGTTGATATGTTGCCACGGCAACCGTATTCATTCCTCCATCATCACCATAACGACCTCGTAAAGGCTTGAAGTTCGCAAGGAAGCAACCTCTATCGTTACGGGTATAATACCCTCCCCATGGGTACATGCCATTGTCCAAACCGCCTCTTGAAGCATATTCCCATTCAGCTTCAGTAGGTAAACGATAATCCATTACCCAAGGTTGACCTTTCGACAACAAGAAATTATTGAGCAATTGAGTTCTCCAGACACAAAATGCTGAAGCCTGCTTCCAATTTACACCTACAACGGGATATTCGTCAAAACCAGGATGCCAAAAATACATTTGTGTCCAAGGTTCGTTAAATGAATAGGTGAAATCAGCAATCCAACAAAGCGTATCAGGATATACATTCACGCGATCCTTCATAATAAAGGCAGAACGATCGGCAATCGCCTTTTCTTTACCATCTAAACCAATGACAGTTCCTTCGTACTTTTTTGTTTCGAAGTTATATCGATTAGATTTTTTTGCAGCTTGCATCAAATCAACCCATTCGTAATCGTACATTAACTTACGAGAATCAATCTCCTTACGACGAAAAAATCTCTCATTTTCAGGAAGGAACATTTCATCAAGGATTTCAGCATACTCCTCATTGGTCCAATCTAAATCAGCACTCCAATCCAAGATAGGCGGATTCAATTCATTCCCAAACTGATCTTCAGTAATTAAAAACTCTTCAAACTGATCGCCCAATAGTCGACGAGCAATTGAATCACGAACCCAATAGACAAATTGGCGATACTCACTGTTGGTAATTTCGGTCTCATCCATCCAGAAAGAACGCATTGAAACCGTTTTGGTTTGTGAGGTCAAAGCCCAGGAAACATCTTGGTCGTTAGGTCCCATGTTGAAGCTCCCGGAAGGGATAAACAACATACCGTAAGGATCCGGCTCATAAAAAGATCCTAATGCCGGAGCTCCTACCAGCTCTCCGTTCCCAGACTTTGAACAACTGCTGAGAATCAGGAGCGCCATACTAAACAGGGCAAGTACTTTCTTCATATTCTGTGTGTATCTGAATTATTCAAATCTCAAAACTATAAAAATCTGACACTTTTGTAACTTTTTCCTTTTTTATCAATTCTTAAATCAAACTGATAACCTACCATAATCTCGTGCGAACCGCCATAATTAGCAGCAAATTGAGAAGCCGGAATATCATAACTGTAACCGATTTTCAGTCCATTTTTCATTTCTATTCCTAACAAAACAATTACAGCATCCTGAAAACGATACCCCAAACCACCCCAGTACCGCTTTTTAAAGGTAGCAGTCATATCAATTTCACCTTGATAAGATGCGACATCAGACATTAGAAGCACTGAAGGTTTCAATACAATTGGTCTGTCAGGTATCGCAAACTCATATCCACCGGTTGCATAAAAAGTTCTGCGAAAATAGTGAAAATAATTGTCATCAAAATCAGGTTGCGGATTAAAGAGGTGCAAAACAGAAAATCCGGCATGCCAATTATGGGTTTGATAAAAGACACCAATCCCCAAATCGAAAGCATTTCCAGATAATTCAGAAGAAACCATTAATCCATCCTGATTTGAATGAAAATCGGACAACCCATATTTATCGCCCAGATACCACTCCGGCTTCAAAACATGATTGATCACCCCCATGCTTACCCCTGCATTTAACATCCCATCTTGAAGACGAAAGATTGCACTCCCCATCAGGTTGATTGCAATTTCGTTGAAAAAGCCGATTTGATCATTTGAAAAAACAATGCCCAAACCTGCTTCATTCCCCAAAAAGTTTATCGGAAAATCGGCTCCAAAAACCGTTGTTTTTGGTCCACCACTGACACCAACCCACTGTTGTCGGCTACCAGCGACTAAATTAACCAATTCGCTACTACCGGCATAAGCTGGATTCAATGACAATTCATTAAACCTATATTGACTACTCAATGAAGTCTGTTGCGACACGAGAACAAATGTATTGCAAAATAATACAAAAAATGTTAGTGCACCACAGCTTCCGTCAAATAATGGTCGAATAATGATTTTATTCTTTTTAAAGCCATTGTTAAAACTATGAAACAATTGGTTCAAAAAAAAATAATTCAACCGCAAAAAGAACATTAATTTTTTACTGCCAAAAGTCCCCAAAGGTTTCAAGAATTAGTGTTTTTCAATATATCAAAACTGATTTTCAACAGAAGAACAATCCATTGACCGAAGCACGACCCACCATTGCTCAGGCACACTGCCTTCGCAAAAATTCTTATAATCAGCTTCAGAGCAAGCAATAACACGAGCGCAGTCATCATTTTTTAACTCCACCCACCATCGATTATTAGTGGGGTTACAGAAAAATTGGATGTCAAGACCGATTTCATCCTGGCAAACATGGAAATTGGCATAACTATCCAAACTACGCATCGGGTAATCTCCATAACGAAAAGCGATGCCTTCGATTACATGCCAAAAGATCTGAGCAGCCAAGATGACAGAAGACCCTGTGACATCGGTTTCGGCTGTCAGTTCAAAAAGACCAAAAACACGCATTTGATCACTTAAACCGGCATACCAGCCAATCTGACAAGCCTGATGAGCAGAAAGACCATTTGGCATGGGTATTGCCTGCCCCGGCATATCTGCATGTGCAATGGCAGAAACATCGAAACTGACACAGTGTGTATCGCGTAATACAGGTTCAACCAGATGAATCCCATCGCCGCGCAAATCGCCCAATCGAAGAACCTTCATGCCATTGTCGGCAATAATTTCATCTTGAGTATTGCCAACAAGATATTTTTGAGTTGCAACAAGCGAAACATGATCGGGAAAAACAGCATTAGAGTTCCGCAATGACATCAAAAAATTATTGGCCAATGCTTCATCCGAACCACCATCATCCATTAAAGCATCCACTACACATAAATGAGCATCAGGTAACACTGATTGCATGCCAACATACAATGGAATTGTAAAATCCTGACTACCACCAATAACAATCAACGGGATTTGTAACTCAGAGAAATAACGAGCAACCTCCCGCATGGCAACATACTTATCTATAATTGAGTTCCCCAACACATTACCAAGCTCGAGAATCCTTACCGAACGACTGTTTCGTCGCAATCCGTATAAATAAGGACGAATAAGCTGGGGTGTTAGCCTGCAACCCAGATTGTTACATGAATTAACAGATTCGTCGATGCCGGCAATTGCTACTTGAAAGTCAGCAATCTGAAGATGCTCCAAATCATGAAGCCTAACAATCGAAGAAACGACTGCATCCTGCTCCGGTAAAAGCCTCCAAGGCCTCACCTTTACAGGCTGAAAGAAATGCTTCAATTGATTATGCATGGAACATCAAGATTTTTTTGCAGACTTAGCGCCTGATTTAGTGGTTGTTTTTTTAGTCGTCGTTTTTTTTTGCGCAACCTTTTTTGACGTGGCTACATCAGATTTTGACACCGCCGCCTTTGCAGTCTTACTAAAACGCCCAGATTTTTTGGGAGCAGGCTGACTTTCAATCAACTTCATGCAATCGTCTTTACTCAACGTAGCTGCATCAGTATTTTTAGGGATTTTGTAATTCCCTCCATTGAAAGAAATGTAAGGTCCCCATCGACCGTTCAAAATTTTCAGCTCAGGTTCATCATCAAACGCGCGAATCAGTTTGTTATTGTCCTCTTCACGTTTATCTAAAATGAGTTGAATGGCACGTTCCAATGAAATTTCATAAGGATCGTCGCCCTTTTTGATAGAAACGAATTTACCATTGTGACGCACATAAGGACCAAAACGCCCAATGGCCACCACGACTTTATACGATTCAAACTCGCCCAAATCTCGGGGCAATCGGAATAAATCCAAAGCCTCGTCAAGAGAAATGGTTTCGATGTGTTGCCCGGTACGAAGGCTGGCAAATCGAGGTTTTTCCTCTGAATCAGGATCACTTTCCCCAATTTGAGCCATCGGGCCAAAACGCCCAATTTTTACCAACACAACTTTTCCGCTTTCGGGATCATTTCCCAAAATACGTTCACCGGTATTGCGTTCGGACTTTTCGATGGTTTCTTCAACCTGTAAATGAAAAGGTTTATAGAAACGATCAATCACCTTTTGCCAAACCAATTTTCCTTCAGCAATTTCATCAAACTCCTTTTCGACATTGGCAGTAAAGTCAAAATCCATGACTTTTTGAAAGTATTTGACCAAAAAGTCATTCACAACAATGCCAATGTCGGTCGGGAACAATTTATTTTTTTCGGCACCTGAAATTTCAATTTTTTCGGAGTGGAGCACCTGGCCATTTTTCAACAGGAGATGCTGATACTTCCGCTCCACACCAGGACGCTCTTCCTTCACCACATAACCGCGCTGTTGAATGGTAGAAATGGTGGGCGCATAAGTAGATGGTCGCCCAATTCCTAATTCTTCGAGCTTACGCACCAAGCTGGCTTCAGTGTACCTGGCAGGTTTTTGATTCCAGCGCTGCCGAGCTTCAGCTTCAGAAAGGGTGAGCACTTGATTCTTCTCGACCGGAGGCAATAAAAGGGACTGTTCGTCATCGCCTTCTTTGTCATGGTCGTTGGATTCGATATATACTTTAAGGAAACCATCAAACCGAATCACTTCACCGGTTGCAACAAACTGTTCAGACTTCCCTTGAACACTAATAGAGATGACCGTCCGTTCAAGCTGAGCATCGGCCATTTGAGAGGCGATGGTTCGTTTCCAAATCAGCTCATATAACCGCTGCTCAGCAGAAGAGCCGACAATAGTTTCGTCCTGCAGATAAGTCGGACGAATGGCTTCGTGAGCTTCTTGAGCCCCTTTGGCTTTGGTTTTAAATTGGCGTGTATAATGATATTTCTCACCCATTTGCGAACGAATGACAGAGGCAGCCGAAGCAATGGCCACATCAGAGAGATTCACCGAGTCGGTACGCATATAGGTGATTTTCCCGGCTTCATAGAGTTTTTGAGCCACTGACATGGTTTGACTCACAGAGAAGCCGAGCTTACGAGCGGCTTCCTGCTGCAAGGTTGAAGTGGTAAAAGGTGGAGCCGGAGATTTGGTAGCCGGTTTTTTCTCAACATTATCAACAAGAAACGAGGCATTGACACAATGCTGAAGAAATTCACGTGTTTGCTCAAGTGTTTCAAAACGACGCGACAATTCGGCCTTGATAACCTGAACCTTTCCTTTGGACTCGGCAACGGTAAACACGGCGGCAACACGGTAGCTATCTTTGGATTCAAAATGAAAGATTTCACGTTCACGCTCCACCAACAAACGAACCGCAACGGACTGAACCCGACCTGCAGAGAGGCTTGGTTTCACTTTTTTCCAAAGCACTGGAGACAACTCAAATCCGACCAATCGGTCGAGCACACGCCGGGCTTGCTGGGCATCGACCAAGTGCTTATCAATCGCACGCGGATGTTGTACCGCTTTGAGGATGGCATCTTTCGTAATTTCATGAAAGACAATGCGACGCGTAGAATTATCCTTCAAATTAAGCTCTTCGAAAAGATGCCATGCAATGGCTTCTCCCTCACGATCCTCATCGGAAGCGAGCCAAACCGTTTGTGCGTTTGCGGCCAAACTTTTGAGTTCACGCACCACCTCCTTTTTGTCGTCGGAGACCACATACTGAGGCTGATAATTATTTTTGATGTCGATGCCAAAATCCGCTTTGGCCAAATCACGGATATGACCATAACTGGATTTCACCACAAAATCGCTCCCCAAGAATTTTTCAATGGTTTTAGCTTTGGCAGGCGACTCGACAATCACCAGGTTTGTAAGGGCATCAGTTTGTTTTTTAGCCATCAGAATATCTTTGCGCGCAATGCTCGTTAATTGATTTAGCGGTCAAAAATAAAAAAATAATTCCGACCATGTCAATAAAACATTTGATGAAATCAGGCGTCGACCCGAGCAGGTGATTAAATTTACTATTTTTACGGCTCACATTTCGTTGCCGAAAAAGCGGAATGCTCCAAGAACAACACAGCTCAACTCACCCTCTAAAAGGCCGTGTCCAGGTGGCGTTCTGCCGTGTCAACAAACATCCTTTGATAAATTAATGATGAATTCTAAACAACCGTCTTAACCTTGATAATTGATTAAAAATATTGCCAATGAAATTCATTCAACGCCCCATCGACAAAAGGATAGCCCTTTTCTGGGGTCTATTTAGCGGCATGCTGCTGTTGGTTTTGCTGTTTTTCTTCCTCTTATCAGTGGGAGCCCTCGGCTTTATGCCCTCATTTGAAGAACTTGAAAATCCCAAAAGCAACCTGGCCACCGAAATCATTTCGGCCGATCAACAAGTTTTAGGAACATTTTATGAGGAAAACCGAAGCTATTCAGATTATGAAGAGCTGTCGCCCCATCTGATCAATGCCCTTGTTGCCACAGAAGATGCCAGATTTCACAGTCACTCGGGAGTCGATGCCCGTGGTTTGGGTCGGGTGTTTTTCAGAACCATTTTAATGGGCGACAAAAATGCAGGAGGGGGCAGCACCATCACCCAGCAGCTGGCCAAACTGCTGTTTCACGATCGTGCCTCCAACATTTGGGAGCGCGGCAGTCAAAAACTCAAAGAATGGATCATTGCCATTAAACTGGAACGGAGCTATACCAAAGAGGAAATCCTGACGATGTACCTCAATAAAGTCCCATTTATATATGATGCCTTCGGGATTAAATCAGCCACGAAGACTTTTTTCAACACCACACCCGACTCCATCAAAATCGAACATGCCGCGGTATTGATCGGGATGTTGAAGAATCCTGCATTATACAATCCCGTTCGTCGACCCGAGTTGACAGTCCAACGAAGAAATGTGGTAATGGGTCAAATGATGAAAGCCGGTCACCTGACCCGTGCAGAGTTCGACTCACTGTGCGCCCTTCCGCTTGGATTGGCGTTTAAACGCATGGATCACATCGAAGGTCTGGCACCTTACTTTAGGGAACACATCCGATTAATCATGTCGGCCAGTGAACCCAAACGCGAACGTTACCCCAGTTATCTCATTCACAAATATGAAGAAGACAGTGTGGAATGGGTCAACAACCCCCTTTACGGATGGATTAACAAGAACCTGAAATCAGACGGAACCAAATATGACATCTATCGCGACGGACTTAAAATATACACCACCATTGACTCGCGCATGCAGCAATATGCCGAGCGAGCCATGACCCAACATTTGGGGGGTGAACTGCAAGACGCTTTTTATGAAGATAAAAAAACAGCCCGTCGCCCGCCATTCACCTTTCGCCTGACACCCGAACAATACGACAACATCATTCATCATGCGATGCGCAACACCGAGCGTTATCGCCATCTGAAGGAAAGTGGCGCCAACAAAGACAGCATCAACAAAGTGTTTAACACCCCGGTGCCCATGAAAGTATTCTCATGGAAAGGCGACAAAGACACAGTGATGACCCCCCGCGACTCCATCTTATACTACAAATTTTTCTTGCGGGCAAGCATGCTCTCCATCGACCCACTGTCGGGGCACATCAAAGCTTACGTGGGCGGACCGAATTACAAACATTTTAAATACGACATGGTGTCGTTAGGCAAGCGGCAAGTGGGATCAACCATCAAACCGTTTGTTTACACCCTGGCCATGCAGGAAGGACACTCGCCCTGCGACCTTGTGCCCAACGTTCCCCAAACCTTCACACTGCCCGAAGGAGGCAGCTGGACACCCAAGAATTCCTCCGACGCGCGCGAAGGGGAGATGGTATCTTTGAAATGGGGACTGGCCAACTCCAACAACAACATCACTGCCTGGGTGATGAAACAATACAACCCCCAAGCCGTGGCCAACATGATTCACACCCTTGGCGTGAAAAGCCACATGGATGCCGTTTACGCATTGTGCCTGGGAACCCCCGAACTGTCGCTGATGGAAATGACAGCCTCGTACTGCACCTTTGCCAACAAAGGCGTGTACACCGAGCCCATCATGGTGACCCGCATTGTGGATAAATTCGGCACCGTAGTGGCCGACTTCCACCCGCGCCGTCGGGAAGCCATCAGCGAGACCTCGGCCTTCCTCATGCTCAATCTGCTGCAAGGAGTTATCAACCAGGGAACCGGGATGCGCTTGCGGGGAGCAAAATATGGCCTTCGCGGCGAAATAGGCGGCAAAACCGGCACCACCCAAAACCACTCCGACGGTTGGTTCATTGGGGTGACCCCCAACCTGGTGACAGGCGTATGGGTGGGTGGCGAAGACCGCGACATCCACTTTGACCGACTCAATCTGGGGCAGGGAGCCAACATGGCATTACCAATTTGGGGACTTTACATGAAAGGCGTATACGGCAACAAAGCAATCAAAATCACCGAAGACGACACATTTGAACGCCCGGCCGACTTCAACATTGACCTCACCTGCAGCGATTCGCACCAGGTGTCGGCCAACGAGGGCGAAATAGACGAAGCCCCGGCCACGGAGGAAGGTGACATCTTTTTTTAAGTTAAGAGTCGCAAAGTTGCAAAGTGCCTAAGGGAAGAAGTGTAGAAGTGTAGAAGTGTAGAAGTGTAGAAGAAAGAATATCGAATTGCGATAGAGAAATCCAAACAAAACAGCCCTGCTCTCCTCACTGGGAAATGAAAAGAGGGCAACATGATCAACCCATGAACCACTACGAGCAAATACAATCAAAAATAGTGACCCGCCAGCAGGCGCAACAGCAAGTGGCGCAATGGCAAAAGGCGGGCGAAAAAATCGTCTTCTCCAATGGCTGCTTCGACCTGGTGCACCGTGGCCACGTGGAATACCTGTCGCTGGCGGCCAACAAAGGCACGAAGCTGGTGCTCGGCCTCAACACCGATGCGTCGGTGAGTCGCCTCAAAGGCCCCTTGCGCCCATTGGTGGACGAACAGTCGCGGGCATTCCTGCTGGCCGCATTTTCGTTCATCGACCTGGTGGTGTTGTTTGACGAAGAAACCCCCTACGACCTCATCAAAGCCATTCAGCCCGACGTGCTGGTAAAAGGCAGCGACTACAAGCCCGAAGAGATTGTGGGATACGACATCGTGACCGGACGCGGCGGTACGGTCGAGACCGTCGACCTGGTGGAAGGCTTCTCGACCACCAACCTGGTGAAAAAAATTAAGGAGACCCACTGACAATGGCCAAAAGCAAAACCGTGTTTGTGTGCACTGCCTGTGGCGCCGAATCACCCAAATGGATTGGCAAATGTTTTTCGTGCGGGGGGTGGAACACCTATCAGGAAGAGGTGGCCGTGAAGCAGGACAAAACCACCCTTCGCAAAGGCCTGGTATTGGACAGCACGGGCAACAACCGCCCCATGCCGGTGTCGCAGGTGTCGCTGGTAGATTTGCCGCGCATCGACACCCAAAACGGCGAACTAAACCGCGTGCTGGGCGGCGGGCTGGTTCCCGGCTCCATGGTGCTCATTGGCGGCGAACCCGGCATTGGCAAATCGACCCTGGTACTGCAAACCGCCCTGATGCTTCAGACCCAAAAAATCCTTTACGTATCGGGCGAAGAGAGCCCGCAGCAGATTAAACTCCGTGCCGAACGCATCCTGCCCGGGGGCACCGACACCTGTTACATTGTGAGCGAAGTGCTGGTGGAACGCATCCTGGCACACATCGAAAACACCCGGCCCGACCTGCTGGTCATCGACTCCATTCAAACACTGGAGACCGATTACATTGAATCGACACCTGGCAGCGTGTCGCAAATACGCGAATCGACGGCCATATTACTGAAAGTGGCCAAAGAGAAAAACCTGCCCGTGCTGCTCATCGGCCACATCAACAAAGAAGGGAGCATTGCCGGCCCTAAAGTCCTGGAGCACATGGTGGACGTGGTGCTGCAATTTGAAGGCGACCGCAACCACATGTACCGCATCTTACGTTCCATCAAAAACCGGTTTGGCTCCACAGCCGAGCTGGGCATTTTTGAGATGCAGGGCAGCGGGTTACGCGAAGTCACCAACCCGTCGGAGCTGTTGCTGGCTCAGCACGACGAAGCACTGAGCGGCGTGGCCATTGCCTCGGCCGTGGAAGGATTGCGCCCGCTGATGATCGAAGTGCAGGCATTGGTAAGCACAGCCGTGTACGGCAATCCCCAACGCTCGGCCACCGGGTTCGACCTGCGACGGCTCAACATGCTGCTGGCCGTGCTCGAGAAACGTGCCGGATTCAAACTCTCGGCCAAAGATGTGTTCTTCAACGTTGCAGGAGGGCTCAAAGTGAACGATCCGGCCATCGACCTGGGTGTGACCTGCGCCATCCTCTCATCGAACATCGACATTGCCATCACCCCCGGCACCTGCCTGGCAGGCGAAGTGGGTCTGTCGGGCGAGATACGCCCCGTCACCCGCATTGAACAACGCATTGGCGAAGCCGCCAAGCTGGGCTTTCAGCGCATCATCATCCCCAAGCTCAACAAAGGGATTGACTTTAAGAAATCGAAAATTGAAGTCCTGCAAGTGGGCAAAATTGAAGAAGCCTTCAAGCTGCTCTTTTCGTAATCCCGCACACATGAGACATTCAAAAAAGCCGTCCCCACCAGGGAGACGGCTTTTCCATTTACAAACTAATTAAACTACAAATCAATTCACATTGGGATAAAAGGCCACAAAGCCGCCATAAGGTTTCAATTCGATGTCGATGCGTTGATTGACGTCACGACTGACAAACGAATCGGCTTCAGAACCATCGGTGATGAGCGTGCCGGCAGGAGCCGCAAAGGAGGCATCGACCGAAAGTTGGCGAGGCGAGTTTTCGCCGTTGATGGCCACCACATACCAGCCGTTGTCGGCCTGGCGCGCCATCACCACGTATTTGCCGGGATAGCCATCGATAAATCGGGAGGCGTTCCAGCGCGTTGGAAGATTCTGCAAGAATGACTTCACAAAGTCGGGCACTCCGGCCAAACCGTCAGGAGTTTCGGCCATGTGCTGCACGCCACTGGTGAAGAGCACGGGCAAGGCCAGTTCAAAACCATAGGTCGTGCGACGATTGATGCCGGGAATGGACGAGAGGTTCATGGGGGTGAAATCCATGGGGTCGAACACGTTTCGGGTGAAGGGAAGCAAAGCACAGTGCGAAGGCGCCAGATCGGCATTTTGCTGCTCAAAGGTGATGAACTCAAACCCCTTGATGGCCTCGATGGTGACCAGGTTGGGATAAGTGCGCTGCCATCCGCGCGACAGCGTGGCTCCGTGGCAATTGACCATCAACTGATGATCGGCCGCATCTTCGAAAATATCGTGATAATATTGAATCATCGACTGGCCATCGCCGCCAAAAAAGTCGACTTTGATGCCTTTGATGCCCATTTGGCGAATGCGTTCGAACTCAGCACGGCGAGCCTCGCGGGTGAGCAACATGCTTTTGGGCGTGTACTCGGTCGAATTCCAATCGCCCGAAGAGTTGTACCAGAGAATGAGCCCCACATTTTTGGATGCCGCGTAATCGGCCAGCTCCTTCATTTTATCGTAGCCGATGTTGCGATCCCAGTTGACATCGACCAGGCAATAGGCCCAATGCATGTCGGCCGCAAAGTCAATGAAGCGTTTTTGAGTGTCGTAGTTCACCGAGTTATCTTTCAGGATGGCCCAGCTCCACGAGGCAATACCGGGTTTCACAAACGAGAAATCCTTATCGATGGCCGGAGCGGCCAGGTCGGTGCCCAGGGTTGACTCGACGATGTTGCCGAGGTTTCCCACAGCCATGATGCGCCAGGGCGACTGCCAGGGCAAAACCGACTGCGGGTTGACGCCGCCATTGGTGAAAGCTTCGCGCGGGTCGGGGAATCCCACTTTAAAGGTGTTGGCACCCGCATCCACCAGTCGGGTTCCGCAATAGGTGCGATGCAGATCGGTTTCGGAGATGAGCGTCCAAACGTCGCCCGAGTTGAACAACGCCGGGTAAATCCATCCGGCCTTGAGGGGAGCGGGCGTTCCGGGCGCCACCTCCATCACGTAATGCTCCTCGTAAGAGTTGTTGGTTTGGCACCATCCGGTTTTGGCCTCAGACATGGGCTGCAGCCAGCTTTTGGTGCTGTCGGGGAAGTGAAACGAGGTGAGCTCATCGACAATGGATCGCACCACCGACACGTCGTCCGCCTGCGGGAACCGATAGCGGAAAGCCACGGCATTGTTGGAAACACGAAACACCACTTCCATCACCTTGCCCGAACTGCTGTGAAGAGTCACCACCTGCTCGTTGGCCTGGTAAGTCACCTGCGCTTGCTTGCCGGTGAGCAGTTCATACCGGTCGGTCACCTCCACGGGCTCACTCACCCCCTGCCATGAGAGATTGCGGCTAAAGTCCTCGTCGGCCATGACGATGCCCAGACGCGAGGGCAACAACACGGAGTCATTGCCATAAAGCACCGAGTAATGCACCATGCCGCTATCGCCCAGCGATACCGAAACTTTCATTTGCCCGTTGGGGCTAAGCACGTCCACCTGCGAGGGACGGGAGCATCCCACCAAAATGGATAAGAAAACAAGGGGAACCCATAATTTTTTCATAGATGTACTGTTTTAATGACAAGATGATTCCATCGAACAGCCGAAGAGATCGGGATCCGGAAAGAGAAAAACCGGCTGCTGATTTGTTGACGAATGTTAACTTTGCTCAAAAATAATCAATCCCATGAATCCCCATAGCATCCGCATCCATAATAAAAGTGGACAAACCGTTATAAATATATCATCAACCGCCACTCAAACACCACCGCTCCGTATGTCAAAGCCCGTTCGCATCATTGTCGCCGCCCTGTTGTTATGCATGATGAATCTCCCCGTCCATGGCCAGTTCAACTACGAGCGACTGCATCATTACGCCGAGTTTGACACATTGGATGCCGACAAGCTCTTTTTCAGAATTGATAACCACAACTTCTTTAAAAACTACGAATATTTTGGCGACTACACCGAGGGATACACCATGCTGGGACACGACCTGGCACCGTCGTTCCTTTACTATGCCGGCAACCGGGTGCGCTTGCAGGTCGGCGCCCATCTGAAGAAATACAGCGGTGAGCAGGATTTTTCGGAGATAAAACCCATCATTTCGCTGCACAGCCGGCTCACGCCCCATCTCGACATGATCATTGGCACACTGCGGGGCACCGTGCACCACAGCATACTCGAGCCCATCCTCGATCCCGAGAAGCTTTACGCATCGCCCCTCGAAAACGGACTGCAATTTATCTACAACAGCCGCCAATGGCATGCCGACACGTGGATCAACTGGGAGCAGTTTATCAGGCATGGCGACAACAAGCCCGAGAAATTCACCTTTGGACTGAGTTCGACCTACCACCTGTTGCGCGATTCGGCCCACTGGCAAATCAGCATCCCCGTGCAGCTATTGGCCGCGCACACCGGAGGGCAAATCAGCAACTTCGACGAACCCATGCAAAGTCTGGCCAATGTGGCCATCGGTTTCGAGTTTTCGCGCAAGCCCGTGGCCTCGCGCATCGACGAGATAAAATGGACCGTGTCGGGACTGGGATATAAAGATTTGACCAAAAAGTCGGGACTGCCCTTCACCACGGGCAAAGCCTTTTACACCACCCTGCAAATGACCACCCGCCAGCTGCAACTGATGGTGGGTTACTATGGCGCCACCAACTATGTGGCACCCCGGGGCAGCGCCCTCTTCCAGTCGGTGTCGGACTACAACCCGATTATTTACAGCAAGCACCGCAACCTGGCAACAGGCAAAATGCTGTTTACCCATCAGCTATACCGCGACATCCGCCTGGGGGTGATGGCCGAGGGATACTACGATTTGGATGCCGGCCAGCTGGAATATGCTTATGGCGTGAATTTGATGCTGATGCCCTCGTGGTTTTTATTGAAGAAGGCCATCAATTGACAGGGCAAGGCACCCGGGGAAACATCGGGATGGCATTTCCGCACCCCCCTTTTGGGTTGATTGATGCCCCCTTTTTATCCTGATTTTTAACAGAACTTAAGGTTTGGACTTGCATAAATCGATGAAGCGATTAATTTCGCATTGAACAAAACTTAATACTGTTTTTATGAATCCAAATCTTCATGCTCAACAAATTCCGGCGCAAACGCTGACGGAGGTTCAACGCAAACTGACCGAAGTAACCACTCTGCTGAGACCTTACATGGCATCGCTCACTGTGGCCGATCGTCAGGTGTTGCCCAAAATGGGCGAAAAAACCCTGGCATTCGTCACCAAAGCCCGAGAGTATGCCGGCCAACAACCCGAGCTATTGCCCGCTTACATCAACAAGGCCGATTTTGACATTGATGTGGCCGATGCTGTCAACCTGATTGCCCTGAAATCGCAAATCGACCAGATGGCCTCGCTCATCGACGACACCATGCTTCTGGCCGGCAGCGAAGCTTACACAGCATCGCTGGCCTTTTACAACAGCGTGAAACAGGCCGCCCGCCAAAACGTGCCAGGCGCCAAAGTTATACACGATGATTTATCGGCTCGCTTCGCCACCCGAAGCCGAAAGGTGGAATCTACTCAATAAGTGGCAGGCCCGGTGCATCACCGGGCTTTTTTTTTACCCGATGACTCCACCGCGTTGACCCCCATCGACTCAAAAACTGACAAACTGACACGCACAACCCCCAACGTCCTACCAAAAACTGACAACGTCCTACCAATGGGGTAGGACGTTGTCAGTTTTTGACCTCCCATCGACCCAAAAACATGCGACATCGACCAAAAAAAACAGGACGTCGCATTTAAAACACAGGACGTCGCATTAAAGAAACAGGGCATCGCATAAAAAATACAGGACGTCGCATTTAAAACACAGAAGGTTGAACCAATCTCATGCAACATCGAGTCAAAATGAGAGAACAACGCATAAAACAGATGCGATGTTGACAAAAAATAATGCGACATCGCCTCAAAAAAAGTCGACACCGCTCGAAAAACATGCGACATCGTCTCCAAAAAACAGACAAGCGAGTATAATAAATGCAACATCGGATGTTTTAAATGCGCTGCCGGATGTTTCAGACAGAACATCGCATTAAAAACTGACAATCACGACAGTTTGAGAGCGGTGAGCAAAGCAAAAAAGAGGGAAAGGGAATGACGAAAGCCGTCAGAATGAGAAGTGGTGACCATCCACATGATTATTGGTAATATGAGTCACCAGGTAACGGTTATCGCGTTCAATGTCGTTTAGTTAGTGACAATCGAATAAAAGACAAGAAGAATTTTAGACAGCAGACAGATCGATTAGACTGAGAAGACGAAGAAGACAGATCTAATTATCTTTCCTTATCTCATCATCTGTCTCATCGTCTTACGTCTTCTTCTCTTAACTTAACGACATTGGTATAAAATTACTCATTTTACAAGCCGATGGGTAAAAATTATCAAACAGACCATTGATTGAAGCATCACAGAGTCAGAATAAACGCAAAGGCGCGAAGGCGCTGAGTTATTTTGTTACGCCATGAGTTTAAATAACAAAGCAGATAACGCAAACGAGTCATATCGTCGATAAAAAAACAGAGAGTCGCGGCGATAAAAAGATGACGCCTCAACATGGAACATCCACATCAGGAAAAAACTCATCCACCCCCCTTCCACACATACCGCCAATGGATGCTGCCCCAGTGCTGTCCTGCATAGTCGATGCCGATGCGGGGTGAGGTGATGTAAGGCTGGGGCGGCAAATGCGGGTCGAGTTCGACCCACAGGCGTTGCGAGGTGAGTAACGACTCGCCATAAAAACTCTTATCGAGAAGCAGTGCCCTGCCCAGTCGGCCGGGGCCCGACACCTCGCGGCAGCTACGAATGAGGATGGCCTGCGGATGGTCGGCCGGACCGGTGACAATATTGAGCAGCCAATACATGCCATAAATGAGGTAAACATACACGAGACCGCCCCGGTGGTACATCACCTCGGTACGGGGCGTGCGCCCCTTGGCAGCATGGCAGCCCAAATCCTCTTCGCCACGGTACACCTCCACCTCCGAAATGGTGAAACGAGCCAGCGAGCCATCGGGAAAACAGCGCACCAGGGTTTGCCCCAGCAAGCGTGGCGCCACCTCCAGGGCATCGAGGGCGAAGAAATCGGCATCAGCACGACTCATGAAAAAATTATTGGTTGACAAATCCATCGGCATCACTTACATTAACCCGGAAACAAGCATTCGGGCGTGGGTCAAAATTATCAGTTTATTGCCAAACCACATGCTGCGGCACATACAAAACATCCCCATCTGTCCACTCCAAATATCAAACATGAGGCATAAAAATGTGTTGAAAAGGGTATTTTTGAAAAAGGCCAGAAGATGTCATAATCGACAACACTGCGACCTTCGCATCCACAATAATCAGGAACCAAAAAATAGTAAACGCATGAAAACACAGCATCTGATCATCCGCATCACCACGGTTTGCCTCCTGCTGGCAGGCCTGTCGACCCAGGCTCAAAAACTGAAAAAGAATCAGTACCCCACCCCGCTCATCGAGCAACGTGCCGACCCCTTTGTGACCCGTGCCGCCGATGGCACCTACTACTTTATTGCCACCGTGCCCGAGTACGACCGCATCGAAATTCGCAAAGCCCCAAGCATCGCCGCCCTGGCACAAGCGCCGGCCGTGGTGGTGTGGCGCAAACATGCCAGCGGCCCCATGGGCAACCACATTTGGGCGCCCGAGATGCACCGCATTGACGGCAAATGGTACATCTACTTTGCCGCCGGCTCGGCCAAAGACAAATGGGCCATTCGCATGTATGCCCTCTCCAATAGTTCGGAAGATCCCACCACCGGCCAATGGGTGGAAGAAGGTCAGGTGAAAAGCCACCGCGATGAGTTCGCCCTCGATGCCACCACCTTTGAGGTGAACGGCCAGCGTTACATGATTTGGGCCGACCGCGCCTCGAGCACAGTGGTGAACACCGGCCTTTACATCGCTCACATGACCAGCCCCACCACGCTGGGCGACAAACAAGTGGTCATCACCCAGCCCGAGTACGACTGGGAAATTAAAAAATACCGAGTGAACGAAGGGCCGGCCGTGCTTGTGCGCAATGGCAAGGTGTTTCTCACCTTTTCGGCCAGTGCCACCGATGCCAACTACTGCATGGGCATGATGTGGGCCAATGCCGATGCCGACCTGCTCGACCCCGCCGCGTGGCACAAGCTCGACAAACCGGTGTTTTACACCAATGAATCACTCAAGCGTTTTGGCCCCGGGCACAACAGCTTTACGGTGGCCGAGGATGGCAAAACCGATGTAATGATTTACCACGCCCGCGACTACAAGGACATTACCGGCGATTCGCTGTACGATCCCAACCGTCACACCCGCGCCCGCGTGGTGAAGTGGAATGCCGATGGCACGCCCGACTTTGGCCAGGAGCTCAACGATCAGGAGATGGCGCTGAAAAAAGCCCCAAAGAAAAAGAAAAAATAAACCGCCCATAAAATCAAAGCCGCCCGGAGACACACTCGGGCGGCTTTTTTATTTCACGGGGGTGAGCCACCCCATTTCGCGCATCCAGGCTTCGCACAATTGCGGCCACAAGTTGGTGGTTGGGGGATTATTGCGCAGGGCGATGCTGTGCCCTCCGGCAGGAAACAGATGCAGTGAAGCCTGCACGCTGTTGGCCACCAGAGCTTGATAATAAATCAGGCTGTTACTCACGGGCACCGTCGCATCGTCTTGGGCATGCACCACAAAGGCCGGCGGGGTAGATGGCGTGACATGCTTCTCGCACGAAAACCGGCTCACCAGCTCGGCGGTTGGCGACGCTCCCAGCAATGCCTTTCGGCTGCCGGCGTGCGCCAGTTCGCCCATGGTGATGACGGGCGACACCAATATTTGAAAGTCGGGCAGAAACAATTGCCGGGCAATGGTGTCGCTCACCGAAGTCACATTTTCGGTCCAGGTGCTGAGCGACGCGGCCAGATGTCCGCCCGCCGAGCATCCCATCACCCCCACCCTTTGGGGATGAATGCCCCAGGCCTCGGCATGAGACCGAATGAGCTGCATGGCACGTTGGGCATCCTGCAAGGGAGCCAAATGGGGCTGCATCAAATCGGGCGACGCGGGCATGCGGTACATCAGCACAAAGGCATTTACCCCAAAGGTGTTGAACCATTTGGCCAGCTGAAACCCGGCAATCTGGTAAGTCAGCTTTTGGTAGCCGCCCGGCGGGCAGATGAGCACCGCGGCACCGGTATTCTCTTCGTGCGACGTGAAAAATGGATAGATGCCGGGCACATCCACCTGCGTGACCCGCTCGCGCGCCTCGATGCGATCGAGGCGCATGCCCTTGGAATTAGGCATCTCACCACGGCCCCACAAGGGTATCAACGCTTGGGATTGGGCAAATTGAGCAGTCGTCAGCATCAGCAAAAAAAGGAGTTGCAACAGCAGTTTCATGGACAGATATTTTTTAGGTAAAAACGGACAGAACTCACATCAAGGGGCGAAAGCGAAATAAGCACACAAAGCTCCATTTCATTTAAACGAATAACTTTTACCGGGCATGGTCACAAAGTCGAACAGCAAGGTTTGTGGCAGCGTCACCCCCACAAGGTTCACTTGGTCATTCATTAAAGGGGGCTTGATTACCGAAGCAGCCATCAACGGATTGGGGCATGGACTGTCATCGGCCGCCGGAGTGAGCACGACCTGTCCCGAGAGCGCATTAGGCAGACGCAAACGACACATCCCGCCAATGCCCGAATGCACGGTCAAAGCCGTCACACGGCCGTTTGCCCAGGACATGTCGATGGTAAAGGCCCCGCGAGCGCGCAGCCCTTTCACCGCACCGGTATTCCAAGCATCGGGCAAAGCCGGCAGCAGGTGAATGGCCCCATCGTGGCTCTGAATCAGCATCTCGGCAATGCCGGATGTACACCCAAAGTTGCCGTCAATCTGAAAAGGAGGATGAGCATCAAAAAGATTGGGATAGGTTCCGCCCTTTTCTCCCTTCATCTCGAGGGGAGCCGGTGCTATTTGATCGCACAGCAACTTGAAAGCGTGATTGCCATCGAGCAGACGAGCCCACAAGTTCACTTTCCACCCCATGGACCATCCGGTAGAGACGTCGCCACGATAAATTAAGGAGTTACGCGCAGCCGCGAACAACTCGGGCTGCATGCGGGGCGACACCTGATTGCCGGGATAAAGGCCATAAAGGTGCGACACGTGCCGATGATGGTCGCCCATGCGATCCCAATCGCTCAACCACTCCTGCAACTGGCCGTGCTGACCAATCTGCATGGGCGGCAAGGCTTGACGCATCACCCGGAGAGAGTCGGCAAACGAGGGGTCGATGCCCAACAACTCGGATGCAACAATGGCGTTTGAAAACACATCGAATACCAACTGATTGTCCATGGTGGTGCCGGCCGTGAGCGACACCCCTTTGCGATGGGCGTTCTCGGGCGACATGGATGGCGACACCACCAGCCACCCATTCTTAGGCTCGCGCTGCAACACATCGGCGTAGAATTGCGCACATCCTTTTAAAATGGGATAAACGCCCTTAAGAAAAGAGACATTGCCACTATATAAATAATGCTGCCACATGTGCTGAGTGAGCCAGGCACCGCCCATGGGCCAAAGGCCATAAAAGGGTCCGTCGATGGGGCCGGTGAAACGCCAGATATCAGTATTGTGGTGCATGACCCATCCGCGAGCGCCGTACATTTCACGGGCAGCATCGGCACCGGTTTGGGCGAGGTCGTGCAGCATGGCAAACAAGGGCTCATGCAATTCGGACAGGTTGGTGACTTCGGCCGGCCAATAGTTCATCTCGGTATTGATGTTCACGGTGTATTTGCTATCCCACGACGGCTCCAGCAAATCGTTCCAGATGCCTTGCAAATTAGCCGGCTGGGTGCCGGGGCGCGAAGACGAAATGAGCAGATATCGTCCAAACTGAAAATACAAAGCCGCCATTTGCGGGTCATTGCCTTTGGCAAAATCAATCACCCGTTGGTCGGTGGGCTTCTTCACTGCATCGGTCACGCCCAGTTCAAGCTGCACCCGATCGAAAAGGGTTCGATAATCACGTTCGTGATCGCCTTGCAATTGCGGGTACGATTTGGCTTTGGCTTTATCTATGATATTGGCAGCCATCAAAGCAGCATCCCCACTGATGTCGCGATAATTTTTAAAATTAGTCCCAATGGACACCAACAGGGTCACCGAATTTGCTCCCGTGATGGTAATCGTAGAGTCGTTGCAGAGCAAATCACCCCCTTGCACAAGCGGCAACACCTGAGCACTGAAAGCCACGCGTCCTTTTTTGTTTTCAAAATCGCTGCCCGTGCCTGAAAGCATCAATTGACCACCGTCAACCACAACCCGCTTGGACTGATGGGGTGAACTCATCGACAACGTGCACGAAATGTGTTTCTTTTGGCTGGCAGTGAGCCTGACCACCATCACCTGGTCGATGGCCGAGGCAAAATATTCGCGCTGAAAAGTGACCTCCCCAACCTGGTAAGTGACTTTTCCAATGGCCCTGGCAATATCCAGTTCACGATAATAGTTAACGGCCTGTTCATGCCCGGGGAAATCTATCCATAAATCGCCAACAGTTTGGTATGGCATGCCATAGTTGTTATCCCCTCCTACCCGACGCGGGAAACGGGTCAATGCCAAATCCTGAGCTTCATCTTCCCTTCCTGCAAAAATCAGCTCACGCACCTGAGGCAAAACCTGATTAAAACCCTTAGGCAAATTATTGCCAGGCTCGCCAGCCCAAACGGTCTCTTCGTTCATCTGCAACTGCTCGCAAGCCGGGTTGCCGAAAAACATACCACCCAAGCGGCCATTGCCAATGGGCAGTGCCTCCACCCAACGGGAAGCAGGTTGAGTGTACCATACTTTCAATAAATCATGATTCGCTGATTGAGACAACAGAACTGCGCACAACAGCCACGACAGAAAGGTGAGAGATTGTTTCATAATATTGATTGAAGCGGATGAGTTAAATAATTACATCAATCAAAAATAAGGTGAGAAGACAGACCACATTGTGACATTCTGACTAAATGATGAGAAAAACTGACCAAAGTATTCATTGCACTCCCAATCAAACAACCGACCATCATGAGAAATAAAAAAGCCGGCTTGCATTCACAAACCGGCCAATACATTCAACACACCACAACCTCAGTCGCGGTCATACACAACCCAATACAACCCACCGGTCAACAACGATCCGCCCACAATATTGCCCAAAGTGGAAGGGATTAGGTTATTCACAATGATGTCCATCCACGACACATTGGCTCCATACATCCAGGCAGTGGGCAGGAAAAACATATTGGCAACGCTGTGTTCATATCCCATGGCCACAAAAGCCATCACGGGAAACCAGATGGCCAAAATTTTTCCGGTGATATCCTTGGCCGCAAAAGCCAGCCACACGGCCAATGCCACCAGCCAGTTGGCTCCAATCCCTTTGACAAACACCTTATAAAAAGGAGCAGAGGTTTTGATGTCGGCAATGTGAAACAACGTCGATTTCCACGGGTCGTTGGCAAAAACATCTGTCAAATAAGCCAACACGAACCCCACGAATAAGGCTCCCACAAAATTACCCAGCCACACCAGTGTCCAGTTTTTAAACATGGCCGTGACCGGCATTTTCCGACCAAACACCGGGGGAATGAAATACGCAGTATTGCCTGTGAATAAATCGGCCCCTGCCACCACACACAAAATGAGCCCGAGGGGAAACACGGCACCGAAAATAAACTTCTGCAAACCGGGATTGGTTTCAGCCAGGCCGGGTAAGCCGCCCCCCACAACCATGCTCAGCAAGCCGCCCAAGGCAATGTAAGCACCTGCCATAAAGGCCAGCACCAGGGTTTTCGAAACATTCGTTTTTGCTTTGTAGCGAGCCGTTTCGTGCACCCGCTCCAATATTTCTTTAGGGGAATAATAACCCATTGGTAAAATCAAGTTGTAAAAAGTGAGTTTATGGAGGTCATCAATTCACAACAACCTCCCTAACGTATTTCGCGAAAATGTCGCGAGCCTCATTGAGCTGTTCGGCGGTATTGGTTGGCACGTCTTCAAGTTGATAATCCCAACCCAAAGCTTCGTACTTGTGAAC
Organism: Breznakibacter xylanolyticus; assembly: GCF_003254275.1. GTDB lineage: Bacteria > Bacteroidota > Bacteroidia > Bacteroidales > Marinilabiliaceae > Breznakibacter > Breznakibacter xylanolyticus. Next base: position 70,120 of record NZ_QKZK01000015.1, on the reverse strand, counting down.
CCCCAACTTATGATAAGGCTGAATCTCCAGTTTTTGCACATTGTCCATCTTTTCGAGGAATTCTCCCAAATGGTGCATATCCTGCACATCATTGGAATAGCCGGGGACCAACACATACCGTATCCACACCGGCTTGTTCTGCTCTTGCAGATAACGGGCAAATGACAACGTACGACCATTGGCCATCCCGGTAAGCATTTGATGCTTTTCAGGATGAATGTGCTTGATGTCGAGCAATACCAAATCGGTGTACTCGAGCAAAAGCTTCACATCGGCCGTGAGAATGCTGCCATTGGTGTCGATGCACGTATTAAACCCTTCATCCTTGAGCATCTTAAACAAAGGAATCAAATCACGCGCCTGCATCAAGGGTTCGCCGCCCGACACAGTGACACCGCCCCTGGCACCAAAAAACGGGCGCTGATTGCGAGCCATCTGCACAATGCTTTCGGCCGTGTAATGAATCCCCCCCAAACATTCGATGGTATCGGGATTGGCACAATAAAGGCACTTGAAATTGCATCCCTGCAAAAAAATCACCAACCGAATACCGGGGCCGTCAAAGGTGCCCAGCGATTCCACCGAATGGACTCTTAACATGCGACAATGTTTGAATGAAAACAGTCTGTAAGGTACAAAAGAATACCCCCCAACGCCAAGTGATGCATTTAACCGAAGAAGTTGCCAAGATTTTTATTGAAAAATATCACACAGTCACCCGATGACAACCTCAACAAAAAACCAGGCATCCTCCTTCGTTTAAATATCTATAAGATGGGATAACCCAATAATGACTCGGCGATTTACATCGACTCAAAAAAACTGCGGGCAATCACATCCTGCTGCTGTGCACGGGTCAGGCGAACAAAATTCACCGCGTATCCCGACACGCGAATGGTTAACTGCGGATAATTCTCGGGGTGCTCCATGGCATCTTCGAGCATCTCGCGATTGAGCACGTTCACGTTGAGGTGGTGAGCCATCTTTGAGAAATAACCATCCATAATTGCCACCAGGTTTTCCTGACGAACTTCGGCAGTTGGCCCAAGGGTCTTGGGAACAATGGAGAAGGTATTGGAAATACCATCGAGCGAATCGGTATAGTCAATCTTCGACACCGAATTCAACGACGCAATGGCTCCACTCTTGTCGCGACCATGCATGGGGTTGGCACCGGGTGCAAAAGGGACGCCTTGCGCGCGACCATCGGGTGTGGCACCGGTTTTCTTGCCATAAACCACATTGGAGGTAATGGTGAGGATAGACAGCGTTGGTTCGGCATTTTTATAGGTTTTCATCTCTTTGAGGATGCCATTGAGATAGGCAGGGATTTCTTTGGCGAAAATGTCAACCCGGTCATCGTCATTGCCATAGCAGGGATACTCACCGTTGATGAGGAATTCGGACGAAAGACCTTGATCGTTGCGCACCACAGTCACGTTAGCATGCTTGATGGCCGAGAAGGAGTCGGCCACAATGCTTAAACCGGCAGCACCGTAAGCCAGATTGATTCGAGGGTTGGTATCCACCAAAGCCATTTGCGATTTCTCGTAGTAATACTTGTCGTGCATGTAGTGGATGATATTCATCGACTCGTTATACACACGAGCCACCTCTTTCACTGCAAGTTTGAAATTGGCCATCACTTCATCAAAATCGAGCACATCGGACTTTAAGGGGGGGATGTTTTTCAACACCTGCTTTCCACTCAATTCATCACGACCGGCATTGATGGCCAGCAACAACGTTTTAGCAAGGTTGCAGCGTGCACCAAAAAACTGGATATGCTTGCCAATTTCCTGAAACGATACACAGCAGGCAATGCCATAATCGTCGCTATTGCGGGTGCACTGCATCAGGTCGTCGTTCTCGTACTGAATGGACGAAGTATCGATAGATACCTGAGCACAGAATTTTTTAAATCCTTCGGGCAGTTTCTGCGACCAAAGCACAGTCATGTTAGGCTCAGGAGAAGGCCCAAGGTTATATAACGTTTGCAGGAAACGGAACGAAGTTTTGGTCACTTTGTGACGGCCATCCATGAGGGTTCCACCAATGGCTTCGGTCACCCAAGTGGGGTCGCCGGCAAAAATCTCGTTGTAAGCATCCATGCGCAGATGGCGAACGAGGCGAAGCTTCATCACAAACTGATCAATAAACTCCTGAGCCAGCTCTTCTGTGATTCGCCCTTCGGCCATATCGCGCTCAATATAAATATCGAGGAACGACGACACGTTACCCAGCGACATGGCAGCACCATCCTGCTCCTTCACCGCAGCCAAATAGGCCAGGTAGACCCACTGCACGGCTTCCTGCGCAGTTTCGGCCGGGCGCGACAAGTCGCATCCGTATATTTCACCCAATTGGCGAATGTGCGACAATGCCTTGATTTGCTCAGCCACTTCCTCACGCAAACGAATGCGTTCGTCAGTCATGGGGCCATTCAATCCGGCAAGGTCTTTCTTTTTGGCTTCAATCAGTTTGTCGGTACCATAAAGCGCCATGCGACGATAGTCGCCAATGATTCGCCCGCGAGCATAATTATCGGGCAAACCGGTAAGAATCCCCAAAGAGCGGAACAAACGAATCTCAGGTGTATAGACATCAAACACACCATCATTGTGTGTTTTGGCATAATTGGTAAAAATGTCTTTCACCCGGTCGCTCACCTTCATCCCGTTTTCTTCGCAAGCTTTTTCTACCACGGCAATGCCACCATAAGGCTTCATGGCACGACGCAGCAATACGTCAGTCTGAAGACCCACAATCATTTCAAGGTCTTTATTAATGAACCCGGCCTGATGAGAAGTCACCGTGGAGATGGTTTCATTATCAATGGAACGAACGCCATTACGCTCCCGCTCTTCGGCAATCGCATCAAGGCAAATCTGCCATAGTTGCTTGGTTCGCTCAGTAGGTCCGCACAAAAAGCTGCTATCCCCGTCGTATGGCGTAATGTTTTGCGCCACAAAATCCCTTACATCAATGGCTTCCTGCCACTTCCCCGCTTTGAACTGATTCATGTGATTCAAGGTTTGTATCGATCAAACAAATGATTTAAAATGTCATCTTCATATAACAATTGAAAACCCAAAAATGTTATCTAAAGATTCCACTGCAAAAATACTATTGTAATCCATAGATTACAATAGCCATTAATGGGGATTGTGTTTTTTTAACAAGCACCTCATTTATTGGACATAGGAAGCCCCCGTATGAAAAACTGGGAAAAGCGATCAAAATCACCTTCACCCCCTAATATTTAGAGAAATATTTCGCTATTTGGATGAGTTTTCTAATACAAACCCCTCATTTTTGACTTAGCAATCAGAAAAACAAAAGATGTCAAAACATGCCGTAAAACATCTTTTTGACGTTTTTTATAAAATGACACAACCACATTGCAACGGCACACACCCTAAAACATGAAAAAAGAAACCCCCAAAGAAGCAATGTTCAATGGGGGCATTATTCTTATGTCTCACATATTTTAATTCAAATCCACAGATTTAACACGCTTATCGCCTGCATGACTGGGTATCAAACCCGAGAGAAGCCCTTTATACTCGCCTTGAGGATTGGCAAATAACTTTTTAGCGGCATCCAACTCCTTGTCGTTTCGCAATGAATAGATGTGAAAACCACGTTGATAATAGTAACGCTTCACGATCTCCATCCCTAACAACTCGCGAATATCACTCTTGAACAATTCCATATCCTTTTTCACATCCAGGGCAATCACCTTTTCGAGATGCTCAAATTCCTGTTTTGCGGAATTGTAATAATCTTCGCGCGTAGCTGTCTCTTTTAATTTTTTAAAGAGATCCTGAGTCTTTGACTCATAAGTGAAATCCATTTTTGAAGCTACAAATTCTTTAAACGCGTCATACACCTGATCAGTCACCTCAAAACGATCAGCACTTTCAATTTTTGGGTTTTTCAATACAAACTCAGTCGCAAAATCAAAAAACACTTGTTGCAGAACCAATGCAATGGTCAAATTGCTGGTCTGAATCTGCTCTATGGTGACATCGGGAGAAACACCACCCCCATCAAACACCTTGCGACCATTTAAAGTTTTGAATTCTTTAATGAGCGAATCGGGCACCAGGCCGACACTCCCATCTTCGTTGCGTTGCGAATAATCGATGGCTTGAATACAACGCCCGCTAGGAATGTAATATTTGGCAGTGGTAACCTTCAATTGCGTGTTGTACGAAAGTGGACGAGTGGTCTGAACCAACCCTTTTCCAAAACTTCGCTGACCGATAATCACGGCACGATCCAAATCCTGTAATGCCCCGGCAACAATCTCAGAAGCAGATGCCGAGCCTCGGCTAATCAACACTGCCAGCGGCATCACCGTATCAATGGGCTGCGCAATGGCTTTATAACTTTTGTCCCACTGCTTAACCTTACCACGAGTTGCCACAATGTCACTACCCTTTGGCACAAAGAAATTCACCATTTTGATGGCCTCATCCAACAATCCGCCTGGATTTCCCCGCAAATCAATAATGACTTGCTTGGCATGCTGGTTGTCACGTAAATCAAGAAAAGCTTGTTTCACTTCATCGGCACAATTCTGAGTAAAGCTACTCAGCACAATTAACCCTGTTTCATTGTTCACCATCCCGTAATAAGGCACGGGGTTAATCTGAATTTTTTGCCGAGTGATGTCGAACACCAGATGCTTCTTTTCTCCGGGGCGTTCAATTTTAACTTTAACCGTCGTCGAAGCCGGTCCTTTAAGTTTTTCACTCACATCCGACGTATTTTTTTCGACCATTGAATGACCATCAATCTCCAGAATGCGGTCTCCGGCACGTAAACCATTCTTCTGAGCAGGAAACCCTTCATAAGGCTCGCTAATCACAACATATTGCCCGTTTTTACTTATCAATGCCCCAATTCCACCATATTCGCCGGTGGTCATGGTCTTGAAATCATCCATATCCGACTCGGGAATATACTGAGTGTAAGGATCCAAAGACTCCAACATGTTATCAATCCCGGTTTTAATCAACTGCTCGGGATTGGTTTCATCGACATAATAGCTATTGAGCTCACGAAAAAGCGTGTAAAAAATATCGAGATTTTTGGCGATGGTAAAGTTCCGTTCATCGTTATTGAACGCCACCAAACCGGCCGAAAGCAACAGCAACAATGAAATCATGCCAATCCATCCGGCACGGCGAAACCTGCTTCGAATATGCAACTTGGTATTATTATTGACTCCTGTCGATTCTGATGTATGATTTTGGGATGACATAACCTTTTCCTCCTTCAATTTAAATTCATCAATACAATTAATTTGTGTTTCTCATTCATACCTCTAAAGAGGCAAAAAGTTGCAAGTAAACACAATCATCAACTCACCTTTTTCTTTTTCATTTCCGAATACACCCAGAGACCGATTAGCGCCAAAATCAATACAGATCCCAAGGCACTCACCATCTTCCCTACTTTATATGATGATGGCTCAAAACGGAACTCAATGGTATTTTCACCCGCCGGCACCATTAAAGCCCTCAATACATAGTTGGCCTGAAGGTGAGGCACAGCTTCACCGTTGATATAGGCATTCCAACCCTTTGAATAATAGATTTCGCTAAACACGGCCAACTGCTTTTGAGTCGATGAACTCTTATACACCAATCGATTGGGAGCATAATCAGTCAACACAATGGTTCCCGATACCGAATCGACAACGCAACCGTCAACCAGCGAAGCAAACTTTTTCGCCACAACAGCCACATCCGAGAGTTGCACCTCTCCCAACGCGGCAATTTCCTCATCAGCATTATTCGCAACCATTACGTCGGACACAAACCAGGCATTGCCCATGGCAGACGTATTGACAATGGGAGCAGCCTCGGGATGATAAGCCAAATAACGTGTATTGAGCATATTGACCACTTGCATCGTCGACAACAAGGAATCGACATTACCGGTATAACCTTTTTGAAGCGCTTGTGTCAACTGCTGCCAATTGGCACTGATATAACGGTCAATCAAATCCTGATATCGACGCAGTTTCGCACCATGGTACCCGCCAACAGACTTATGAAAATAGGATGTATAGGCATCGTTAAATGGATTGCGATAAAGCGTTAACACACGGTAATTGGGATCCTCATCAGCCAATATCTGCTTGTCGCAAGCAGTGGCCACAAAAGCTTGGGCTTCACGTGGTGACTTAAAATGATCGGCATTGAGATAACGCTTGTCAATGCTCCACATATCAATCAACACCAAAATGGCCAATCCCGCTGTCATATATGTCACCGACAACTTATGAGTTACAAAGAACCAAATAGAAGCCGAAGCCAACATGATAAAGAAAAACGAACGCAAGGCATCGGCCTTCAACAAATCGATGCGAGCCAACTTGAGGTTATCGACCAACTGATCGAACATGGCTGCATATTGCGGATTTTGCTGAACCATTTGTTGCTTTTGATCCAAAATGGCTTTCAACTCATCAGCACTGATAAAATCGAAAAACATACCCGGAAAGAGATAAAACAAGATGCTTACCCCTGCAGTCAGCACCAAAGAGACCAAAAACCACTTTCCATTTTGGCTTACCAGTTCGGGGCGCTTAATGATTTCCTGCAAGCCCAAAAATGCCAACACAGGCATCGTGAGACCTGCTATCACCAACGCCATTTCAACGGTACGGAACTTGTTATAAAGCGGGAAATAATCGAACATCAAATCGTTGAACAACGGAAAATTCTTTCCCCAAGCCAAAAACAGCGACAGCACCGTCGCTGCAATGAGCCACCACTTCTCGGATCCCTTATAAACAAAGGCACCCAACAGAAACAAGAAACAGATGATGGCGCCCACATACACCGGCCCCGAAGTAAACGGACGACCGCCCCAATACTGACTTTGCTGAGCCACCATACTACGGAACTGCGCATCTACATTATCGAGCAATTCGGGATTGTTACCAATGGCTTCGGAGGCACCCCCAACCACGTTGGGCACCATCAGGGTAAAGGTCTCTTTCACGCCATAACTCCATGCCATGGCATAATCCTTATCCAGCCCAGTACCGACTTTTTGTCCATCAGCAGCAGATAATTCCGATGCTCCCCGAATGCTATACTTACCATACTCATAAGTGGTCCACAACGAGGTGAGATTAGGCAGAACAGCCAACATGGCTGCCACCGAGAGAATACCGGTGGTTTTCCAAAACATGGTTAATGTTTTCTCCTTATAAGCATCCACCAAACGCACCACTACGATGACCAAAACAAGCAGTGCTAAATAATAGGTGATTTGCGGATGGTTGTAACCGATTTCCATCCCCAGGGTAATGGACAACATCAAGCCACCAAGCCACTTATTTTTATTATAAGCCAACAACACAGCTGCAACCACGGGCGCCATCAAAGCGATGGCATAAGCCTTGGTGATGTGTCCTGCGATGATTATTATTAAGTTATACGACCCAAATGCAAAAGCAATGGCTCCTATCAGGCTCAGCCACTTATCGACCTTCAGGCTCAACAACAACACATAAAAGCCAAGCAAATACAGAAACACGATGGCCATGGTCTGAAACGGCAAACCCAATCGCGTGGCCTTATTGAGATAACCAAACAGACTGGCCGACGAATCGCCCTTGATTTGATAAGCCGGCATGCCGCCAAACATCGAATTGGTCCACATAGAGTGTTCCCCAGTGGCAGCATGATGATCGACCAGTTCCTTTGCCATTCCCTTGGCATGAATGTCGTCCATTTGCGGCAATTTTTTGCCCTCTAAAACCGGACTGAAATAAGTGACGCTTAACGCCACAAAAATAACGATAGCCAGCAAGTAAGGCCAGCACTTCTTAAAGAGTTGAGCCATGTATGGTTTTTTTAATAACGCCCGTGAATTTAACAAATATTACCGAGCCATGCATCGGGTCATCCCGAATATCATCATAACAATCAATTATGCACCAAAGTTCCTATCTTCTCGCCCTTGACAACCTTGATCAAATTACCGGGAGTATCCATGTCAAACACAATAATGGGTAAGTTGTTCTCTTTGCACATGGTGGTTGCAGTCAAATCCATCACTTTCAAACCACGATGATAAACCTCATCGTAAGTGATGGTATCAAATTTTACCGCCGAAGGATCCTTCTCCGGATCGGCCGTATAAATCCCATCCACACGAGTCCCTTTCAGCATCACGTCGGCCTCAATCTCAATGCCACGTAGCGACGAACCCGTGTCTGTAGTAAAATAGGGATTGCCTGTGCCTGCGGCCAATATCACCACTTCGCCTCGTTCAAGTGCCTCAATGGCCTTTGGCTTGGAGTAAAACTCACCAACCGGCTCCATGCGAATGGCCGTCAGCACCCGCGCCTTCACATCCAAGTCCTCTAACGCCGAACTTAATGCCAACGCATTAATAACAGTGGCCAACATACCCATTTGATCGCCCTTGTAGCGATCGACCCCTTTTGACATTCCACTCAGACCACGAAAAATATTACCACCACCAATGACGATGCCGACCTGCACGCCTAATTTTACAATGTCGCGAATCTGCGTCGCATATTCATTTAACCGACCGGTATCAATACCGTGACCTTGTGCGCCCATAAGGGATTCGCCACTTAACTTTAAAAGGATGCGTTTATAAGTCATGATTTTTCTAGTAAAAGTCAATTTTTCAAAACGGCTTCAATGTTAATAAAAACAATGCTACCATAAAACACAAAAAAAGGGGCAAAAGCCCCTTTTTTATAATGATGGTTCAAAACCATTAATTGTTCAGCGAAAAACGCTTGAAAGAAGTTACAACCAAACCTTTGCTTACCCCATCAAGGTATTGCTGAATGGTTTTTTTGTTGTCCTTTACAAACTCTTGCATCATCAAAGTGCTTTCTTTGAAGAATTTGTTCACACGACCTTCGGCGATTTTATCGAGCATGTTCTCAGGCTTGCCTTCGTTGCGAGCCAGTTCACGAGCAATTTCGCGCTCTTTCTCTACAATTTCAGCAGGTACAGAAGATGAATCAACTGCAACAGGAGCCATTGCAGCTACCTGCATGGCAACGTCTTTACCAACTTGTACCTCAATGCCAGCTTGGTTAAATGCAACCAAAGTCGCCAATTTATTACCAGCATGAATGTAAGCAGTTACCGTTTCACCTTCGATGGTTTCAAAAGCGTTGATCTCCAACTTCTCACCGATAACACCAACTTGTGCAGTAATCACTTCCTGAACTGTGGAATCTTGCAAAGGTAAAGCCAACAATGCTTCTTTAGTCGCAGGCTTGTTAGCCAAAGCAACATCAACAATCGAATTAGTCAGAGCAACAAAACTTTCGTTTTTAGCAACAAAGTCAGTTTCGCAGCAAAGTGCAACTAACACCCCAAATTTGCCATCGTTGGTCTTAGCCAACACGCAACCTTCAGTTGTTTCGCGATCAGCACGTTTGTTGGCCACGGCCTGTCCGCTCTTGCGGATAAATTCAATGGCTTTATCGAAATCACCATCGGTTTCGGTAAGGGCCTTTTTACAGTCCATCATACCGGCGCCGGTCATTTGGCGCAATTTATTTACATCAGCAGCTGTAATAGCCATGATTTATATTTTTAAAAAAAATTCAACAAATTATTCAGCGTCATCAGCATCTACTTCATCGGCGTCGATTTCCTCTTCGTCAATGTCAGCAGCTTCGTCTTCAAACTCTTCAGTTTTCTTTGCTTTAACGCGCTTTCCACCTTCGTTTTTACCTTTTTCAGGCTCGTTGTCTTTTTCAAGCTTACGCTCTTCCAAACCTTCTTTGATGGCAGCAGTCATAATACCGGTAATCAACTCGATAGATTTGGTCGCATCATCGTTAGCAGGGATGATGAAATCAACGTTAGAAGGATCTGAGTTGGTATCAACCACACCAAACACAGGAATACCCAAACGGTTCGCTTCACGAACAGCAATGTGCTCTTTCATCACATCAATCACAAACATGGCAGCAGGAAGACGAGTCAAGTCAGCGATGCTTCCCAAAGTTTTTTCCAGTTTTGCGCGTTGACGAGAGATTTGCAAACGCTCGCGTTTTGACAAGTTGCTCCAAGAAGAAGGATCTTGCATCAACTTATCGATGGTACTCATTTTTTTCACAGCCTTACGGATGGTAGGGAAGTTGGTCAACATACCTCCCGGCCAGCGCTCACAAACGTATGGCATGTTTACGGCACCTACTTTTTCAGCCAAAATTTCTTTAGCTTGTTTTTTGGTGGCAACAAATAATATTTTCCGGCCCGATTTAGCGATTTGTTTCAAGGCGTTGGCAGCCTCGTCAATTTTGACAGCGGTTTTGTGCAAGTCGAGGATATGAATCCCGTTACGCTCCATGAAGATATAAGGAGCCATGGCAGGATTCCATTTTCTTTTAAGGTGACCGAAGTGAACTCCGGCATCCAATAATTCCTGAAAATTAGTTCTAGGCATTTTGTTTTTTTTAGTCGTTTACATTCTTTGACGTTAACAACCGGCCAGTAGTCTGCCTTGCAGAGTCTTTCCGGTTTAGATACTAAACGTACCCGAAAAATATTAACGTTTACTGAACTGGAATCTCTTACGAGCTTTGGGACGTCCCGGTTTTTTACGTTCAACCACACGTGAATCGCGAGTCATGAAACCTTCGGCACGCAGAGCTTTCTTGTCTTCGCCGTTGATTTTCACCAGGGCACGGGCAATTGCCAAACGCAATGCTTCAGCCTGACCTTTGATACCACCACCATTCAGGTTTACTTTGATGTCGTATTTTTCAACACAACCTAAAGTCGACAATGGCTGTTTCACAATGTATTGAAGCGTAGCAGCCGGAAAGTAATTTGACAACTCACGGTCGTTAATGGTGATTTGTCCCTTGCCTTCTTTGAGATACACGCGAGCGATAGCCGCTTTTCTACGTCCAATGGCGTTTACTACTTCCATAATGCTTATTTAATTGAATTTAAGTCAATAACCTTGGGCTGCTGAGCCTGGTTTTTGTGCTCGGCACCTACATACACGTGCAGGTTGCGATACAATTGGGCACCCAACTTGGTTTTGGGCAACATCCCTTTCACGGTTTTTTCAACCAGTTTTTCGGGACTTTTTGCAAATAATTCTGCGGGAGAAACTTCTGTTTGACCACCGGGATAACCGCTGTGGAAGAAGAATACCCTGTCGTTCCATTTGTTTCCTGTCAAACGGACTTTGTCGGCGTTGATAATGATCACATTATCGCCACAATCTACGTGAGGAGTGTAGTTTGGCTTGTATTTACCACGCAAAAGTTTGGCAACTTTTGAACCCAATCGGCCTAACACCTGATCGGTGGCATCTACAATAACCCACTCTTTCTGAACAGTAGCTTTGTTTGCCGAGATCGTTTTGTAACTTAACGTATCCACTGTCTTTTTTTTGATTAAATTAAACCAACTATTTACTGAAACTCGTTTGCACAATCATCCCCCGCCCCGTTTTTACCGACCAACCGCTGACTGTTGACCGATGCGTAAAAACCTGTGACTGAAAAAGATTGTACTTTGGCACGGATAATAACAGGGCGCAAAAGTAGCGCTTTTTTTATTACAAACCAATAAATTGCATTTTTTTTACGCCAGGTGAAGCATCTACACAATCGGCCGTCTTAATTCGAGATTCGACACATAAAATCAACATCAGATCATAGAAAACACACTATCGAGATAAAATTTAACACAGATTAACAAAATGCCAAAATACTTTTAAACTTCTATTTATTTTTGTGGCGAATTTTTAAACCTTAATTTTAATGAAAAGAGAAATCAGAAAGGCATCTTTATGCCTGATTGCGGGGACATTGTGCCTATTTGCACCAATAAAAGCTCAGGAAAATCCCCAAACCCCTTCCGGTCAAAAACAGGAATCGATTGAAGACTTAAGCTTTTTGTCAATCGAAGAATTGGTTGAACTGATGAATCAACCCATCTATTCCGTCTCAAAACAAAAAGAAAAAATTTCGGAAGCACCCATGTCGGTTTATCAAATCTCCAAAGATGAAATCAACCGATGGGGGGTCAGATATTTATACGAGACACTGGGACGTGTACCGGGTTATACTTTTTATAATACTGACTACTACGGTCAATACGGAGTAATGGCCAGGGGCTGGCAATCTATCTGGCGCTATGGCTATAGCATTGAATTAATGCCGGTGGTTGATTTTGGTCACTCATCATTTCCAAGTGAATTTTTTGGAAACTTGGAAGCTGTACGAGGCCCAGCCGGGTTAGCTTGGGGTAGCAGCGCAAACGCCGGTTTGGTGAACGCCAATTTGAGAAGCGACCTCAACGGAGCTGAAGTGGTGGCACAATATGGCAATTACAACCAATACTCGGTGAGTACCATGTATGGTCATCAGTTCAAAGACAACAACGGGTCGATGTTCATCGGCTTTAATCAAAAAGGTCAGGACTATCAGGTGCAGGAGAATGCTTTTGGCCAACCGGGAAACAATTGGAAGACAAACGGATTAAGACCTTCATATTCTTTTGTGGGTAAAATACATTACCGGAATTTCAAAACAATCTTCTACACCGAACACAACGATCACTACTCGCCTCAACTTTGGTTTGCCGATGCCTATGCCCGAAACGAACAATCGCAACAATGGGAAACCACATCGTATGCCCAATTTTGGGACGATATTAAAACGACCACCGGGCAGGAACCCCACGACCAGCTCAACGTACTCTGTTACCGAATGGAATATGCATTGCCCATCAACAATGACCACATCAGCATTTCACTTTATCACAACTACTATAATCGCATTTGGTATTTCGAACCGGTTGCCTCGCTGGGCGACCACAAACGCGATGTGGGCTTTAACGCAAACTTCAAACTACTCAAAGACAAATTGAACATCAATTTGGGCAGTGATTTGTTTGGACAGTTTCGCATTAACATGTATTCGAACAATCATAGTTTTGCACTCGACCGTGGAGTTGATTGGTTTAGCTCAACATATCGTGCATCGGACATCACTTATAACAACGCATTTGCACAGGCCAATTATCGTGTCACCGACAAATTAAAAGTCATTGGCGGTGTGCGACTGGACTATCAGGATGATGGCACCTTCACCGACGTGATTGCTTTTTACAGAGGTGGTGCCATCTACAACATCAACGAGAACCACGTCATCAAGTATTTCTACAACAAAGCGCCACGACGTCCGCAAGCCAACGAACGCACCCTCACCTCCCCGGATGCTGAAAACCTGGATGCACACGAGTTGGCTGTTATCGGAAAATTGGCCAGAAAGCTGGATTACAGCCTCACCTTTTACTCACAGCGGCTGAAGAATCAAATCACGCGCGACCCAATCACGTTTAATGACTTTACCAACACGGGCGGATTAGACGTTGCTGGTGTTGAATGGGCTTTGAGCACTTCTCCGGCCAACGGCTTGCTGGTGTACTGGAATGGATCGGCACTTGCACCTCAGGTCAAAAAGAAAGAATATTCCATCAACGGGATCACCACAACGGTGGCTGAAGCACACAATTCTGACGATCAGCCGCTTTTTGTGCCCACGTTTAATTCATTTTTGGGTGCAGAATACAACATCGCCCGACTCATGAAACTCAATTTGGCCTGGCGGGGTGTTTACGGTATTCCATATATGGATGCCGCCATGGCAGAGAAAAAAGCTTCGGCCGATTTTTTTGACATGACGTTGACATCAAAAAAATTCTGGAACAAACTGGAAGTCTCCTTTACCGCACTCAACCTGTTAGATAACCGCAAAGGGCTTCCGGCATACGGCGAACATGCCAAAAACCAACCCGGCACCATTGAACCGGAAGGATTGCGTTTTTATTTGAAAACACGCTTTACCATTCCGGATTGATGAATGCGTTTGAACATCAAAAAAAAATCCCTGCATCATTATTATGAGCAGGGATTTTTTTATTATATCCTGATTATCAATACCCGCCAGTGGCAAGCAGCACCAACGTGCATGCCTCCTCGGTGGCAATGCCGTGAGTTTCGAGATGTTGTGCAAACTCCGGGTTTTCAGTGCCGGGATTGAATATCACACGCCGGGGCTTCAGAGATTTAATGTAATCGTAATACCCTTCCTGATTTTTGGCCGAAACATACATGGTCACGGTGTCCACATCAGAAAATGGGATGGGCTCGGTGACGATTTCCTTCCCAAACAGCTCCCCAGTGCGACTTCCCAACAAATAGATGTCGTGGTCATTTGCCAACAATCTTTCGGCGGCTTTGTAAGCATATCGATCACTTTTAGTGCTGGCGCCAATGATGAGGGTCTTTTTGTGTGTCATAGCATAATCCATTTAATAGTTACGAGGCTTGTTGGCGATACATGGCCATCATGCGGGTAATGCCGCCACCATTTTTAACGTTTGTATAACCCAATTGTTGCAAAAACATCTGCGCATAGGCTGAGCGGGCTCCCGAAGCACAATATACCGTGATGTCACGTCCTGAATTGTTCCCCAGTTCGCCATAACGACGATCCAATTCATCGAGAGGTATGTTGACTGCCCCCGGCACAGCACCCATAAGGAATTCCCCGGGCGTACGCACATCGACCAAAACAGGACCTTCTCCCTGCATCGGTGCCTGTTGAGCTTCAGTGGTTTTCTCCTGCTTCTCGTCATTTATACGTTTAGCCTCGATGGGCAAAAGGGCAACTTTCACATGCTGAAAACCGACCGTTAAAGCCAATCGCTGAAGCGACTGATGACCTCCCGATATATTTACCACATGCGACAAGCCGGCATTAACGAGGGTTCTGACAGCCTGATGGCCTTTCTTGCCGGTTTCGTCGTAAACGACAATAAGGCGATCGTGAGGAAGCGAATCAATTTGCCCCGTTAACAACTCCAACGGGATGTGACGGGCACCATTGACATGCGATTTCTCGAAGGCGAACACATCACGCACATCAATAAACAGCACCGGCTTACCATCAACCAATGCATCCACCTCACCGGCTGTCACCGACGGACTATAACCCGACAGTTTGTTTTCGGCAGCATAGGCAGCCATATTCATGGCATCATTGGCAGTGCCAATGGGGGGAGAGTATGCAAAATCAATATCAGCCAGATCCGAAACCGTCAGTTTGGAGGCCACAGCCGTGGCGATGACATCCAGGCGCTTGTCGGCACCCTTGTAGCCGGCCGTTTGGCCACCCAGCACAATGCCCGTGGCTTTGTCGAAGACCAACATCACCGTCACAGGCTCAGAACCGGGATAGTATGAGGTGTGATGCTCCTTGTGCACCACCACCGCGTCGGCATCAAAGCCAACCGCACGCGCCTGCTTGAGGGAAAGACCGGTAATGCCGGCCACGGCTTCAAACACGCGCACCACCGATGTCCCAATGGAGCCTTTATAAGGATGATGGCCTCCCAATGCATTTTCGGCTGCGATGCGCCCCTGACGGTTGGCAGGCCCGGCCAGCGGAATGCGAACTTTTTTGCCATTTACCCGATGGTCAATCTCTACCATGTCGCCGGCGGCATAAATATCGGGGTCACTGGTTTGAAGATAAGCATCGACTAACAAACCGCCCGACTCGCCAATTTGGAGACCAGCCTCACGAGCCAGTTGCAAAGTGGGACGAACACCAATAGAGAGAAGCACCATATCGGCATCTATGAGCATGCCATCGTCGAGCTGCACCTGCGAGGAAGTAATCTCGGTCACGCCCACACGGGTATGCACATCCACACCATAAGCCATCAACTCGGCGGTGATAAAACCCGCCGTTTCAGCATCCATTACACTCATCACGTGAGGCATCAACTCCACCACATGCACCTTAAGACCGCGTTTCACCAATGCCTCGGCCATTTCCAACCCGATGAAACCACCGCCCACCACCACGGCGCTCTTTGGCGAGTTCTCGGAAAGATGACGAGAGATGTTATCCATATCTTCGAGCGTCCACAACGTGAACACATGGCGAAGATCGGCACCCGGCAAGGTTGGTGTCACCGGTCGCCCGCCTTGAGCCAGAATTAACTTGGTATACTCAAAGTTTTTTTGCTCGCCACTGCGCACATCCATGGCCACCACTCGATGCGCCTGACGGTCGATAGACGACACCAGCGTGTGCGTGTGTACCTCTACATTGTACTGCTCCTTGAAACTCTCGGGGCTTTGAAGAATGAGGCTCGAACGATTTTCAATATCGCCCCCGATGTAATAAGGCAGACCGCAATTGGCAAACGAAATGTCAGGCCCGGCCTCCAGCAAAGTGATATGTGCCGATGCAGATAAGCGACGCGCCTTGGCTGCCGCAGTGGCTCCGGCGGCTACCCCGCCGATGATCACAATTTTTTCCATGTTATGATGTGTTTTCATTGTTAACGATTTTAGATATTGCAAAATTAGCTCAACACCCAACCGAAGGCAAGAGTTCAGAGCCGAACGACATCCGTTGGGGAATTGATATACATCAACCCATGAATTGAATTATCACCACCAAAAAAATGTGACGGGGCTTCGCACCGCCCCACGGCATGATGGTCGAGACTGCAAAAGCCTAATGAGCGGCGCAAAAGCTTCCGGCACGGGTGCAACGGGCAAGCGAGCTGATTTTTAAACGTCACAAAATTCGATTGATAATACAGATGTGTCATTGGCAATCCCAATGCTGCACCCCCATCTTAGGGTCACGACATGACCGGTAATCCAACGGGTTTTCTAAATTTGTTGTCCCATGCCATCCATCTCACATCAAAGGCATGCGAATAAAACGATTCATCGATGGCCGTGTGCCCCACAAATATCATCTCCAATGAAAAAATATATGCCCATCCTGTGCATCAGCATCTTGGTAAACATGCACGCCTTAAGAGCAGTGGCATCAACCGACTCGTTACTTCGAGTACTCGACACGGTCATCATCCATCGCACGCATTATCAGCAGAAAAAAGAAGCGCGACTGGCCATCATGCAACAGCAAATGCATTCCACAACCTCTGCCATCGAACAGGATCAAATATTAACCCGTCTGTTCGAAGCCTATTTGCCTTACAATACCGACTCGGCCTATCAATACGCCATCCGAAAAGAACAACTGGCACATAAAATGAACCAACCTGACAAGGTGGCCGAATCACAAATCAACCTGGCAGCCGTATTATGCATCACCGGAAATTACAAGGAAGCACTGGAAAAGCTGCAACCCGTACGTTCCTTGCCAATGACCGACACCCTGCTGCAATATTATTACCACCAGGCACGAACCATCTACGGTGCCATGGCCGACTATACATCGCTGCCCGAGATGCGTCGTCATTATATGCAACTCACCGATTGCTACCGCGATTCCATCCTCACGCTCACCAACGCCGGCAGCCTGGATGCGGCGATTGTGAAAGGCGACCAACTCATTGTGCAAAGGAAATATGCCGAAGCACTGTCTTTGCTGAAACCCGTTTTTGACACCATTGCCCACGGAAGCCACAATCAGGCCATTGTTGCATATATGATGGCCGAAGCTCATGTGGGAATGAACCATCGCGACGAGGCGCTGTACCATCTCACCATCTCAGCCATTGCCGACATCCGAGCCACGGTCAAAGAATACATCTCGCTGTGGCAGTTGGCCACCCTTTTGCACCAACAGGGCGACACCAAACGGGCACATCAATATCTGCAATGCTCGCTCGACGATGCCGCATTTAGCAAAGCCCGACTGCGCACACTCAAAATTTCGGAAATATACCCCATCATCGACAAAGCCTATCAAGCCCAACTCAATCAGCAACACCGGCGGGTGGTAACATTGCTGCTGGTGGTGAGCGTACTCACAATATTGCTTATTGTTGCTGTGGTGTTGGTGTGGCGTCAGCTGCGCAAGACATCAACCATCAGAACCCAATTGATTGAGGCCAACCAACAATTGCAACAAGCCAACGACTCATTGCGACACACCAACCTGGCACTCTCCGAAGCGGGCATCATCAAAGAAAATTACATTGCCCGATACATGGATTTGTGCTCAGTTTACATTGAAAAACTGGACACCTACCGACGTTCGCTCAACAAACTGGCCGTGACCGGAAAAACGCACGAACTGATGCAAACGTTAAAATCGACCACTCACATCGATGATGAGCTGCGCGAATTTTATGCGTCATTCGACGACTCGTTTCTGCGATTGTTCCCCACATTTGTAACCGACTTCAACAACCTGCTGGTCGACACCGAGCGAGTGACGCCAAAACCGGGCGAACAACTCAATACCGAACTCCGCATTTACGCCCTCATTCGTCTGGGCATCAGCGACAGTGAAAAAATCGCACGCTTTCTTCGCTACTCGGTCACTACCATCTATAACTACCGAACCAAAACACGCAACAAAGCCGCCGTGGCTCGTGCCGACTTCGAAAAAATGGTGATGCTCATTGGGGCTGAGATGCCTACAAACATCCATTCATAAGTCATTGTCAAATACTTTTAGATGAATCCACCGGATTAAATACACTCTGAATTACAATACCTTAACTTCACACCCAACCTTCATTCAACTACCTTTTCACTCCACACAGTGGAAGCTTCGGGGGCGAGAGATTATCTTTGTTAAAAAAGGTTGACAAACGACCTTCAATAACAAACACATCACATTATGAAGAGAGGATTATTTTGCCTGGCCATGGTTGCACTCGCATTGACGAGCATGGCACAAACCTTGAAATCGCCCGATGGAAACCTCAGCCTGTCGGTTGAAGTAAAAAACGGAACCCCTATGTACCGACTCGACTACAAGAACCGGTCAGTCATTAAAGAGAGCAGTCTGGGCTTGGAGATTAAAGACGGAAAGCACCTCACCTCAGGGTTTACAGTGGGTGAAACAACGACATCGACCTTTGATGAAACATGGGAACCGGTATGGGGCGAAACCAAAACCATCCGCAATCATTACAATCAACTCAGTGTACAACTTAATCAGCCATCCACCCAACGCCATTTGGTGGTGACTTTTCGACTATTCAACGACGGTTTGGGTTTCCGTTACGAATTTCCGCAACAGGCCAATCTCAACTATTTTGTCATTAAAGAAGAAAAAACCCAGTTTGCCCTGGCCGGCGACCACAAAGCCTTTTGGCTGCCGGGCGACTACGACACACAGGAATACAGCACCATGACCTCCTACCTGTCGGAAGTGCGCGGGCTGATGAAAGCAGCCGTCACCGGCAACGCTTCGCAAACCACCTTTTCCGAAACCGGCCTGCAAACGCCCCTGATGATGAAGAGCCGCGACGGACTGTACATCAACATTCACGAAGCCGCCCTGGTGAATTACTCCTGCATGTCGCTCGATTTGGACGATAAAAATTACATCCTCCACTCCCATCTCACCCCCGATGCCATTGGCGACAAAGGCTATCTGCAAACACCCTGCACATCGCCCTGGCGCACTATCATTGTGAGCGACAAGGCCGCCGACATTCTTACCTCCAATCTTACCCTCAACCTTAACGAACCATGTAAATACGAAGACGTATCGTGGATAAAACCCGTGAAATACGTGGGCGTGTGGTGGGAGATGATTACCGGCAAAAGCTCATGGGCTTACACCGACCTCACCAGCGTAAAAATTGACCAAACCGACTACACCCAAACACCTCCCAATGGTCGCCATGCCGCCAACAATGACAATGTGAAAAAATACATCGACTTTGCAGCCCAGCACGGATTCGATGCCGTGCTGGTGGAAGGCTGGAACACCGGCTGGGAAGACTGGTTTGGCAATTCCAAAGAATATGTCTTCGACTTTGTGACCCCCTACCCCGACTTTGATGTGACAATGCTCAACCAATACGCGTCCTCCAAAGGGGTGAAACTGATGATGCACCACGAAACATCCAGCTCGGTGCGTAACTACGAGCGACACATGGATCAGGCCTACCAATTCATGGTAGACAATGGTTACAACGCGGTAAAAAGCGGTTATGTGGGCGACATCATCCCGCGGGGCGAATACCATTACAGCCAATCGATGATTGACCACTACCTGTATGCCGTCACCAAAGCTGCCGAATACAAAATCATGGTCAACGCACACGAAGCGGTGCGCCCCACCGGCCTGTGCCGCACTTACCCCAACCTGATTGGCAACGAATCGGCACGGGGCACCGAATACGAGGCTTTTGGCGGGAGCAACCCCGACCACACCACCATTCTTCCCTTCACCCGCCTGATTGGTGGCCCTATGGATTACACGCCGGGCATCTTCGAAACCCGCATCAGCTCGTTTAATCCCAACAATGATTCATGGGTGCGAACCACACTGGCACGCCAACTGGCATTGTATGTGACCATGTACAGCCCGCTGCAAATGGCCGCCGACATGCCCGAACACTACAACCAACATCTCGATGCCTTTCAATTCATCAAAGATGTGGCCATCGACTGGGACGACACCCGCGTGCTAGAAGCCGAACCGGGCGATTACATCACCATGGCCCGCAAAGCCAAAGGAACCCACAACTGGTTCGTGGGCAATACCAGCGACGAAAACGGACACACATCGACTTTAACACTCGACTTTTTGGATCCCGGAAAAAAATACACTGCCACCATTTATGCCGATGCCAAAGACGCACACTACGAAACCAACCCCAAAGCCTACACCATCAAAAAAATGACGGTGAACAGTAAAACAAAACTCAATCTTAAAGCAGCTCCGGGGGGTGGATATGCCATCAGTATCATCGCCCAATAAAACGACATGGTATAAAACACAGCAGCCCGAACGTCATTAGACATTCGGGCTGTTTTTTATTTGTTTAAAAAGAATACAATTCGGTCACACAAATAATTGAGCCAAAAAGGTCATCCCAATAAAAATATAAAAGAAGAGGTTTTGCCACAAACCGGGCTTTAAGGCTTCAAAATAGTTACTCAGGATAATGGTTACGCTCACCCCCAGCACAGGAATCAACTCCATGGAGAAAAATGGCGTCGCAGCTAAAAACACCGCATAGACCACCAACCACAGCATGACACGATAATAACGTCGTGTCAATATTTTAAATGAGCTGCTCTGACGAATCGTGGCTAACAAACCCAGCAAAATCAGCAGCACCATCACCCCGTTATAGAATTTTGAAAAACCGTTGTGCGTAAATACAGGTGCAGGAGACAGTAGATTTTCAAACAGCACTTCGACCAGCTCAAGATGCCGATCCATATAAAAATATGCCCCAAACGTCAAAAAATACGGCAAAACGAGTCCAATGAACGATGCCAGGAAATTGCGTAACGACATGATGTTAACCACAATCATACCACACCATAACAATGGCACCCAATAAAGACCCCGAGCAAAAAACAGCGACCCGACCGACACCAAAAACATCATGTTGAAAACTTCAACAGACGCATCACTTTTTGAACCCCCTTGAAATAATTTATGCAAAGCCCATGCAAACAATGGTGTGAAAAACCACACCGGGTTCAGAGCCTGCACAACGGTATAACCGCTCACGAAAACCAAAAAAACTACTCCCGGCAATACCGATTGTCGTCGTAATAACACATACTTGGTATTGAGTCGATTGAGAGCATACACCGTTAAAAATGCCAGAAAAAGTGAAATAAGGGGCAACAACTTCGATTGCGGGTTAATGTACCCCCACAATAATTCGGTCAAAGGCATGGGCACTTCAAATGGCACCGCCACCTGGGGTTCACCCAAAAGTGCCTTTGCCCATAACAACCCCATCAAAAAGGGAAGCAGGGCAAAAGGAACCAATGTATTTTTATGGAAAACCCGAAAAAGCATACGCAATTACAAATCAAATCCAATATCCGAACGATAATTCATCCCTTCGTAGTCAATGACCTCGATGTTGCGATAACAAGCATCAAGCGCATCTTCCATGTCGCGGCCATAAGAACTCACGGCCATCACACGACCACCATTAGTGAGCACTTTCTCGTTTTTGAGCACGGTGCCGGCATGAAAAACCATACTCCCTTTTACGCGATGCAAGCCATTGATTTGGTGTCCTTTTTCGTAATCGCCGGGGTAACCGCCTGCCACCAACATCACTGCTGTCACGGGGCGAGGGTCAATTTCCATTTCATGTTTTTTCAATTCCCCTTTGGCCACAGCCTTAAACAACTCCAACAAATCGTTTTTGATACGAGGCATCACCGCCTCTGTCTCAGGATCACCCATCCGCACGTTATATTCAATCACGTAAGGTTCTCCATCGACATTAATCAATCCAAAGAAAATAAACCCTTTATAAAGAATATCATCCTTTTTTAAACCTTCAACAGTGGGTCGGATAATCCGGTTCTCCACCTTTTGCATAAACTCTTTGTTGGCAAAGGGAACAGGTGAAACGGCTCCCATTCCACCGGTGTTCAATCCGGTATCGCCTTCACCAATGCGTTTATAGTCCTTGGCCTCGGGTAATATTAAATAACTATCGCCATCAGTGAGTACAAACACCGACAACTCAATGCCGCTTAAAAACTCCTCGATGACCACCCTACTGCTGGCCTGACCAAATTTCCCGCCCAACATGGCACGCAACTCAGCTTCAGCCTCGGGCAGATTGTCAATAATGAGCACCCCTTTCCCGGCAGCCAGTCCATCAGCCTTGAGTACGTATGGTGCCTTCATGGTGTTGAGATGGGCAATGCCCTGCTCCAGATTTCCGGCAGTAACAGTAAAATATGCTGCCGTTGGAATTTTATGACGCTTCATAAAATCTTTGGCAAAATCCTTACTTCCTTCTAAACGGGCACCATCTTCGGCCGGGCCAATCACGGGCACACGCGCCAAATCAGGATCATTCAGGAAAAAATCCTTGATACCACGCACCAACGGCTCCTCGGGTCCCACCACCACCATGTCTATTTTCTCTTCCAGAACCAGCTTTTTAACCGCTTGAAAATCGTTGGGATTGAGATTCACATTATATCCCAGCGGATCGGTTCCCGCGTTACCGGGAGCAATAAACAACTTGGTCAAATGTTTGCTTTGGTTCAATTTCCAGGCAATGGCGTTCTCACGACCGCCCGATCCTAATAACAATACAATCATGGGTGATGATGCTTAAATGATTAAATGCACTTTACGGGCTGCAAAATAACACAGTTTTTTCGGCAACGTCAAATCTGTGACTCCTATTTTAAAGGTTTTACCCGCTAAACAAGGCAAAACAAAAACCAATTCATCAACATGTAACATGAAACCATGTAATCAACAGAGATACAAATTACTCTTCGACCCGATAAACAGGCAGTGTAAAGGTGAAGGTACTGCCTTCGCCCGGCTTACTCGTAATACGAAATTCTCCCTTATGCCACTCTACAAACTCACGACATATCAGCAAGCCCAATCCCGTCCCGGGTTCTCCCTCCGTTCCGACGGTCGTATGTGAGGGCTGACGCGCCATAAGCTTTTCGACAGTAGCATCGTCCATGCCGGTGCCGTGATCAATCACCGACACAACGGCCTTTTTTCCCATCCTGACACACTCCACACGAATGGTCGTTTCACGAAAAGAAAACTTAATGGCATTCGACACCAAATTACGAACAATGGTCTTCACCATATCCGGATCGGCATACACATACAAGGATGCCGGGCAATCTATTTGCAACAACAACCCTTTTCGACTCAACATCTCGGCCAAAAAATCTGTTGATTCAACCAACACGTCATGCAATAAAAAGGATGACTGATTAAACTTCACCGAATTAGTTTGACTTCGAGCCCACAACAACAAATTCTGTAACAACGCAAAAATTCGATTGGCCGAAATATTGATGGTCGTCATCAATTCTCGACGCTCCGATTCATTCAAATGCGAGTATTCCTCTTTGAAAACTTCCGACAATCCTATGATGGAATTAAACGGATTTATCAAATCATGAGCAATAATGGAGAACAGCCGATCCTTGGTTTTGTTGAGCTGCTTGAGCTCATCGTTTTGTTTACGCAGCGTTAAAGCCTGAGTGCTCACCAATCGAGACTGTGTTTCAAGTTTACTCTGCCGCTCTTCTAATAACTTATTGAGGTTATCCAAATATTCAGCCTGTGCCATGAGTTCCTGATTGCTGGCCTCCAATTCTTCGGTTTTGGCTCTCACCATCTGACTCAAAATTATCTTCTGCTTCAAAAGTGACTGAGTTCTAAATCGCATGAAAAACCAAATACCTCCAATCAGAATCAACACACTGATGATGCGTGCCCACCAACTCGAATACCATGGTGAATCAACAATAATCTCAACACTGGCGCCCTTTTCATTCCAGACTCCATCGTTATTGGCCGCCTTAACTCGAAAAATGTATTTTCCTGGGGTCAGATTGGTGTAGGTAGCCGATGTTTGATTGCCCACCATCTGCCAATCCTTATCAAATCCCTCAAGCTTCACCGCATAACGGTTGCGATCAGGATTATTAAAATTAATGGCATGATAGCCGATCGTCATAACCCGATGGTTGTGGTCAATGCGTACAATTTTAGCATAGTTGATTTGCCGTTTCAACAACTGCGACGCATGTCCCGGCACAATCAACTCTCCACCTAGTTTTAACGTAGTAAGGACAACCGGTGGGGGGATAGCATTAAACGTCAACTTAGCAGGATCAAAATAAGTAACCCCGCGTATACCTCCAAAATAGATGACCCCAAGACTGTCGCGAAATACCGAGCGAGGTAAAAACTCATCTGGTTGAACACCGTCTGACTCATCAAAATGTCGAACCTGGTGCGTCGATTTATTAACCCGAATCAACCCACTCATGGTACTCAGCCACAAGTTTCCGTCCGCATCTTCAGTGATGGCACAAATGCTGCCATTTATCTCTTGTGAATTGATGCGTACAAAATTATTATCCTCATGATTATAACGACTTAAACCCCTGTCAGTTCCAACCCATATCGCGCCTGAAACATCCTCAAAAACGGTCACCACATTGTTGCCACTGATGGTAGTCACATCACTCTTTTGAGAATAAAATCGCTGAAAACGAGTGGCTCCTCGGTTTTTAATGTTTAGACCCCACGCAGTGGCCACCCATAAATTGCCTTTTCGATCAAGAACCACCTGATTGGTCCATTCGTTGCTTAAATTACTGTTGGTTGATGTAAAATGATCAAAGCGTTTCGTCTTCATGTCAAAACGATCGACACCGGCACCATGCGTGACCAACCAGTAATAACCATCGGGGTCATACACCATGGAGCGAACATCATTATTAGCAATAGACAACGGATTAGAGGGGTCATTCATAAATTGCTCAAAACGACCCGAAGAAGGCAAATATCTTAACAACCCGCGATTATAACTCCCAACCCACATGTGACCTTGGGGGTCGCCATACAACATCGTAATCGACTGCAAAGGAACTCCGGTGCTCGCAGCGGTAATTTGCTGAACACGTTCTCGTTGACTGTTAAAAACATCAATCGCAAAACCAGCATGTGCAAACCACAACTGTCCCCGGCCATTTGCCTGTATCGCCGAGACACGATTCGCTGACAAATGCCACGGATTATATGACTGATCATTAATGTGGTAAAAACCCTTGGGTCGTACACTCAACCCCAAGCCTCCTGTATGATGGCACACCCAATAATTATCATTCAAATCCTGAAAAATACCACTAACGGAATTACGAATGACATAAGGCGACTGAATTTGATAGGGATAAGACAAGAAACGCCCGGATGCATCATCAAATAGATTCAACCCCACATAATCGACACGCCACAACCGATCGTGACGATCCACATACATGCGGGTCACAAATTCACTCCCATTTTGTCCAGCATCCACCAGGCGAATGGCTCTTTGATGCAAATCAAAATACCAAGTCCCTTGTCCAAGTGTCCCCAACCACAATCCTTCATCTTTGTGAACCAGCGCAGTTAATGGTTTTTCAGGGATATTTCCCATATCGGGTCGATAAATAAACTCACGCCCCGATTGTATATGATACCCGATCAACGATGAAGGATAAGCCGTTGTGAACCACAACATATTCGCACGATCAAATGCAAAACCCGTAATTTGGCCTTGCTTGGCAGTGTAAAAAATCTCAAACATCTTTCGAGATGAGTTGTAGCGGTACAGTTTGCTCCCTTCGGCAGCATAAACCGTTCCTGCTCGATCGATATCCAACTGTACAATTTTTGCAAACTCACCGGCAACTTTTCCTTCAAAAACAACTTCCTTAAAGCAATCACATTCTGCCTGATACAACACCAAACCTTCGGCAGTGGCAACCCATACATCTCCCCCCGAATCGGCCATCAACGTCTCAATGCTTTGATGCGGCAATAAGCCATCGCCTGAACCATAGGACGTAAAATTCATCCCATCAAAACGGTTCAACCCTTCAGAAGTGCCCACCCACAAATACCCAACCGAATCCTGCACAACCGACGTCACAAAAGTGCTCGACAATCCCTCTTTCTGATTGAAGTAACGCATCTTCAAATCGGGAAACTGTGCCGTCAGCCCGACAGAGACCAACAAAAAAAACATGATGACACTAAAAAACTTCATCTGGCTGAGAATTCACGTAAAATCTTTTTAATCCGGCATTCAACATTTAAATCATGTCGAATGTTATTGTGAGGGTTTGAATTTTTAAAGATAATTCAATTTTAATGGTTTAATCAACCTATTTCATCTTAAAAATTCGTTACACCACAAAACCGTTACGTCCAAGTGACAACTTGGGTTACCGTAATTATATGCATTTTTTATAATTTGAACCGCTCAACCGAAAAGACCAAACACCAGCAAAATCTCGACACAATTAAAAAATTTCCGGGCACCCAAACTAACATAAAACAACAATCCGTGAAAAAGCACCCCATCTTCGCCGTAATCGCCATCCTGCTCATCATCGCGGGATTTGGCATGATTCATTCCACCAAAGGAATCAT
This sequence comes from Breznakibacter xylanolyticus, assembly GCF_003254275.1. Taxonomy (GTDB): domain Bacteria; phylum Bacteroidota; class Bacteroidia; order Bacteroidales; family Marinilabiliaceae; genus Breznakibacter; species Breznakibacter xylanolyticus. Next base: position 43,140 of record NZ_QKZK01000015.1, on the reverse strand, counting down.
GGAAATTATTAGCATCCTGTTTATCGGGATGGGAACCTTTTATCTGCTCTATCTCCTATTCACGTCATCAAAAAACCGTAATGAATCGTAAATTTGCCTATTAAAATTATTCATCCATGTTTTCGAAAGAAGAAGCGAAACAACTGCGATTGGCATTTTGGCAAAAACTCGAGAACCGCACCCGCAGACTGCCGGGACAACGCGGCGAAGTAAAAAAATGGATCCTTGATAACACCGGCATCCGGGGCGTCGATTTGCGTTTCGATGTCGATCGCCAGAAGGCCATGGTGGCTCTCGAAATCAGCCACCGTGACGAAGATCGCCGTTTAATGTTGTTTGCCAAACTCGATGCTTGTAAGAACATCTTCGAGGAATCATTTGGGACTCCCCTCACGTGGGAATTGGCCTACGAAAAAAGTCCCGGTCACTACGTGTCGCGCGTTTTTGTGCAAATGCAGGGCGACATTTACCAACAAGAACAATGGCCTTCCATGATCAAATTCTTGATATACAACATGGTCAATCTCGAAACAGCATTCCTCGAAGTGAAGGATTTTTTGAAATACGACGAATTAGGCCAATGAAAAATGCAGGTTGAGCCAAAGCACATACCTGCATCTTTATTATACTTGGTAAAATCGCAAACTGTTTTTACCCCTATTGGGTGCTATTACTTAGCATCATAAGCCCACTTCACATACACTGATCCCCATGTAAATCCGGCACCAAAAGCAGCCAAAATCAGGTTGTCACCTTTCTTTAACTCACTTTCAAGCTCACACAGGCACAACGGAATAGTAGCAGTGGTGGTGTTACCGTATTTGTGAATATTAATCATCACCTTTTCCTTGGGTAGCCCCATACGATTACCGGTGGCCTCAATAATCCTCAAATTGGCCTGATGGGGAACCAACCAGGCAATGTCCTCTGACTTTAACTGATTCCTATCCATGATGTCCACGGCTGCATCTGCCATCTTTGACACGGCATGTTTAAATACCGTTTGCCCCTCCTGGTAGATGTAATGCTCACGCGCATCAACCGTAGCATGCGAAGCCGGCTTCACCGAACCACCTGCCTTCATGATCAGATGATGACGCCCAAAACCATCGCTGTGCAGATTGGAATCCATCACCCCCATCGCTTCTTCCGTCGGCTCCAGCAATACAGCTGCTGAAGCATCACCAAAAAGTACACAGGTTGTTCGATCTGTATAATCGGTGATTGACGACATTTTATCGCACCCCACCACGATAACCTTTTTTTTAGATCCGCATTCAATGAATTTAGCAGCCACATCCAATGCAAACATAAATCCCGAACATGCCGCATTGATGTCAAATCCCTGTGCATGACGAATATTCACCTTGTCGGCTATAATATTGGCCGTAGCCGGAAAGGGATGATCGGGCGTCACTGTGGCGCAAATCAACAGGTCAATCTCATCAGGACTCGTGCCCGACTTTTCGAGCAACTGCAAAACTGCTTTGGCTCCCATATCCGACGATCCCATGCCCTCGCCTTTCAAAATACGTCGTTCACTAATGCCCACCCGGGTCATAATCCATTCGTCGGAGGTGTCTACCATTTGACTCAACTCCTGATTGGTCAGCACGTATTCCGGCAAATAGGAACCAACGGCTGTAATCGCTGCATACGTTTTTTTCACCACGAAATCAATTATGCATTTGCCCTTGGGGCAACGCGTTGTGAATGATGGAAAATGAATTGTAAAAAAAAAGCTCCCTGTTTGAAGGAGCATTTTTGTTTATCTGAACAACTGCTTAAGCAGTTACAGTTTTCTCTACGGCTAATTTGCCACGGTAATAACCACATTCGCCACACACAGTGTGCAGACGAATTGCTGAACCACAGTTAGAACATACACCTAAAGCAGGCGCAACAGCTTTATCGTGAGTTCTGCGCTTATCGCGTCTTGTTTTCGAAATTTTTCGCTTGGGATGTGCCATTTTACAACTTCTTTATTTGTTTTTATCTAATAATTTTTTCAGTTCGTCCCAGCGTGGATCGGCCGTAGCATCCTCATCTGCGGGAGCGATGGTATATGCTTCCAATTTCTGGAGCATTTCAGGATTACAACTGTTATTAGGATGCACACGCTGAATTGGCAAGTTTACCCCAATAAATTCATAAATATACTGAGCCACATTAATTTGATGTGCATCATAAGGCAACACCACAATTTCATCAGAAGGCTCATCATATTCCTCACCAAATTTCACCAACAATTTGCCTTTGCACTTTATTGCTAAATCCAGTGGTTCAAGGCATCTGTCACACGAAGTATTGACAGTACCTTTAATATTGAATTTCAAAGTTAAAAGCGTGGTTTGTTTCAATAACTCTACATCCACTTTCAGCTCCCCGCTATCCACCAGACTTTCTTCCATCTGCTCAAAAAAGCGTGGCCCAATCTCGTAATGATAGGTGTGAACACCTTCTGCAAGACCTTTGAAAGCAATGTCATATTCGCTAAACATCTCCGCCTTCGTTTTTAAAAAACTGCGCAAAGTTATAAAAAATGAACACATCCTAAAAGGAATTCTCTTTTTTTTCGATGCGCCATCAACCAAACCTCTTGCTGATGATTCAAAAATACATCATTTCAACACCTTATTGCAAAACAAAAGAACCAACGGGGCACCCGTGGCTCCTCTATTTTTATATATTTTACCTTTTTTCTTCCCATCCGATTGAATGGGAAGAAAAGGTAATTTAATGCGTCTTAAAGGCAAAAATTATTTGCCTGAACGTTTACGATCCGTTTCGTTCAACAAGATTTTTCGGATACGAATCGACTTGGGCGTCAATTCAACATACTCATCTTCCTGAATATATTCCAATGCCTCTTCAAGACTAAAAACAATGGGTGTTACAATTCGCACCTTGTCGTCAGATCCCGAAGCACGCATGTTGGTCAGTTTTTTTGACTTTGTGACGTTCACGGTCAAATCGCCTTCACGGCTGTTCTCGCCAATAACTTGCCCCATATACACTTCTTCTTGTGGTGAGATAAAGAACTTACCACGCTCCTGAAGTTTATCGATGGCATAGGCATAGGCCGTTCCGGTTTCCATGGCAATCAGGGATCCGTTTTGACGTTTTTCGATGTTTCCGCGCCAGGGAGCAAACTCAATAAAGCGGTGAGCCATAATGGCTTCGCCTGTCGATGCAGTCATCAAACTACTGCGCAATCCAATGATTCCGCGTGAAGGAATGCGAAACTCTAAGTGGATGCGTTCCCCTTTGCGTTCCATGCTCACCAACTCACCTTTACGCTGAGTGGCCAATTCAATGGCTTTACCCGAAAACTCCTCAGGCAAATCAATGGCCAATTCCTCCATTGGTTCATGTTTTTCGCCGGCCACTTCTTTAATAATCACCCGGGGTTGTCCCACCTGCACCTCGTATCCTTCGCGGCGCATGGTTTCGAGCAACACCGACAAGTGAAGAACACCACGTCCGTATACGTTCCACGCATCAGCCGATGGGGTATCCTCAACGCGAAGAGCAAGGTTTTTTTCCAATTCCTTATCTAAGCGATCCTTGATGTGGCGCGAAGTCACAAACTTACCTTCTTTACCGAAAAATGGAGAATTGTTGATGGTAAACAACATGCTCATGGTCGGTTCGTCAATGGCAATGGGATCCAAAGCTTCGGGGTTTTCAAAATCAGCAACGGTGTCACCAATCTCAAAGTTATCGAGTCCCACCATGGCACAAATGTCACCACAAGGAACTTCATCAACAGCAACTTTACCCAAGCCTTCAAAAACAAACAGTTCTTTAATCTTTGTACGAACCACCCGTCCATCACGCTTCATCAACGATACATTTTGACCGGTCTTGAAACTGCCTCGATGCACTCGTCCTACGGCAATACGGCCAATGTATGACGAATAATCCAGACTGGTGATCAACATTTGAGGGGTTCCCTTGTTCTCGGGCGGAGCAGGAATATGCTCAATAATGGCGTCGAAAATGGCTGAAATATCATCGGTTTTCACCTTCCAGTCCTTCGACATCCAGTTTTCTTTAGCCGATCCGTACACCGTTGGAAAGTCGAGCTGTCGTTCGTTGGCTTCCAACGAAAACATCAGGTCAAACACCTGCTCGTGAACTTCCTCGGGACGACAGTTGGGCTTGTCAACCTTATTAACCACCACAATGGGCTTTAATCCCAGCGCGATAGCCTTTTGCAACACGAAACGAGTCTGGGGCATGGGGCCTTCAAAAGCATCCACCAGCAACAGCACGCCATCAGTCATATTGAGAACCCGTTCCACTTCACCGCCAAAATCGGCGTGGCCCGGGGTGTCGATGATATTGATTTTATAACCGTTCCAGGAAACAGACACGTTCTTGGAGAGAATGGTGATCCCACGTTCACGCTCCAGGTCGTTGTTGTCCATGATCAGCTCACCGGCTTTCTGGTGATCTTTAAAAAGCTTGCCGGCCAGCAAGAGTTTGTCAACCAGCGTTGTTTTGCCGTGGTCAACGTGGGCGATGATCGCCACATTTCTTATCTTCTGCATACATTTATGAATCAGGGGTGCAAAGGTAGAGTTTTTTTGTTGCCAATACGGTGTCATTGCAAAAAAACCCACCACAAATCATTCGCCTTAACAAACTTTAAGAGAGGACTTAACGACTAAGGACAGGGAAATACCTCCGTGAACGAATCATCCAAGCAAGTCAACCACCTCCATCACCAAGGGAATATCGGCATCTGTCCAGGGCAAAACCGGCAAATCGTCGGGATGGTACCATTCAATTTTTTCATGCTCGATGGGCTTGGGTTCGCCATCCACCAACGTGGCTAAAAAAGGTATAAGCCGAATTCTCACATTGGAATAATCGTGCGTCACAACCGTTAATGGCTGATCTACTTTTACGGTAATCAGTAGTTCTTCTTTCAATTCTCGAATCAACGCTTGTTCTGGTGCTTCGTTCGCATCAACCTTGCCGCCGGGAAACTCCCACAATCCGGCATGTTCCATTTGACTGCCCCGAAGTGCAACCAATATGCGCCCTTGGCGAACGATCACCGCACAAGCTACTTCAATCTCATTCATTTATTTATAGTTCAGATATATGTCTAAAATCGCAAATCTATGTGCGATTACATGATTAAATATTTTTTTAAATGTCGTAAATCCGAGATTTTCTATCATTTACTGCACACAATCAGTAATGTCTTGCAGAAAAATCGTGGAGTCTCCTTGAATATCGTGTATTCTTCTTAAGAAAAATTCCGTCCTGAGTAAACCGAAGAAAAATGACGTAATAAAAGCGGCTTGTCTGCAATAACAATTGGCCTTTGTCCCAACGTTAATTCACAATCGCTTCAATAGACTTCTTAATATTACCCCAACGATCCTGATCCATCTTAGGGCCAACCACTTCGATCACATTTCCGGAAAGAAGCGCCCCTATCTGACCGCATTTATCAAGATGCAGGTTCTGAATCAATCCAAACAGGAAACCGGCTGCATACAAATCTCCGGCGCCGGTCGTGTCAGTGCTTTGTGCCGGAATAATACCCACTCGAATCACCTCACCAAAGCGCTTGATTAAAGAACCGTTCTTCCCTTGTTTAACCACAGCGATGTCGCACAGTGATGCAATCTCATGCAAGGCATCTTCGCCGGTCTTACCGGTAAAGGCATGCGCCTCCTCTTCGTTAGCAAACACAATATCCACATGCGAGGCAATAATTTCTTTCAGGAAGTCAAGATTAGCTTCAACAACATTATAGCTGGCCAAATCGAGCGACACCACCAATCCGTGTTTTTTGGCCAACTCAATGGCTTTACGAATCAAAGGTTTGTTTTGCACCAAATAGCCTTCAATATAGAAGTATTTATAACCATGAAACAGCTCATCGAACAAATCATCTTCGCACAATTCTACTGCAGCTCCCAAATGAGTGGCAAAAGTGCGCTCCGAATCGGGTGAAATAAGAGCAATGGCCTTTCCTGAAGGGGTGTCACTCTCAAGCAAACGCGTCGATATTTGGTGTTGTTGCATGTCCGACTTGAAGAATTCACCCAACTCGTCTTTACCTACTTTCCCTAAAAATCCCGTTTCAACTCCCAATGATGCCAGCCCATGTATGGTATTCGCAGCCGAGCCTCCCGATGCCTGATGACGTTGATAATGATTGGTGCGTGTCAATACGTCATTGGCTATATTACTATCTACCAACTGCATACTCCCTTTAGGCAAGTTCAACTGCGTCAACAATTCATCACTTTCAATACGGGTAAGAATATCCACCAGGGCGTTGCCCATTCCCAACACTTTGCTCATGTCACTTGGAGTTTGAAATTAATTCTATTTTTTTCTGCAAAGATATTGCATAATTTGGAAAAACTACATAGTTTTGCATCGCTAAAGAAAACAAGGGCTACTCAAGCACGAAGGTTTCTTAAGGGATAAAAAATTCCTCCTTAGCTCAGTTGGTTAGAGCACATGACTGTTAATCATGGGGTCCTAGGTTCAAGTCCTAGAGGGGGAGCACAAAAACATATTGAGGAATTATTCCTCCTTAGCTCAGTTGGTTAGAGCACATGACTGTTAATCATGGGGTCCTAGGTTCAAGTCCTAGAGGGGGAGCACAAAAGCCGCATTTGCGGCTTTTTTTGTTTATCTCCCACAGCAAAGAAGATGGTTGCAACAACCATTACTTAAAACTATTTGCTCAATTACGACTTCGGGATTCTCTTTTTCGCCGACACCTTAATAGGTACACAATCGGCAACACCCCAATCGTATTAAACACCGCCAGACAAACAAACCAGCCCAACTCGTTTCGTCGTGCGGCATGCCACATGGCAATTACCTTCCACACACCATCCCACAACATGATGCCCAACAAAAGCGGAAACAACACATGAGACCACTGTATTATAAAAAACTCCATAACCATCAGTTTAGTTCATGATGCTAATAAATATACAACAGAACCATCGGAGATGCAACAGTATAAGGATACGCACAAATAACAAAACCTCCTTCGAAAATCGAAGGAGGTAATTAAGCAGTCCCTAGGGGAATCGAACCCCTGTTTCAAGAATGAAAATCTTGCGTCCTAACCCCTAGACGAAGGGACCTCTTGATTGGCTTATGCCAATTTATTAATTTGCTTAGCTAACTTAGATTTCAAGTTAGAAGCTTTGTTTTTGTGAATAATGTTACGCTTTGCCAATTTATCCAACATTGCCACAACTTTAGGATAAAGAGCTTGTGCAGCTGCTTTCTCACTTGTTGAACGCAATACTTTAATGGCATTACGTGTGGTTTTTGCGTAATATTTATTGTGCAATCTGCGTTTTGCAATTTGTCTGATGCGTTTTTTCGCCGACTTATGGTTTGCCATTTTGGTAATTTTTTTACGATACTTTTGTTTTGCAGTCCCTAGGGGAATCGAACCCCTGTTTCAAGAATGAAAATCTTGCGTCCTAACCCCTAGACGAAGGGACCTTTTATTCATTTCGAGAGCACTTCCCTCTCAAATGCGGATGCAAAGATATAGCAAAAACGAATATCTCCAAATATCTTTTGCAAAAAAAGTCTATTTTTTTTCTCCTCGCGCACCATAAACGAATCAAACAACTGTCAATCAAATGCAACACGCAATCCTAACGACCTATTCGATCCATCCCATATGAAGTAAAAGGAACAGCACGAAGTAAATCAGAATTGGTGTTCCCACAAAGCATAAGGTTGCAATCACAAAACCGATACGAACCAAGTTGACATCCAAATTCATTTTACCAGCCAACCAAGCACACACGCCTAAAAATTTCCTTTCCATATTTTTTTTGTTTGAGTTGAATGACATTTATATCGAATGCAAATCTAAGAAAGGGGTGTCACAAACGCCAAATGAATGAACAAATATTTTAAATATGAATCAAATAGGATTATTTTTTTGACGACGGCATCTGATTCATTCCCAGAAAATAAATAAAACTGTATTTTTGCCTTCGGAAAAGTGGAAGGATTTGGCAGATTGCAACCACTCTAAAAAAATGCTAAAACGCATTCTTCAATCGCTGAGCCCTCTTTTCCACTGACATCTTATTACCAACAATTGACGGAGCCATTAGGGCTTCCATAAATAATTTAGTGTCATGGCTTATTTATTTACTTCCGAGTCGGTATCAGAGGGACACCCCGATAAAGTGGCCGACCAAATTTCAGACGCGATTCTTGACGAAATTCTCCGCCAGGACTCAGAATCCAAAGTCGCTTGCGAAACACTGGTAACTACCGGTTTAGTCGTGGTGAGCGGTGAAATCAAAACCTCGGGTTATGTGCCTGTGCAACAAGTTGCACGTCGCGTGATTGAACGCATTGGCTACACCAAAGCCGAATACATGTTCGACTCCGGGTCGTGCGGCGTCATTTCGGCCTTGCACGAACAATCGGCCGACATCAACCGGGGCGTTGAACGCGAAGACCCAGATAACCAAGGTGCTGGCGACCAGGGAATGATGTTTGGCTATGCTTGTCGCGAAACCGAAGAGTACATGCCCCTCCCACTCTATCTGTCACACCTTCTCCTGATTGAACTGGCGGCGATTCGTCGCGAAGGCAAGGAGATGACTTATCTTCGTCCGGACTCAAAATCACAGGTAACTCTTGAATATACCGACGATAACAAACCCAAGCGCATTCACACCATCGTGATTTCGACTCAACACGACGACTTCTCCAAGCCAAAAGATAAAAGCCCGGAAGCCGCCCGTTTGGCCGACCATGCCATGTTGGCACAAATCACCGATGATGTAAAAACCATCCTCATCCCACGGGTCAAGTCGAAACTGCATGAAGAGCTTCACCCGCTTTTTGACAACGAACTGATTTTACACGTAAACCCCACCGGCAAATTTGTCATTGGCGGTCCGCATGGCGACACCGGTCTTACCGGTCGGAAAATCATTGTAGATACTTACGGCGGAAAAGGAGCCCACGGGGGTGGTGCTTTTTCGGGTAAGGACAGCTCAAAAGTGGATCGTTCGGCGGCATATGCCGTGCGTCACATTGCCAAAAACCTGGTTGCCGCCGGCGTAGCCGACGAAGCACTGGTACAAGTGGCCTATGCCATTGGCGTGGCCAAACCGGTGGGGTTATATGTCAACACATACGGAACCGCGAAGGTTAACCTCAACGATGGCGAAATCGCAGCCAAGCTAAACGAACTATTCGACTTGCGTCCGGCCGCCATTGTAAAACGCTTTGGATTGAAAAACCCCATTTTTGAAGCCACTGCAGCTTACGGCCACATGGGGCGAAAACCTTATAAGGCAGATGTCACTTTTATCGAAAGCGGAAAAGAAGTGTTACGCCAGGTTGAATTTTTTGCTTGGGAAAAACTGGATTACGTTGAAGCTATCAAGAAATCATTCAACTTGTAAGTGAAGCTGAATGAACGAAAATTCATATCTGCCCTGCCTCATTAAAAAGGCAGGGCTTTTTTGTGCGAAACACTCTCACTCGTCGAAAAAATCAGCGCAGATAGATGTATATAGGATGTGAAATCCTCAGTTTACTTCATGCACTAATAAGGAGATACGAAATTTTTTTAAAATTTTCCTTGTTTTAGTTAATCTACTATATAACAATTTTGAGTTATCTGCTTTGTTATTTAAACGCATGGCGTAACAAAAAACTCAGCGCCTTCGCGCCTTTGCGTTTATTCTGACTCTGGATTAGAGATTCAAATCTTAAACCGAAAACCCCTGCCTCTGTGTTCCCTGAAACCATCAAATAAAATGAATCCGAAATTGTAAATTGCATATCAATCGTTTATCTTTTGGACAATCACACCGACCATCCACAACACAACACAACACAACATAAAACAACATGATCCCTCATTCAATGATCACACGACCATTTCTTTCGGAGATAACTTTTTCAACCTCTCGGAGCAGTGGGCCGGGAGGACAGCACGTCAACAAAGTCAATTCGAAAGTCGAATTACGTTTCTCAATTCCTAATTCAAAATGCCTGGATGACAAGGAAAAAGAATTGCTGATGTCACGTTTAAGAAACCAGTTAACCAAAGAGGGAGAGCTCATTATTGTCTGTCAACAATCGCGATCCCAAATTACAAACAAAGAGTTGGCCATCACCCAATTTTACGAAACGCTCGTGAGAGCTCTCAAACAGGAGAAACCACGCAAAGCAACCACTCCCAGCAGAGCATCTATAGCTCAACGATTGGCCACCAAACGTATCCGCTCAGAAAAGAAAAACAACAGACGATTTCGTCACGACCAATAAACAAGGACAATCACACTACACCTTGCATTTTCGTTATTTTTGCTTCAACAAAAAAATATCTCCCTTTGAACTGGAATCAACTTCTCTCGACCAAGCGAACCGGCCAGGAACACCGACATGACTCGACCCGCCACGACCGCACTCAATTTCAACGTGATTATGACCGACTGATTTTTTCATCTCCCTTCCGAAGAATGCAGGACAAAACGCAGGTATTCCCGCTACCGGGCAGCGTTTTTGTGCATAACAGACTCACCCACAGCCTCGAAGTATCAAGTGTAGGCCGCTCACTGGGCACCAACGTGGGACGGATGCTCGAGAGCGATAAGACCATCACCACCGAACTGGTTCGCGAAATTGGTGCCGTCGTTGCTGCAGCGTGCCTGGCTCACGACATGGGCAACCCTCCCTTTGGCCACAATGGCGAAAAAGCCATCTCACATTTCTTCCAACATGGCGAAGGTGCCGCCTTAAAAAATGAGGTCACCCCGGCACAATGGAACGACTTGATAAATTTTGAAGGAAATGCCAATGCATTCCGTCTATTGGTGCACTCATTTAACGGACGACGAAAAGGGGGCTTTGCACTCACCTACACAACAGCTGCATCCATTGTCAAATACCCTTATGCTTCAGGCACATCCAACAAAAAAAAGTACGGATATTTTCAGTCCGAAAAGGAAGCGTATACACTCATCGCCAACGAATTGGGGCTGATTCAACTCAATGATGGAACGTATGCACGCCATCCATTGGTCTATTTGGTTGAAGCTGCCGATGACATCTGCTACCAATTTATGGACATTGAGGATGCTCACAAGTTACACATAATCAGCACTGACGAAACCAAAGCACTGTTCGAAGCCTTTTTTGACCCACACGACACATCTCTCCAAAAACGCAATCACGAAGTTGCCAGGGAAGTCATCGACACCAATGAACTCATTGCCTTTTACAGAGCCACGGTCATTGGGTTACTGGTGAATCGATGCACCGAGATATTCTACACCAATCACGACACCATTATGTCAGGAAGTTTCAAAGGTTCACTCATCGATCATCTGGACGGACATCTTGGCAAAGCCATGACACAATGCCAACAAACGGCATGGACACGCATTTATAAACACCCGTCAGTGGTTGAAATTGAAATCGCAGGTTTCAAAATTCTGGGCAACTTATTGGAGAACTTTACACAAGCCGTTTTAAACCCTTCACAATATCGCTCCTCGCTACTATTGCCATTTATGCCGATGCAATACAATTCAAACGAAAATGCCGGTGTTTATGAAAAAATTCAGTCCGTACTCGACTTTTTATCAGGCATGACTGACGAATATGCCCTGTCGTTATATCGAAAGATTAATGGCCTAGGGTTATAGAAATAACAAAACACCCTTAAGAAAACCGGTTTTACCCCTTTACATCAGCGCATAAATGTTGTAACTTAACCATAGACACTGAAGAAAAACCATTAAAACAAAGCTAAGCAATGGGACACACAAAAGTTCAACAATTGCTAAGGCAGGAAGAAGTGCCATTTAAAAGCATTTGGCACCCGATGGCCTACTCGGCTCAAAAAACGGCAGCTTCGGCACATATCCCCGGTAAAGAATTTGCAAAACCGGTGATGGTTCGCTTGGATGGCAAATTAGCAATGGTAGTGGTACCCGGATCCACATTAGTTGATCTGCAAATGCTACGTGAAGCCACCGGTGCCAAAGAAGTACGCTTAGCCGGCGAAAGCGAGTTTAAAAACCTGTTCCCCGACTGCGAAGTGGGCGCGATGCCTCCATTTGGGCATCTCTACAACGTTCCCACGTTTGTAGCCGAGAAACTCTCTCACGACGACATCATTGCTTTCAATGCGGGAACACACAACGAATTGATAGAAATGACCTATCGCGACTACGCACGGATTGAACATCCACAGGTGATTCATGTGGCAGCAATCGCTTAAACGATTTTCTTGCACGGGGTGAAAACCCCATACAGGTGAGTTGGATTGATTAGGGTTAAAGGTTAGGTGTAAATGTGGGAACCTGATGGACAACGGTACGTCAGGTTCCTGTTTTTTTATAAACCCGAAGCAACAAAGACTGAAAACAGATTATTTCAAAGACGCCTTAACGCGTCAATGGGGAATATTAAAACAAGCTCATAGAGAGCATAAAATCAAAAAAGCCTCATTCAAAATGAATGAGGCTTTTTATGTTGTCCCGCAAGGATTCGAACCCTGACTAAAAGAACCAAAATCTTCTGTGCTACCATTACACAACGGGACAATCACCGTTTGCTTTTCCTTTAAAGCGTTGCAAAGATATTGCTAATTTCTATTCCTGCAAACTAATCACACATATTTTTTCAATAAAAATCACAATCCTCTGATATACAAAAGAGAAAAAACAAGACATCATGTGATACAAGAGACTTCCTCAAGCATTGGAACCCCATTCGCATCCATTAATCAACCAATTGATCTTCCTTTTCACCCCTGCGCATAAAATAAATAATGCCACACTCCGAACATTTTAATCGACGAGATTTGGGCGGCAAATCATGATAGTTGGCTTCAATTTCGTTCCAAAGCTCCAGAATAATCTGATCTGCCTTGGCACGCATTTCAGCCACTTTATCAAGCATCTTTTGCGTGGTCACCAATAGATTTTTATGATTGTTGTACAAGTCAATAAACTGCTCGTATTTAACCTTAACCATGGCAATGGAGGGATTGTAAATACGACTGCCGCCTGCCATAACCCGGGCATCATCACCCTTAATTACTTTTATCCCCCAATCAATCAGTTGCTGCTCGGTACCCAACTCAGGAATTGATTTCTCATCTTCGTCCAACATATAAAACTTGCGCACAGAGGGCTTCATCTCGTTGCGCTGAATACAAAAATTGACCACTTGTATATAATGGGAAACATACAACCTTGCAATACGAAAATGCTCTGACAATTGACGTCCAATTTGAGCTTGCTTCGACTTACTGAAATTATACTGATCAATGGCCTGCTGAAACTGAGGAAGAAAAGCCTGGAGCTCTAAATATACTTTTTGCGAAAAAGGCAACTGTGATGGAGAAAAGTTTTTCCCTTTTAAACGGGCTGTTTCCAAGGCTCTGAGACGCGCCTGATCAGTATTAGGAAGTCTGCGATATGGCATAGCTACGTAGTTTTAGTAATCCATTCGCATCTAAAGTAACAAAAAATGAGCACATTTGCAAAATTTTCATAAAAAAAGGCGACCCATTGGATCGCCTTTGAAATTATTCAACGTATTAACGTTATCAATCTTGCAGTTTCGCGCAAAGAAATTCTCGGTTCAAGCGTGCAATGTTCGAGAGAGAAATCCCTTTAGGACACTCAACTTCACAAGCGCCGGTATTGGTACAGTTTCCAAAACCAAGTTCATCCATTTTAGCAACCATCGCTTTGGCACGACGAGCACCTTCAACACGTCCCTGGGGCAATAAAGCCAGTTGACTTACCTTAGCCGACACAAACAACATGGCCGAACCGTTTTTACAAGCAGCCACACAAGCACCACAACCAATGCACGAAGCAGCATCCATGGCCTCATCTGCATCTGCTTTTGGAATAGGAATCGCATTGGCATCAGGCACACCTCCGGTACTTACCGACACGTAACCTCCTGAAGCAATAATTTGATCAAAAGCAGAGCGATTGACAATCAAATCCTTGATAACAGGGAACGCAGCCGAACGCCATGGCTCAATGGTGATGGTTTCACCATCTTTAAACTTGCGCATGTGCAACTGGCATGTGGTCACATCGTCATCGGGCCCGTGAGGGTGTCCGTTGATATACAGTGAACACATTCCACAAATACCTTCGCGGCAGTCGTGGTCAAAAGCCACAGGTTCTTTACCTTCACCAATCAATTGCTCATTAAGAATATCCATCATTTCGAGGAACGAGCTATCGGTGGTGATGTTATTGAGTTTGTAAATCTCAAAACGGCCTTTGTCTTTGGGGCCGTTTTGACGCCAAACTTTTAGGGTTATATTAATGAATTTTTCCATTGTTGATCTCCGTTTAAAAAAGCCATTACTTGTAATTACGTTGAACCATTTTCACGTTTTCGTACACCAGATCTTCTTTATGAAGCACCGGCTCGGCATCATCACCCTTGTACTCCCAACATGAAACGTAAGCAAACTTGTCGTCCTGACGCATTGCTTCGCCTTCTTCGGTCTGGAATTCTTCGCGGAAGTGACCACCGCAAGACTCTTCACGATTAAGCGCATCACGAGCCATCAGATCCCCGATCTCAATAAAGTCAGCCAAACGGTTTGCTTTTTCAAGCTCAATGTTCATGCCTTCTTTTGAACCCGGAATGCGCACGTTGGTCCAGAATTCTTTTTTAATGGCGGCAATTTTTTCAATGGCTCCTTTCAAGCCCTCTTTATTTCGAGCCATTCCCACAAAATCCCACATAACGAGTCCAAGTTCCTTATGGAGGCTGTCAACCGAACGTTTTCCATTGATAGACAACAACTTCTCAAAGCGAGCTTTCACAGAGCTTTCCGCTTCAACAAATTCCTTTTCATTGGTTGACATGCGTGGTGTTTGCAACTCGTCAGCCAAATAATTTTGAATGGTATAAGGCAACACGAAGTAACCGTCGGCCAAACCTTGCATCAATGCCGATGCACCCAGGCGGTTTGCACCGTGATCGGAGAAGTTTGCTTCACCACAGCAGAACAAACCGGGAATAGTTGTTTGCAATTCATAATCGACCCAAACACCACCCATGGTATAGTGAATGGCAGGGTAAATCATCATCGGAGTTTCGTAGGGGTTCTCATCCACGATTTTTTCGTACATCTGGAAGAGGTTACCATAACGAGCTTCAATGGTTTTTTGTCCCAAACGCTCGATGGCCGATTTAAAATCGAGGTAAACAGCCAAACCTGTTGCGCCCACACCAAAACCGGCATCGCAACGCTCTTTAGCCGCACGCGAAGCCACGTCGCGAGGAACCAGGTTACCGAAAGCTGGGTAACGACGCTCCAAATAGTAATCGCGCTCCTCTTCTTTAAGATCAGTAGGTTTTTTCTTTCCGGCACGAATGGCTTCAGCATCTTCCTTCTTTTTAGGAACCCAAATGCGTCCGTCATTACGCAACGACTCAGACATGAGGGTCAACTTACTTTGGAATTCACCGTGTATCGGAATACAAGTGGGGTGAATTTGAGCATAACAAGGGTTTGCAAACATCGCACCCTTGTGAAATGCCTTAATTGCAGCCGATCCGTTTGAGCCTATGGCGTTGGTTGACAAGAAAAATGCGTTACCATAACCACCTGTCGCCAATACCACCGCATGAGCAAAGTGACGTTGCAACTGACCGGTTACCAAGTCACGAGAAATAATCCCGCGAGCTTTACCGTCAACAATCACAATGTCAACCAACTCGGTGCGAGTATATAATTTTACAGTTCCGGCATTCACCTGGCGCATTAAAGCCTGATAGGCACCTAACAAAAGCTGCTGGCCGGTCTGTCCTTTAGCATAAAAAGTACGGCTCACCTGAGCACCACCAAACGAACGATTGTCGAGCAAACCACCGTACTCACGGGCAAAAGGTACACCCTGAGCCACACACTGGTCGATGATGCTGTTAGCCACTTCAGCCAAGCGATGCACGTTGGCTTCGCGGGCACGATAGTCACCTCCTTTGATGGTATCATAGAAAAGGCGAAATACTGAGTCACCATCATTGGGATAGTTTTTCGCGGCATTAATACCCCCCTGAGCGGCAATGGAGTGCGCACGACGTGGAGAATCCTGAATGGTGAAGTTTTTCACGTTAAAACCCATCTCGCCCAAAGAAGCAGCAGCAGAAGCACCTGCCAAACCGGTTCCGACGATGATGACATCCAGTTTACGTTTATTAGAGGGGTTCACCAGCTTCTGGTGATCTTTATAATTGGTCCATTTTTGAGCCAACGGCCCTTCTGGAATCCTGGCATTCAACTTACTCATGTCTTCAGATATTATTTAATAAGAAGTTACGCTTGGAAGAACAAATGTTGTGCTACGGCAATGATGGCAAAACCCAACCCAACAACCCAGGCCACAATGGCACCAATGATGTTGAGACGAACACGCCAAACATTGTTGCTGAAACCAATGGTTTGGAAAGCCGACCAAAAACCGTGCATCAGGTGGTAAGCCAAACCGATGGCAGCAATGGCATAAACGATAACCACCCACAACTGAGAAAACGTGTAATTCACCAAAGCATAAGCATTTTCGACTTCGGTTTCCACACCACCAACCTTAATCGTGGTATGAGCCAGCAAATCATGCCCGGTAACTTTCATCTTTACCCAAAAATGGGCAATGTGCAACACCAGAAATGCCAAAACGGTCACACCCAAAATCAACATGTTTTTTGACATCCAGCTTACTCCCTGAGTTTTGTTGCCTGATGCATAGGCCACATTACCACGGGCTTTCGCATTTTGATGCGACAAAATCAAAGCATACACAATGTGCACAATAAAACCGATGGCCAACACAGGCTCCATCACCTTAATCATAGGATTGGTGGCCATAAAATGTGCGCCGGCATTGTACATTTCACCCCCATCGGGGATTAACAAGAAAGAGTTGAGCAACAAGTGAACAAACAGGAACATGATCAAGAATAATCCTGAAATACTCATTACTAACTTTTTCCCTACAGAAGAACAAAACAGGTTGCTCATAGGAAAATTTTTAGTGATGTAAAATTGTTTGTATTAAGTTATCAGCGTTGCAAATGTAGGCCTTGCGTTGGTTTCATCCAATATTAATTAAAGAAATTTTTCTATTTTGAAGCGTTCTAAATTTAGCGCTGCAATTGAGATAAAAAGCATCTTCACACCCCGTTTAAAACTGAAAACCCAATGAAAACAAATCACATCGGGGCGATAATGATCCGCCACATCAGTCAATACGTCAAGATTTTTTAACCTTTAGTCAATTTGCGAGAAATTTTAACGTTTTTTCCGAAACTTTTTCCCAAATTGCCACTTTCAGAGGAACAAAAGTATGGCCACTCCGCGTTTTTTTATTCACAAACCCTTTTCCCGAAAATTGGATGATCACGACGCACGTCTGTGTGATGTACAGGAACAGGAAATCATCTGTGCCCATGCCGTGATTGACAAGCGAGGATATTTCACGCAAGTGAGTGATGAATTAGTCAAATTGACGGGTAATAAAGATTTACATTCAAGCGAAGCTAACCTTGGAAAGATCCTCTCGCACAGCTCAGCCGTTATTGTTCGCCATCTGCTCAGCACCATCAACGTTAAACACCCGTTTCACACCACTGAAATTACGTTGGTAAACAACCAGCAAGAGCCCCTGACAATGGAGATGGTCATTAACTTATACATTCAGGAAGGTGAGCAACACTATTTCTGCATTTTCAGACCCATCGACACCAATCAACTAATAGTCAACGAACTTCAAACCCTCAAAGACCATTATCAGGTTCTGGCCGAAAACACCTCGTACGTACAAATTCTACTTGACAAAGATCTAAAGTCACTATACATCAGTCCCTCATGCAAAACACTATCGGGATATGGCGCCGATGAAGCCCGCATTCTCAACCTATTTAGCCTGGTTCATCCCGACGATTTCAGCCTGTTTTGGGATCAACTGACTTACGACAACGACCGGGCTGAGGAGCTGTTCCGGTTTCGGTTTCGTCATCGCGACGGACATTTTATTCCCGTTGAGTGCAAACTATGCAAAGTGCCCGATGCTTTCGGTCAGCCTGAATTTTATGTCTTAAATTTACACGACATCTCCCGCCAGCGCTCATACGAACAGGAACTCATTCGCGCACAAAAAGAAGCCGAGTCGTCGCACCGAATGAAAAACAATTTCCTGACCAGCATCAGCCACGAATTACGCACACCATTAAATGCCATCATTGGCTTTGCCCGCATTTTGGATCAAAAGCTCGAAAACAGCGACAATCTGCGCTTTGCCAAATACATCGAATCAAGCGGATTGCAGCTCTTGGGACTTATTGACAACATGCTTGAATATGCTCGCATCGAAAATAACGAATCACAAACAATCAGAAGTGCCGTAGGACTTGAGGAATTTTTCCGTGATTTGGCGCCTATTATCCGGGGTGACTTAAAAAAATTCAACAAAGAAAACCTCGAGCTCATCGGTCAATGGGACATCGACCCCCAGCTGCCCAATATTTATTCGCAGCGAAACATCCTGCAAAACATTTTTATTAATTTGATTGACAACGCCATCAAATTTACCCGCCAAGGCTACATTCGCTATGGCTGCCGCCCATACGGCATTCGCAACTACCTGTTTTTTGTTGAAGACTCGGGCATTGGCATTCCCGACAACTGTAAAGATCTCATATTTGAAAAGTTCACACAACTAGATCAATCACTCTCACGCGAATATGGCGGCACAGGCCTGGGGCTGACGGTGACACGAAAATTTGTAGAACTGCTGGGCGGTGACATTTGGGTAATGTCGGAAGAAGGAAAAGGCTCGGCATTTTTCTTTAATCTGCCGGTTGGTTTCCCTGAAAACTAATGGTCAATCGCCCCCACTTTTACAGACAATTCGGAACTTTATCTCAACAACCATCAGGGCTTAAAGGAACAAGTCAATAGCTCATCGCAATATTATTATCGGAGCTGTCATGGTTGTTTTGATTTCGGCCAAAGTTTCCTATTTTTGTTTGCGAATTACCAAACAAACAGATGCAATTATGAATGAAGAAGTTCAACTCCTATTGGAGGATGCAGCCGAAAGAATGCTCAAAAGCGTTGACCACTTAGACAAAGAACTTGCCAAAATACGAGCCGGAAAGGCCAATCCCAAAATGCTCGATGGCCTGATGGTGGATTACTACGGAACCCCGACCCCACTGCAACAGGTCTCGAACATCAACACGCCCGATGCACGCACCATTGCCATTCAACCTTGGGAAAAGACAATGATTGGCCCCATTGAGCGTGCCATTATGGCTGCCAATTTGGGGATGAATCCTGACAACAACGGCGAAATCATACGCTTGAACGTACCCCCATTGACCGAAGAACGCCGCAAATCGTTGGTCAAACAATCGAGACAAGTGGGAGAAGATGCCAAAATCAGCGTTCGCTCAGCACGCCGTGATGCCATTGAAGAACTCAAAAAAATGCAAAAAGATGGTTTGCCCGAAGACATGGCCAAGGATGCGGAAGCCGAAGCACAGAAACTTCACGACAAATACATTAAGAAAGTCGATGAACTGATTGAGAAGAAAGAAAAAGATATTTTGACCGTGTGAAAAGCAACCCGCCCCAAAGGCGGGTTTTTTATTGCCACCACTGCATGGCACCAAACGTCATCCAACCCCACAAAACATAGCGCAGGGCTTTACCCGCCAACATACCAACCGATGAGATCCAAATGTTGGCACGCGTCAGACCCAACACCACGGCAATCACATCACCAACCATCGGCAGCCAACAAAGCAATGAAGCCCATAACACTCGCCCATTGATATAATTGGTAAATTTTTCGATTTGAACCGGCTTAACGCGTAAATAACGTTCAATCCAGCTTAGTTTGCCCAAATGGCCTAAACCATAAGATGACATTCCCCCCATCCAATTACCCAAAGTGGCGACAACAATGGCCACCAAAGGATTGCCACCCGACAGAATCATGCCTGAAAGTAACGCTTCGGAACTGAAAGGAACAACTGTGGCCGCCAAAAAACTACCCAAGAACAGTCCCCAATAACCCAATTCAATCATAAGAGAAAAATTATCGTACACTTTTAACCATGCGAATGGTTAAGATTTCTCTTTCGAGGGTTACTTTACAAAGATAAATGCCATCGGGCACTCCGGAATCAAAAGTCACCACGGCACGGGTGCTCATCAAATCAACGGAAACGGGAACTTTTTTCCCTAAAATATTGACCACTGCAACACTTTTAATCTCAGAAGTCTCAGGAGATTCGAGGGTAAAAGAAGATTTAAATGGAGAAGGAAAAGCCACCACAGCACCGGCCCCCTGCGAACGAGAAGACAAAACAGTTTCCGAAGTGCCTACCGCCGGCAACGAAGTATTGCCTTGACCACCAAACTTTTGTTTAGTCTGCGCAAACAGCATGTTCGTCATAATGACCATCAACAAAAAAACAATCAGCCTCATCGAAATACAACACTTACCATATTAAAAAAATTGTGCCTCTACTATTGGTCACATTCAACACCTTTTGCCCCTAAAACAACAAAAAAGATAACCATCAAGGAAGCATCAAACAACAATGCCTCATGAAAAAACAACTGCTAATACAAAAACAAAACGTCTCAGTTACAAACAAATAATCACAAACTGCCAATAAGAACATTTGCCTGCAATTTAGCTGAAATCATTTGATATTCAAATATATCTTTGATGACGGGAGTATAACACAACATTCAGCGCCCACAAGTTGTTAGAAAAGTGGAACCAAAACATTGACACTAAAATAATTCAGCACAAAGCATCGAAAAGTCCAAGTAATCTT
Organism: Breznakibacter xylanolyticus; assembly: GCF_003254275.1. GTDB lineage: Bacteria > Bacteroidota > Bacteroidia > Bacteroidales > Marinilabiliaceae > Breznakibacter > Breznakibacter xylanolyticus. The sequence goes on along the minus strand of NZ_QKZK01000015.1, from coordinate 22,245 downwards.
CGTAAATTATGAAGTGATTTATAGCCCATGAAAACCAAGGGAGCACCATCGCAAGAAGCCCTGCAAAAGGAAATTGTCCGTTTGAGAAAACGACTTCGTGAATTGGAAAACCATCACGAAGCGACTCAAACCAACGAGGCAACCAACTCGATGCGTCCAAACGGGACTTTCTCAAGTGACCACTTAGCTGATCAACAATGGCAAATCACCTTTGATGCCATCACCGACCCCATTTGCCTGTTGGATGCTTCCTGCAACATCATCAAGTGTAACCGGGCTTTTGCAACATTCGTCAACCTGCCTCAGAATGAGGTTATAAAACATCAATGCTACAGCCTGATACATCCACACAATCAAACCCTTGATGGCAAATGCCCATTTTTTAAAGCTGTGCAAACCTGCAGTCGTGAATCAGAAGAGTTGGAACTGAAAGGGAAATATTACCAAATAATTATTGACCCAATTCTGAATAAAGAAGGGAAATTTGATGGTGCGGTACATATTTTTAAGGATATCACAGCTCAAAAAAAAGCGAAAAAGGCACTCAAGATTAACAACATGCGACTCGAAAGCCTGTTGAAAATCATGCAGTACGAATGCCTCGACATTCCCGAACTCCTCGATTATGTGTTAGCTGAAGCCATCAAATTAACAGGGAGCAAAATCGGGTACATTTTTTTATACAGCGAGGAGCAAGAAACATTCACGTTACATTCGTGGTCCAAAGAGGTGATGGAAGAATGCAAGCTCAACAACCAACAAACGTGCTTCGAGCTGAGCAGTGCGGGGTTATGGGGTGAAGCAGTGCGACAACGACGCCCTATCATTATCAACGACTACGCAAATCACACCATAAAAAAAGGCTATTCGCCGGGACATGTTGAACTGAATACCTTCCTCACCATCCCGGTACTCAAAGGAAATCGTATCGTCGCGGTGATTGGCGTTGCCAATAAAATCGACGGATATAACGAAGGTGACATCCTTCACCTCACCCTGCTAACCGATTCGGCAGTGAAGATGATCGAACGGATGAAGTCGGAAAAAGCCTTGCGCGATAGCGAAGAGAACTTTCGGACAACCATGGACAATTCACCCTTGGGTATCCGCATTGTGAATCGGCAAAACCAAACCGTTTATGCCAATCAGGTTTTGATGACCATTTATGGATTTGCATCCATCGACGAATTTAACGCCCCCCACCCCAGCGACCGATACACCCCCCATAGCTATGCGCGCCATTTGGAACGGATGGAAAAGCGCAAAAAAGGGGAACCCACCCCCGACGAATACGACACCGATATTATTCGCAAAGATGGCCAGATACGTCACTTACACATCATCAGGAAAGAGGTTGTATGGAACGGAGAAGTCAATTTCCAGGTGGTTTACCAGGATGTCACCCAACGCAAACAGGCCGAAGAGCAAGCCCTGATTCTGTCACGGGTGACCGAGCAAAGCCCCGAAAGCATTGTGATTACCGACACAAGCGGCATCATAGAATACGTAAACCCCAAGTTTTCGGAACTGACCGGATACAAACGTGACGAATTAATGGGCTTAAATCCGCGCGTGCTAAAATCAGGCATGCAAAGCCCTGAATTTTATCATAATCTATGGGAAACCATCCTTTCGGGACAAAACTGGGAAGGTGAACTGCACAACCGGAAACGCAACGGCGATTTATACTGGGAAAAAGCCATCATCTCGCCCATTGTAAACGACGAAGGACGTATTACCCATTTTGTGGCGGTAAAAGAAGACATCACCGAACGCAAACAAATGCTTGCCGAACTGGTGAACGCCAAAGAACGCGCCGAAGAAAGTGATCGTTTAAAATCGGCATTTTTGGCCAACCTGTCGCACGAGATCCGCACCCCTATGAATGCCATCCTGGGATTTGCCGACTTACTCATGGACACCGACTTAAACGATGAGATGCACGAAAGTTACATCAACATCATTCAAAAGAGCGGTACCCATCTACTCTCCATCATCAATGACATTATTGAGATTTCACGCATCGAAACAGGCCAAATCACGCTCAACATCGGAGCCACCCATGTGAGCAACATGTTGCATGACATCTATCACCAACTGAAGGTGACCATTCCTAAAGAAAAAAAGGTTCAACTACAAATCATCCCTTCCACACGCGACGTGCAACATTTGGTGATGATGGATGAAGTAAAGGTTCGGCAAATCATCATCAATCTGATAAACAATGCACTAAAATTCACAGAACAGGGACATGTCGCCTTTGGATACAATTTTACCGGACGAGGTGCCATCGAGTTTTTTGTTGAAGACACAGGCATCGGCATCGACAAAGCATATCACTCGCTCATCTTTGAACGTTTTAGACAGGTGGAAAACAATGTCACCGTAAAACATGGCGGATCGGGTCTGGGGCTGGCCATTTCAAAAGCTTACGTGGAAAAAATGGGCGGATCGATATTTTTAGAATCAGAAAAAGGGAAAGGATCACGATTTGCATTCCGCATCCCATATAAAAAAGGGGATGCAATCACCTAATGCGATTATTCATGAAGGACATCATCAATAAAATCAAACTCCTACGCAGTCTCTCACCATTGGCAAACTTGCAATGGCTCAAGCATCGACAAAAACAAGGGAAAGCATTGTTCTATAAAGGCAGCTGCTTCAGCCTGCATCGCAGCTCCTCCGTAATTATATCCGAAGGAACACTTGAAGTAAATAAAAAATGGATTGCCAACGATCCGGCTATAACCATGTTGGCATTGGGCAAAAATTCAAAACTACAAGTCAACAAAAACTTCAAAATATTTTCAGGGGGAAGAATCTCGGTCACCGATGGAGCCACCCTGATTTTGGGCAGCGGATACATCAATCACCAGGTAAGCCTAAACTGTTTTGAACGCATTGAAATTGGTGAAGGTGTGGCGATTGCCGAAAAAGTAACAATTCGCGACTCAGACAATCATCAAATCGTGGACAATGGTCAACATGTGAGCCGTCCCATCAAAATTGGGAACCATGTGTGGATTGGCATGAACGTGACCATTCTCAAGGGGGTCAACATAGGCAATGGCGCCGTGATTGCTGCCGGAGCCGTGGTCAACAAAGACATCCCTCCTTACTGCCTGGCTGGCGGCGTTCCGGCCAGGGTGATTAAGGAAAACATCAACTGGGAATAAGTTTAAAACGATAGCCTTGCTGTTGTAACCAATCGATGGAACGAGGCAATGCCTCTTGCAGATTAGGCCAAGCCTTCAGCGAATCGTGAAAGACAATCACCGAACCGGGACGTACATATTTGACCACATTGTCAACCACCTCATCGGGCGAAAGCCGACGATCATAATCTTTGGTCAACACATCCCACATCACAATTTTTCTAAATCGCCGCATGAGAGCGGGCATTTGCCAAGGCCACAATTTACCGTGCGGGGGACGAAACAAATGGGTATGAATTAATTTTTGAGCCATCTCAATCTCGTTGAGATACTCTGAAAAAGAAAGACGCCAAGCGGGTACATGATGAAATGTATGATTGCCAACCAGATGCCCATTGTCGAGAAGATGATGAAGCAAATGTGGATATCGGGCCACATTCTCCCCTACGCAGAAGAATGTGGCCTGAATCCCTTTATGGTGGAGTAAATCAACCACCCATGGTGTCACCTCAGGAATAGGGCCATCGTCAAAAGTGAGATAAACCACCTTTTCAGAGGCACTGCCTCTCCAAAAGGCCGCCGGGTAAAACAGTTTTAACCAACCGGGAGGCTGAACCATGAGACATCAATTATTGAAAACGTTGCAAAGCTTTCACACTCGCCTGATAATCATCTTCCATCTTTTGCATCAACTCTGTGCGGTTATGCTTCTTAGCCATTTTACCAATTTCCATGTAGATGGCTAAGTTGCGATTGATTTCGTCAACAGCATAATTATCGTAACGCGAAGGCAAAGACGTGTAATACTTCAACTCCTTGAGGTTGTTGTCCGACATTTCTTTCAAAATGGCATCCCCCTCTGTGATATTACCCACCCGGTAATACCCTTCGGCCAACGACACGGAATAATAGGTGTGAGGTACACGCGACGATGGGAGTTTTGCCATGGTGAAATCGAGCACCTCTTTGGCTTTATCCATCTGATTTTCGTCGATGAGTGCATTGACCAAACGCGTCATGTTGTTGCGAATATTCGTCGCCATTCGAATGTGGTTCTCGTCGAGATAAACCTTGGGATCATCGAACCCGGTCCATCGGAACTTGGTCATCACATTGTCATACATACGCTTGGTGTCTACACGTCCGGGCATGTAATTGTCGCTTGGCGTGGAGATGGGCACCAAACGATACCCAAAACCCTCGAGCTGAAAATAGTCCTGAAGATTTAAATAACTGTCGGAACCAACCGTCACGGCAAAGTAAACAGGACGAGTCCAGTTGTTGGTAAGCAACAAATCAAGAATCATCATGTCATTTTTCACAATGTAGCTTCGGTTCAAATTGATGTCGATAGATTCGGCCACACGATTGGCCATTTCATCAGGGACAATGCCACGAGACACCACATCGGCCGAGTCAACAGGCAACACAAAACGCTTGGCGGGCAAATATTCGATGCGTTCGCTATAACCCGGTAAGTATTTGGTAGACTTATCTTCGCTCAACAAGAAAGAAAAAGCTTTGCGCAAATCAGCAGCCTCGCCATTCATGCGGTCGTAAAGGTACACAGCATCGCGCGTCCCGGTCTGATACTGATCGTGGGTGAGCGAGAAGGGCATGGGATCAGACTCATACGCCTTTCGCTTCATTTGGTCGATATACCAATCGGTTTGCAGATAGCTGAGGTTACACACCCGCACATCGGTACGAATATGTTCCACTTCCTGGATGTACCAAAGCGGGAAAGTATCGTTATCGCCATTGGTGAAGATGATGGCGTTTTCGTCGCAGGTATTGAGATAATTATATGCAAGGTCACGAGCAATATAGCGTCCCGAACGGTCGTGATCATCCCAGTTTTCGGCAGCCATGATGCCGGGCACCAACAAAAGGGCAGTTAGCCCCACCACAGCCACACCGGAAGTACCGGGCATCCATCGACGAACCGACTCCACCAAAGCAGGAATCCCAAGACCAATCCAAATGCTAAAAGCATAAAACGAACCGGCATAAGCATAATCGCGCTCACGAGGCTGAAGCGGTGTCTGGTTCAAATAAAGCACAATGGCCAAGCCGGTCAGGAAGAAAAGCAACATCACAATCCAAAAACCATGAAGCCCCTCGCGACCACGTCCCAACTGAAAGAAAAGGCCCACAAGCCCTAAAATCAGAGGCAGCATAAAATACTTGTTGCGAGCCTTATTTTGGGTGTATTCATCGGGCAGTAATGACTCATCACCGTACATCCAGCTGTCGATGGCAGGAAATCCGGTGATCCAGTTTCCTTTATTCACTTCGCCATTGCCCTGAATGTCGTTTTGACGTCCCGAGAAATTCCACATAAAATAACGGAAGTACATGTGATACACCTGATACTTCAAAAAGAAGAGGATATTTTCGCCGAAGGTTGGAATATTGACAGAAACCAAGCCCCCTTCGCGATCACGTGCCTGCACCGTTTTGCCCTTTACATTGGCCCACGACTTATACTGATCAACATGGCGGGGATCGGAACTATACATGCGGGGGAAAAGGGTAGTGGTATTGCTATCATACTCATAAGTCGGCTTGTAATCAACCACCTCATACTTACCATTCTTTTTAATACGAATGGGATCCCCCTTTTTGGTGTCACTCACTTTTCCCGGAGAACTGTAATATTGTCCATAAAGCAACGGGCGATCGCCATACTGCTCACGATTCAAATAACCTTGCAAAGCAAAAACCTCATCGGGAGAATTTTGATCCATGGTCGGGTCGGCTGCCGAGCGAATGATAATCATGGCAAACGAGGAGTAACCAAGAATGATGACCGTCACCACGGTGATGGCTGTATTGAGCAACAAATGGTTGTTTTTGTACGTCCACCAAAGGCCATATACGAGCGCTCCAATAAGCAAAAAGGCATAAAACACAGCCCCCGAGTTGAAAGGAAGGCCAAACTCATTGACAAACAACAACTCGAACCATGTCGCCAACTTCACCACCCCGGGAATGATCACATAAAGAATCCCCACCAAAATGGCTCCGGAAACCAAAATCGCCTTGATGGTATTGGCACGATTCACTTCAAATTTTTTGAAATAATAAACCATGGCAATGGCAGGAATGGCCAGCAGGTTCAACAAGTGTACCCCAATGGAAAGCCCCATTAAATAGGCAATGAGAATGAGCCAACGGTTCGAATGGGGTTCATTGGCATTTTCTTCCCACTTGAGAATGGCCCAAAAAACCACCGCGGTAAATAATGACGACATGGCATACACTTCGCCTTCGACGGCTGAAAACCAAAAAGTATCAGAAAAAGTATAAGCCAAAGCGCCAATGATACCGGCCGTCAACACGGTCCACACTTGCACCGAATCGGGTTCTTTACCATTGAACACCAGTTTACGCGCAAAATAGGTGATGGTCCAAAACAAAAACAAAATGGTGAAGGCACTCGCCAAGGCCGACATGATGTTAATCATGGCAGCGATTTGTTCACGCTCAGAAGCAAATAACGAGAAGAAACGTCCCAAAATCATGAAAAATGGCGCTCCGGGAGGGTGACCCACCAATAAATTGGCCGATGTCGAAATAAACTCACCACAGTCCCAAAAACTGGCCGTGGGCTCAATGGTTAAAATGTAAACAATGGCTGCAACCAAAAATGTTGCCCATCCAACCACATTGTTCAACAACCTGAAATTCTTCATTCTCGCGTTATTTTTATTGACTTACTGACTATTACAAAAAAGCAATGTTTGAAACAAAGCCAAAAATACAATAATTATTGAGAGTGAACGCTTCACCAACAGTCGATTCATCCATTGAAGACAAAAATTGAAGCGTTTTCATTAAATTTACACACACGATTAAAATAAAAAGAGAAACCGGAGACATTCTCAATTGACACCCCATGATGAACAGATTCATTCCCTTTTTCGCAGTCCTGCTGCTATCACTGCCACTCAAAAGCCAGAACACCCCCATAGCGATTGAAAAATTTAACGACGGCATCCATCATTGGTTCCTTGAAGTGCGCGACACCAATTATCAACGCCACTCCCCGGAAAATTTTCAAGCCATTGCCAAGAACCTGATTGCCTACCAAAATAAAGATGGCGGCTGGCCCAAAAACATCGACTGGCTGGCACAGCTCAATCCCGACTCGGTGAAGCAGGCTCTGAGCGAACGTTACCGCCAAAGCACTTTTGATAACCGCAACATATACCCTCAAATTGAGTATCTGGCTCACGCATACAGCCGTTCAGGAAACAAGCTGTTTCTGAAAAGTGCCATCAAAGGATTGCAATATATTTTTAACAACCAACATGCAAACGGAGGTTGGCGCGGATGGGATGTGGATGCCATCACCTTCAACGATGATGTGATGACCGGCATCATGCACCTGCTGCTCGACATCGCACAAGATGCTCCTCAATACAGTGACCTCCCCAATAAAATTCGCAAACAATCACGCAAATCACTCAACCGGGCAGTGGCTCTTACGCTTCATTGCCAGGTAAACGTCAATGGCGTAAAAAAAGGATGGGCGCAACAACACGACCATCAAACCCTGGCACCCACCGGTGCACGCACATTTGAACTTCCGGGGTTAACAGCCAATGAGAGCAGTTCTATCATTGCCTTTTTGATGCGCATCGAAAAGCCAACACCGGCAATCGTTCATGCCATTGAAACAGGCATTGCATGGCTGCAACAATCGGCCATTTACGGCATACGCATCGAGACCGTTGAAGTTCCCGAAGGCACCTATCCCGGGCTCACCCTCAAAATTGACCGCAAACAGGTAGATGATCCCTCGGCCGGGCCATTGTGGGCGCGTTTTTATGAAACCGATACCAACCGCCCATTTATGTGCACCCGACAGGGCGAAAAAGTATTTTCGCTCAACGAGGTCAACCCCGAACGACGCGCCGGTTACGCATGGTATGGCATCTGGCCGCAAAAACTCATTGAGGAACAATACCCGGCCTGGGAAAAAAAGTGGAAGCAATAAATGCCAATGGGTCAAGACTTCACGATTTCATATTTCAGGTTAGAAAAAACACAGTTTACTCACAACACAGCAATACGATATAAAAAAATGACACACGAAGAATTGATGCGAGAAGCCATCCGCCTGTCGGAAGAAAACATTCAAAACGGCGGCGGTCCTTTCGGGGCAATTGTGGCACGCGAGGGACAAATTGTTGGCAGGGGAACCAACCGGGTCACAGCCAACAACGACCCGACAGCCCATGCCGAGGTGAATGCCATTCGCGATGCATCTCACCATCTGAAAACCTTCGATCTGAGTGGTTGCGACATCTATACCTCCTGCGAACCGTGCCCCATGTGTCTGGGCGCTATTTACTGGGCTCACATTGGTCACATCTACTATGCCAATAACCAAAAAGACGCTGCGGCCATCGGGTTCGACGATCAGTTTATTTACGAAGAAATTGACCGACCACATCAACAACGCCGTATTCCTCATGTTTGCCTGCTTCGCGATGAGGCTTCACACGCATTCAGCATGTGGCATGCCATGGGCAACAAAATTGAGTACTGATCAGAGTTGTCGATTTCCAAGCAAAGTGTTGAACACAATAGTCCGTTAATAAATGTGCCCAAAACCTGTAGGCACAACATTTTCTTCTTATTCCAGCCTTAAAGCTTGGCTAAGAAATACGCACGAAATTCCTTAGTGTCTAAATGGGTTAACGAACAATATGATCGTAAAACATCAATAAAAAACCGCTGAGCTCGTACCTTTATCAAGTACGAAACCCAACGGTTCACCGATGGAAACTACGGTTCTTATTTCTTTTTCTTGCCTTCGGGCGCATTGGCGGCCTTTTGGGCACCAGCAAGTTCTTTACGGGCAACTTTCAACTCTTTTTCGGCAACTTTTTTCAAGTCTTTTCCTTTTTTGATGTTCGCCTCGGCTTTTCCGGCTTTCTTGGCGGCATCTTTATTAACTGCATCAAGCTCTTTCATATCGGCTTTATACTTCGCGTCCAAAGCCTTTTTTTCGAGTGACGCCTGTTTCACCTCGGTCTGATCCTTCGATTTCATGAGCTTTTCAAGGCGCTTGCTTTCGGAAGCATACTCAGATTGCACCTCTTTTAAGCGGCCAGTCTGACCATCTTCTTCGCCTTTCAAGTCGCCCTTGACAACATTTCCGGCAGTAATCAACGAATCGGCAATGGCCATCTTCTTCTCAATTTTTGCCACCTTGTCCTCCGCTTTTTTAATGGCCATTTCATGTTTGCTGGCAGTAGGTGTTTGCTGAGCCATGCAAACGGACGTTATCCCCATGAACACGATGGTCAGGAGAAGTGTTAGATTTTTTGTGAATTTCATATAGGGTTTGAATTAAATATGCTTGCGACACAATTCAACGACTTGATGTTGCTCCATTAATAATCACAAATTAAGTCATTATTATATCATTGTAAACATCATTTGAAATGAAAATGGTTAAATTTGTTAACAATGCCGATAAAACCTAGAGTTAGATTGACCGCTAAGGGAACCATGATTGCACAAAGGTGTGTAAAAGAACAAAAAATGATGATATACACAGACTGAAATATCATTTCACAGATTTAAAATCACTCTTTCATCAAAAGACATCCAACACAATTCACTAACAACTTATATGCTAAATTATTAAGCTAATAGCTTACACCAGTAACAGGAATAAATTATCTCCCAACATTTTTAATTGAAGACTCAGAATTGACAAACCATACACCATCGTGACCCACCATCTCAATCATTTGCTCGATATCATGCCCGGCTATGCCTACCGTAGCCATTATGCCCCAGCGTGGACCGTGGAGTGGGTCAGTAAGGGCGTGGAAACCATCACCGGTTACCCTACCGACTATTTTCACCTATCGCCCTGTCACACGCTGCATGGCTTGATTCTTGCCCGCGACAAGGCTTACGTGACGCAAGTCATCGCTGATGCCATCGACAAGTCACAACCCTACTCGCTCGAATACCGAATCAAAAACAATCAGGGGCAAACCGTTTGGCTTTCGGAGCAAGGGTTACCTATATTTAGTCCATCGGGGCAACTCATCGGCATCGAAGGGTATGTGTCCAACATCTCGGAGCAGGTCATCGCCCAAAAGGAACAGTTCGACAGCGAAAAGAAATACAGCTTGCTGTTTCGGCAAATGATGAACGCGTTTATACTGCTCACACCCGTGAAAGATGCAAGCGGCACAGTAATCGATTTTCGTTACGAAGAGATGAATCCGGCCTTCGATGACCACTCGGCCATTCCATCGCAACAATGCCTGGGTAAAACAATACTGGAAGTACAGGGTCACATGGGGCCACAAATCGTGAGCAAATATCTGGAAGTATTTGACTCAGGCTCCCCCCACCAATTCGAGATATACAATGCCGAACAGGATCGCTATTATTCCATTCACGCCTTTAAATCTTCGCCCGATAAGCTTGCCGTGTTGTTTCACGACATATCTGAGTCGGCTCGTCTGCATGCCGCACTCAAGCGTAGCGAGGCACAGTACCGCACGTTGTTCGAGTCAATTTTTAGTGCCTTTGCCGTGTGCGAACCGGTATTTGAGGCATCGGGTCGCATGATCGATTTTGAGTTTATTGAGTGCAACCCCGCCTTTGTATATCACACAGGGCTGCCCCCGATGGAAGTAACGCACAAACGGTGCCGCTCCCTCCCAGTGCGCTGCTTTGATGAATGGCTGCCCCTGTTTGAACAGGTGTGTAAAACGGGAAAACCCAAAACCGAAGAACGCTTCAACACAGTACTTGACAGATACTTCAGAATCAGCATTTTCAGCCCCGGCAAGAATCGGTTTGCCATGCTGCTTGATGACATCTCGGAACAAAAACAGATACAGCAGCGCATCATCGATACCATGATTGAAACCGAGGAAAACGAACGGCGTAAGCTGGCGGGTGACCTGCACGACGAAATAGGTCCACTCCTATCGAGCATGCGCATGTACAACGCTTCGCTGCAACGCAAAACCACCGATACCAAGAACCTGGAACTGGTGGAACTTCTGTCGCGTCTGACAGACGACTCCATCGAAAAAATTCGTGAAATATCACACAACCTAAGTCCCGCCATCCTGGAACGTTATGGTTTGGTGTCGGCCATCTCAGCCGAATGCGAACTGATGCAACCCATCATCCCGGTGACATTTAACCACAACATCCGGCAAATCAGGTTTAGTGCCCGCATCGAGACCACCCTTTATCGCATCGTCAAAGAACTGATGAACAACACCAAGAAACACTCAGGCGCTAACCGGGCAAGCCTCGACATCCACTTTACCAACGAACAAGTGCTTGTCAAATACCACGACAACGGCAGCGGTTTCCCTACCGACATCATCACCTCAGAACCAACACGCGGCATGGGGTTACTCAACATCGAGATGCGGGTACGCTCTATCAATGGGGAGTATGCAATGACATCCGAACCGGGCACCGGATTCACCTTTGAAATGACGGCACTGGTCAACCGGGTTTACAACCCACTGGACGATGACCTCCTTGCCTGAAAAAAGATGACAAATTGAACTGTCAGAAACGCCCGGATTGGGAAAAAGCAGCGTTGAAACGTTGCGGTTAAGCTTTAAAAATTATTTTTGTAGAAAATTAAAAATTCGATGGAATTATCCCGAAAATATCAAATCCTGATTGTCGATGACCATAAAGATTTTGTAAAGGCACTCGATTACCAGATACAGGACATCCTGGGCGACAAAGTTCAATGCATCAATTATGCCTTTAACGGCCAGGAAGCATTGGATATGGTAGCGGGGCATCCCACTTACGACATCGTGTTTATGGACATCGACATGCCGGTGATGAACGGCGTTGACGCCACGCGCAAACTCAACCACGACTATCCGCACATCAGGGTGGTGGCGCTCTCGTTCCACAAAGAATTTGAGTACGTCGAACAGATTATCCGTGCCGGGGCGCGCAGTTACATCGTGAAAAGCGAACTGGGCGAAAAATCCATCAAACGCGCTTTTAACCTTTGACCACCGCCCCGCGGTTGAGCCAATTCACCTTGTCCAAACCATCCCGCTATGCCAGCCATTCTCAGCTCCATCATGTCCCTGGTCAATTTTCGCCGCATGGGACAAATCGATTTCTTTAAAAAGAACCCCATTGAAGTTCAGCAAAGCATCCTGTTTTCGCTGCTCAAAAAGGCGGCCGATACCGAGATAGGTCGTCAGCACGACTTCAACACCATCCTGTCGGTCAGCACTTTTCAGGAACGATTGCCGGTGGTAGATTACGAGCAGGTGTGCCCCGTTGTGGAACGACTGCGTGCGGGGGAGAAAAACCTGCTGTGGCCGGGCGATGTACGATGGTTTGCCAAATCGTCGGGAACCACCTCGTCCAAAAGCAAGTTCATCCCGGTCACCAAGCAATCGCTGGAGGATTGTCATTTTAGAGGCGGCAGGGACGTCATTGCCATCTACAACGACCTTTTTCCCGACAATGCCCTCTTCACCGGCAAATCGCTCACCCTGGGTGGCAGCCATCAAATCAATAACTTCAGCAACGACAGCTATTACGGCGACCTCTCAGCCATTCTGATTGAGAACATGCCCTTTTGGACCCATTTTATCCGCACCCCCAGCCAGTCTATCGCCCTGATGGACGAATGGGAGGAGAAAATTACCAAAATCACCGAGGCCACCATCAACGAAAATGTCACCTCGCTGGCCGGCGTGCCCTCGTGGTTTCTGGTGCTCATCAAGCACATCCTGAACCAAACCGGCAAAGAAAAACTCACCGATGTATGGCCCAACCTGGAGCTGTTTATACACGGCGGCATCAATTTCACCCCTTACAGGGAGCAATACAAAGCGCTCATTCCCAACGAGGGAATGCACTACATGGAGACCTACAACGCCTCCGAAGGCTTTTTTGCCATTCAGGACGATCTGTCGCAGCCCGGCATGCTGTTGATGCTCGACTATGGCATTTTTTATGAATTCATGCCCCAGGATCAGGTCGGAAAGGAACATCCGCGACTGCTGACCCTCGAAGATGTGGAGCTCAACACCGACTATGCCATGGTGATCACCACCAATGGCGGACTGTGGCGATACATGATTGGCGACACAGTACGATTCATCAATAAAGAACCGTTCCGCATTGTCATCACCGGCAGGGTGAAGCTGTTTATCAACGCCTTTGGTGAGGAGGTCATGATTGATAACGCCGAACGAGCCATGCACGAAGCCTGCGCTCAAACAGGCGCCCTGATACGCGAATACACCGGCGCCCCCCTCTACATGGGCACCAACAACAAAGGAGCCCACGAGTGGGTGATTGAATTTGAAAAGAAACCATCGGATACTCAACGGTTCATGCAGGTGTTTGACACCACCCTACAATCGGTCAACAGCGACTACGAGGCCAAACGATACAAAAATATGACCCTTGACACACCTCAACTGGTCATTGCCCGCGAAAACCTCTTTTTCGACTGGCTCAAGACCTATAAAAAAGTGGGGGGGCAGAACAAAGTTCCAAGACTGCAAAACAACCGCGAAATCATTGAGCAACTCATTTCGATGAATGGGCGAATCGATGATCAGCGCAGCTAGTGATGATTTGAAGAAGTGCAAGAGAAAGAAAGTACTTAATACGACACAATAAACATAACCAACCCAAAGTCCCCCTTAAGGGGATTAGGGGGCTTTAAAACAGAAACATGCCCATTTCAATCTTCGACATCATCGTTGGCGGGCTGCTCATTTGGGGCATCGTCAAAGGCTTTCAGAATGGTTTCATCATTGAGCTGTCGTCATTGGCGGCGCTCGTCATTGGCATTTTGGGCGCCATGTTCTTGAGCAACCATGCCGATGCCTGGGTGCGTCAGTGGTGCGATTTTGAATACACAGGCATCATTGTGTTTCTGCTCATTTTTATCGGCATCATCATTGGGATGAACCTGTTGGCCGTTGCCCTCACCAAAGTGATAGAAATCACAGCACTTAACCTGGTGAACCGATTGTTAGGTGCCATCTTCAGCGTCACGGTCTTCGCATTTATCATCAGTGTGTTTGTATCCATCATGACCTTTTTTCAATGGGATACCAAACTAATCCCGGACAAAGAGAAAGAAAAATCATACCTCTATCAGCCCATCACGAACTTTGCCCCGTCAATCTTCCCTTACTTCCGATTCCTCTCAGATGATGATGAAGAGGAAACAAAACCATCGGACCAAATCATCTGTGCGATAGCGAATCGTGAACCGAGCCATTGAAAACATTCTTACATTTGCTTCCCGATAGAATGAGGTGACAAATGACAACAAACAAAAAAATTAGCCCGCAGGATGTGGATGCCTGCATCGCAATCTTGCAACAACTGCTGACCAATGGTGACCAACTGGCACACCTGCCCGAAACGCAGCGCATTGAGTTGATGAAAGCCGCCGGGCAAATCAGCCGTCCCGACCGTGCCGAGCTGAAAAAACGCAACAAGAGCGCCAAGGCCATGCGCAAAGCGGCCATCAGCACCCAAAACAGGCAGGCTCGCGCCGAAACGCACATCCGCAAAGCACGTGAAGCCAGCATCTTTGAAGCTCCCAAACAGTTAGCCGCGCACGAAACCGAAGCCGGCAAAGAAAAACGCGTGCTGCTCACGCCACAGAACTGTTACGTGTGCAAAAAACTCTACACCGAAGTTCATCACTTTTACGACACCATGTGCCCCGAGTGCGGCGACCTCAACTACGCCAAGCGTTTTCAACGATGCGACATGAAGGGAATGGTGGCACTCATCACCGGCTCACGCCTCAAAATCGGGTACCATGCCACCCTGATGATGCTCCGCTCAGGTGCCACTGTCATCGCCACCACCCGGTTCCCGGCCGACTCGGCCATTCGTTTTGCCAAAGAAGAGGACTTTCACGAATGGGGGCATCGCTTGCATATTTACGGGCTTGACCTTCGCCACATCCCCAGTGTAGAACTCTTTGCCTCCTACATCGAACACAAATACGACCGTCTTGACATCCTGATCAATAACGCCGCACAAACAGTGCGCCGCCCTGCCGGATTCTACGCCCACATGATGGAAACTGAATCGCTGACCTACGGACAGCATACCTCGGACGTGCAAATGCTGCTGGCACATCACCACGAGTGCCTGCGCGAAATTGAAGGCTCCACACTCCGCTCCGACGATGGCACCCAGGCGTTGGCGGTGAGCTGGCAAAACCCCATGCCGGGGCTGGGTATCCGTGCATCGGCACAACTATCGCAAATCCCCTACCGCTTCGACAACAGCCTCAACACCTCCGAGGTGTTCCCCACCGGGCAGCTCGATGCCGACTTGCAACAGGTGGACTTGCGAACCACCAACAGCTGGCGCCTGAAGCTGGGCGAGATTGAAACCATGGAGATGCTCGAAGTGCAACTGGTGAACGCCGTGGCACCCTTCGTGCTGTGCAACCGCCTCATTGAAATGATGAAACGCGACAACACCGGAAAAAAACACGTGGTAAACGTCACCGCCATGGAGGGCAAGTTTCACACCTTCAACAAAGAAGCACGCCATCCCCACACCAACATGGCCAAGGCAGCACTCAACATGCTCACCCACACTTCGGCAGGCGAACTGGCCAATTTCGGTATCTACATGAATGCCGTTGACACCGGCTGGGTGACCGACGAAGACCCCGTGGAACTGGCCAAACGCAAGCAACAGCTGCACGACTTTCAGCCACCACTCGACATTGTGGACGGCGCTGCCCGCGTATGCGACCCATTCATCGACGGCATCAACACCGGCAAACACTGGTGCGGGCAGTTCTTGAAGGATTACTTCCCAATTCGTTGGTAGGATTGGGAAGATAACGGCGTAGGGCTCAATGTCGTTTAGATGATGATAACCGGATAAAAGACAAGAAGACATATCTCAACCTCTGTCTCACGCCTTTTCTCATAAATTAACCCCTGCCTAACCATCCCCACAACGTACTTTCGCACTTTTGCACTCTTACACTCTTACACTAAAAAAATGGACACCCTCACCATCACCACCCCCAAACGGATTATCACCATTCGCAAAGCATCGGGCGAAGAACAGCCCTATCTGGCCATCAAACTGGAGCGTTCGCTCGTGAATGCCGGCGCACATCCCGATTTGGCCAAAGAGATTGTAGCCGAAATCAGTGCATGGATTTACGATGGTGTGTCGACCCAGAAAATATTTCAGCGCGCTTTTTCGCTGCTTCGCAAAAAAAAATCGCACGGAGCCCTGCGTTACCGCCTCAAACAGGCCATGCTGGAACTGGGGCCAACAGGCTATCCATTTGAATTACTAATGGGACTGTTATTCGAAAAACTGGGGTACCAATGCCAGGTGGGAGTCACCGTCAACGGCAAGTGCATCACCCACGAAATGGACGTGATAGCGACCCGCGAAAAGGAACAACACCTGATGGAATGCAAATACCACAGCGACCAGGGCCACCAGGTGAGCGTGCAGGTGCCCCTGTATGTGCGTTCGCGCGTGGACGACATTGTGGGGGTACGGAAACTTATGCCCGAATACCAGGGCTTTGAGTTCACCGGCTGGGTGGTGACCAACACCCGTTTCTCGGGCGACTCCATTGGCTACGGCAATGGTAGCGGACTCAAACTGCTGGCATGGGACTATCCCGAAGGAAACGGCCTGAAGGAAATGCTTGAACGCGAAAAAATTTTCCCCATCACCATCCTCACCTATCTCACAGCCAAACAAAAACAACAACTCCTGCAACAAGATATCGTCATCTGTTCGCAACTCAAACAACAACCCGAAGTGTTGAACGCCCTGGAATTAACCCCCAACAAGCGCAAGGCATTGGAAAAGGAGTTGAAGGAGATATGCAATGGCTGGCTGCCGACCAACTAAAACGACATTCTCCCCTCTGGTGGCAATCGCAATGATTTAGGAACTTGCGATTCCCCTACGTTGTGATGAGTTAAAGGGATCTTTCCACGAATTCCACGATTTGCTTTTCAATTCGTCTCATTAGTGAAATTCGTGGATTAATTCATTGTTAGAGATTTACATCCGGGCACAGTGTGCTTAGGAAAGCGAATAATGAGTTGAATAATACACACTCACATCGAGAAGCCCAATGCGCGTTACAAAAGTTAACGAAGTAAGAAATTCAAGATGTTGCAAAATTCTCCGGCTATGAGGCTGGAGAAATCGAGCGCATGAAAGGTTTTATCGATATGTCTTGCCCCAGTCGGGCAAAAGATCATAATAAACCGACATTTATTTACAAGTAAGTATACTCATTAAACAAAGCTGCCTGACCGATTCTTTTATTATCCGAATCGTAAACATTCCAAAGAATGACATTCTTAATTTCAAAACGCTTGCCTGTTTTAGATATTCTAATACCCGAATAATCTTTTGAATAGCCATTGGCTTCAACCTCAGCAATAAACTTTGCTCTGCTACCTCTCTCGTCGCTTTCGGCCGAATATTTAGAAGGCATATTTATAAATTCCTCCCACGACATTTCAAACAGGTTCAGTGCTGATTGATTGGCATAGTTGAATACCGGTTCATTGGACGCATCATGAGCCAAAAGCACATAACCGGAATTGAAGACTTGCTTTGCTTGTTCTTCTAAACTCAATGAAGCATCCACAATCTCAATATTCGCCAGTTTTTTCAAGCTACTGGTGATTTGATAGATGTAATCTTTTAAGTAGCTATTTTCGCTACAGGGGAAACCAGTCTGTTTCAATTTTCAGTTTTTTTTATTCATAAAATCGCACCATGGTGCACCATTGTCAGAGCAATCACAAACGTGATGGACACGTGATGTGGTTGGGTAAAACAAGATGCTCTAAGCAATGTACTTAATAGCTTCTTTGACCGTCATTGCCATCTTGATGTTTCTGCTCTCTGCCAGTTGATTGCAAACAGTGATAATGCCACTGTCGAGTATGTCCTGCCCGTTGAAAATTTCGGCACTCATACAGTCGACCGTGCATGCAAGAATACCAGCTTTACTAAGCGATTCCAGACTTTTAATGCCTGCACCGTTTTTACCAATTCCGGCATCATTAAAAAACACAGCTTTTACACGATGTTTCTGAGCATAATGTCCGGCACTGACACCACCATGCGACCCACACACAACGATATCACCTGCATTGTTCTCGTTTAAAAAAGTGATGCTATCGGTGACTGTGATACTCACACCATCGACAAGGGTTTGAACCTGTTTTTTCGGGTCAGCCTTGCCATGGACATCTTTCTTTTCATCAACAAGCGATACTAAATCCATTCTGATTTGAGCCGACGAAGAGATATTGAATAAATGAATGATTTTGGCCACAGCTTCCATTACCGTATCACCCATTTTAATTCCGGCTTCCTCGGCGTTAAGGTTTGTGTGACTGATGATGCCACACTCCCAGGTATCGCGGGCAACCCCAATTTCAGCACTATAGTGATCCACAGCACAGGCCATAATCCCTTCAGCCTGGTAATGATGAAGCCCACTGATGCCTGCCTGATTTTTTCCGATACCGGCATTGTTAAGAAAAACAGCTTTGACATGGCAGTTTTTCACCTTTAGGGCCAAAGTCCCATCATCACCGCAATGGGAGCCACACACAAGAATCGGAGATATATTGTCGGCTTGCAAATCACCTAAACTATCCAGCAGTACAATGCCTTCAGGTAATTCCATGTTTTATAATTAGCCTCCCCAAGCCCCTCCGAAGGAGGGAATGTGAAGTTCGTTTTACTTATGTAATCATCCCCATGTGTGTCAGTTTCACTAGACCTAAAGGGGGGGAAATGAGGCGCATTTTGTAAATATGCTTTTTTTTAAAGTCCCCTGAAGGGGGATTTAGGGGGCTGTGTTTATGCCAGTTCAGCACGAGCAATCACAACCCCTTTTTCGTAAGCTTTCATATTACCGGCAATAAACTTTTCAGGAACGCTTTCCTTCACAATTTGAAGCATCTCATCATGCGAATAGCCTCTAAATTCGGCATAGAAACCAAGCATCACGATATTCATCATTTTGCTGATATCAAATTCCGGGCTCTTATTCTTATCGGGATCGACAATAAATGTCTGCTTTCCGGATTTCTTAATAATCTCGGTTTTTGATTCAGACATATCCTTTTCCAGACGAGTATTTACGCTGGATGTGCTTAACTCAAAAGTGCTTGAGAATACAACGCCATCCGCTTTCAGGCAATGCAAATAGCGAAGCGTTTCGGTTTGTTCAAATGACAAAAGGTAATCCACATCTCCGGATTTGATAAAGGGAGATAACACCGGATTTTTTGAATAACGGAAATGGCTTTCAACACCGCCACCTCGTTGACCTAACCCAATGACATCAGATATTTTTAACTCATAACCAAGTTTCATGTAATACTTGCTTAAGAGGTTACTGAACAGAAGAATCCCCTGCCCTCCGACACCTGCGATGATGATATTTTTTCCTGTATCCTCCATTATGATAATTTTATTGCATCAAACTTACATGCTGTTGAACACAATCCACAGCCCACACAAAGATCTTCGTTGATCACGATTTCAACTTTTCCGTCCTTGCCTTTTTTACTCTCAATGGCTAAACAGCCAATATTGATACACTTCCGACACTGGGTACACTTATCCTGAACAATAAAATAAGGCGTGCTTTTAGGAAGCTTAAATCGGGTCACACAAGGCTTTTTAACAATGACCACAGAATTTGTCGGTGCATTGACGGCATTGAGAATGGCTTTTTCAAGGCCCTCAAATTCGTAGGCATCTACGGTGACAATATCTTTTACACCAACGGCTTCGCATACTTTGGCGATTTCCAGCTTATTTTCCGGCTTATAATTAAACCCAAACTCACTGGAGGCCACATGCTGACCACCGGTCATTGCCAAGCAGCTATTGTCAACAATGATTGTCGTTGACTGACTGTCGTTGAAAATCAGGTTCATCAAACCATTGATCCCTGTTGCCCAAAAGCCACCATCGCCTATCATGGCCACAAATTTTTCTTTGTGATCTTTTGCCACATTGTAACCATGGGCTAACGCAATGCTCGACCCCATGCATTTTTGCAGCTGATAGGATTCCATGTGAGGAAAACAACCAATGAGTCCACAGGTCACATCGGCAGCCGCCTTTATTTTGTGTTTTTTTAATATATGGGCGATAAAGAGGTGAGAACATCCGGCACAACTCACCGGGAGTCGGAAAGGAACACCTTCCATTGGTGTTCTTTGGGGTGCGCCCGGAACGAGTTTTTCCTCGATAATGTCGGGGGTAAAACGCATCATCTCGGGGAACTTGGGGAATAACGCTTTGCCAATGACCGAAATACCCAGATCTTTGATATTCTTTTCCATAATATCATGACCATCTTCAATCACATAAAGGGTCTCGACGTGTTGAGCCAATTCCCGGATCATCTTTTCAGGAAGCGGCATCACTAGCCCCAGTTTTAAGATGGAGGCCTCGGGCAATACCTCTTTGACGTAATAATAAGGCGTACCTGCTGTAATGACCCCAATCTTTTTACCTTTCAGCTCCAGCTTGTTAATCGGGAGGTTGTTGCTATCCTCAGCCAGTCGCTTCATTTGCGCCGGGAAATCGTGAAAGCATTTGACCAACTTAGGATGCTCGGAGCCTTTGGCATTCATCATCATGGTGGTCATGATCACTTTACTGAAACTGACAGGATATTTAACTCTGCACTTTGCTTCGTAAGTATAGTTTTCATCAATGACAACCCGACTGGTCGTTTTGCATATCACTGATGTGATTTTAAGGATGACAGGTGTGGAGTATTCTTCACTAATTTCAAACGCTTTCACCATCAAATCCTTGGCTTCCTGACTGTCACTTGGCTCCAATACAGGAATATTAAACATATTGCCATAATGGCGAACATCGTTATAGTCATCACCCGCAATACGACCCACATCATCGCCAACGACTAACACAATACCCCCGTTAATTTGACTGCCGGCCGCACCGCCCAGCGCATCCGCGGCCACATGCAAACCCACTGTTTTCATGATTGCCAAACTCCGATAACCGGCAAATGAAGCCCCAATGGCGACTTCTAAGCCCACTTTCTCATTGGTGGACCATTCACAATAAATATCAGGATAACGCTGTTGAGTATAATCCATCACCTCCGTGGACGGTGTGCCCGGAAAACCGGATGCTACTTTAACGCCAGCTTCAAAGGCCCCTCTGGCAACGGCTTCGTTACCATTCATCATTTTCATTGTGGCATTCTTTATTTCTGTCTTCATATTATATAATGACTCCTAACATTTTGAGCATTGTCGATTTTCGGAAAATTTGCAAAATAAATCAATTTTAGGGACACCTCAAATTTGGAGTATCAATTTCTTACATTTGAAATTCAAGACACGCATGGCAAATGCACGTCGGCAGGAAGATTCGGAATGATTCACACACATTCAAACAATTATTATCCATCAAAACACCTGATCGCCAAATCACTGCCCGCTGCATATGTAAGGGTTGCTACAAATGTAAATGGCATCATCGACACCGAAAATGACAGTAATATTACCGTCATGTAGCAACCACACGAATGAATTGTTTACCTGCATCTTGCAATGACACCTACTGCCGTTGGCTCCCTGTAAGGGATGGGAAAAGACGTTTATTCGGGTCTGCTTCGAGACTGCTTCGGGACCGCTTCGACTGTTCTTCGACTCCGCTTCGATACCGCTTCGACCCGGAGTCGAAGAAGGGGCGAAAATGGGTCGTAGTTGGTACGAAGAAGACCTCCGTATGGCTTCGCGTAATTATACTCCAGCCTCATGATTTTTTGCACAAAAGCAAGGGATCGGGAGAACTTCACGCAATGCCCCAGCGGGGCACAAGCTCGGTAGAAACGATATAGCATGCAAGAAGTTCCGCCCCCAGCGGGGCGGGACAACAAACCCAACATGCATTTTCTACCGATATTGCGCACCGATGGCGCGCCGGCAAGATAACGTTGCGCATTTCTCCAAGTTATCAAACATTCATAACCAAC